>NZ_JAMAXZ010000003.1:0-588147 GCF_023712585.1 Microbacterium sp. P26 | reverse complement strand
CGAACCCGGAAGCTAAGCCTCTCAGCGCCGATGGTACTGCAGGGGGGACCCTGTGGGAGAGTAGGACACCGCCGGACTTCCTTTAAGTCGAAATGGCCACCCAAAGCTGGGTGGCCATTTCGCATTTACAGGCGTGCTCACACGCCCGCATTCGGCACGACGCCGTCGCACCCCACCGACAGGAGGGGATGCGGCGGCGTTTCGTCGTATCCGGGCCGGGTAGGGTCGAGACCGTGAGCGGGTTCTCGGGGCACGTACCGGGCAGCCGCGAGTACCGACGTCTTCTCATCGGTCTCTTCTTCGGCGGAGTCGCGACCTTCGCGCAGCTGTACGCCACCCAGGCCGTCCTCCCCGCCATCGCCGCCGATATCGGCGGCGGGCCCGCGGCGGCCGCGCTGACCGTGTCGGCGTCGACGCTGGGTCTCGCGGCGGCCGTCATCCCGTGGTCGATCGTCGCGGATCGCATCGGTCGGGTCCCCGCGATGACGATCGGCCTCCTCGTCGCCACCCTCCTGGGGGCGCTCACGCCGTTCGCCGGCGACATGGGTGTGCTGCTGGCGCTCCGCCTGCTCGAGGGAGCCGCGCTCGGCGCCGTCCCCGCCGTGGCTCTCGCCTACCTCAGCGAGGAGGTGTCGCCGCGCCATGTGGCCGCGGCTGCAGGCTCTTACATCGCGGGAACGACGGTCGGCGGGTTGTCGGGACGCGTCTTCTCGGGCTGGATCGGTGAACTCGCCGGGTGGCGGTGGGGAGTGGCATCCGTCGTCGTGCTCTGCGTGATCGCGGCCGTACTGTTCCTGGGCCTCGTCCCGAAAGCGCGCGGGTTCGTTCCCGGCCGCGCCCGGCGGGAACGGGGACCGACGATCCGCGCGCGACTGGCCTCCAACCTGCGGTCGCCCGTGCAGCTCGCGCTCTACGCACAGGGCTTCCTGCTGATGGGGGCCTTCGTCGCGGTGTACAACTACCTCGGCTTCCATCTGACGGCTCCGCCGTTCTCCCTCGCGCCGGCGCTCGTGACCCTGCTGTTCCTCGCCTACCTCGCCGGCACGGCGTCATCCCCGCGTGCGGGCGCCCTGGCGGTCCGGCACGGCCGGCTCCCCGTCCTGCTCTGGAGCATCGGGGTGATGGGCGCGGGCGCCGCACTGATGTTCGTGCCGACGCTCATCGCCGTGATCCCCGGCCTGCTGATGTTCACCGCGGGCTTCTTCGGCGCGCACGCCGTGGCATCCGGATGGACACCCGTGGCCGCCGAGGCGAGGGCGCGCGCCCAGGCGTCGTCGCTGTACTACCTCGGCTACTACGCCGGCTCCAGCGTGTTCGGCTGGGCGCTGGGACTGCTGTTCGGCTCGCTCGGGTGGGCGCCGTTCGTCGGCGCGGTCCTGGTGATGTGCGGCGCGGCGTTCGTGCTCGCGGTGGCGGCTCTTCGCGCGCCGCGCGGTGCCCCGTGAGCCGCGGATTCATCGACACACCGAGGGACGAGGTCAATGGCCACCGTCGATGTCGGGAGAACCGACTAGCGTCGATGGTGATGTGAGAGGGAGGTCGCGCGTGGATGACGCCGACGAGCGGAGCATGGCGGATGACGCCGTGGTCGATGCGGATCACTTCGACGCGGAGCGTGTCGAGGCCGACGACGTGGCGGAGGCCACGACCGAGATCAGTTACGACGAGCAGCGCTATCCGGCGCGGCCGCGGCGCCTTCGCCCGCGGGATCAGTTCCGCGGCGGCACGCTGCGTCGCTTCCTCACGGATCCGCGCAACGCCAACGGCGGCAACCCCTCCTACGTGGAGTGGCTGGTCCGTCAGTCCATGCTGAAGGATGCCGACGTGTTGAGCCGGCAGCTGTCGGGTCAGCCGTCCATGTGGCGCAACCCGTACGCCCGGCCCGATGCGCGCCGCGCCATCGAGTCGACCGACGTCTGGTTCACGGCCTACCCCATCTCGCTGATCACGCGCCCGGGGGAGTCGTTCCTCGAAGCGCTCGGCGACGAGGCGCTGTGGGAGGCCTTCGAGTGGGTCGGGATCAACGGCATCCACACGGGTCCCGTGAAGCGGGCCGGCGGCATCACGGGCTGGCAGGAGACGCCCAGCGTCGACGGCCACTTCGACCGCATCAGCACGCAGATCGACCCCGAGTTCGGTGACGAGAATGCCTTCCGCCGCGTCGCCGACGTGGCGGAGTCGCACGGCGGCAGCGTCATCGACGACATCGTGCCCGGTCACACGGGCAAGGGCGCTGACTTCCGCCTCGCCGAGATGGCGTACAAGGACTACCCGGGCATCTACCACATGGTCGAGATCCCGCGTGAGGACTGGGACCTGCTGCCCGAGGTCCCCGCCGGTCGCGACTCGGTCAACCTCGACTCCGAGACCGAGCGCGAACTCAGCGCTCGTGGCTACATCATCGGCGAGCTGCAGCGTGTGATCTTCTACACCCCCGGTGTGAAAGAGACCAACTGGAGCACCACCGCTCCGGTCGTGGGAACCGACGGCCTCGAGCGCCGATGGGTCTACCTGCACTACTTCAAGGAGGGACAGCCCTCCATCAACTGGCTCGACCCCACGTTCGCGGGCATGCGCCTCGTCATCGGCGACGCCCTGCACTCGCTGGGCGACCTCGGCACGAGCGCCCTGCGTCTCGACGCGAACGGCTTCCTCGGTGTCGAGAAGAGCGCGGAGGGGCTCCCGGCGTGGTCGGAAGGTCATCCGCTCTCGCACGCGGCGAACCACATCATCGCGGGCATGGTCCGCAAGGTGGGCGGGTTCACCTTCCAGGAGCTGAACCTCACGATGGAGGACATCCGCGACACCGGAGCAGTGGGCGCCGACCTTTCCTACGACTTCGTGACCCGGCCCGGGTACCACCACGCCCTCGCGACGGCGAACACCGAGTTCCTCCGCCTCGCGCTGAACACGGCCCTCGAGACGGGCGTGGAGCCGGTGCAGCTCGTGCACGGTCTGCAGAACCACGACGAGCTGACCTACGAGCTCGTGCACTGGGCGACCACGCACCGCGACACCTTGTACCCCTTCCGCCACGAGGAGTACAGCGGCGGAGAGATCGCCGAGATGGTGCGTGCCGACCTCACCGAGAAGCTGACGGTCGAGGCCGACTACAACCTCGTCTTCACGCAGAACGGCATCGCCTGCACCTCGGCCTCGCTGATCGCGGCCACCCAGGGCAAGGCAACCCTGAGCGACATCACCGAAGCCGACATCCCGGCGATCCGCGACGCGCACCTGCTTCTCGCGAAGTACAACTCGTGGCAGCCCGGTGTGTTCGCCCTCTCGGGGTGGGACCTCACCGGGTCGCTGACGCTCCCGGCCGACGACGTGCGGCACCTGATCTCGTCGGGCGACACCCGGTGGATCGAGCGCGGAGGGCACGATCTGCTCGACGTCGCGCCCGAGGCGTCGTCGTCGATGTCGGGGATCCCGCGCGCGCGGTCGCTGTACGGCTCGCTCGGCACCCAGCAGAACGACCCGGAGTCGTTCCTCTCGGGGCTGCGCGAGGTTCTCCGCATCCGCAGCGAGAACGGCATCGCCGTCGCGTCGCAGGTCGACATCCCGCAGGTCGGGCACCCGAGCATGCTCGTCATGGTGCATCGCCTCGACGGGGGCGACAGACGCGACGAGACTGCGCCGCTGCAGATCACGGTGCTGAACTTCTCGAACGAGACGATCGAGGGCACCGTGCGCTCGGAGTGGCTCGTGCCGCAGAGCACCGCCGTCGACGCCTCCACCGGCGAGACGGTCGGCCGGGTCGATGAGTTGCAGAGCTTCTCGCTCGAGCTCGGCCCCTACGCGGGCCTGTTCCTGCTGCTCGAGGCGCCGGCCGTCGAGGACTGACGCCCGCGGGCGGCCGCCACCGGTGACGGACGGCGGTCGTCCGCGATGTCGGAGGCCGCGCGTAACCTGACGCCGTGCCCCCCTCTCCTCCCTGTCTGGTCGTCGGTTGCGTCGGCGTTGTCGAGCCCGACGTGCCGATCGCGCTGTGCGCCTGGCACCTCGCGGTGAGCGCCGATTGGTCGGCCGCCCGGGAGGGCGTCACCGACGTCCTGCCCACCCCGTGCCTCGTGTGCGGATCGCGTCTCGGCGTGCGTTGGCCGTCGGGATGGCTGTGCGCGGTGTGCGAGTGGCGGCACGGCGAACCGCTCGACGACGAGCTCCCCCCTCCGCGGGTCGACGTCGTCTACTACCTGCGCTTCGACGACCGCGTGAAGATCGGCACCACGGCCCACCCGCGTCGCCGCCTCGCTGCGATCTGGCACGACGAGCTCCTCGCGTTCGAGCCGGGCGACCGGCTCGTCGAGCGCCGGCGACACGCGCTGTTCGCCGACGAGCGGTTCGGGCGGACCGAGTGGTTCCGCCGCAGTCCCGCGCTTGACGCGCACATCGCCGGCCTCGCCGCCGGAGTCGACGACCCGTGGGCGCGGTACGCGCGCTGGGTGAGCGAGGCCCTCGCGCGACGCGGTTGAGGGTGCGGGCGCAAGCCCTGTCTCGGCCGTGTCGCGCCCCGTAGCGTGGGCGCACACCCGCAGAAAGGCAACCAGCATGGGCTTCCTCGATCGACTCTTCGGTTCCGGCGACGACTCCCGACGCGCCGATGTGCCTCCCGCGCCCCGCGGGACCGCGAGCGAGCTGCGCGACACCGACGGCCGGTACGCGCCGCCCCCGCCGCAGGCTCAGGCGGCGCAGGGCGCTGCGCCATCGGCATCCGGATCATCCGCCGACGAGCAGGCGATCGAGCGATACCGCTATCTGCTGCGCACCGCTCCGCCCGAGACCGTCGAGCAGGTGCACGCCGAGGCGTTCGGCAAGCTCTCCCCGGAGCAGCGCCGGCAGGTGCTGCAGGAGTTGTCGTCGGGGCTCGACCCCGCGGAGCGACCCCGCACCGACGACCCCGACGCGCTGGCGCGAGCCGCCACCCGCGCCGAGTACCGGCAGCCGGGCTTCATGGAGCGCACGTTCGCCGGCCGTTCGTTCTCGAACGGTCCCGGGTTCGGCTCGATGCTCGGCGCGTCGATGCTCGGCACGATCGGCGGGTACGTCGTCGGATCCGCCTTGGTCGGAGCCCTCTTCGACCCGGGGTACGACGCGGGGTACGCCGACGGCGCAGCGGCGGATGACGCCGCGGGCGACGCGAGCACAGCCGATGCCTCGGCGACGGATGCCGGGGGAGCGGATGCCGGTGGCGACATCGGCGGCGGATTCGGCGGCGACGCCGGCGGCGGGTTCGGTGGCGACTTCGGCGGCGGCGATTTCGGTGGGGGCGACTTCGGCTTCTGAGCCGGCCGGCGGGACTGAGACGGCGCCTCACCGGAGGGTCCGCGCGAGAAACCGCTCCCACCTCCCGCGGCGGCGCCTGGGAGAACGCTATGGTCGAGGCCATGGCGCCCTTCAACCCGAGCGAAGGTCTCGGCCTGCGGCGCAGCATCGTCTCGAACCAATCGCTGCTCGCCGCAGCGGCCACGATCGGCGTGATCGTGTCGATCGTGCTCGGTCAGGTGCGCGATCCGTCGTTGTTCTTCGTCGGGGCGGCCGTCATCTACGCGGGCACGATCGCGGCCGTGCTGGTGCGCTGGGAGGCGCTGCCGCGCTGGGCGCTCCTGCTCCTGCCCGGCGCCGACGTGGTCGTCATAGCGGTGATGCGCGAGAGCGCCCCCGTCGCCGGCCTCGGGCTGCTGTGGGCGTTCCCGGCGCTGTGGATCGGCGGGTCGTTCGGACTGCGGGGCGTGGTCGGGGTATCGAGTGTCGTCAGCATCCTGCTGCTGCACCAGACCATCACCGACAACGAGCAGCGCTTCGCGTCGTCGACGTTCATCCTGCCGTTCATCATCGCGGCGCTGTCGTCGATGGCGCATTTGACGGCGCGCCGGGCGAGAGCGCAGCGGGCCCTGCTCGAGAAGCAGTCGGCCGAGCTGCGTCGCGCGGTCGCGCGGGCGCAACGGCAGGAAGACCTCGTGACAGAGGTGCTGGATGCCGTCGACTTCGGTGTGACGCGCATCACCGCGACGGGCGAGTTCGCCGTGACGAACACCGCGCACGGGCTGCTGCTCAACACCACGGATGCGTTCGGGCACGAGATCGCGGTCTTCGCCGCAGACGGCTCGACGGCCATCGCCGCCTCGGCGAGCCCACTCGCCCGCGCGCGCGCCGGCGAGGTGTTCGAGAGCGAGATGGTCTGGTACGGGCTCCCGGGTGAGGACCGGCGCGCCCTCAGCGTCACCGCGCGCCGCCTCCCCGCCCCCGACGGGGTGGACGCTGGGGGAGTGGTCGTCTCGCGCGACGTCACCGTCGAGGAGCAGGCCCGCCGTGCGCGCGAGGACCTCGTCGCGAGCGTCTCGCACGAGCTTCGCACCCCGCTGACCTCGATCATCGGCTACCTCGACCTGGTGCTCGACGACGACACCCTCGACGACGCCGCGCGCGACCGGCTCGAGATCGCGGAGCGGAACGCCTCCCGACTGCTCGAACTGGTCGCCGACATCCTCTCGCAGTCCACGGCCTCGGGCGGGGGGAGTGCCATCGAACTCGACCGCAGCCCCACCGACATCGCCGCGCTGGTCCGCGCCGCGATCGAGTCCATCGAACCGCGTGCCCGGGACCACGGCATCCGGATCATCACCGGTGAGATCGCCCCGATCCGCGCCGTCGTCGATGCCCGACGCGTGCGTCAGATCGTCGACAACCTGCTCTCGAACGCCGTCAAGTACATCCCCCGCGGCGCCTCGATCACCGTGGCGGTGACCGCCGACGTGCAGTCGCTGTCGATCGTGGTCGCGGACGACGGACCGGGGATCTCGCCCAGCGAACAGGCGCGCCTGTTCGAAAGGTTCTTCCGCGGAGACGCGGTACGCAAGACCTCGACGCACGGCAGCGGCCTCGGGCTCGCTATCAGTCGCGACCTCGCGCGCGCGCACGGCGGGGAGATCACCGTGCGCACCGCCCCGGGCGAAGGCGCCACATTCACCGTGCGGCTGCCGCGCGACCCGAAGGAGCGCGCATGAACCTCGACCTGCTCAGCCTGCAGACCGCCGCATCGGTGGTCATCGTCGTGTCGGCCGTGATGTACCTGCTCGACACGCTCATGCTCAAGGATGGCCTGCCCGGCCGCCTCTGGGCGAGTGCGTATCTGGCGGGCACGTTCTCGGCGCTCTGCTACGTGGGCTGGCTCCTGCTGCCCGACGTCTACCTCGCGGTCGCGCTCGGCAACGGTGCCTTCGTCGCGGCGACGGGGTTCATCTGGCTCGGATGCGTCGCCTTCAACCGGCGCCCCGTGCGCCTTCCCTCGTTGATCGTGGCGGCCGTCGGGCTGATCGTCATCGTCGCGGCCCTCGCCGCGGGTCCAGACGGCGGGGACTGGGCGGGAGCGGTGGCGCTCTTCCTCGGCAACGCCGCCCTCGCCGTGGTCGGTGCCGTCGAGACCCGTCGCGGCGCGATCCGACGACGGTGGAGCTCCACCGGGTTGACGTTGGTGCTGGGGATCGAGGCGGTCTGGTTCGCGGTGCGCACGGTCGTCTTCGTGAGCCTGGGTCCCGACAGTGAACTGTTCCGGATGGTGTTCGACACGCGGGTGTCATCGCTGCTCACGATCACGCTGGTGATCGCGGCGGTCGTGGTGACCTCGGCCCTGCGGGCCAACGAGTCCGTGCTACGCGGGCCGGGCACGGCGAAGTCGTTGTCGGTGGATGCCGACGGCGTGCTGTTCCGCGAATCGTTCGAGGCGACGATGACCATCGTCTGCACGCGTGCCGAGGGAGCGGACGAGGGCGTCGGTCTGATCGGCGTGCGCATCGACGACCTGCGGCGCGTCGCCGTGGCCTTCGGGCCCGACGAGGCGGACTCGATCGCGGGCGAGTTCCGCGCATCGGTGCGCCGTCACGCGCCCACCATGGCGCTGGTGGGAGAGGTCGACCCCGCCGGAGTCGCGGTGGCTTTCACCACCACGGCGACCACCGACGTGAGGCGGGTCGCGCGCATCCTGCACGAGCGGGTCGTCGCCGACCTCGCCCGTCTCGGGCCGTCGGTCGTTCCGGTGGTGGGCATCGGCATGGCGCTCACCGCCGATCACGGGTTCGATGCCGCGGCGCTCATCGCACGCGCGGACGAGGCTGCCGCGCACGCCGCCGTGACCGGCACGCAGCCCTTCGGACTGGTCTGAGTGCTCAGGCGGAGGCGTCGAGGAGCGACTCGACGCGCTGGCGCAGCTCGCGAGGGCGGAACGGCTTCGTGAGGTAGTCGTCGGCGCCGGCCTCGCGTCCGGCGCGCTGCTCGGCGTCGTCGGCACGGGCGCTGACCATCAGGATGCGCGTCGTGCTGAACGCGCGGATGCGCCGAGCGGTCTCGAACCCGTCGATCCCGGGCATGCTCACGTCGAGCGTGACCACGGACGGATCGTATCGACGGACCAGCTCGATGCCGTCGAGACCGGTCGCGGCCGCATGCACGACGAACCCGGCTCCCTCGAGCACCGTCGACACGAGAAGACGGATGTCGAGGTCGTCTTCGATGACGACCGTGGTGCGCGTGGCGGACATGGCGAAGCTTTCAGGGCCGAGCGGGCGGCGGCCTTCTCGAATGCTAGACGACGCGACGGATCGCCGCTGGGGGGTGGCGCGTGTGGCATCCTCGTCGGGTGCCTCTTCTCGCGCTGACCGGCGGCATCGCCTCGGGCAAGTCGACCATCGCCTCCCTCCTCGCCGCTCACGGAGCCGTCGTGGTCGACGCCGACGCCATCGTTCGCGAGGTGCAGGCTCCGGGATCCCCGGTGCTCGCCGAGATCGAGCGCGAGTTCGGGGCCGAGGTCATCCGCCCCGACGGATCGCTGGATCGTCCTGCCCTCGGCGCGCGCGTGTTCGGGCATCCCGAGCGGCTCGCGGCGTTGAACGCCCTCGTGCATCCCGCGGTGCGCGCGGAATCGGAGCGACGCTTCCGGGAGGCGTTCGCCACGGATCCCGCTGCGGTGGTCGTCTACGACGTGCCCTTGCTCGCGGAGGCACGTGGTGGCGACGCCTGGGACCTCGTCGTGGTCGCCCACGCCCCGGCCGAGCTGCGGGTGCACCGCCTCGTGCACGAGCGCGGGATGACGGATGCCGACGCCCGAGCCCGCATCGGCTCGCAGGTCGGCGACGACGAGCGTCTCGCGCTGGCCGACGTGGTGATCGACACGGCGACGACGATGAACGACACCCGCGCGCAGGTCGATCGGCTCTGGGACCGGGTCACCGCCCGCTGAGACCGCTCACCGGTTCGTCCGGGCGGTCGCGCTCGCGCTGGGCGAACGCAAGCCGACCCCGATGTCGGAGGTCCCGCCTACGCTGGAATCATGCAGGCCACGCGTTCCGTCCGTCCCTTCGAGGTCATCAGCGAGTACACCCCGTCCGGCGATCAGCCGCAGGCGATCGCCGAGCTCGCCGGGCGCATCAACGCGGGTGAGACCGACGTCGTGCTGCTCGGTGCCACGGGTACCGGAAAGTCGGCGACGACGGCCTGGCTCGTCGAGCAGGTGCAGCGGCCCACGCTCGTGCTCGCCCACAACAAGACCCTCGCGGCGCAGCTCGCGAACGAGTTCCGCGAGCTCATGCCCAACAACGCGGTCGAATACTTCGTGTCGTACTACGACTACTACCAGCCCGAGGCCTACGTGCCGCAGACGGACACCTTCATCGAGAAGGACAGCTCGATCAACGCCGAGGTCGAGCGTCTGCGCCACTCGACCACGAACTCACTGCTCTCGCGCCGCGACGTGGTCGTGGTCTCGACCGTGTCGTGCATCTACGGTCTCGGCGCGCCTGAGGAGTACCTGCGCGCGATGGTCGCGTTGCAGGTGGGGGAGCGCTACGACCGCGACGCGCTCATCCGCAAGTTCATCTCGATGCAGTACAACCGCAACGACGTCGACTTCTCGCGGGGCAACTTCCGCGTGCGCGGCGACACGATCGAGATCATCCCGGTGTACGAGGAGTACGCCATCCGCATCGAGATGTTCGGCGACGAGATCGAGGCGCTGTACACCCTGCATCCGCTCACGGGCGACGTGATCGAGAAGATGGCGTCGGTGCCGATCTTCCCGGCGTCGCACTACGTCGCGGGCACCGAGACCGTGCAGCGCGCGATCGGCACGATCGAGCACGAGCTCGAGGAGCGCCTGAAAGAGTTCGAGATGCAGGGCAAACTCCTCGAGGCGCAGCGACTGCGCATGCGCACGTCGTTCGATCTCGAGATGCTGCAGCAGCTCGGCTTCTGCTCGGGCATCGAGAACTACTCCCGGCACATGGACGGCCGCATGCCCGGCGATCCGCCGCACACGCTGCTCGACTTCTTTCCCGACGACTTCCTCCTCGTCATCGACGAGTCGCACGTGACGGTGCCGCAGATCGGCGCCATGTACGAGGGCGACGCGTCGCGCAAGCGTACCCTCGTCGAGCACGGCTTCCGCCTTCCCAGCGCCATGGACAACCGCCCACTGCGGTGGGACGAGTTCAAGGAGCGCGTCGGGCAGACGGTCTACCTGTCGGCGACCCCGGGGCGCTACGAGATGGGCATCGCCGACGGCGTCGTCGAGCAGATCATCCGCCCCACCGGACTCGTCGACCCCGAGATCATCGTGAAGCCCTCGAAGGGGCAGATCGACGACCTGCTCGAAGAGATCCGCATCCGCGTCGAGAGAGACGAGCGCGTGCTGGTGACCACCCTGACCAAGAAGATGGCCGAGGAGCTCACCGACTTCCTCGGTGAGCACGGGGTGCGCGTGCGCTATCTGCACTCCGACGTCGACACGCTCCGCCGCGTCGAGCTGCTCACCGAGCTGCGCGCCGGCGTGTACGACGTGCTGGTGGGCATCAACCTGCTGCGCGAGGGTCTCGACCTCCCCGAGGTCTCGCTCGTCGCGATCCTCGACGCCGACAAAGAGGGATTCCTCCGTAGCGGCACGTCCCTCATTCAGACCATCGGCCGCGCCGCCCGAAACGTGTCGGGCGAGGTGCACATGTACGCCGACAAGATGACCGACTCGATGGCGAAGGCCATCGAAGAGACCGAGCGTCGCCGCGAGAAGCAGATCGCCTACAACACCGAGCACGGCATCGACCCGCAGCCGCTGCGCAAGAAGATCGCCGACATCACCGAGGTGCTGAACCGCGAGGCCTCCGATACGAAGAAGCTGCTGGCGCGCAACGACAAGGCGGGCAAGGGCAAGTCGCCCACACCGTCGCTGCGCCGGACCGGTATCGCGGCCGAGGGTGCCGATCAGCTCGAGTCGACGATCGCCGACCTGACGCAGCAGATGCTGGCGGCCGCGTCGGAGCTGAAGTTCGAGCTCGCCGGACGCCTTCGCGACGAGGTGCAGGACATGAAGAAGGAGCTGCGCGCCATGGAGCGCGCGGGTCACGCCTGACACCGGGAGGATCGTCATGCAACAGCGCCTCACGCTCGTCACCCTCGGAGTGGCCGATCTCGATCGCGCTGTCGCGTTCTACCGCGCGCTCGGATGGCGGGAGCACCGCTCGTCGGTCGCCGGCGAGGTGGCGTTCTTCGACACCGGCGGCCAGGTCCTCGCGCTGTGGGGTCGCGCAGAACTTGCCGCGGACTCGGGAGTCGCGGACGGCGGAGGATGGGGCGGGGTGACCTTGGCTCACAACGTGGGTGACGCTGCCGAAGTCGATGCCATTCTGGCGAGCGCCGAAGCGGCCGGGGCGCGGCTCGCGCGTACAGGCGCAGAAACGCCGTGGGGCGGTTATTCCGGGGTGTTCGTCGATCCCGATGGGCACCCGTGGGAGATCGCCGTCAACCCCGGCTGGCCCTTGGACGAGCAGGGCAGGCCCGACCTCGGCTGAACGGACCGCCGTGGGCTGGGCGCGGAGCGCAGCACCGAGGCTCTGGGGTCGACCGGTGGTGGCGCCGCATGAGTGTTCCTGCGCGTCAGCCCACCGGCGGTGGGTGGCTCAGGGGCAGTGCAGCAGGGGCTTGGGTCCCGACCGGTCGACGCTGTGCTCGGTCATCGCGTGACCGCACAGGGGGCAGGGACGACCCGTGCGCACGGGCTCGGGCGTGGTCTCGTACGGGCCGACCGACGCCGGCCCGGCGACGCGGATCAGTCGCGTGTTGAGGTACTGGTACCAGCCCCCGGCTTCGCGGACGCGCTCGCGCAGTGGCGGGCGTTCCGGATCCTTTCGTGTCATGATCATTAGTGTACTAAGTATTCGGGAGGGTGCGTGGACGATCCACTGAAGCTCGAGAACCAGGTGTGCTTCGCGCTCGTCACCGCCGCGCGCAACGTGGTGTCGATCTACCGGCCGGTGCTCGAGCCGCTGGGGCTCACGCACCCGCAGTACCTCGTGATGCTCGCTCTGTGGGAGCAGGCGCCGCGCTCCCTAGGTGCGCTGGCCGGAGAACTCGCAATGGAACCCGCGACGCTCTCGCCGCTGGTCAAGCGCCTCGAGGCGCAAGGGCGGGTGGTGCGCTCCCGTCGCAGCGACGACGAGCGCGTGCTCGACATCGACCTGACCAACCAGGGCCGGGCGCTGCGCGAGGCGGCCCTCGAGGTCCCGGGCAAGATCATGGAGCGCGTGGGCGTCGACGAGCGCGCGTTGCGAGCGCTGCGCGACGGGCTCGCCCCCTTCGCGGCGGATCCGAGGCAGTGATCGAAGGGCTCGCACCTTCGCACATTCGTGCGCCCGGGGCGAACCCGGGGCCGATGTCGGAGGTCCGACCTAGACTTAACAGGTGCCCATCGTTCCCGTCTCCTCGCCCTCCTCCGCGGCGAATTCCGGCTCCAGCGGAAAGCTGAGTGTCCGGGGTGCCCGCGTCCACAATCTGAAGAACGTCGACCTCGACATCCCCCGCGACTCCCTCGTCGTCTTCACGGGTCTGTCGGGTTCGGGCAAGTCGAGCCTCGCGTTCGACACGATCTTCGCCGAGGGTCAGCGTCGGTACGTGGAATCGCTGAGCGCCTACGCGCGTCAGTTTCTCGGCCAGGTCGACCGCCCCGACGTCGACTTCATCGAGGGGCTCAGCCCCGCGGTGTCGATCGACCAGAAGTCGACCAACCGCAACCCTCGGTCCACGGTGGGCACCATCACCGAGATCCACGACTACATGCGTCTGCTCTGGGCACGCATCGGCGTGCCGCACTGCCCCGACTGCGGCGCACGCATCCAGCGTCAGACGGTGCAGCAGATCGCCGACCAGCTCATGGAGCTGCCCGAGCGCACGCGATACCAGATCGTCGCCCCCGTCGTCACCCAGAAGAAGGGCGAGTTCGTCGACCTCTTCAAAGAGCTGAGCGCCAAGGGCTACGCCCGCGCGGTCGTCGACGGTGAGCTCGTGCAGCTGTCTGAGCCCCCGACGCTGAAGAAGAGCTATAAGCACGACATCGCCGTGGTGGTCGACCGGCTCGTGGCATCCGGAGACAACCTCAGCCGCGTCACCGATTCCGTCGAGACGGCGATGGGCCTCGCCGGCGGCATCATGCAGGTCAACTACGTCGACGAAGAGGGCGACGACGCGTGGCAGTCGTTCTCCGAGAAGCTCGCGTGCCCCAACGGGCACCCGCTGCAGCTGACCGAGATCGAGCCCCGCACGTTCTCGTTCAACGCGCCGTTCGGCGCGTGCCCCGTCTGCTCCGGCCTCGGCACTCGCATGTCGGTTGACGTCGACCTCATGCTCGGCGACGAGGAGCTCTCGATCCGCGAGGGCGCGATCCTGCCCTGGACCACGCAGGGCAAGGGACTGTTCCAGTACTACGAGCGCCTCCTCGAGGGCCTCGCGCGCGACCTGGACTTCTCGCTCGACACCCCGTGGAAAGACCTCTCGCACGACGTCCAGCAGGCGGTGCTGCGCGGTGAGAATTACAAGGTCACCGTCAAGTGGAAGAACCGCTACGGTCGCGAGATGCGGTACGCCTCGGGATTCGAGGGCGTCGTCCCCTACATCGAGCGCCAGTACCTGCAGGCCGAGTCCGACACGCAGCGCCAGCGCTGGTCGGAATACCTGCGCGAGGTGCCCTGCGCCGTGTGCGACGGCGATCGCCTGAAGCCCGAGGTGCTCGCCGTGCTCGTCGACGACACCTCGATCGCCGCGGCCTCGCGCATGAGCCTGGCCGACGCGCGCGAGTTCTTCTCGAACCTCACGCTCACCGACCGCGAAGCGACCATCGCCGCGGCGGTGCTGCGCGAGATCCGCGCGCGACTCGACTTCCTGCTGCAGGTCGGACTCAACTACCTCAGCCTCGGTCGCGCGGCGGGCACGCTCTCGGGCGGTGAGGCGCAGCGCATCCGCCTGGCCACGCAGATCGGCTCCGGACTCACGGGCGTGCTCTACGTGCTCGACGAGCCCTCGATCGGCCTGCACCAGCGCGACAACCGCCGTCTCATCCAGACCCTCGAGACGCTGCGCGACCTCGGCAACACCCTCATCGTGGTCGAGCACGACGAAGAGACCATCCATGCCGCCGACTGGGTCGTCGACATCGGACCCCGCGCCGGCGTCGACGGCGGCAACGTCGTGCACTCCGGCCCGCTGGCAGGGCTCCTCGATGACGAGGCCTCGCTCACCGGCGCCTACCTGTCCGGTCGCCGCTCGATCGAGGCACCCAAGAAGCGCCGCAAGATCGACAAGAAGCGCCAGGTCAGCGTGGTCGGTGCGCGCGAGAACAACCTGCAGAACGTCACCGCCGACTTCCCGCTCGGCGTGCTCACCGCCGTCACCGGCGTGAGCGGTTCGGGCAAGTCGACGCTGGTCAACGGCATCCTGTACGAGGTCCTCGCCTCCAAGCTGAACGGTGCGCGGCGCGTGCCGGGCAAGCACACCCGCGTCACGGGCCTCGACAACCTCGACAAGGTCGTGCACGTCGACCAGGCGCCCATCGGCCGCACCCCGCGCTCGAACCCCGCGACCTACACCGGAGTGTTCGACCGCATCCGCAGCCTCTTCGCCGAGACGCCCGAGGCGAAGGTGCGCGGCTACCAGGCCGGGCGCTTCAGCTTCAACGTCAAGGGCGGACGCTGCGAGGCCTGCTCGGGTGACGGCACGCTGAAGATCGAGATGAACTTCCTGCCCGACGTCTACGTCGACTGCGAGGTCTGCCACGGCAAGCGGTACAACCGCGACACCCTGTCGGTGCACTACAAGGGCAAGAACATCGCCGAGGTGCTCGAGATGCCCATCTCCGAGGCCGCCGAGTTCTTCGAGCCGATCCAGGCGATCCACCGCTACCTTAAGACCCTCGTCGACGTGGGCCTCGGCTACGTGCGCCTGGGCCAGTCCGCGACCACCCTGTCGGGTGGCGAGGCGCAGCGCGTCAAGCTCGCGACCGAGCTCCAGCGCCGCAGCAACGGCCGATCGATCTACGTGCTCGACGAGCCCACGACCGGTCTGCACTTCGAAGACGTCTCGCTGCTGCTCAAGGTGCTCAACGGTCTCGTCGACAAGGGCAACACGGTCATCGTGATCGAGCACAACCTCGACGTGATCAAGAGTTCCGACTGGGTCATCGACCTCGGGCCCGAGGGCGGCGCGGGCGGCGGCACGATCGTCGCGACGGGCACCCCCGAGCAGGTCGCCAAGGTGGCGGAGAGCCACACCGGCGCGTTCCTCGCCGAGCTGCTCGAGACCGGCCGCACGGGCGCGCAGCGCAACACCGCGACGGACGCCGGAAGCGCCGAGCGGGAACTCGTGGGCGCGGCGGGCTGAGCCGTGGCATCCCGAGAACGGATGTCGCAGCTCCCGTACCGACCGAAAGCCGGAGAGATCCCCACCAACCCGGGGGTCTACCGGTTCCGCGACGCCGACGGGCGCGTGCTGTACGTCGGCAAGGCGAAGAACCTCCGCGCGCGTCTGTCGAACTACTTCGCTCCGCTGCACTCGCTGCACGAGCGCACGCGCCGCATGGTCACGACGGCCGCGAGCGTGGAATGGACGGTCGTGCCGAGCGACGTCGACTCGCTGCAGCTGGAGTACATGTGGATCAAGGAGTTCGATCCGCCCTTCAACGTCCGCTACAAAGACGACAAGTCGTATCCCTTCATGGCGATCACCCTCGCCGACGAGGCGCCGCGGGTCATCGTCACGCGCAACCCGAAGATCCGCGGGGCCAAGTACTTCGGCCCCTACCCGAAGGTCTGGGCGGTGCACGACACCATCGACCTGATGATCAAGGTCTTCCCGATCCGCACGTGCAGCGACTCGTCGTACAAGAAGGCGATGGCATCCGGACGACCGTGCTTCCCGGGCCAGATCGGGCGCTGCGGCGGCCCCTGCTCGATGAAGGTGACGATCGAGGAGCACCGCGCGATCGTCAATGACTTCGTCTCCTTCATGTCGGGCGGCGACCAGCGCTTCGCGCGAGAGCTCACCGCCCGCATGAAAGAGGCCTCGGCGGCGATGGACTACGAGTCGGCCGCGCACTACCGCGACCGCCTGCAGGCCATCGACGCGGTGCTCGGCAAGAGCGCCCTGGTGCTGGCCTCCGACACGGATGCCGACCTCTTCGGCATCGCGGAGGACGAACTCGCCGCGACCGTCCAGCACTTCGTCGTGCGCGGCGGGCGCGTGCGCGGTGTGCGCGCGACGACGATCGAGAAGGAGATCGACATCTCGGGCGCCGAGCTCGTCGATCAGGTGCTGCAGCGCACCTACGGCGACGCGGATGCCACCGACATCCCGCGTCAAGTGCTCGTGCCCGAGCTGCCCGACGACGCCGAACAGCTCGAGGACTGGCTGCGCGAGCGTCGCGGCCGGCCCGTGACGCTGCAGGTCGCCCAGCGCGGACGCAAAGCCGATCTGCTGAAGACCGCGACCCTCAACGCCCAGCAGGCCCTCATGCTGCACAAGACCCGCCGCACGAGCGACTACGTGGCGCGGTCGCAGGCCCTGACCGACCTCCAGGAGGCCCTCGGCATGACCGAGGCGCCCCTGCGCATCGAGTGCTTCGACATCTCGCACCTCGCGGGCACCAACGTCGTGGCATCCATGGTCGTCTTCGAAGACGGACTCCCGCGCAAAGACCAGTACCGCTCGTTCGGGGTCGCCGAGACCACGGACGACACCGACTCGATGTACCAGGTGCTCACGCGGCGCCTCGCCTACCTCGACCGGCCCGAAGAGATCGAGCCCGAGACGATGGGCGGAGCGATCGTCGCCGCCCCCGACTCGGCGGAGGCGACGGCCGACGGCGAGGTCGTCACGGCGCGCAAGCGTCCGCGTTTCGCCTATCGCCCGCAGCTGCTCGTGGTCGACGGCGGTCAGCCGCAGGTCGCCGCCGCCGCACGCGCCCTCGCCGACGCCGGCCACGAGGAGATCGCGCTGTGCGGCATCGCGAAGCGCCTCGAAGAGGTGTGGCTGCCGGGGGAGGAGTATCCCGTGATCCTGCCGCGCACCTCCGAGGCCCTGTACCTCCTGCAACGACTTCGCGACGAGGCCCACCGCTTCGCGATCGTGCATCAGCGCAAGCGCCGCAAGCGCGACATCACGAGCGTCCTCGCCGAGGTCCCCGGCCTGGGCGATTCGCGGATCAAGGCGCTGCTGCGGCATTTCGGCTCGGTGTCGGCGCTGAAGAACGCCACACCCGACGAGATCATGGAGCTCCCGGGCATCGGACCGACCCTCGCCGAGAACATCCACACCCATCTGGCTCGGTAGGCTGGAACGACACGACGGGAGGCGGTCACCCATGGAACCGGCACGAGACGAGCCAGGTGAGGTGCTGATCGTCACGGGCATGTCGGGCGCCGGGCGATCCACCGTCGCGAACTCGCTCGAAGACCTCGACTGGTACGTGGTCGACAACCTGCCCCCGCGCATGCTGCGGCCCCTGCTCGAGCTCACCGAGCTCGCCGGTGGTGCCGTGCCCCGCGTGGCCGTGGTCGTCGACGTGCGCGGGCGCACGCTGTTCGGCGACCTCCCCGAGGCGATGCGCACCCTGCAGGCCGGTCGGCAGGTGCGCGTGGTGTTCCTCGACGCCTCCGATGCGGTGCTCGTGCGGCGTTTCGAGGCGGTCCGCCGCCCGCACCCCCTGCAGCACGACGGCACGATCCTCGACGGCATCCGGCGCGAGCGGGAGCGTCTGGCCCCGGTGCGCGAGGCCGCCGACGTCGTCATCGACACCTCGGCCCTCAACGTGCACCAGCTGTCGCTGCGCACCGTCGAGCTGTTCGGCGAAGAGGGTGCGGCGCGGCACACCGTGACGCTCATGAGCTTCGGGTTCAAGTACGGGCTGCCGCCCGACGTCGACCTGGTCGCTGACATGCGGTTCCTGCCGAACCCGTTCTGGAACGACGAGCTGCGCCCGCTCACCGGTGAGGATCCCCGCGTGCGGGAATATGTGCTGGGCCAGCAGGGCGCCGAGGAGTTCCTGGGGTCGTACGCGGCGGCGCTGCGCCCCGTGCTCGAGGGATATCAGCGCGAAAACAAGCGTCATTCCGTGGTGGCCGTGGGCTGCACGGGGGGTAAGCACAGATCGGTGGTGATGGCGCGCGAGCTCGCTGCACGTCTGGCCGATGTGCCCGGGGTGGCCGTGCGGGTGGCTCACCGCGACCTCGGTCGCGAGTAGGCTGTAACGTCGTCCCCGCCGCCCCCCACCCGAGGAGAACCGTGCCCCTGACCGCCGACGTGAAGGCCGAGCTCATCACCGTCCGTGACCCTCGCCCGACCGCGCGCGTCGCCGAGCTCACGGCCCTCCTGCGCTTCTCCGGGGGTCTGCACTCCATCGCCAACCGCGTCGCCGTGGAGGCCGAACTCGACTCCGACGTGCTCGCGCGCCGAGTCGCCCGCGATCTCATGGAGCTCTACGGTGTGCGCCCCGAGCTGCACCACGTGCAGGGCTCCGGCGGACGCACGGGCGGGCTGTTCGCGGTGCGGGTCATCGAAGCCGGCGAAACCCTCGCGCGTCAGACGGGCCTTCTCGACCAGCGTCGTCGCCCCGTGCGCGGCCTGCCGAACAAGCTCACGACCGGCTCGCGGTCCGATCTGAGCGCGATCTGGCGCGGCGCGTTCCTGGCCGCCGGAACCCTCAGCGACCCGGGTCGCTCCGCAGCTCTCGAGATCTCGTGCCCCTCGTCGGAGGCCGCGATGGCCCTCGTCGGCGCGGGCCACCGCATCGGCATCCCGGCCAAGGCCCGCGAGGTGCGCGGAGTGCCGCGCGTCGTCGTGCGCGACGGTGAGGCGATCCGCGGTGCGCTCTACGAGATGGGCGCGCGTCGCACCGCGGGGGAGTGGGACCAGATGCGTCAGCGCCGCGAGGTGCGCGCGGGGGTCAACCGCCTCGTGAACTTCGACGACGCGAACCTGCGGCGTTCCGCCCAGGCGGCGGTCGCCGCGTGCGCCCGCGTCGAACGAGCGCTCGAGATCCTCGGCGACGAGGTTCCCCCGCACCTGCAGCAGGCGGGCGAGCTGCGCCTCGCCCACCGCGACGCGAGCCTCGACGAGCTCGGTCACCACGCCGACCCGCCCCTCACGAAGGACGCCGTCGCCGGCCGCATTCGCCGCCTGCTCGCGATGGCCGACAAGAAGGCCGAGGTCGACGGGATCCCCGGTACCGAGGCCGCCGTGCCCGTCGGCGCCGACGACTGACCCGGATCAGACCTGCCGAAGTCGACGGGATCCCCGGCACCGAGGCCGCCGTGCCCGTCGGCGCCGACGACTGACCCGGATCAGACCTGCCGAAGTCGACGGGATCCCCGGTACCGAGGCCGCCGTGCCCGTCGGCGCCGACGACGGAGAGAAGATCTTCCCGGATGCCGTGAGCTCACGGCATCCGCGCGTTCGTGCTGACACCGGTTCCGCGGCATCCGCCCCCCACGGTCCTGCCGTCGTCAGGGTCTCGCGACCTCCGGCCAGCCCTTCGCGACGCGCCCGGGGCGTCTACTCTCCGTCATTCGGGGAAGCAACCCTCGGGGTGCGGCGTTGACCCTCAATAGGATGAAGACGTCACCCTCGCTGCTCGATTCCTCGACCGTCGTCTCGGCACGTCGTCTCGGCAAGTCGTCTCGAAACAGAGGTCTGGGGCAGCGCCCGATTCGGAAGTAGAGAACATGGCGAAGTACACGCTGCCCGAACTGCCCTACGACTACTCGGCGCTGGAGCCGCACATCAGCGCGACGATCATGGAGCTGCATCACAGCAAGCACCACCAGACCTACGTCAACGGCGCCAACACCACTCTCGACCTTCTCGCCGAAGCACGCGAGAAGAACGATTTCGCCAACATCAACCGCCTGCAGAAGGACCTCGCGTTCAACCTCGGCGGCCACACGAACCACTCGATCTTCTGGACGAACCTCTCGCCCAACGGTGGAGACAAGCCCACCGGCGACCTCGAGTCGGCGATCGACGACCAGTTCGGTTCGTTCGACGCGTTCCGCGCGCAGTTCACCGCTGCCGCCCTCGGCGTGCAGGGTTCGGGCTGGGCGGGTCTGTTCTGGGACTCGATCGGCGAGAACCTCGTCATCCAGCAGTTCTTCGACCAGCAGGGTCAGATCGTCGCGGGCACCGTGCCGATCCTCCTGCTCGACGTCTGGGAGCACGCGTACTACCTCGACTACAAGAACGTCCGCGCCGACTACGTGAAGGCGTTCTGGAACATCGCCAACTGGGCCGACGCCCAGGACCGCTTCGCGGCCGCCCGAGAGAAGACTGCGGGTCTGCTGGTACTGTCGTAAACGGTGCGGCGTCCCGGTGGGGCACCCCACCGGGACGCCGTTGTCCGCCAGCGAACACCGCAATCACGCGCTTCTCGCGCACAACTGATTCAGGAGATATTCCGTGACCGTCAAGATCGGAATCAACGGCTTCGGCCGTATCGGACGCAACTACCTCCGCGCGGCTCTCGCGCAGGGTGCCGACCTCGAAATCGTGGCGGTGAACGACCTCACCGACAACAAGTCGCTGGCGCACCTCCTCAAGTACGACTCCGTCGGCGGCGTGCTGACCGAGGACGTCTCGTACACCGCAGACTCCATCACCGTCGGTGACAAGACCATCAAGGTCTTCGAAGAGCGCGACCCCGCCAACCTCCCCTGGGGCGAGCTGGGCGTCGACATCGTCATCGAGTCGACCGGTCGCTTCACCAAGGCCGAAGACGCCAAGAAGCACATCACCGGTGGTGCCAAGAAGGTCCTCATCTCGGCTCCCGCCACGGGCGACGACGCGACCATCGTCATGGGCGTCAACGAAGAGACCTACAACCCCGAGACCGACGTCATCATCTCGAACGCGTCGTGCACCACGAACTGCCTGGCGCCCCTCGCCCAGGTGTTCAACGAGGCCTTCGGCATCGAGCGCGGCTTCATGATGACCGCTCACGCGTACACCGCCGACCAGAACCTCCAGGACGGCCCGCACAGCGACCTGCGTCGCGCGCGCGGTGCGGCGATCAACATCGTCCCCGCCTCGACCGGTGCCGCCAAGGCCATCGGCCTGGTGCTGCCCGAGCTCAACGGCAAGCTCAGCGGCTCGTCGTACCGCGTTCCGGTTCCCACCGGCTCGATCGTCGACCTCACGATCGTCACCCCCACCGAGGGTCTGACCGTCGACCAGGTCAACGAGGTCTACAAGAAGGCCGCTGCCGAGGGTCGCCTCAACGGCGTCCTGCAGTACACCGAAGACCCGATCGTCTCGAGCGACATCCAGGGCAACCCGCACTCGTCGATCTTCGACGCCGAGCTGACCAACGTCAGCGGCAACCTCGTCAAGGTCTCGTCGTGGTACGACAACGAGTGGGGCTACTCGAACCGTCTCGTCGACCTGACCGAGTACGTCGCCGAGCGTCTCTGACCCTCCATGGCTCTGCGCACCCTCGATTCGCTGGGGTCGCTGGCCGGCACGCGTGTCATCGTCCGTTGTGATCTCAACGTTCCTCTCAAGGCCGGGATCATCACGGACGATGGCCGCGTGCGCGCGTCGCTGCCGACCCTCAACGCACTGATCAACGCCGGCGCGCGTGTGATCGTGTGCTCGCACCTGGGCCGCCCCGACGGGGCCCCCGACCCGAAGTACTCCCTCGAGCCGGTCGCGCAGCGCCTGTCCGAGCTTCTCGGCCAGCCGGTCGCGTTCGCGCGCGACACGGTGGGCGAGTCGGCTCAGGATGCCGTGGCCTCGCTCGAGAACGGTGAGGTCGCCGTCATCGAGAACCTCCGCTTCAACGCGGGGGAGACCTCGAAGGACGAGTCCGAGCGCCAGGCCTTCGCGCGGGAGCTCGCCGGTCTCGGCGACGCCCTCGTGTCGGACGGCTTCGGTGTCGTGCACCGCAAGCAGGCGAGCGTCTACGACCTCGCCCAGCTCGTGCCCTCGGCCGCCGGCCTCCTCATCCAGAAGGAACTCGAGGTCCTCGACCGTCTCACCGAGAACCCCGAGCGCCCCTACACGGTCGTGCTCGGCGGATCCAAGGTCAGCGACAAGCTGGGCGTCATCGAGCACCTGCTGCCGCGCGTGGACAAGCTCCTCGTCGGTGGCGGCATGATGTTCACCTTCCTCGTCGCCGAAGGGCACAAGGTCGGCGCGAGCCTGCTCGAGCAGGATCAGATCGACACCGTGAAGGGCTACATCGCCTCGGCGAAGGAGCGCGGCGTCGAGATCGTGCTGCCGGTGGACGCCGTCGTCGCAGCCTCGTTCTCGGCGGACGCCGACCACGTGGTCGCCGACGCGGACGCCCTCGAAGACACCGCTTTCGGTGCGTCCGGTCTCGGCCTCGACATCGGACCCCGCACCGCGGAGATCTTCGCCGAGGCCGTCCGCGGCTCGCGCACCGTCTTCTGGAACGGCCCGATGGGCGTATTCGAGATGAAGGCGTTCGAGGCCGGCACCAAGACCGTCGCCCAGGCGCTCACCGAGGTCGACGGCCTCAGCGTCGTCGGCGGCGGCGACTCCGCGGCGGCCGTGCGTCAGCTCGGCTTCGCCGACGAGGCGTTCGGTCACATCTCCACGGGTGGCGGCGCCAGCCTGGAGTTCCTCGAAGGTAAGAAGCTCCCCGGACTGGAGGTCCTCGGATGGCAGTGACCAGAACCCCCCTCATCGCCGGCAACTGGAAGATGAACCTCGACCACCTGCAGGCGGTCGCGTTCGTTCAGAAGCTGCACTGGACGCTGAAGGAAGCCAAGCACGAGAACGGCAGTGTCGAGGTCGCGGTGTTCCCGCCGTACACCGACCTGCGCACCGTGCAGACGCTGCTCGACGCCGACAAGATCGAGTTCGCCCTCGGCGGTCAGGACCTCTCGGCCCACGACTCCGGCGCGTACACCGGCGAGATCTCCGGTCAGTTCCTGGCCAAGCTCGACGCAAAGTACGTGATCATCGGGCACTCCGAGCGTCGTCAGTTCCACCACGAGACCGACGAGGTCATCGCGGCGAAGACCCAGGCGGCTCTCCGCCACGGTCTCGTCCCGGTCATCTGCGTCGGTGAGACCTCGGACGACCTCGAGAAGTTCGGCGCGAGCGCCGTTCCCGTGGGTCAGCTCGAGGTCGCTCTCGAGGGTGTGTCCTCCGACGCCGACATCGTCGTGGCGTACGAGCCGGTCTGGGCCATCGGCTCGGGCCAGGCCGCGACGCCCGATCAGGCCCAGGAGGTCTGCGCGAAGCTCCGCGCGGTCGTCGCCGACAAGCTCGGTGCGGATGCCGCAGCGCGCACCCGCGTGCTCTACGGCGGATCGGTGAAGTCGGGCAACATCGCCGGGTTCATGCGCGAGCCCGATGTCGACGGTGCCCTGGTGGGTGGCGCGAGCCTCGTCGTCGACGAGTTCGCGGCGATCATCCGCTTCCAGAAGCACGTCGGCGTCTGACGCCTTCTCCCGGGTGCCCGCGGCTCACCGCCGCGGGCATCCGTGCGTCTGAGACGCGTCCCCGTATACTTGACGCTTGTGCGGTCGACTGGCCGCTCGCGAAAGGCTTTCGACAGTGCAGATTCTCGAGTTCGTCCTGCAGGTGCTCCTGGGCATCACCAGCCTCCTGCTGACCCTGCTCATCCTGCTTCACAAGGGTCGCGGTGGCGGTCTGTCCGACATGTTCGGCGGCGGCATGAGTTCCGCCCTCGGTTCGTCGGGCCTGGCTGAACGCAACCTCAACCGATTCACGATCGTGCTGGCGCTGGTGTGGTTCGTCACCATCGTCGGTCTCGGTCTCCTCACCAAGTTCGCGGAGATCTGACATGGCCAGTGGCGGCAATGCCATCCGTGGTTCGCGCGTCGGCGCGGGCCCCATGGGCGAGCAGGATCACGGCTTCCACGCGGATCGCGTGGCCGTGTCGTACTGGGACGCCCTCGGCAACGAGACGGTGCGCTACTTCGCCGCCGGCATCCCCGACGACGAGATCCCCGAGACGATCGACTCCCCGCACTCCGGTCTTCCCGCCGGACGCGACAAGGCCAACCCGCCGGCACTCGCCAAGGCGGAGCCCTACAAGACGCACCTCGCGTACGTGAAGGAGCGCCGCTCCGACGAAGAGGCGGCCTCGCTCCTCGACGACGCGCTGCAGCAGCTGCGCGACCGCCGCGGACAGTGACCCGACGCGCCTGATCTCACAGAAGGGCCGGATGCCATGGCATCCGGCCCTTCTGCGTTCTCGGCGTCCAGCGAACAGACGCCCTCGTGCACGGCATCCGCTCAGCGGACGGGGGAATCCGTGACGATCCTGGTCCACGGCCCGTCGGGCACGTCGGCGTCATCGACGAAGGCCCAGTCGACCGTGTCGCCGTCGCCGTCGAGCTCGGCGAAGCCGAGGCAGCCGTTCAGAGCGGGGGACACATCGAGGCCTGCGCCGTTGTAGCGGGCGTTCGCGGGGCGCCGGTCGTCGGCGCCGAAGACGTAAGCGGCGTCTCGGTATTCGCCCGGACCGGCGTCTTCGATCTGGCCGTAGCAGGTGCGCTCGCCCTTGCGCAGAACCACCCAACGGTTCTTCATCAGGCTCTGCGCCGGGTCGTCGACGATCGCCGCGTAGGGGGCGCTGTCCGCCCACGGGACCACCTCTCCGCGGGTCGCGAAGCCCTCGTCGTCGTTGACGTCGTCGAAGGGCAGGTCGAGGTAGAAGGGGTTCTCGCGCGGTGTCATGCGCGTGGGGAAGTAGTCGTCGGCCGCGGTACGGGCCTCGGTGCTGCACGTGTCGCCGTCGACGACGCCGTCGCATCCGCCGTACGACCCCAGCCAGTCGGAGTCGTAGGTCGAGATGCGCTGGCTGCCGTCGGAGGCGTTCGGGTCGAAGACCTCACCCACCCAGAACGTCGTCGAGACGATGTCGGTGTGCCAGGGGTATCTCGTCTGCGGACGGTCGGGCTGCGCGGGGGCGCACGCCGTCACGCCGACGACGGCGACGACAGCGAGGGTGATCGCCGTGGCGGGTCGGTGCCGGCGCGGCATCCGGGATCGTCGTCCCACCCCGCCGACGGCGGCGACCACCGCGGGGGTGATCGCCGCCGTCAGGCGAGGGCGTCGCGTCATCCGCTGACGTCGCTCTCGGTCGGGTGCACGGTCTCGATCGGGCCCTGCGGGGTGCCCGGAGCGGTCACCGCGAGCGGGGCGGTCTTCGTCAGGGCGGTCACCGGCGGAGCGCTCGCGCTGTCGTACAGACCGAGGTCGTCGGTGCGGAGCGTTCCGTTGCCGAAGATGTTCAGGGCGAAGCTGATGCCGTTGTACCCGGCGGGGATCGCCGCGGTCGTCCAGTCGGCCTCGGTCCACGCCGTCGCCGAGGCGAACCAGGGGCTCGAGGTCCAGTACGACCACGTGCCCGTCGTCGAGCGCAGATAGACCGCGAACTGCGTCGGTCCGCTGGCTTGGTACCACTCGCGCAGCGCGTAAGTGCGCCCCGGTGTGACCGTCGGCGAACACTGTCCGAGATCGAACTGCGGCAGGAGTTTCGCGTCGCCGTCGACGTAGTTGCTCATCGTGATCCCGCTGGCGATGTTGCCGGTGTGCGCGGGGGAGCCGGTGCTGAAGGCGGCGGTGTTGTTGCCGTAGCCCCCGCGCATCCAGCAGTCGGGGGCGCCGGTCTCCATGCTCGGGTTGACGATGCCGTTGGTCGATCCGGTGACCGCGGGGACAGAGGGGCCGTTCACGACGGGCTTCGTGGTGCCTCCGACGACACTGCCGATCGTCTTGACGACGGTGCCCGCCGCCTGCCGGGTCTTGAGCCACGACAGGAACTGACCGAACACCGAGGTGGAGATCGCCAGATCGTCGCACGCGTTGTCGCAGACGTGATGGAAGGTGTACTGCACCCACCCGCCGCCGTTCTTCTCGGCGTTCGTCACGCCCTGCTGCAGGTCGGCGAGCGTCCACGTCGAGTCGACCTGGTCGAGGGCGGCGAGGGCGTAGGGGTCGGCGGGCGGGATGCTCTCGGCGTACCCGCAGTCGGAGCAGCCGAAGCGGCTCTTGATATCGCCCAGCAGCCGGCCGCTGTTGTACCCGCACGCCGCGACAGCCTTCTCGACGTCGGCGTTCGCGTCGGCGAAGGGGTAGGCGAAGCTGCGGACGGTGAAGCCCCACGAGGTGAGGTTCTTGCGATCCTGACAGATCTGGCGCTTGGCCTCGTCGAGACTGACCGCCGTCAGGTCGGCGTGGTTGACCGTGTGCCCGCCGATCTCCATGCCGAGGTTCTTCAGGTTCGTCAGGTCGCTACGGGTCATATAGCTGGCCGCACCGATGTAGCCCGACGGGATGTAGAAGGTGGCCTTCATGCCGTTGGCGTTCAGCGCCGGCAGCGCGCTCAGCTGATCGGCGTTGCCGTCGTCGAACGTGAGGCTGACGACGGTGCGGGTGGCCGCCTCGGCGGGGGCGGGTGTCAGCGCGACGGAGCCCGCCACCGCCACCCCGAGGGTCGCGAGCACCGCGAGGGCACGCACCCACGGTCGGCGCGGAGATGTCGGCGGGCGCCGGCGGGCGATGCGGAGGTCTCGTCGGGTCATGGGGGACTGCCTTTCGTGCGGAGCGAGGTGGGGGGAGGGGAGTCTCAGGACACCGTCACCGACTTGGCCAGGTTGCGGGGCTTGTCGACGTCGCGGTGCAGGCGCAGGGCGAGCTCTCGGGCGAACATCTGCAGGGGCACGACCGTCTCGAGCGGCCCCCACGACGGGCCGGTGCGCGGCAGATGCAGGGGGAGACCGCCCACCCGCAGCACGCGTTCACCGAGGCGGATGACGCGGCCCCCGCGCGCCGTCACCTCGGCGATGTCGACCTCGAGGCGCGGGTCGCCGTCGTCGACGACGAACACCGGGGTGCCGGCATCCACCAGCGCCAGCGGACCGTGCTTGAGCTCACCCGCCGGCTGGTGCTCGGCCCAGCGATACGACAGCTCCTTCAGCTTGAGCGCGCCCTCCGCGGCGTAGACCAGCCCCGCGCCGCGGCCGAGGAAGAGGAAGCCCGACGCCCGCGCGAACTCGGCCGCGAGGGTCGCGGCAGGGCCCCGCCACGTGTCGCGCGCCGTCGACAGCGCCTCGGGGGTCGCGGTGAGGGCACGGACGTCGGCGTCGAGCAGCGCGGCATCCGCCCGATGAGAGACGGTCAGGCCCGACAGGGCGACGCACACACCCGTCAGCACCTGCGCGACGAAGGTCTTGGTCGCCGCGACCCCGATCTCGGGACCGGCGAGACAGTCGATGACGGCGTCGGCGCGCCGAGCGAGCGACGACGACGGGTTGTTCGTGAGGGCCAGCACCGTGCCGTGCTCCGCGGGGAGCCCCTGCAGGGCCCGCAGCACATCGGCGGTCTCTCCGGACTGGCTGATCGCAATGACGAGCGTGCGGGGCTCCCAGACCTCGTGCGCGGCCTCGCTGGCGATGAGCATTCGGGTGGGCAGGCCGCCGACGCGGGCGAAGACGCCGGCGATCGCGCGGCCGGCGTGCAGCGACGTGCCGCAGCCGATGATCGCGACGCGGTCGATCTCGTCGAGGGGAGGGAGTCCGAGCCCGCGCCACAGCAGTCCGTCGGTGATCGCCGGAGCGAGGGCGTCGATCACGCGCTGAGCGACCAGGGGCTGCTCGTCGATCTCGTTGCCCATGTGGTCGCGGTGACGCCCCTTGCTCGACAGCAGGGCGGTCTTCGGCACGGGCCAGAGGCCGCGCGGACGACAGCTGCCGCCCGCGCGGTGCCACCGCATGCCCTCGGCGGCCACCTCGACGACGTCGTCGTCCTCGAGCACGCGGAAGGCCGAGACGACCGGCGTGATCGCCCCGACGTCGCTGGCGAAGTACGCCCCCTCGTCGCCCTCCGCGAACACGAGCGGAGAGCCGTGCGCGGTCGCCGCGAGGGTGCCCGTGCGGGTGTCGAGGGCGACGACCGCCCACGTGCCCTCGAGCCGGGTGACCGCTTCGGCGAGCGCGTCGCCGAGCCCGACACCCGGGCGGTGCGCCTGTTCGACCAGGTGCACGATGACCTCGCTGTCGACCTCGCTCGCGAAGCGGTGCCCCGCCGCGATCAGGTGCGCCCGCAGCACGTCGGCGTTCTCGACGATGCCGTTGTGCACGATGAACAGCTGCCCGCCGCAGTCCTCGATCGGGTGGGCGTTCGTCTCGGTCACGCCACCGTGCGTGGCCCAGCGGGTGTGGCCGATCGCCGCGGTCGTGGCATCCGCCGCCCTCTCGCCCACCGGTGCGGCGAGTGCTGCGACGCCGTCGAGGGTACGCAGGTGCACCCGGGTGCCGTCGGGGTGCCGCGCGGCCACGCCCGCGGAGTCGTACCCGCGGTACTCGAGCCGCTCGAGGGCGGCACGGGCCCGTGACGCGGCGGCGGCCGGACCGCGGTAGGCGGTGATGCCGCACATCAGGCCACGCCCCGGAACGTTCCCGCGCCGGCCAGGGGCATGGCATCCGACCCCAGCTTCTCGCGCGCGAGCAGATCGGCGGCGACGCGCATGATCGTCGAGGTGAGGGAGGTGTGCGGCTCATAGCCCACCAGGTCGTGGGCCTTGGTGTTGTCGGGCACCCGTCGGCGCATGTCTTCGAACCCGGCGGCGTAGGCCTGCTCGTAGGGCACCAGCGCGATCTCGCTGCGGCTGTCGAGGGTCTCGATGATCTCGCGCGCCAGATCGAGGATCGAGATCTCGCGCGCCCCGCCGAGGTTGTAGGCCTGCCCGCGCGCCCGCGGGTTGCGCTCGATCTGGACCATGGCGGGCACGACGTCTTCGACGGCCGAGAAGCACCGCGTCTGCAGGCCGTCACCGAACACCGTCAGCGGGTGCCCGCGCAGCGCCTGGCCCACGAGGTTGGGCAGCACCATGCCGTAGCGCCCGGTCTGGCGCGGTCCGACGGTGTTGAACAGGCGCACGATCGCGACGTCGAGACCCTCCTGATCGCAGTACGCCTTCGCGAACGCCTCGTCGATGCCCTTGGCTCCGGCATAGGTCCAGCGCGAGAGCAGCGGGTCGCCGAGGATGCGGTCGGAGTCCTCGCGCAGCCGGTCGGCGGTGTTCTTGCCGTACACCTCGCTCGTGGACACCAGGAGGACCGAGGCCTGGTGCTCGATCGCGGCGGTCAGCACGTTCTCGGTGCCGTGGATGTTGATGCGCAGACCCCGCAGCGGCTGCTCGACGATGAGCTTGACGCCCACCGCGGCGGCCAGGTGGAACACGCGGTCGCAGCCGCGGATGGCGGTGTCGACGGTCTTGGCGTTGAGGATCGAGCCGTGGATCATCTCGAGCCGCGGGTCGTGGGCCACTCCCGCGAGGTTGCGGGCGGAGCCGGTGGACAGGTCGTCGAGCACGACGACCTCGTCGCCGCGGTCGAGCAGGTGTTCGACGAGGTGGCTGCCGACGAAGCCGGCGCCGCCGGTGACGAGTGTCTTCATGTGCGATCCTCCGGATGCGGGGGAGACCGGAACGCCGCTCACAGGAGCACCCGCCCGGCGATGTCGGAGCTGCGGTAGGTGCCGTCGACGACGACCGCGTCGCCGTCGAGCCACGCCAGGTCGGCGTCGTGGTGGCGGGTGTGCACGAGCACGATGTCGGGGTGGAAGGCCGCCGGATCGGGCAGAGAGTCGCGCTCGCGACCGGAATCGAGGTGGATGTGCGGGGCATGCGTGTCGACGTACTGCACCTCGGCGCCGACGTCGATGAGGTGGTCGATGATCTCGAGGGCGGGGGACTCGCGCAGGTCGGCGACGTCGGGCTTGTAGGTGACCCCGACGACGAGCACGCGGGCGCCGAGCGTGCCCTTGCCGGCGCGACCGAGCACGTCGCGGATGCGGTCGACCACCCGGCGCGGGCGTGCGGCGATGCGCGTCATCGCCTCGGTGATGACCCCCGCGTCGACGTGCAGTGCCTTGAGCTGCCAGAGCAGGTAGTGCGGATCGCACGGGATGCAGTGCCCGCCGACCCCGGGACCGGGGTAGAACGCCATGAAGCCGTAGGGCTTGGTGCTCGCGGCCTCGATCACCTCGGTGACGGGCACGTCGAGTGCTCCGCAGATGTCGGCGAACTCGTTGGCGAGGGCGATGTTGACGGCGCGGAAGGTGTTCTCGAGCAGCTTCGTCATCTCGGCGGTGGCCAGGCTCGACACCCGGTGCACCCGCGCCGCGTAGCGGGCGAGCAGGCGCGCGCCCTCCTCTTCGCAGTGCGGGGTGGCGCCGCCCACGACGCGGGGGACGACCTCCTGCGCGAATCCGATGTTGCCCGGGTCGATGCGCTCGGCGCTGAAGGTGACGAACACGTCGCGACCGATCTCGAAACCTCGCTCGCGCAGGGGCGCCTCGACCAGGTCGTGCGTGCAGCCGACATAAGTGGTCGAAGTGAGCATGACGAGCTGACCGGGGCGGGCGGCGGCGACGACGGTGGCGCATGCCGCCCGCAGCGGGGCGAGATCGGGGACCTGCTGGTGGTCGACCGGAGTCGGCACGCACACGATGATGGCGGCGGCCCGCGAAAGCTCGGTGGTGTCGCTGGTGAGGCGGAAGGCGGCGGGCGTCCGCAGCGCCGTGTCGAGGCGTTCGCGGTCGGTGTCGATGAGGTCGGCGCCGCGCGCGGCGATGGTCCGCAGCCGACGGGGGGAGACGTCGAGCGCCAGGACCCGCGAGCCGCTCGCGTGGTAGGCCAGGGCCGTCGGAAGCCCGACGTAGCCGAGCCCCACGATCGCGACGTCGAAGTCGAACGCCGGCGTGGCCGGGGTGAGCGGGGCGGTGTCGTGAGCACGCGGCTGAGACGGGGCGAGATCCTCAGCGCGGACATCGATCGTGGACATTCTCATCCTCCAACAGCGGGTCCGAGAGGGCGGCGGGGGAAATGCGGCGCCCCCTCGGACGAATCGGGTGGTGCGTCAGCTGGCGAGGTGGTATCGGAGCTGATCCGCGGTTCACAGTGCTGTGCCGGGCCCGGGCGGGTCAAGGAACCCGGGGCGATCATGCGGGGTCCCGCGGACCGCAATCGGATATGCGGGAAACCGCAACCGCGACTGCGGGCCGACGCGGTCGCAGCGAGGCCCGGCTCGCGTACGGTCGGGCTCGACACGGCATCCGCTCGCCCGTTTCGTCCGCCCGATCCGGATGCCGCCGCGACCCCGCGACCCGAGACCGCGACCCGAAACCGCGACTCGAACCCTCGCCCCGAAGACCCGAAGAGGGGGGATGCCATGACCTCCACGCTCGTCGTGCTCGTCGCCGTCTGCACGGTGGGCGTGTCCACGCTCGTCTGGGGCCTGGCGGCGCTCTGCCGGCTCGTCGTGGAGCGTCGGCCCACCGCGACCCTGCTGACGCCGTCGATGTATTACCGCAGCGCCGATGTCGCCGTGCTCATCGCCGCGCACGACGAGGAGCTCGTCATCGCCGACGCCGTGCACGCCGCCCGTCGACTGGTGCCGGAGGGGAACGTCTTCGTCGTCTCCGACGGTTCGGGCGATGCCACCGTCGCCCGCGCGCGCGCCGCGGGGGCCGTGGCGTGGGACCTGCGGCCCAATCGCGGCAAGGCCGGGGCGATCCGCGCCGGACTCGAGCACTTCCGCATCGCCGAGCGTTTCGCGCTGCTGCTGCTGCTCGACGCCGATTCCCGCCCGCGCCCCGACTACCTGCGCACGGCCCTGCCGCAGTTCACCGACGACGGCGTCGTGGCCGTCGCGGGGCGTGCGACGACGTCGACGGAGGCTCCTGCCACACGCATGGGGCGGTTCCTCACCTCGTACCGCGAGCGCACCTACGTGTGCACGCAGTATCTGCACAAGTTCGGCCAGGCGGCCCAGGGGGCGGATGCCGTGGCGATCGTGCCCGGTTTCGCGAGCCTGTACCGCACGGATGTGCTCGACCGCATCGACATCGACGCGCCCGGTCTGTCGATCGAGGACTTCAACATGACCTTCGAGGTGCACGCCAAGAAGCTCGGACGCATCGCCTTCCACCCCGAGTGCGCGATCGCCGAGACCCAGGATCCCGGGGTGCTGCGCGACTACTCGGCGCAGGTTCGGCGCTGGAGCCTCGGCTTCTGGCAGACGGTGCGCCGGCACGGACCTCACCGCGGGGTGTTCTGGGCGTCGGTCGGCCTCTTCGCCCTCGAGACGGTCGTGTCGAGCCTCGTTCTCGTGGCCATGCTGCCGGTGCTGATCGTCGCGACGGCCGCGGCGCTGGTGGGCACGCTCGGCAGCGGGGAGGTCGCCGCCACGGCCGCGGAGGTCGCCGCCGTGCTGCCGGTGGGCCCGCTGCTGCTGGGATTCCTGCTCGTCGACCTCACGTTGAGCGTCTTCGTCTGCCTGGTGTCGGGAACCCGGCCGCGCATGGCGATGCTGCTGTATCCGCTCATGCGGGTCTGGGATGCGGCCCTGTGCCTGCGTGCCCTCACCGCGGCGCTCGGGCGGCCCTCCGACGGTCGCTGGCGCAGTCCCGACCGGCGTCCCGCTGCGGCGACGCCGCGTCTCGCGCTCCGCGAGGATGCGCGATCGGCCGCGCACGCCAGGTGATTCTGAGCCGTGCAGGTGCGGTGACCTCGAGCGTGCAGGATCCCCCGCTCAGCTCACCGCTCCGTGCAGGTGCGCGACGAGCTGCACGCGCGAGGTGATCCCGAGCTTGCGGTAGATCCCGGTCAGGCGCAGCTCGACGGTACGCAGCGAGATGTACAGTGCCGCGGCGATCTCGCGGTTGCGCAGGCCCCGCTCCACGAGTGCGACGATCTCCTGTTCGTGCGGAGTGAGTCCGCCCGGTTCGACGGCGCCTCCGACCGGCGGCGTGAGGGTGTGGATGACGGCCGCGTGGTCGTCGGGCAGGCAGCGGAGCCGCGCGAGGCGCAGGTTCTCACGCTCGCCGGGGGCATCGTCGGCGGACAACATGGCATCGACCTCGTCGAACGCCTCGGCCCCGTCGTGCTCCGAGCGGCAAACGGCGCGGGCGCGGGCGAGCGCGAGCTGCGTCCATCGCCGGGGGGAGGCGGCGGCGAGCCGCTCGAGGCGGTCGAGCTCGTGCAGGGCCTCGGCGCGGCGACCGGCGAGCCAGAGCGCTTCGACGAGGTCGGCGGCGATGCGCATGACGGCGGGGTCGGCGTCGGGAGCCGTCACCTGTGCCGCGCGCAGCTGCTCGACGGCCTCCGTGTACAGCCCCTCGCGAAGGGCACGCAGTCCGTCGAGCGCGCTGAACCACGGCAGCAGGGCGGCGGCCCGCTCGCGACGCGCGCGCTCGCGCCCCTGCCGGAGGAGCTCGGCGGCACGCGAGGGCGGAGCCTCCAGCAGCGCGGCCGCGGCGATGATGAGCGTGCTCGCGGCGTCGGGACGACGACCGGGCAGCCATTCGTTGCGCCACGCCGTGACAGCCTCGCGCGCGGCTGTCGGATCGCCCGCGCGCACCTCGGCGATGACCAGCTGACGCAGCAGGTGCTCGCGCCACAGCGGAGCGAGACGGGGTCGGTGATCGAGCTGGGCGCGGATGGTCTGTCGCGCCGCCGCGTAGTCCTCGCGCAGCAGCTGCACACCGGCGGTCAGGATCGCGACATCGACCGCGGGTTCCCCCGCGTCGATGAGGCGGAGCGGCGACACCTCCGGGCAGTGCCCGCCCATCTCGCGCGTCATGTGCGCCAGCAGCGCCGTGCGCGTGGAGGCGACGCCGATCTCGACCGACGTCGAGATCCGCTCGGCGGCCAGATGGACCTCGCCGCGGTGCAGGTGCAGGGCCGCGCTCTCGCAGAGCAGTCTCTCGGATGCCGCGCCCTCGGCGCCGACGCCGGGTCCGACGTGCGTCAGGACGCTGTCGTCGACGACGTGGTCGACCACCGAGAGTGCGCGCAATCGCGCCATCGCTCCGCGGGCGCGCGTGTCGGGGTCGGAGCTCGACCCGGCGTGGCGCAGGTAGTGCTGACCGAGCTCGTCGTGCCCGCCGAACACGAGCGCTTCGCCGAGGTCGACGAGCCGCCTCGAGCGCAGGGCTTCGTCGATGCGACCGGCCAGTGCCCGCTCGGCGAATTCGACGGCGGCCATCGCCTCGCCCTCGCGGGCCAGCAGGACGGCCCCCGCGAGAAGGGGCTCGCGGTCAGCATGCGGGTCGAGGAAGCTGCCGTGCCACCCGCGGATGGCGGGGTACGCCCCCGCATGGTCGGCGGCTGCGCGCGCGTGCAGGCGCCGCCGGTCGTCGGCTCCGAGGCCGGCGTGGCGGCGCAGGCGGCGTGCCGGGTCGCTGATGCGGGCGAGCTGGCCACGGACGACGACGAGTCCCTCTTCGACGAGGTCGTCGACGTCGGCGCCGCTCTCGCGCGCTGCGCGCCGCAGACGGTCGGTGCCGTACACCGGTCCGACCGCGAGCAGGTCGAGAAGATCGCCCCACCGCGGATCCAGCGCCCGAACCTCGCGCCGCTGCCGGCGGCTGGGTGCCTGATCGCGCAGGCGCAGGGGCACGCTCAGCGGCTCATCACCGCTCGCCTCCGCGGCGCTCAGGCGCAGCCCCGCGAGCACGCCCGGATCTCCCGCCGACAGCTCGGCCACGATACGCAGGACGGCGGGTGCCGAGGCGTCGCCGAGCGCGGCGCGGGCCAGATCCACCGACTCGTCGAACGAGAGCCGGCGGATGCGCGTCTGCATCATCCCCGCGAAGTCGTGGCGTCCCTCCAGGGTTCCGCTGGTGGCCACCACGCTCACGCCCGTGCCGCGGAGGCGCCCGAACACGTACGACAGCACCGTGATGCTCGCGCTGTCCATGTCGTCGAGATCATCGATCACCACGACGCACGCGTCGCCGCGCACGAGGTGCAGGGTGCGGCTGACCTCCTCGGCGAGAAGGTGCTCGGGCCAGTCGCGACCGCGCGCCAGCACACCGTCGACGGCCGCACCACGCCCGTCGTCGAGAGCCGCGGCCACCGCTGTGAGCCCCGACAGGGGCCACATGCGCTCGTTCGGGCTGACGGTGACCAGCACGGCCCCATGTCGCGCGGCGAGCTCTCGAGCCAGAGCCGTCTTGCCCGACCCGCTCTCACCGATGAACAGACCCGCGGATCCGCTGCCCGAACCGATCAGGTCCGACGCGACGCGCACTTCTCGCTCACGTCCCACAAATGGCATCCGAACGCTCCCTCGCGCGAATCGGGATGCCCCCCACCCGAATCGTACGAGCACGGGCCGCCCACGACAAGAGACGTCAGCCGTGAGTACACCCAGCAAAAAGCGGAGACCGGATGCCATGGCATCCGGTCTCCGCAGAGAGGTCGAGGCTCAGTACTCGCGGTCGATGAGCTGTGGGGGCACCTGATCGGCGGCGACCTCGTCGACGAAGAACGCCGTGCGACGACGCCCCTTCGCGCCGGCGGCCGGGACGCTCTGGTAGCTCGCGCCCGCGAGGGCGAGACCGAGGGCGGCGGCCTTGTCGGCTCCCGCCACGACCATCCACACGCGCTTCGACGAGTTGATGACCGGCCGCGTCAGCGAGACACGGTCGCTGGGCGGCTTGGGGGAGTTGCGCACCGGCACGGTCGCCCGGTCGGTTACCGAGATCTCGGGCCGGTCGGGGAACAGTGACGCGATGTGCGCGTCCGGACCCACGCCCAGGAAGCAGATGTCGAACGACGGCCAGGGGCCGGTCTCGCTGCGGTCCGAGGGAGCGAACTGCGCGAGCTCGTCGGCGTAGGCGATCGCGGCGGCGTCGAGGTCGAGCCCGTCATCGCTCGAGGCGACGACGTGGATGTTCTCGGCCGGGATGTCGAGGTGGTCGAGGAACGCCTCGCGTGCCTGCTTCTCGTTGCGGTCGTCGGAGTCGCGCGGCACGAACCGCTCGTCACCGAACCAGAAGTGCACGAGCGACCAGTCGATCTCGCCGACCCGCGCATCCTTCGCCGCGGTGCGCAGCACGGCGCCGCCCATCGTGCCGCCGGTGAGGCAGACGTGCATGCGCTTGCCCTCGGCGACGCGCTTGACGATGCGGTTCACGAACCGCGTCGCGACGTAGGACGCCAGGGTGTCGGCATCCGCCTTGATGATGACCTGCTTGACGGCACCGTTCTCGGTCACGATGCGCTCCGCTCGCTCGCAGCGAGGAGCAGGTCGTGACCCTCGGTGATGACCCGCCCGTACAGCAGGTCGGGGTCGAGGCGGCGCAGTTCTTCGGCGAGGCACTCGCGCAGCGTGCGGCGCGGGAATGCCAGATCGTGCGTGGGCTGACCGGGCTGCGTGAGCACCGCGACGCCGGACTCGGGCCGCTCGAGGAGCGTGTCGCCGCTCGGGCGGGTGAGGCGCACCGACTTGATGCCGCTGGCCCACTCGTCGGCGGGCAGGTAGGCGTAGTCGACGGGGGCGTCGAGCTTCATGCCGAGCCACGCCGCCAGCAGGGCGGTCGACGGCGAGTCCGCCGCGCCGCGCACCTCGATCGCGGTGACGGGCTCGAACGGCGGCTGGTCGAGGACCGCGGCCAGCTGTTCGCGCCAGCGCGTCACACGGGTCCACGAGAAGTCGGTGTCACCGGGGGCGTAGTGCTCGCCGAGCTGCGCGACCCACGCCGCCGGATCGGCCTGCGACGAGGCATCCGTGATGCGACGCTGCGCGATGCGACCGATCGCGGAGGTCGACGGGGTCTCGGGAGCCTCGGCGGGCCACCACGCCACGACGGGGGCGTCGGGCAGCAGAAGACCGGTCACGAGGCTCTCGGCGTTCGATCCCGCGGGGCCGTGTGCGCGCAGCACCACGACCTCGCTCGCGCCGGCGTCGCCGCCCACGCGGATCTGCGCGTCGAGACGCGGTTCCTCGTCGCTGTCGCCGAGGGAGACCGCGATCACCCGCATGGGGTGCTCGCGCGAGGCGTCGTTCGCGGCGGCGATGACCTCTTCTTCGGCGCCGTGGTGCGTCACGATGATGAGCGTCAGCACGCGACCGAGGGCGACGGCGCCGCCCTCTTCGCGCACGCTGACGAGACTCTTTGAGATCGCGCTGACGGTGGTGTCGGGCAGATCGATGATCACGGGCGCCTCCAGGTGCGGCCGTCACGGGCGAGGAGTTCGTCGGCGGATGCCGGCCCCCACGACCCGGGCGAATACTGTTCGAGCGGACCGCCCTGAGCGGCCCAGAACTCCTCGATGGGATCGAGGATCTTCCAGCTGAGCTCGACCTCCTCGTGACGCGGGAACAGCGGCGGGTCGCCGAGCAGCACGTCGAGGATGAGGCGCTCGTAGGCCTCTGGGCTCGCCTCGGTGAAGGCGTGCCCATAGCCGAAGTCCATGGTGACGTCGCGCACCTGCGTGCCGTCGCCGGGGACCTTCGAGCCGAAGCGGATCGTGACGCCCTCGTCGGGCTGCACGCGGATGACCAGGGCGTTCTGGCCGAGCTCCTGCGTCTGGCTGTGCGAGAACAGCTGCTGGGGAGCGCGCTTGAACACCACGGCGACCTCGGTCACGCGGCGTCCGAGCCGCTTTCCGCTGCGCACGTAGAACGGCACGCCCGACCAGCGGCGCGTGTTGATCTCGAGCTTGATGGCCGCGTACGTCTCGGTGACCGAGTCGGGGTTCATCCCGTCGTCCTCGAGGAAGCCGAGCACCTTCTCGCCGCCCTGCCATCCGCCGGCGTACTGCCCGCGGGCGGTCGCTTCGGCGAGGTTCTCGGGCAGACGCACCGCGGCGAGGACCTTCTCCTTCTCGGCGCGCAGGTCGGCGGCGTTGAAGCTGATCGGCTCCTCCATCGCGGTCAGCGCGAGCAGCTGCAGGAGGTGGTTCTGGATGACGTCACGCGCCGCACCGATGCCGTCGTAGTACCCGGCGCGACCGCCCACGCCGATGTCCTCGGCCATGGTGATCTGCACGTGGTCGACGTAGTTGCGGTTCCAGATCGGCTCGTACAGCTCGTTGGCGAAGCGCAGCGCCAGGATGTTCTGCACCGTCTCCTTGCCGAGGTAGTGGTCGATGCGGAAGATCGAGTCGGCGGGGAACGCGCTCTCGACGACCTCGTTCAACTCGCGGGCGGATGCCAGGTCGTGACCGAACGGCTTCTCGATGACGACGCGTCGCCAGCCGTTGACGCCGTCGGCCTTGTCGCCCACGAGTCCCGACGCCTTCAGCTGCGTGGTGACGAGGGGGAAGGCCTTCGGCGGGATCGAGAGGTAGTAGGCGTGGTTGCCCATGGTGCCGCGTTCGACGTCGAGCTTGTCGACGGTCTCGCGCAGGCGCGCGAACGCCTCGGGGTCGTCGAACTCGCCCTGCACGAAGCGGATGCCCTCGAGGAGCTCCTTCCACGTCTCCTCGCGGAACTCCGTGCGCGCGTGCTGCTTGACCGACTCGTACACGACCTTCGCGAAGTCCTGGTCCTCCCAGTCGCGGCGGGCGAAGCCCACGAGCGCGAAGCCGGGAGGGAGCAGGCCGCGGTTGGCGAGGTCGTAGACCGCCGGCATGAGCTTCTTGCGCGAGAGGTCGCCGGTGACGCCGAAGATCACGAGGGCGCTGGGCCCGGCGATCCGGTTCAGCCGGCGATCCTCGGGATCGCGGAGGGGATTGTGACCCGGTGTGATCTCTACGACCATGCTTACTGTGCCGCCTCGAAGAGTGAGAGGACTTCGACCTGCGGGTCGGTCAGCGTCAGCGTGACGACGGGACGGCCGTGGCCCTCCGCCAACACGCTCGCGTCGCCCGCGGCCTGTGCCTGGATGAGTTGTCCGAACGTGAACGGTCGCCCCGGGATCTCGAGGTCGACGTCGGTGCGTTCGATGATCTGAAGGAACACGCCGTTGGCGGGTCCTCCCTTGTGGTACTGCCCGGTGGAGTGCAGGAAGCGCGGTCCCCACCCGAAGGTCGTCGGTCGTCCGGAGTCGGCGGCGACGAGTTCGCGCAACCCCGCGAGCTGCGCGAGGTCGAGTCGGTTCACGTACGCCTGCACGCTGACGTAGCCGTCTGCGGGCACCGTGCGCCACAGCGCGTCGAGCACGCCCGCGATGGTGCCGCCGACGGCCAGGGCCGGGTCGGACACGCGCACCTCGACGCCGTCGACGACGAACGCCGGGGCGGTGGGGGCGGGCTGCGCGTCGAGCAGACCGTGCGTGGCCTCCTTCGCCGACTCGACGTCGGGCTGGTCGAAGGGGTCGATCCCGAGCAGACGACCGGCGATCGCGGTGGCGTACTCCCACACGACGAACTGCGCGCCGAGCGAGCCGCTCACGAGCACCTCGCCGGTGTGGCGTTCGAACAGGTGGAAAGCGTCCGCGTCGTCGACGAAGCGCACGACCTGCAGGTCGTCGGGCGTCGACTCGAGCTCGGGCGAGACCGGGAGCAGGACGACGGGCAGGATGCCGGTGCCCTGTTTGCCGGTGGACTCGGCGATCAGCTGCTCGATCCAGTCGGGCAGGCCGATCAGGTGGCTGCCGTCGGTGACGAGGCCGAGCTTGTCGCGGCGCAGCTCTCCGCCGCCCGCGATGGCCGCGGCCAGCACGAGCGCCGGGTTTTCGGGGGAGTCGATCGCGACCTCGAGCAGCGTGGCGTCCGCCTCGTCGAGCAGGTCGTCGATGTCGACGCCGGCGAGGCCGGCCGGCACGAGGCCGAAGGCGGTGAGCGCCGAGTAGCGACCGCCGACCGTGGGGTCGGCGGTGAAGACGCGGTAGCCGTCGGCGCGGGCCGATTGCTCGAGCGGCGAACCGGGGTCGGTGACCACGACGATGCGCTGCACCGGGTCGATGCCGAGGTCGCGGAAGGCGGCCTCGAACGCACGCTTGGCGGAGTCGGTCTCGATGGTCGAGCCCGACTTGCTCGACACGACGAGCACGGTCTTCTCGAGGCCGCCGGACTCGGCATCTCCGTCGATCGCGGCGAGCACCTGGCCCGGAGCGGTCGAGTCGAGGATGACGAGCGGCACACCGGCCGACTGCGCGATGACCTCGGGGGCGAGCGAGGAACCGCCCATGCCCGCCAGCACGACGCGGGTCACGCCCTGCGCGACGAGTTCGTCGCGCAGGGCCGTGATCTCGGGCACGAGGGGGCGCGAGACGGTGACCGCCCGCACCCACCCCAACCGACGCGACGCCTCGTCTTCGGCGGCCGTTCCCCACAGCGTGGGGTCGGACGCCGTGATCCCCGACGCGATGAGCGAGCCGGTGAGTCCCGGCAGCTCGGCGTCGACGACCGACTTGACGTGGCCGGTGACCTTGACGGCGAAGCTCACTTCGCGGCCTGGGCGCTTCCGGCCTGCAGAGCGGTCTTGACGGTGTCCTGCAGCTCGTGCCACGAGGCGATGAACTTCTCGACACCCTCGTCTTCGAGCACCTGCGTCGCGTCGGCGACGTCGACGCCGGCCGCGGCCAGGCGGTCGAACACGTCGTGCGCGTCTGCGTAGGCACCGGTCACGGTGTCACCCTCGATCACGCCATGGTCGAAGGTGGCCTCGAGGGTCTTCTCCGGCATCGTGTTGACGGTGCCGGGGGCGACGAGCTCGGTGACGTAGAGCGTGTCGGGCAGCGCCGGGTCTTTGACACCGGTCGAGGCCCAGAGCGGACGCTGCACCGTGGCGCCGGCATCCAGCAACTTCTTGGCGCGGTCTTCCGAGAACTTCTTCTCGTACAGCTCGTAGGCCAGGCGCGCGTTGGCGATGCCGGCCTTGCCCTTGAGCGCGGCGGCCTCGTCGGTGCCGATGGCGGCGAGGCGCTTGTCGATCTCGGTGTCGACGCGCGAGACGAAGAACGACGCCACCGACTGCAGGGTCGAGATGTTGTGGCCGGCGGCCTGCGCCTTCTCGACACCGGCGAGGTAGGCGTCGATGACCTCTTCGTAGCGCTCGAGGCTGAAGATGAGCGTGACGTTGACCGAGATGCCGGCACCGATGACCTCGGTGATGGCGGGCAGGCCCGCCTTGGTCGCGGGGATCTTGATCAGCACGTTCTTGCGGTCGACGCGGGCCGAGAGGTCTTTCGCCTGTGCGACGGTGCCCTCGGTGTCGTGAGCGAGGTCGGGGGAGACCTCGATCGACACGCGGCCGTCGACGCCGTTGGTGGCGTCGAAGACCGGGGTGAAGATGTCGCACGCGTCGCGCACGTCGTCGGTGGTGATCGAGAAGATCGCCTCGTCGACGCTGGCGTCGGCGGCCGCGAGCTCCGTGACCTGGCCCTCGTACGCCTCGCCCTTCGAGAGGGCGCCGGCGAAGATGGTCGGGTTCGTGGTGACACCCGAGACGTTTCGCGAGTCGATGAGCTCGGCGAGGTTGCCGGACTGGATGCGCTGACGCGACAGGTCGTCGAGCCAGATGCTGACGCCCTGGGCGGCGAGGTCGGCGGTGGGAGTGCTCATGATTCTGGTTCTCCTCTGATTACTTCTTCGCGGCGGCCAGCGACTCGCGCGCGGCCTCGACGACGTGCTCGGTGGTGATGCCGAACTTCTGGAACAGGGTCTTGTAGTCGGCCGACGCACCGAAGTGATCGATCGCGACCGAGCGGCCGGCGTCGCCGACGATGCCCGCCCAGCTGAGGGCGGAGCCGGCCTCGACCGACACGCGCGCCTTCACCGACGACGGCAGCACCGACTCGCGGTAGGCCTCGTCCTGCTCGGCGAACCACTCGAGCGAGGGAGCCGACACGACGCGGGCGTGCACGCCCTCGGCGGCGAGCTTCTCGCGCGCCTCGACGGCCAGCTGCACCTCGGAGCCGGTGGCGATGAGGATCACGTCGGGCTCGCCGTTCGCGGCCTCGGCCAGCACGTAGGCGCCCTTGACGGCGTTCGCCGCGGAGGCGAACTCGTCGCCGGACGCCTCGCCCTCGCCGCGGGCGAAGACGGGGATGTTCTGGCGGGTGAGCGCGATCCCGGCGGGGCCGGCGGTGCGACGCAGCATCTCGAGCCACACGACCGAGGTCTCGTTGGCATCCGCGGGACGCACGAGGGCGAAGTTCGGGATGGCGCGGAGGGTCGCGAGCTGCTCGATCGGCTGGTGCGTGGGGCCGTCCTCGCCGAGGGCGACGGAGTCGTGCGTCCAGACGAAGATCGTGGGGATGTTCATCAGGGCGGCCAGACGCACCGGCGGGCGCATGTAGTCGCTGAAGATGAGGAACGTGCCGCCGAACGGACGCGTGGGACCGTGCAGCACGATGCCGTTGAGGATCGCACCCATGGCGTGCTCGCGGATGCCGAAGTGCAGCACGCGGCCGTAGGGGTCGCCCGACCACTCGTGCGTCGACCACGACGAGGGGATGAACGACTTGGCATCCTTGATCGTGGTGAGGTTCGACTCGGCGAGGTCGGCCGAACCGCCCCAGAGCTCGGGGAGCTCGGCGGCGAGGGCGTTGATGACCGTGCCGCTGGCGGCGCGGGTCGAGACGTCTTTGCCGGCCTCGAAGGCGGGCAGCGCGTCGGCGATGTCGCCGGGCAGCTCGCGTGCCTGCAGGCGGTCCCACAGCTGCTTGCGCTCGGGGTGGGCCTCGGCCCACGCGTCGAACTTCTGCTGCCAGGCGGCCTTCTCGGCCTCGCCGCGCTCGACGAGCTTGCGCGTGTGCGAGAGCACGTCGTCGGCGACGGCGAAGTGCTGCTCGGGGTCGAAGCCGAGCACCTCCTTCGTGGCCTTGAGCTCGTCGGCGCCGAGGGCGGAGCCGTGGATCTTGCCGGAGTTCTGCTTGCCGGGGGAGGGCCAGCCGATGATCGTCTTGAGGATGATGAGCGAGGGCTTGCTCGTCTCGCCCTTGGCGGCCTCGATCGCGGAGTGCAGTTCGGCGACGTCTTCGACGTACTGGCCGGTCTTCTTCCAGTCGACCGTCTGCACGTGCCAGCCGTAGGCCTCGTAGCGCTTCTGGACGTCTTCGGTGAAGGCGACGTTGGTGTCGTCTTCGATCGAGATCTGGTTGGAGTCGTAGATCGCAATGAGGTTGCCGAGCTCCTGGTGGCCGGCGAGCGAGGAGGCCTCGCTGGTCACGCCCTCCTGGAGGTCGCCGTCACCGGCGATCACGTAGACGAAGTGGTCGAACGGGCTCTCACCGGCCGGGGTCTCGGCGTCGAAGAGGCCGCGCTCGTAGCGGGCGGCGTAGGCGAAGCCGACGGACGAGGCCAGGCCCTGGCCGAGCGGTCCGGTCGTGATCTCGACACCGTCGGTGTGGCCGTACTCGGGGTGGCCGGGGGTCAGGGAGCCCCAGGTGCGCAGCTCCTCGAGGTCCTTCTTCTCGAGGCCGAAGCCACCGAGGTAGAGCTGCACGTACTGCGTGAGCGAGGAGTGTCCGGCGGAGAGGATGAAGCGGTCGCGGCCGGGCCAGTGCGTGTCGGCCGGGTCGTGGCGCAGCACCCGCTGGTAGAGCAGGTAGGCGGCGGGGGCCAGCGACATGGCCGTCCCCGGGTGGCCGTTGCCCACCTTCTCGACGGCGTCAGCCGCCAGGATGCGTGCGGTGTCAACCGCGCGCCGATCGATGTCATCCCATTCGAAGTCCGACAACAGGGTCGCCTTTCTCGATACTGAGCGCCCTGTTCACGATCCGACGTCGCGCTCACCACCGTAGGAGTGGGAGTGGGGTGGGGTGTCGGCGCGGGGCGCGCGTTCATTGGCCAGCATAGCGAGATCGCCCGTCGCGGTTGCCGTCTGAGACGGGGGTCGACAGGCGGCCGGACCTGTGGTGGGGATGGCTTAGAATCGTTGAGGTTCTATACGCGCTTACCCCGGGGGACGATGGACATCTCGACGACGTCGCACGTCATTGCGACGACCGATCGCCGCTCCGTCGGACGCACCCTCCGGGCCTACGTCGCTCTGACGAAGCCCCGCGTCCTCGAGCTTCTGCTGGTCACCACCGTGCCGGTGATGATCCTCGCGCAGCAGGGTCTGCCCAACCTGTGGCTCATCTTCGCCACGGTCATCGGCGGCTCCCTCAGCGCGGGCTCGGCCGCGGCGTTCAACATGTACCTCGACCGCGACATCGACGCGCACATGCAGCGCACGGTCAACCGCCCCCTCGTCACGGGCGAGGTCTCGCCGCGCGGCGCGCTGACGTTCGCGTGGACGCTCGCGGCGGTCTCGACGATCTGGTTGTGGGCCTTCACCAACCTGCTCGCCGCCGCCCTGTCGGCGACCGCGATCTTCTTCTACGTCGTGATCTACACGATGATCCTCAAGCGCCGCACCGAGCAGAACATCGTGTGGGGCGGCATCGCGGGCTGCTTCCCGGTGCTGATCGGCTGGTCGGCGGTCACCGGTTCGCTCTCGCTCGTGCCGTTCATCCTGTTCGCGCTGGTGTTCCTGTGGACGCCGCCGCACTACTGGCCGCTGTCGATGAAGTACGCCGCCCAGTACGACGAGGTCGACGTGCCGATGCTCGGCGCCACGCGCAGCGGGTCGCAGGTGGGCCTGCAGGTCATCCTGTACGCGTGGGCGACGGTGGCGTGCTCGCTGCTGCTCATCCCCGTCGCTCCGATGGGCCTGGTGTACACCGTGTCGGCCCTCGTCTTCGGCGGCTGGTTCATCTACGAGTCGCACCGCCTCTACTCCCGCGCCGTGCGCGGGGGCGAGCCGCGGCCGATGCGCGTGTTCCACGCCTCGATCACCTACCTGACGCTGCTGTTCGTGGCCATCGCGGTCGACCCGCTGCTGCCCTTCTGATCCGTCTCGTCGACGCCCGTCCCGTTCGCGGGGTGGGCGTTCGCGTTTCCGGATGCCAGGACCTCGAGCGACCGTGGGGCGTGTCCCGACTCCGCGGCGTGCTCGACGGCGGTCCGCGAACGGTCGTGACGGTGTTCGGGGCACGGAGGACCGGGCCCGCGGCATCCGGCCCCTATGAACCTGCTCCGCCCGCCCGCGCCGCACGCGCTCAGCCCCGCCCACACGAGAAACTCCCGTCCCCATGACGGCACGCACGCCCTCAGCCCCGCCCACACACGTGAACGCCCGCTCCCATCAGGCAAGCCCTCGTTCTCGCCCTGAGCCCCGCCCATACGCGAGAACACCCGCCCCCATAACGGGAGCGGGCGTTCTCGGTTCTCGCGGGATCAGCGACGCGCGGCGTCGTCTCCCGTGTCGAGCTGGGGGGCGTCGTGGCTCGCTGCGGCGGCGGCCTGCGGGGGAGCGGTCGCGGTCGAGGGGGTCTCGATGTCGGCATCCTCCACCGCGAGGGGGGTGGCGGTGGTGGCCGGGGCGAACGGGGCGACGGGAGCCGCGGAGCTCTCGGCGACGGTCTCGTCGTCGCTGTTCCAGTCGATGGTCTCGATCGCGACGTCGGGCCGGCGGGTGAGCGTGGCGGCAGCACCGAGCGCGAGAGCCAGGGCGATGCCGATCGCGCCGGCGCCGAGCACCGCGGCGCCCACGACGACCCACGACTGGCCGACGTAGACCTGCACGACGGTGGCGTTGGGATCGTTGAGCACCTGCTCCATCGCGTCGATCCCGTTCAGGACGATCGCGAGTCCGCCGGCGACGGCGGCCGGGGATGCGACGACGAGCACCCAGAACGGGATGCTGGTCACCAGGCGGGGACGGGTCTTCATGGGGAGTACTCCTTGTCGTTCCGACAGGGGGTGTCGGGTACGGGTCCCGAAGCGGGGGACGACGGGACGGCGGGCACGAAAGTGCCACGGTCCACCATGACCCACGCGTCAGAGCGCGAGATAGGGGTCGCCGATGAATGGCCTATGAGCGTATAAGGGTCGGTGCGCCCGGGTGACGCCCGGCGGTGCGCCGGGTTCCCGGCATCCGGTGTCGCCGGGTCAGCTGCGCGCGGATGCCGTGGAGCGACGCGCGGCGGGCGCCTCGGCCACGGCGGGGCGCTTCAGGCGCAGCACGACGACGGTCATGGTCGCGGCGGCCAGGGCTGCGAGCACCATGTGGGTGCCCACGGCGATCTCGGGCAGTCCGTTGCGGGCCTGGTACAGCCCGACGGCGATCTGCACGAGCTCGACGGCCAGCAGCGCGACGGCCCAGCGACGCACGTCGAGGCGCAGGCGCCAGGCGAGCACGACGATCGCGAGCGTCAGCACGAACAGGGCGTATCCGGGCCACGAGTGGACGTGCTCGAGCACCTCGGCGTCGAAGCCGTTGCGGCCCGCGGCGGCGTCGCCCGAGTGGGGGCCGGCGCCGGTGGTGAGCACGCCGAACACGATCGTGAGGGCGAGCACGCCGGTGGTGGCGTGCACGAGGGCGGCAAAGCCGCGCGGCACGGCGAGGGCGCGGGGGCCGGCCGACTGGTTCATGAAGACGAGGAACGCCGCGCACACCGCCACGATCGACACCGAGGCGATGTAGTGGAAGCCGACGATGAAGGGGTTCAGGCCGGTCAGCACCGTGATGCCGCCCACGACCGCCTGCGCGACGATCCCGACGAGCACGATGAGCGAGAGCACGAACAGCACGCGGCGCTCGTGACGCATGCGCCACACCAGCACGACGACGGCGAGTGCCAGGATGCCGACGAGCCCGGTCAGCGTGCGGTTGCCGAACTCGATGATGCCGTGGATGCCCATCTCGGGCGTGTTCACGAGGGAGTCCGGGGTGCAGCGCGGCCACGTGGGGCAGCCCAGGCCCGACCCCGTCAGACGCACGGCGCCGCCGGTGCCGATGATCAGCACCTCGGCCACGAACGACAGCCACGCGAAGACGCGCACGCGGGCGTCGACCTCGGACGGGAGCCACGCGACGAAGCGGCGCAGAGGGGCCGGCACGCGGGACGCGGCGGCGTCGGTCGAAGCGGTGGGGGACGAGGCGGAGGGCATGCGTACGGCTTCCTGGCGTCGAAGTGCTCCGGGCCGTCGAGAGAGCGGGGGTGCCATGCCGGGAGCGGGTGTTGCCTGTAGAATCGAAGGGTCCGGGTGCAGCGCTCGCGCGAACCGCACCCACGACAGTCTAGGCGCGCAGCCAGCGCCTTCGAGCGGGCCCACCAGCGACCTTCCTGGGACTTCGACCGGAGTCCGGAATGTCGGGGCGGATGACACCGTTGTGGCCCGAGAAGGAGAGTGATCACCATGTCCGATGTCCTCATCGACCGACCAGAGCTCGAAAGCCTGGGGCAATACGAGTTCGGCTGGCACGACACCGACGCTGCGGGCGCCCTCGCCCAGCGCGGCATCAACGAAGACGTCGTGCGCGGCATCTCGGCCCTGAAGTCCGAGCCCGAATGGATGCTCAAGACGCGCCTCAAGGGCTACCAGCTCTTCGGCAAGAAGCCCATGCCCACGTGGGGTGCCGACCTGTCGGAGATCGACTTCGACAACATCAAGTACTTCGTGCGCTCGACCGAGAAGCAGGCGCAGACCTGGGAAGACCTCCCGGAAGAGATCCGCAACACCTACGAGAAGCTCGGCATCCCCGAGGCCGAGCGCCAGCGCCTCGTCGCCGGCGTCGCCGCGCAGTACGAGTCCGAGGTGGTCTACCACCAGATCCGCGAAGACCTCGAGCAGCAGGGTGTCATCTTCATGGACACCGACACCGCTCTGCGCGAGCACCCCGAGTTCTTCGAGGAGTACTTCGGCACGGTCATCCCCGCCGGTGACAACAAGTTCGCGGCGCTGAACACGGCCGTCTGGTCGGGCGGCTCGTTCGTCTACGTCCCCAAGGGTGTGCACGTCGAGATCCCCCTGCAGGCGTACTTCCGCATCAACACCGAGAACATGGGTCAGTTCGAGCGGACGCTGATCATCGCCGACGAGGACAGCTACGTCCACTACATCGAAGGCTGCACCGCTCCGATCTACAAGAGCGACTCGCTGCACTCGGCCGTGGTCGAGATCATCGTGAAGAAGAACGCCCGCGTGCGCTACACGACGATCCAGAACTGGTCGAACAACGTGTACAACCTCGTCACCAAGCGCGCCGTCGCCCACGAGGGCGCGACCATGGAATGGGTCGACGGCAACATCGGCTCCAAGGTGACGATGAAGTACCCCTCCATCTACCTGATGGGCGAGCACGCCAAGGGCGAGACCCTCTCGGTCGCCTTCGCCGGTCCCGGTCAGCACCAGGACGCCGGCGCGAAGATGATCCACATGGCTCCGTACACGCAGTCGTCGATCGTCTCGAAGTCGATCGCCCGCGGTGGCGGTCGTGCCGGATACCGCGGCGAGGTGCGGGTGGACGCCAACGCGCACCACTCCGCCAACACCGTGCGCTGCGATGCGCTGCTGGTCGACTCGATCTCGCGCAGCGACACGTACCCCGCGATCGACATCCGCGTCGACGACGTGCAGCTCGGTCACGAGGCCACGGTCTCGAAGGTCAGCGAAGAGCAGCTGTTCTACCTGCAGTCGCGCGGCATGCCCGAAGACGAGGCCATGGCCATGATCGTTCGCGGGTTCATCGAGCCCATCGCGCGGGAGCTCCCCATGGAGTACGCGCTCGAACTCAACAAGCTCATCGAAATGGGCATGGAAGGATCCGTAGGCTAAATGACGACTGCGACCGAAACTCCCGCAGCCGCCGAGGGTCACATCGACCCGGCAGCCCTCGTGGCATCCGTCGTTCCGGTGCAGACGCGCTCGGAGCGTCTGACCTCGTTCGACCCGGCCGACTTCGGCACCCCCACGGGGCGCGAGGTCAACTGGAAGCTCAGCCCGATCGCGCGCCTGGCTCCCCTGTTCGTCGACGAGGCCGGCCCGACCGGCGTCATCACCGTCGACGTGCAGGCGCCGGATGCCGTGGAACAGCTGCGCCTCGCGGCCGGCGACGCGCCGCGCGGTGAGCACTTCCGACCCGAAGACCTGCCCGCGGCTCTCGCCTGGACCCACGAGACCGAGGCTCCGCTGCTGCGGATCCCCGCGAACGTCGAGCTCGACGAGCCCGTCGTGGTGCGCCTGACCGGCACGGGCGGCCTCGCGCACGCCCACGTCGTGATCGACGCGCAGCCCAACTCGCGCGGCACCGTGGTGCTGCGTCACGAGGGCACCGCCGACCACGCTCAGAACGTCGAGATCATCGTGCGCGACGGCGCCGACCTCACGGTCGTGTCGGTGCAGCGCTGGAACGACGACGCCGTGCACGCGGCATCGCACCAGGCCCGCGTCGACCGCGACGCCAAGCTCACGCACGTCGTGGTGAGCTTCGGCGGCGGCGTCGTGCGCGTGAACCCGTCGGTCGAGCTCTCTGGCCCCGGCGCCGAGGGGCGGCTGTACGGCCTGTCGTTCGCCGACGCCGGTCAGCACCTCGAGTCGCAGGTCTACCTGCACCACAAGGGTCCGCACACCGTCGGCGACGTGCTCTACAAGGGTGCGCTGCAGGGCCAGAGCGCGCGCAGCGTCTGGATCGGCGACGTGCTCATCGGACCGGATGCCACGGGCACCGACTCGTACGAGGCCAACCGCAACCTCGTGCTCACCGACGGCGCCCGCGCCGACTCGATCCCGAACCTCGAGATCGAGACCGGTGACATCCAGGGCGCCGGCCACGCCAGCGCCACGGGTCGCTTCGACGACGAGCAGCTGTTCTACCTGCAGGCTCGCGGCATCACCGAAGACGAGGCCCGTCGCCTCGTCGTGCTCGGCTTCCTCACCGAGATCGTGCAGCGCATCGGCATCCCCGAGCTCGAGACCGAGCTCATCGAGGCCATCGAGCACGAGCTGGCCGAAGGGGCCGCCGCGTGAGCGCCTCGCGCGCCTGCGCCCTGAGTGAGCTCGTGCAGGACGAAGCCCGTCGTGTCGAGATCGACGGTGTCGCCATGGCGGTCGTGCTCGACGGCAACGGCGAGGTCCACGCGATCGGCGACGTCTGCACCCACGGCGACATCTCGCTGTCGGACGGCTTCGTCGAGGGCGAGACGCTGGAGTGCTGGGCGCACGGCTCGGCCTTCTCGCTGAAGACCGGTCGCCCCCTGAACCTCCCGGCCTACGAGCCGGTCCCCGTGTACGAGGTCGTGATCGACGGAGACGACGTGTTCATCGATCCCGCCGTCACCAAGGCGACGGCCTGAGCGCCGCTCACGACAACGCCCACGACCTGAAGACTTACGAGTAAGGAACACCATGTCTGTCCTCGAGATCCGCGACCTCCACGTGACGGTCGAGACGGAGAACGGTACGACCCCGATCCTCAACGGCGTGACGCTGACCATGCGCACCGGTGAGACCCACGCCATCATGGGCCCCAACGGCTCCGGCAAGTCGACCCTGGCGTACACGATCGCCGGGCACCCCAAGTACACCGTGACGAGCGGCTCCATCACGCTCGACGGCGAAGACGTGCTCGCGATGAGCGTCGACGAGCGCGCCCGCGCGGGCCTCTTCCTCGCCATGCAGTACCCGGTCGAGATCCCCGGCGTCACCGTGACGAACTTCCTCCGCACCGCCAAGACGGCCATCGACGGCGAGGCTCCGGCCATCCGCTCGTGGACGAAGGACGTCAAGGGCGCCATGGAGAACCTCCGCATGGACCCGAAGTTCGCCGCACGCAACGTCAACGAGGGCTTCTCGGGCGGCGAGAAGAAGCGCCACGAGATCCTCCAGCTCGAGCTGCTCAAGCCGAAGATCGCCGTGCTCGACGAGACCGACTCCGGCCTCGACGTCGACGCGCTGAAGATCGTGTCGGAGGGCGTCAACCGCGCCAAGGAGCAGACCGACCTCGGTGTGCTGCTGATCACGCACTACACGCGCATCCTCCGCTACATCCGCCCCGACTTCGTGCACGTCGTCGTCAAGGGCCGGATCGTCGAAGAGGGCGGCTCCGAGCTCGCCGACCGACTCGAAGAAGAGGGTTACGACCGCTTCCTCGAGGCCGGTACCCCGATCGACGCGTAGGATCGTTACATGACCGCAACCCTCGCTCCCGAGAAGTACGACGAGGTCACCGAGGCTCTCAAAGACGTCATGGACCCCGAACTGGGGATCAACGTCGTCGACCTCGGCCTCATCTACGATCTCGCGTGGGACGACGAGAACGACGCGCTCGTCATCCACATGACCCTCACCTCGGCCGGCTGCCCGCTGACCGACGTGCTCGAAGAGCAGACGGCCCAGGCCCTCGACAACGTCGTGGATCGCTTCCGCATCAACTGGGTGTGGATGCCGCCGTGGGGCCCCGAGCGGATCACCGACGACGGCCGCGACATGATGCGCGCCCTCGGCTTCGCGATCTGACAACACCGTTTCCTCGAACGCCCATCCCCTCGGGGGGTGGGCGTTCGTGGTTTCCGGATGCAATGGGGGATGTGTCTTCCTCTGACGCGCCGGGTGCGCGGCATCCGGTGCCCTGATTAGGCTTTCCGGATGAGCGTCACCCCGTTGCAGGCCCTGCCTCTCGACCTCCTGCGTCAGCGCTCCAGCACCAAGTGGCGCTCGTACGACGACGACGTGATCCCGATGTTCGTCGCCGAGACCGACTTCCCGCTCGCGCCGGCCATCACCGCGGCACTGCATCGTGCCGTCGAGATCGGCGACACCGGCTACACCCCGCCGCGACCCGGCATCGACGTCGACTTCGCCGCGTACGCCGAGCGGATGTGGGACTGGACGATCGACCCGTCGCGGATCCGTTGGACCGGCGACGTGATGATGGGCGTCGTCGAGGTGCTGCGGGCCGTGACCTCGCCCGGCGATCGCGTGATCGTGACGCCCCCGGTGTACCCGCCGTTCTACGACACCGTCGAAGAGGCCGGGGCCGTCGTCGAGCGCGTTCCCCTCGTCGACGACGGCGAGAGGTGGAGCCTCGACCTCGTCGGGATCGAGCGCGCCTTCGCCGGGGGTGCCCGGGCGATCCTGCTCTGCAACCCGCACAATCCGACCGGAACGGTGCACGAGCGCTCGTCGCTCGCCGCACTCGCGCGTCTCGCCGAGCGGTACAGGGCGAGCGTCGTGAGCGACGAGATCCACGCTCCGCTCACGCACGCCCCCGCGGTGTTCACGCCGTTCCTGGATGCCGCGCCCGAGGCCGCCGCGGTCGGCTATGCCGTGACGAGCGCGAGCAAGACGTACAACCTCGCCGGTCTGAAGTGCGCAGTCATCGTCACCGGATCGGAGGAGACGGCCACGGTGGTGCGGTCGCTGCCGTGGGAGGTGGAGTGGCGCGCGGGCCTGTTCGGCGTGATCGCCAATCGCGCGGCCTTCGCGGCCGAGAGCGACGGCTGGCTCGAGTCGCTTCTGGTCGCGCTCGACGACAACCGCCGGTTGCTCGCCGAGCTGCTCGCCGAGCACCTGCCGCTCGCGCGCTACCGTCTGCCCGACGCGGGCTTCCTCGCCTGGGTCGACGTGTCGGCCTACGGGTGGGGCGACAACCCGTCGCCGCACATCCGCCGCGAGGCGAAGGTCGCGTTGCACCATGGGCCGCTGTTCGGAGAACAGGGCATCGGCCACGTGCGCATCAACGTCGGGTGCGCGCCGGAGGTGCTGCGCGAGGCGATCACGCGCATCGGCGCACTGGCCCGACGGGGATGAGCGGTCGGCGCCTCGACAGAACGCGAGGCGCGACCGAGGGGTGACGACGGGTCACGGCATCCGGAATCAGACCTCGGCTCGTCCGGTGCGCCAGTAACCCATGAACGCGACCGCGCGACGGTCGACCCCGCGCTCGGTGACGAGGTGGCGTCGGAGGGTCTTGATCGCCGACGCCTCACCGGCGAGCCAGGCGTACAGCGGCGCCTTCTTCAGCGCGGCTCCGCCCTTGGCGGTGCGCGGGACCTCCCACAGCATGCCCTCGTCGATGTCGACCTCTTCGACCTCGTCGCCGTGGCCGTCGGGGGTGAGGGCGAACGCGGCGTCGCGCGTGGCCGTGACGAGGTGCGCGTGGCGGTCGCCCGTGGACCGCGCGGCCAGTCGGAAGTCGAATCCCGGATGCCGGGGGAGATAGGCGCAGTCCTCGGGGGTGGGGACCTCGAGGACCACGGTTCCGGTGGCCTCCGGGGGGAGCTGCTCGAGGATGACGGCGATCGCGGGGGCGGCGGTCTCGTCGCCCGCCAGGAGGTAGTCGCCGGTCTGCGCGGGCGGGACGAAGTCGACGCCGAAGCTCACGTCGGTGAGCGCGACCGTGGGGGCGAAGATGAGCACCTCGTCGCCGGGCCGTGCGTTCTCGATCCATGCCGAGGCCGGGCCGAGCACCTCGTGGGCGACCATGTCGATGTCCACCTCCCGCTCGGCGCGACGCACGGCGCGGGTCGTGTAGGTGCGGAACGGCGGGCGCGCGTCATCGGGGAGCTCCCGCCACGCCGTCCACCAGTCGCCGCCGGTCGGCATCGTGTCGAGGTCGGCCGTGGCGGTGGGGAAGACGATCTTCACGCGCTGATCGAAACCGGGGTCGCCGTACTCGTGCAGGTCATCGCCGACGAACGTGAAGCGACGGAAGCTCGGGGTCAGATCGGTGATGCGGGCGACGCGGACGCGGAAGAACCGCGAGGTCTCAAGAGGGGACGACATCGTGGGGCTCCCGGGTGGTGTCGACGGACGGCGTGCGGGCGCTGACGTGGTGGCGTCCGCGCGGAAGGACGAGGGGCGTTCCCGACACGGGGTCGGGCACGACCAGAGCGTCGAGCCCGAACACCTCGGCGATGAGCTCGCTGGTCATGACGGCGCTCGGGTCGCCGGCGGCCACGACGCGTCCGTCGCGCAGGGCGACGAGATGGTCGGCGTAGCGGGCCGCCATGTTCATGTCGTGGAGCACCATCACGGTGGTCGTTCCCCGGTCGCGATTGAGGTCGGTGAGCAGGTCGAGGACGTCGACCTGGTGGGCGACGTCGAGGAAGGTGGTCGGCTCGTCGAGCAGCAGGATGTCGGTCTCCTGCGCGAGCGCCATGGCGATCCACACGCGCTGGCGCTGACCGCCCGACAACTCGTCGACCGAGCGGTCGGCGAGGTCGCTGATGCCCGTGGCCGCGAGCGCCTCGGCCACGACCTCGTAATCGCGGGCGCTCCAGCGGGCGAGGGCGCGCTGATGCGGGTGGCGACCACGGCCGACGAGGTCGGCGACGGCGATGCCTTCGGGAGCGATGGGGCTCTGAGGAAGCAATCCCAGGATGCGCGCGACCTCTTTCGTGGGCCGCTCGTGCAGCGCCTTGCCGTCGAGGATCACGCGACCGGCCTTCGGCGGGAGCAGGCGGGCGAGCGCGCGCAGCAAGGTCGACTTGCCGCACCCGTTCGCGCCGACGATCGCGGTGATCCGCCCGGCGGGGAGCACGAGATCGAGGTCGTCGACGATGGTGCGGTCGGCGTAGGCGAGGGTGAGCCCCTCGGCCGACAGCGTGCGGTTCGCGGTCATAGCGAGCCTCCGGAGCGATTGGTCCTGACGAGCAGGTAGATGAGGTACGGCGCGCCGAGCACGCCCGTGACGACCCCCACCGGGTAGCGGTTGTCGAAGGCGAACTGGCCGACGAGGTCGGACAGCATGACCAGCAGCGCGCCGACGAGCCCGGCCGGCACGAGGAGGGATCCGCCGGGGCCGATGAGGCGCGCGGCGATCGGACCGGCCATGAAGGCCACGAAGGCGATGGGCCCGGCGCCGGCCGTCGCCACGGCCAGCAGCACGACGGCTCCGACGATCAGCAGCAGACGCGTGCGTTCCACCCGGACGCCGAGACCCGCGGCCGAGTCGTCGCCGAGGCGGAGGACCGAGAGCGAGCGGGTGTTGCCGATCATGAGCGGGACGATGACGACGGCCGCGAGGGCGAGAGGAAGCACCCGGCCCCAGGAGGCGTTGTTGAGGCTTCCCGTGAGCCACTGCATCGCCGTCTGCAGGTCCCAGTTCGCGGCGCGGCTCAGCATGTACGTCGTGACGCTGTCGAGCATGGCGGCGACGCCGATGCCGATGAGCACGAGTCGCGTGCCGGCGAAGGCGCCTTTTCGGGAGAGCAGGTAGATCGCGCCGGCGGTGGCGAGGGCGCCGACGAGGGCGAAGGTCGAGACGAGGGCGTCCGACAGCGAGAAGCCGATGATCGCGATGACGGCGGCCGCGCTCGCCCCGGAGGAGATGCCGATGATGTCGGGGGAGGCGAGGGGGTTGCGCAGCATCGTCTGGAACGTGACTCCGGCCATGCCGAAGGCGAGTCCCGACAGCAGGCCGAGGCTCGCGCGCGGCAGGCGCAGCTCGCCGATGGTGAACGAGGCGCCCGGGACCGTCTGGCCCAGCAGGACGCGGATCACCTGATCGGGGGTGTAGAAGGTGTTACCGACCATGAGCGTCACCGCGAAGACGACGACGACGGCCACGGCGAGCACGGTGGTCACGCCGATTCGGCGCCGGGTGCGGGCTCGGCGTCCGCGGGCGAGGGCGCCGACCGCGGCCGGGCGCTGCAGGACGGTGCTCACAGTTCACGCACCTTCTGCCGGCGGACGATCCAGATGAAGAACGGGGCGCCGATGAGGGCGGTGAGGATGCCGACCTCGATCTCGGTGGGGCGCGCGACGAGGCGACCGACGACGTCGGCCCCCACGAGAAGGATCGCGCCTCCGAGCGCCGAGAACGGCACGAGCCACCGATGATCGGTCCCGATCAGCAGGCGGCAGATGTGCGGGATGACGAGACCGACGAACGCGATGGGACCGGCGACGGCGGTGGCGGCGCCCACCAGCACGACCGCCCCCGCGGAGGCGATGAGGCGCGTGCGACCGACGTGCTCGCCGAGCCCGGTCGCGACGTCGTCGCCGAGGGCGAGGGAGTTCATGCCGCGAGAGCAGAGGACACACACGAGGGCTCCGGCGGCGAGCACCGGCAGCACAATCTGCACACGATCCCACGTGGCGCCGCCGATGCCACCGATCTGCCAGAAGCGGAACACCTCGAGAAGGTCGACGCGGGGCAGCAGGATGGCGCTCGACAGCGAGCCGAACGCGGCGGTGGTGGCAGCCCCGGCGAGGGCGAGCTTGAGGGGAGTGGCGCCGCCGCGCCCGAGCGAGCCGACCGTGTAGACGAACACCGCGGCTACGGCCGCTCCGACGACGGCGAATCCCATGTAGCCGAGCGAGCTCGACAGGCCGAAGAATGCGATGCCGGTGACGACGGCCAGCGACGCTCCGGCCGAGACGCCGAGGATGCCGGGGTCGGCCAGGGGGTTTCGGGTGACCGCCTGCATGGTGAGCCCGGACATCGCGAGGGCTGCCCCGACGAGCAGCCCGAGCACCGTGCGCGGAATGCGGGTGGCGACCACTGCCTCACCGACCCCGGTGCCCCCCGAGAACGCCGAGAAGATCTCGGCGATCGACACGTCACGCGTGCCGAAGGCGACGGATGCCGCGCACATCACGACCACGCCCACCGTGAGCGCCAGCAGCCAGCCGAGTCGACGGCCCGTCGATCGCCGCAGATCAGCGGTGTCGGGCGGGGCGTCGGCGACGGCGGTGCGAGAGCTCACGGTGGGCGCGATTCGAGGTGTCGGGGCGGGGATCAGCCGAGGGCGGCGGTCAGCACGTCGAGGTACTTCGACAGGCCCCAGCTCACCGAGAGGGGAGAGGGGTTCGCCGAGGCCGCGAGGGGCGTGCCGTCTTCGAGCACTGCGACGTGGCCGGCGGCCACGGCGGGGATCTTCGACAGCAGCGGGTCTGCCTGGAGCTGCGCGACGGTCGAGCCGTCGGTGTTGCCGTAGGTGATCCACAGCCCCACGTCGTTGAAGACGTCGGCCTGCTCCGAGGAGATGTCGCTGTAGAACGCGTCGATCTCGCTCGAGGTCGTGGTCACCTGCGTGGGCTCGGGCATGCCGAACTCGTGCAGGTACCCCGCGCGGGGGTCGTGCGAGGTGTAGTAGGTGATGGTGCTGAGGTCGGTGGGGTCGGTGAACGCGAACAGCGGCGCGACCTCGGCGAGAGCGGGGTGGGCGTCGAAGGCCGCCTGCGACTCGGTCTTGATCTGCTCGATGAGGGCCTCGCCCTCGCTCTCGAGACCCAGGGCCTTCGAGTTGAGCTGGATCATCTGGTCGAGGGTGGTGCCCCACGCGGCGTCGGGGTAAGCGACGACGGGTGCGATCTTCGACAGCGTGTCGTAGTCCTCCTGCGTGAGCCCCGAGTAGGCGGCGAGGATGACGTCGGGCTGCGTGTCGGCCACGGCCTCGAAGTCGATGCCGTCGGTCTCGTCGAAGAGCACGGGGGTCTCGCCGCCGAGCTCGGTCAGCTTGTCTTCGACCCAGGGGAGGATGCCGTCTCCGTCGTCGTCGCCCCACGTGGCCTTCGCCATGCCGACCGGCACGATGCCGAGAGCGAGGGGGACCTCCTGGTTGGACCACGCGACGGTGGCCACGCGCTCGGGCTTCTTCTCGATGACCGCCTGCCCGAGAGCGCTGTCGACGGTGACGGGGAAGACGTCGTCGGAGCCTTGCGCCGCCTCGTCTCCGGGAGTGGCCGAGGTACCGGCGCAGCCGGTGAGGACGAGGGCGGAACCGACGGCGAGTGCCGCCAGAGCGCGGTATCGGGACACGAAGAGCCTCCTGCGTGTTAGGTAAGGATAGGCTTAGTTTAGGTCAGAGGTCGGGTGAGAAAGCAAACCCGCGAGCCGTCCGACCGGGTGAACGTCTCGACACCGAGACACCGTCGGGCCGGGGTTCTCGTCGCGCCCGGGAGTCGGCATCCGGAACCTCGTCCCCGTTCGATGGGCGCCCCGGACGCGAGCGCCGAACTCGCTGTCGGCGGGCATGCAGGGGCGCGTCTTATACTGGGTGGCTGGCCATGTCGGCCTGCTTCCCCATCCCCGAAGAACGGACGTTCGCTGTGCTCGCCGTGCACGACCTCGAGATCCGCGTGGGTGCCCGCGTGCTCATGTCAGACGTGGCGTTCCGCGTCTCCGACGGCGACAAGATCGGCCTCGTCGGACGCAACGGCGCCGGAAAGACCACCCTCACCAAGGTGCTCGCCGGCGACCTGTTGCCCTCCAACGGAGGCGTCGACCGCTCCGGTGAGCTCGGCTACCTGCCCCAGGATCCCCGTTCGGGCGACCCCGAGATGCTCGCACGCACGCGCATCCTCGACGCCCGCGGGCTGGGCTCGCTCGCCCTCGGCATGCACGAGGCGTCGATGGCGATGGGCGACGACGACCCCGCCGTCGCGGCGAAGGCGATGAAGAAGTACGGCCGCCTCACCGAGGAGTTCGAGTCGGCCGGCGGATACGCCGCCGAGGCCGAAGCGGCGTCGATCGCGCACAACCTGTCCCTCCCCGACCGCATCCTCGACCAGCCGCTGAAGACCCTCTCGGGTGGTCAGCGTCGCCGTATCGAGCTCGCGCGCATCCTCTTCTCCGACGCGCAGACGATGATCCTCGACGAGCCGACCAATCACCTCGACGCCGACAGCGTCGTGTGGCTGCGCGAGTTCCTCAAGGGATACAAGGGCGGGCTCATCGTGATCTCGCACGACGTCGAGCTCGTGGGCGAGACCGTCAACCGCGTGTTCTACCTCGACGCGAACCGCCAGGTCATCGACGTCTACAACATGAACTGGAAGAACTACCTGCGCCAGCGGGTGGCCGACGAGGAGCGCCGCAAGAAGGAGCGCGTCAACGTCGAGAAGAAGGCCACGGCGCTGCAGCTGCAGGCCGCGCGCTTCGGCGCGAAGGCCTCGAAGGCCGCGGCCGCGCACCAGATGGTCGCCCGCGCCGAGAAGATGCTGTCGGGCCTCGACGACGTTCGTCAGGACGAGCGCGTCGCCAAGCTCCGTTTCCCGAAGCCCGCGCCGTGCGGCAAGACCCCGCTCATGGCATCCGGTCTGTCGAAGTCGTACGGCTCGCTCGAGATCTTCACCGACGTCGACCTCGCGATCGACCGCGGGTCGCGCGTGGTCATCCTGGGCCTCAACGGTGCCGGGAAGACGACGCTGCTGCGCATCCTCGCCGGCGTCGACCAGCCCGACACCGGGCAGCTCGAGCCCGGTCACGGACTCAAGATCGGGTACTACGCGCAGGAGCACGAGAACCTCGACGTCGATCGCTCAGTGCTCGAGAACATGATGTCGTCGGCGCCGCACATCACCGCGACCGAGGCCCGCAAGGTGCTCGGGTCGTTCCTGTTCGTCGGGGATGACGTGCTCAAGCCCGCCGGTGTGCTCTCGGGTGGAGAGAAGACGCGCCTGTCGCTCGCGACGCTCGTGGTGTCGTCGGCGAACATGCTGCTGCTCGACGAGCCCACGAACAACCTCGACCCCGCGTCGCGCGAGGAGATCCTCGGCGCCCTGTCGCACTACGAGGGCGCCGTCGTCCTCGTGTCGCACGACGAGGGTGCGGTCGAGGCGCTCAACCCCGAGCGCGTGCTGATCCTGCCCGACGGTGTCGAAGACATCTGGGGTCGTGATTACGCGGATCTGATCACGCTGGCGTAACAGCCCGAGGCGCTTCGCGCGTTCGTTCCGGATGCCGCGGGGGCGGGCTTCCGCTTCCGCTCGCTGCGCCGACCTACCCGGGGTTCGTTCCGGATACCGCGGGCTCTCGCTCAGCGCTGGTCGAGCAGTGCGTCTTCGTCGTCGGCGTCGCGGGACCTTCCGCCGCCCCAGTTCAAAATCGCATCGTGAGAGCATCGGACGATGGGGATGTTCTCAGTCGCTGGCATTCGCTGCGTGGTCTTCGATGTCGGGGAGACACTTGTCGATGAGTCTCGAATGTGGGCAGCTATGGCCGATAGCGTCGGCGCCCCACCATTCACGGTGATGGGGCTGTTGGGCGTTTTCATCGAGCGTGGAGAGGACCACCGTCACGTCTGGGCGGCTCTCGATGTAGCGACTCCGGCCTCCGTCGAGGTCGGATTACCCGACATCTATCCAGACGTCATGGAGTCATTGCAGCGTCTTCGGGACGCTGGTCTCGACGTTGGCATCGCCGGCAATCAGCCTCGGCGCATCGCGGCAGACCTCAGAGATGCGGGCGTCGAGGCCGACTTTGTCGGATCATCAGCGGACTGGGGAGTTCGCAAGCCTGCGGCCGGATTCTTCGAACATGTCGTCACCGCTTCGGGGCAGCCGCCGGAGCGCATTCTCTACGTGGGAGACCGACTCGACAACGATGTGCTGCCCGCCCGCGCCGCCGGTATGAAGACGGCTCACATACGGCGCGGGCCGTGGGGACATGTGCACGCGAGGCGACCGGAAGCGACCCTCGCCGATCTTCACGTCGATGGCCTATGGCAGATCGCGGACATGTTCGCGCCTCGGCAAGGTCTCTTGAGTCATCGATAACTGCGGCCGGTCCGACGAGGATCCCACCACGCCTTGTATGCGTTTTGTCCGACGATGCTCAGTCTTCCACCGGCATTCGTTCATCAGGCAGGCGTCTCGCAAGGCGTCCACCGCATCCACACGGCGTCGGTGCCGGGCCACGGTGCGACATCGTCGAGGAACCCCGCACGCAGGTAGAAGCCGCGTACCGCCGGATTACCGACGTCGTACTCGGTGACGAGGTCGCCGCCGTTCTCGCGAGCGCGCGTCTTCGCCGAATCCATGAGCCGGCGACCGATCCCGCGGTGTTGGTGATCGGGCGCGACGTACAGCTTCCAGAGCACGAGGTCGTCGCCCAGATGATCGGTCTCGGCCATTCCGACCACGGCGTCGTCATCGGAGGCGACGTCGATGCGGCCTTCGCGGATTGCGGAACCGATGACCTCGTCGTTCCAGTAGCGGTCGAGTCCGGCGACGACGTATTCCGCGCCGCGTGCGGGACCGTAGGTGGGTGGCCAGCTCAGGATGCCCACGAGTCGGACCGCGGCGAGATCGTCCGGGTTCGCGCGACGGACGGTGAGGGGCATGCCGTCATCCTGCCGGTTCTGCTCAACGCTGGTCGAGCAGTGCGTCTTCGTCGTCGGCGTCGCGATCCTTCGGGCGCTTCCGCGCGCGGTGAAGGGCGACGGGGTCGACGCGGCGCCTCTCCGTCGTGACGCTCTCGGGCTCGGGGGTCGCCTGGATCAGCTCGCCGCCCTCTTCGTCCGCTTCTTCCGCTTCTTCGCGGCGCAGCTTGCGTTCGTTGACGATCACGTAGGTGATGAAGCCGAAGCCCATGACGGCGAACAGGATCCACTGCACCGCGTACGACAGGTACGGGCCGGGGTCGTTGCTGGGCGGATCCACCGTGTTCGGCGCGGTCTGCGGCGCGGGCGTCTCCGACATGAGCAGGCCGTAGGCGCCGGGCTCGAGGGGGCCGGTCTGCTCGGCGACGAGGCCCAGGTTGATGGTCGGCACCTGGCCCGGGTCGGCGCTGCGACCGGACGTGGGCGCGGCCTCTTCGGGGCGGAGGCGCACCTCGACCGTCACCTGTCCCGCAGGCGGATCGGGGATCACATCGGGGACGGACTGCTGGTTGCCCGGCGGCAGCCACCCGCGGTCCACGAGGAAGGTGCGTCCGTCGTCGAGGCGGAAGGGCACGAGCTGCTCGAACGCGGCCGAGCCGCCGTGCGCACGGTTGCGCACGAGGAGCTGTTCGTCGGTGAGGTACTCGCCCTGCATGCGCACGGGGCGCCACTCGTCGGAGGGCGTCAGCTGCGCCCCGGGCGCGAGCAGATCTTCGAGGGCGACGGGCGGGGCGTCATAGTTGTTCGCGACGAGCTCGAGCTGCTCGCTGCGTTCGGCGTTGCGCGAGAACTGCCAGTTCGAGAGGAACCCGCAGGCGATCGCGAAGAGGATCGCCACGCCGACGTACATCGCCCACCGTGCGGCGGCGGGGGTCTCGCGACGGCTCATGAGCGGTGTCCTCGGCGAACGGCGGCGTCGAGAGCGCTCCGGATGCCGAGGAAGCTCGACGACCGGCTGACGACTGACGACCCGGCACCGTGTCGCGCTGCGTCGTCGAATGCTCCGGTCACGTCTTCCAGGGTACGTCGGCCCACGGGGCGCTCACGCCGGTTCGTTCGACAGGGCCTCCACCCGCACGGGGAAGTCGCGGGCGCTCAGGAATTCGCGCAGGTACGACACGTGCGCCTCGCACGCGACCCAGGTCTTGCGGCGATCCGCCGAGTGGATGCGTGGGTTGCGCCAGTGCACCGCCCAGACGGCGTCGTCGCGGCATCCGGCTCGAGAGCATTCGACGCGCGCGCTTTCCGCTGACGTCGGCGGGATCACGAGCGGTCGTCGCGCGGAGGACTCTGACGCGGGGTCTCGGCGATGCGGATGACCATCGGCCCCTCGGCAGTCGCCGCGGTCGCCGCGGGCTTCACCGGGGCCTCGATGGCGCGTTCGGGATTGATGACGGTCCGGTCGGAGGCGTCCTGGCCCACGTTGGCGACGATCACGGCGAGGTAGGGGAGGAAGATCGCCCCGGCGGCGAAGACGAAGGTGTACCAGCCGTACGGGGTGACGACGGCCATGGCGATGAAGCACGCGATGCGGATCCCCATCATCACCATGTACTTGGCGAAGCGGTTGTCGGCGTCATCCCGGGGAGCCTTGGGGAGCGACGTCGCGGATTGGGCTCGATGCGATGTCTTCACAGTGGTCTCAGGGTACGCCCGCAGGAAGGTCGCAGGGCGGGGTTGCGGCGACGGTTGTTCGACGTCATGACAAGCCGCCGAACGCAACGCATCCGGCGGCTCGTCATGCGCGACCGGTGTCAGACGCCGTAGCCCGAGCTGGTCGAGTTCGCGGTCGAGGCGACGAGGATCGAGATGCCGATGATGAACAGGACGATCAGACCGAGACTGATGTAGCCGATCAGCAGACCGGCGAGGGCCATGCCGTGGCCGCGTTCTCCGGTGGTCTTGATCTGCTTGAGCGAGATGTGCCCCATGATGACGCCGGCGATCTGTCCGATCACGGGCAGGAACAGGATGAAACCGACGAGCGAGGCGATCAGCGACAGGATCGCGAGCAGGTTGGTCTTCGGCGCGGCCGTGTAACCGTACTGCTGTCCGTAGGCCTGTTGGCCGTACGCCTGGCCGTAGGCGGGCTGACCGTACGCCTGCTGACCGTACGCCTGCTGGTCGTAGGCCGGTGCCGCGGGGGCGGAGCCGTAGGCGGATGCCGCGGCGTCGGGCGCGGGAGCGTCGTAGGCCGAGCCGTAGGGCGGCGCGGGAGGTGCCGACGGGGCATCGGGGGCGCCGTGCGGCGGAGCCGGGGGAGCGCCGTAGGCGGGAGTGTCGGGAACCGAGGTTCCGGATGCCGAGTACCCGGATGCCGAGTGCTCAGATGCGGTGTGCCCGGATGCCGTCGCGTCGCCGGTGCCGTTCGAGGGGGTGCTCGGGGAGTCGGGGTCGCTCTGCGGGGCGTAGGGCGACGCGGACGGCGCATCGTTCGAGGGCGCGGCGCCGTCGGTGTATCCGGGCTGGTTCGGATCGGTCGTGCGGTCGTCGCTCACGGGAGTCCCTTTCGTCGCGGTCGTCCCAGCGTTTCAGCGCGTCTCCATCCGTGTCAAACGGCTGCGTCGAGAACGGCTGGGCGGCGAGATGGTCGTGCGGGCCGTCGTCGCTGCAGTGTGCTCGCGGTGTCCCGGCCCGGTCGTCGGTAGGCTGGGCCGGTTCCGTCACCCGCAAGCGCAGGAGTCTCACCATGTCTCAGGACCGCGTCGTCGTCGTCACCGGAGGAAACCGGGGGATCGGTCGCGCCATCGCCGAGCGCTTCGTGGCGGAGGGCTGGAAGGTCGCCGTCACCGCCCGTTCGGGCGAGGGCCCCGAGGGAACCCTGACCGTGCGCGCCGACGTGACCGACGCCGCTGCTGTCGACGCGGCGTTCTCGCAGGTCGAGGCCGAGCTCGGACCGATCGCCGTCGTCGTCGCCAACGCCGGGGTGACCAAGGACACCCTGCTGCTGCGTATGAGCGAGGACGACTTCGACAGCGTGGTCAACACCAACCTCGGCGGAGCGTTCCGCGTCGTCAAGCGCGCCTCGAAGGGCATGCTGAAGGCGCGCTGGGGCCGTGTCATCCTCATCTCGAGCGTCGTGGGCCTCTACGGCTCGGCCGGACAGATCAACTACGCAGCGTCCAAGAGCGCCCTCGTCGGTTTCGCCCGTTCGCTCACGCGTGAGCTGGGCGGCCGCGGGATCACCGCCAATGTCGTCGCCCCCGGATTCATCGAGACCGACATGACGGCCGAGCTCCCCGCCGACACGCAGGCGGAGTACAAGAAGAACATCCCCGCCGGTCGTTTCGCCTCGCCCGACGAGGTCGCGGGCGTCGTCACCTGGCTCGCCGGAGATGACGCCGCCTACATCTCGGGCGCGGTCATCCCGGTCGACGGCGGCCTCGGCATGGGTCACTGACCCCGACGCGCCAGAGCGTCGGTCACTGGCTCCGGCGCCTCCGAGCGTCGGTCACTGGCTCCGGCGCCTCCGAGCGTCGATCACTGACCCCGACGCGCCGGAGCATCGGTCACTGGCCCCGGCGCTTCAGAGCGTCGCTCACTGGCTCCGGCGCCCCCGAGCGTCGGTCCCCGAACCCGACGCCCCACCGCGTCCGCGAGGGGCACTGACCCTGGCGCGGCTGAAGGGGCGCTCAGTCGGGTGGCTTCTCGAGCCGTTGCGCCTCTCAGCGCACGGCGGCGACCAGCTTCTCGGCGAACTTCTCGGGCTGCGAGAACTGCGGCCAGTGACCCGACCCGAGCCGCACGACGTCGACATCGCGGATCTTGCCGAACTCGTCGGCATACGCGCCCCAATCGGCGAGCGCGCGGGGCAGCGACTCGGCGTCGAGCTGGCCCGAGAGCACCGTCACGGGCACGTCGAAGCGCCGTTCGTCTGACAACGTGAGGGGCGAGGTTGGCACGCGACCTGGTACGTCGACGACCTGCGTCGCTGTACGGGTGCGGGTCTCTTCGTCGATGTCGGCGGTGTCGTCGGCGTCGAAGAACTCCCACCCGGGGAAGTGCACCACGCCGTCTTCGACGGGGAACTCCGAGACCATCGCGCCGGGGTGGGGGACGATCGTGTCGACGAGGACCACCCGTGCGACGCGGTCGGGGCGTCGGTCTGCGGCCCCCCAGACAACGTTGCCCCCGCCGGAGTGCCCGACGAGCACAACGCGCTGATCGAGACGGTCGATCTCGGCGACGACGGCGTCGACCCAGTCGTCGATCACGAGGTCGCCGACGGCGGGGCCGGGCATGCTGAGAGGGTGCGGGCGATGCCCTGCCGCCTCCAAAGCGGGAACGATGTCGTCCCATGATGACGCGGTGAGCCAGAGTCCGGGTACGAGGATGACGTCCATGTTCCGAGAGTAGGGCGGGGTTCCGACATCGGCCAGTGGGCCAGATAAACGCCAGATCAGACTTAAGTTCGCGCGCTCCTGCCGTCGGTACGACCCGAGGGTCCGACGGCACCCGCGCGCCGTGGATCCTCGCGGGATCCGTGCGTCAGCGGGGGAGGAGTGCGATGACCTGCGCCAGATCCACGTCGCCGACGACCAGATCGGCGCGCTCGCGCACGGCGGGCTTCGCGTTGAACGCCAGACCGAGGCCGGCCGTCTTCATCATCTCGAGGTCGTTCGCCCCGTCGCCGATCGCGAACGTCGACCGCAGGGGGACGCCGTGCTCCTCGGCCCAGCGGCGGAGCGTGTCGGCCTTGGCGGTGGCATCCACGATCTCTCCGTCGACCTCGCCGGTGAGGCGACCGTCGTCGGCGACGAGCCGGTTCGCGCGCCAGACGTCGACTCCCAAGTCGGGCGCGATGGTGTCGAGCACCTCGTGGAAGCCTCCGGAGACGACTCCGACAATCCCTCCGCGTTCGTGCACCGCGGCGATGAGATCGCGCACGCCGGGGGTCGGCTCGATGCGTGCGATCGCGCGGGCGAAGGCCTCGGTCGAGACGCCGGCGAGGGCTTCGACGCGTGAGCGCAGGCTCGTGGCGAAGTCGACCTCGCCGCGCATGGCCGCCTCGGTCGCCGCAGCGACGTCGGCACCGCGGCCGGCTTCGTCGGCGAGGAGTTCGATGACCTCGTTGCGGATCAGGGTGGAGTCGGCGTCGAGCACGACGAGGAAACGAGCGGGCGCAGGCACGCGCTCGACCCTAGCGGGTGAGTCGGGGGTCGTGCGGTCCACGGCCGGTCGCATCAGCGCGACCCCGCTCGCGTCGCACGGCGTCATGCGCGGCGGCGATGTCGGAGCCCCCGCGTAGGCTTTTCGCACCGCCGACTCCTGAGAAGGGACCCCTCATGGCCGATGTCGAAAGCTTCACCCTCGACCACACCGCCGTTCTGGCGCCGTACGTCCGCCTGATCGGCACCGAGTCGGGGCCGCGCGGCGATGTCATCTCCAACTTCGATCTGCGGCTCGTCCAGCCCAACGAGCAGGAGATCCCGACGGCCGGACTCCACACGATCGAGCACCTACTCGCGAGCCTCGTGCGCGACCGCATCGACGGCCTCATCGACATCTCGCCTTTCGGATGCCGCACCGGTTTCCACGTCATCATGTGGGGCGAGCCCGAGGTCGGCGCCCTGGTCGATGCGATCAGCGATTCGCTGCGGGCGATCGTCGACGACGTGCAGTGGGACGACGTGCCCGGAACCGACGCGTTCAGCTGCGGCAACTACCGCGACCACAGCCTGCACACGGCCAAGGAGTGGTCGAAGGTCGTGCTCGAGAAGGGCATTTCGCGCGACGCGTTCGAGCGCGTGGGCGTCTGACGCGGGGCTGATCGGGTATCGGGCAGGCCGAGTCTCGCGCGATGCGTTCGAGCGCGTGGGCGTCTGACGCGGAACGGGAAGCTCCTCTCTTCCCACTTCTCCAAACGAGAGGGGGCGGCGACCTTCGCGGTCACCGCCCCCTCTCCGCATCCGAAGCTTCTCGGCATCCGGAGCCGCACTTCATGACTAGGCGTGGACGTGCACGTCCTTGCCGACGACGGTGATGCCCGTCTCGGTGACGGTGAAACCGCGGGCCAGATCGCGCTCGCGGTCGACGCCGATGGTCGCCCCGGGCTCGAGCACGACGTTCTTGTCGAGGATGGCGCGGTGGATCCGCGCCCCCGCACCCACCTGGACGCTGTCGAACAGCACCGAGTCGGTGATCGTCGATCCGCCGCCCGCGAGGGCCCACGGGCCGACGACGCTGCGCTCGAGGTGGGTTCCCGACAGCACCGAGCCGAGCGACACGATCGAGTCGATCGCGTTGCCGATGCGCCCGACCGAGTCGCGCACGAACTTCGCCGGAGGGGCGTTGAAGGTCTGCGAGAAGATCGGCCAGTCGTTGTTGTACAGGTTGAAGATCGGCAGGGTCGAGATCAGATCCATGTGCGCGTCGTAGAACGACTCGATCGTGCCGACGTCGCGCCAGTACGACCGGTCGCGGGGCGTGGATCCGGGCACGTCGTTGCGCTGGAAGTCGTAGACGGCCGCCTCGCCGCGGTCGACGAAGTAGGGGACGATGTCGCCGCCCATGTCGTGGGCCGAGGTCGGCAGCTCGCCGTCGTGCGTGACGGCGTCGACGAGGGCGTCGGCGTCGAAGATGTAGTTGCCCATCGAAGCGAGCACCTCGTGCGGTGAGTCGGCGAGGCCCGCCGGGCTCTGCGGCTTCTCGAGGAAGGCGCGGATCTTCGTCGGGTCGCTGGGGTCGGTGTCGATGACGCCGAACTGGTTCGCGAGCGAGATCGGCTGACGGATGCCGGCGACGGTGGCCTTCGCGTCCGAGGCGATGTGGGCGTCGAGCATCTGCTTGAAGTCCATGCGGTACACGTGGTCGGCACCGATGACGACGACGATGTCGGGCTTCTCGTCACGGATGAGGTTCATCGACTGCAGGATCGCGTCGGCCGAGCCCGAGAACCAGCGCTTGCCGAGGCGCTGCTGGGCGGGGACCGAGGCGACGTACGAGCCGAGCATCGGCGACATGCGCCACGTCTGCGAGATGTGGCGGTCGAGGCTGTGCGACTTGTACTGCGTGAGCACGACCAGCTGTCGCAGCCCCGAGTTGATGAGGTTCGAGATGGCGAAGTCGATCAGGCGGTACTGGCCGCCGAATGGAACGGCGGGTTTGGCGCGATCGGCCGTGAGGGGCATGAGTCGCTTTCCCTCGCCGCCGGCGAGGATGATTCCGAAGACCTTCGGCGCTGCAGGCATGGCACCACACTAAGGGGCGGATGCGGCTGCGGAAACACGTCTGCGGCGCGCCTTTCGCTGTACTACGGTTCGAGTCATGCGCGTCGACATCGTGACCAAGGAATACCCGCCGGAGATCTACGGCGGAGCCGGAGTCCACGCCACAGAGCTCGTCAAGGCGCTGCGCGCCGAGGGCACCGAAGTGCAGGTCCGCGCGTTCGGAGCGGTGCGCGACGAGGCCGACGTGACCTCCTACGGAGTGCCCGCGGAATTGGCATCCGCGAACGGCGCCATCCAGACGCTCGGCACCGATCTCGAGATCGTGTCCGACATCGCCGGCGCCGACGTCGTGCACTCGCACACCTGGTACGCGAACTTCGCCGGGCACCTCGCATCCCTCCTTCACGGCATCCCGCACGTGGTCACCGCGCACAGCCTCGAACCGCTGCGCCCGTGGAAGGCCGAGCAGCTCGGGGGCGGCTACGCCGTGTCGAGCTACATCGAGAAGACCGCCTACGAGGGCGCTGCCGCGGTCGTCGCGGTGAGCTCGGGTATGCGCGATGACATCCTGCGCAGCTACCCGACGCTGGATCCGGCGAAGGTGCGGGTCATCTACAACGGCATCGACACCGAGTCGTGGCATCCGGTGTCCGACGACGCGTTCCTGGCGTCGCAGGGGATCGATCCGTCGCGTCCCTCGGTCGTCTTCGTCGGGCGCATCACCCGTCAGAAGGGGTTGCCGTACCTGCTGCGCGCGGCCGAGCAACTGCCGCCCGAGGTGCAGCTGGTCCTGTGCGCCGGGGCCCCCGACACCCCGCAGATCATGGCCGAGGTGCAGGAGCTGGTGCGCGGGCTCCAAGCCACGCGCGACGGGGTCGTGTGGATCGAGAAGCTGCTGCCCCGCAATGAGCTCAGCGCGATCCTCACGTCGGCGACGACGTTCGTGTGCCCCTCGGTGTACGAGCCGCTGGGCATCGTGAACCTCGAGGCGATGGCGTGCGGGGCTGCGGTCGTCGGAACGGCGACCGGGGGCATTCCCGAGGTCGTCGTCGACGGCGTGACCGGGCGTCTCGTGCCGATCGAGCAGGTGCAGGACGGAACCGGAACGCCCGTCGATCCCGAGCGGTTCGTCGATGATCTCGCCCGTGTGCTGACGGAGGTCGTGACGGATGCCGACACCGCCCGGGCCTACGGAGAAGCCGGTCGCACGCGAGCCGTCGAGGACTTCAGCTGGGCGGCCATCGCGGAGACCACCGCGGCGCTCTACGCGGAGGTCGCAGGGAAGTAGGGCGCTCGCCTCGGCGGCGCAGCGGCCGATCTCCAGGGCGGGCGTTCGCGACGCGCGCGGGCAGGTCCGGCGTTGTCCACAGGGGCCGCGTGGCATCCGGATGCCGCTGTCTCGGACAGTAGGCTGGAGCCATGCCCCAGGTGCTCGAGTTCTCCGACGTCGTCGTCCGCCGGAACGCGCGGGACATCGTGTCCCACCTCGATTGGGAGGTGTCAGACGACCAGCGTTGGGTCGTGCTCGGGCCGAACGGCGCGGGCAAGACGACCGTTCTGCAGCTCGCCGACACTCTGCTGCACCCCACGTCGGGTTCGGTGACGATCCTCGGGGAGCGTCTCGGTCGCACCGACGTGTTCGAGCTGCGTCCGCGCATCGGCTTCGCGTCGTCGGCGATGGCCCGCCGCGTGCCGCCGGAAGAGACCGTGCTCGACGTCGTGCTGACCGCCGCGTTCTCGGTCGTGGGTCGCTGGCGTGAAGACTACGACGACATCGACGAGCGTCGCGCGCTGCGCGTGCTCGCCGAGTGGAAGCTCGACCACCTCGCCGACCGCACGTTCGGAACCCTCAGCGACGGCGAGCAGAAGCGCGTGCAGATCGCTCGAGCGGTCATGACCGACCCCGAGCTGCTGCTGCTCGACGAGCCCACCGCGAGCCTCGACCTGGGTGCGCGCGAAGAGCTGCTCACCCTGCTGTCGGGCTACGCGCAGGCGCCGACCACCCCCGCGATGGTGATGGTGACGCACCACGTGGAGGAGATCCCGGTCGGGTTCACGCACGTGCTGCTGTTGCGCGACGGCGAGGTCGTGGCATCCGGTCCTCTCGAGGAGGCCCTCACGGCCGAGAACCTCACGAAGACGTTCGGGCTCGAGATCTCGCTGTCGCGCGAAGCCGGACGCTACGCGGCTCGCGCGGTCTGAGAGTTCGAGTCCGGGAGATTCTCGTTCTCGGCTCCGTCTGCCAGTCGGGCTCGAGATCTCGTTGTCGCGCGAAGCCGGACGATACGCGGCTCGCGCGGTCTGACGCGTCTCGTCTCGAGGCGCCGGCCGATTCGGCGCCCTCGTGTCAGGGCACTGCTCGGGCCTGATAGACTCTGACGTTGGTGCCTTCGGCGCCGCAGACTTTGACGTCCTGGCAGAATCCAGGACACCACTTCTCAAAGGACCTCCCATGCAGACTGACATTCACCCCACGTACAAGGCCGTCGTCTTCCGCGACCTCGGTTCGGGCGACACCTTCCTCACCCGTTCGACCGTCTCGAGCGACAAGACGATCGAGCTCGACGGCGTGGAGTACCCCGTCATCGACGTGGAGATCTCGTCCGCTTCGCACCCCTTCTACACGGGTAAGCAGCGCATCATGGACTCCGCCGGTCGCGTCGAGAAGTTCAACCAGCGCTTCAAGAACTTCGGCGGTCGTTGATCCGCAGCGGTTCTCGCAGCGAAAGCCCCTCGTCCTTCGGGACGGGGGGCTTTCGCTTTTCCGGATTCGTGGGTGCGTGGGGTCCGCGCGAGGCGTCGGGCTCGGCGGCGCGGCGCGGCTGACGGAGGGCGCGGGGTGGCGCGGTCTCGCATCCTTCAGGCTCGTCTTGGCGACGAGCGCCGGTCATGACCGACGGCGCCCGCTGCCCCGTCGTCGCGTGTGTGTCGGAATGAGTGCGTTTCCGCCCTCACACCCTCGACGTGAGCTTTCCCGCGCTCTCGTATCGTCCGAGGTCATCGCGACGGTCTCGCCACATGCGCTGCTCGGCGCGCGCCTCGGCGACGACGGCAGGGTCGATGTCGGCGATCGTGATCCCCTCGCGACCTTCGACGTGCGCGATGCGGCGACCGAGCGGGTCGAAGACGGCGGAGCCGCCGATGAAATCGCTGGGCGCGCCCACGAGTCCGCTGAAGACGACGTACATGCCGTTGTCGAGGGCTCGCGAGGCGTAGTGCAGGTCGCGCCGCCGCTCGCCCCCGGGGAAGTAGGCGCCACTGTTCACGTACACGAGAGCACCGGATGCCGCGGCGGCGGCCGCATGCTCGGGAAAGTTGGCGTCGTAACAGACCGACAACGCCATGCGGACGCCCTTCACCTCGAACGAGAAGCCCCGCTCGCCGGCGTCGAAGATCTCGCGTTCGGGGGCGTGGAGGTGCTGTTTGGCGTAGGCGGCGAACGGAGCACGTCCGGGAGCGAACACCACGTCGGTGAGGGTCCGTCTGCCGCTCGACTGGAGGGCGGTGTTCACGATCGCGACGACGCCGGTCTCGTCCGCGGCCCGCTGAAGAGGTTCCTGCCACCCCGGGTCGGCGAGGTCGGGAAGGGGCGCTGCGAAGACCTCGTCGGCGTAGCCGGTGAGGAACGCTTCGGGGAACACCGCCACATCGGCATCCGCGTCCGCCGCTTCGGCGATGAGGTGCGTCGCTCGCGAGACGTTGTGGAGCAGGGCTCCGGGGCGGGCTTCGGCCTGCACGGTGGCGATACGAACGGTCACCGGATCATTGTGGCAGGGCATCGGGCAGGGGCGTGTGGTCGGGGTGTGGGGCTGGGCGTGGGGCCGGAGGTGGGTGGTGGGGCGTGTGGTCGGGGGTGGGTGGTGGGGCGTGTGGTCGGGGGGTGCGGGGCTGGGCGTGTGGCCGGAGGTGGGACGTGTGGCCGGAGGTGGGTGGTGGCGCGCGTGGTCGGGGTCTGCGTCGGGCTGCTTAGCTGGAGCGGTGGAGTTGCAGCGGTGCCGGACGTCGGGAGAGATCGCGGAGGTCGAGGCGTTTCTGCGCGAGGCGGATCTGACCGTGGCAGGCCTTGAGGCGCCGACGGTACGCCTCTGGGTCGAGCGCGAGGGCGTCGACGGGGAGGGAGCCGGTGGCGTTAGTGCGGGTCAGGTTGGCGCTGTTGGGGATGGTGTTGTTTGGGTTGGTGCCGAAGCGGTTGGCTCCGATGGTGTGGGGGTTCTTCGGGTCGGTGCTGGTCGGTCTGGCGCCGGTGGGGTTGGTGCCGATGGGGTCGATGCGGTTCGGGTCGGTCCCGGTCAGGCTGGCGCTGAGGAGGTTGGCTCTGGTCGTGTTGGTGCTGGTCGAGCTGGCGCCGATCGGGCTGGCCCCGGTCGGATTCTCGGCAGCACGGGATGGGAAGTCAGTGCCGACGGGAGGCATGTGTTGATCCGCAGCGTCGCCGTCGCGCAGGAGCGACGATTCCTGGGCCACGGCCGTGCCTTGGCCGTCTTCGCTCTCGAGCGTGCAGCCGCTGAGGGTGCGCACACGGCCTGGCTCTTCAGCCGTCGGTCGGGAGGGTTCTGGCAGAGCCTCGGGTTCGTGCCCGCGGATCGGCACGAGCTCGCGAGCGTGCTCGCGGACACGCATCAGGTGCAGATGTTCCGTCGGACGGGGCAGTTGGACCGGGAAGTGGCGTGGAGGCGGACGCTGCGGGCGGAGTGAGCCGACCTGGCGGGTCTGGAGACGGATACCGGTGCATGGCCCGACCATGAGTGCGGGAGTCCTCGATCGGGGCGTGATGTCCGCATCCGGATGCGGGTACAGGGCCTGATCGTGAGTGCGAAAGTACTCAATGGGGGCGTGGTGAATCTGTCGGACGTGGCCCTTCGAACTCGGCGCTGTGGGCTCGACCGGGTGGGCTCGACCGGGCGGGCTCGACGCGGTCGGCTCGACGGGGTGGGCCCGACGTTGCGGGCTCGCCCGTGTGGGTTCCACCGGGTGGACTCGACCGCGTGGGCTCGCACGTGTGGGCTCCACCGGGTGGGTTCCACCGGGTGGACTCGACCGCGTGGGCTCGACCGTGTGGGGTCCACCGGGTGGACTCGATTGCTTGGGCACGACCGCGGGCATGAGCTTTGCCCGTATCTTGCCGTCAGTGCTAGAACGGCGGCGGATCCGCGTCGAAGACCTCGCCCCGCGGCGAACGCCACGTCAGGTCACCGTCGGGCGATGCGGACGGCTCCCACAGCGTTTCGTGTCGGAGTCGATGGTGATGGCGACACTTCGGGTCGAGGTTGTCTTCGTCGGTCGTTCCGCCTGCGGCCCACGCCGTGCGGTGATCGATGTCGCATTCGCGGGCGGCCCGATTACATCCGGGAAAGACGCACGTGGGGCGCGTCACGCCGAGCCAACGACGAAGCGCGAGCGGAACCCGGTAGGTCTTGCGGTCGAGAGCGAGGGGTGCGCCGGTCACGGGGTCGGTGAGCAGACGGATCCACGAGGTCGCATTGCCGGCGAGGCGCCGGGCCGTGTCGAGATCGATGGGGCCGTAACCCTCCAAAGTGGCGGGTTCGGTGGATGCACCGAGCAGAGTCAGCGCGGGGACGGTGACGATCACCGTTGCGGAGGGCGTGGAACGAGCTGCCGCCGAGGCGGGTGGCGAAGCGACCGGGGGCGAATCGACCGGCGGCGTAGAGACCGGGGGCGAATCGACCGGCGGTGAATCGGCCGGGGGCGAAGCGACCTGCGGCGTAGAGACCGGGTGCGAATCGACCGGCGGTGAATCGACCGGCGGTGCATCGACCGGCGGTGAATTGACCGGGGACGAAGCGACCTGCGGCGTAGAGACCGGGGGCGGAACGACCGGCGGTGAATCGACCGGCGGTGCATCGACCGGGGACGAAGCGACCTGCGGTGAAGAGACCGCGGGCTGGGGCGACATCGAGGCCCCTGTCGGCGGGGAGTCCGGGGTGGCGGCCTCCGCTCGCGCCGGATCGGGTGCGTCGGAGGAGACCGTAGCGACGAGATCGGCCAGAGCATCAGCGCGCAGCTGCGCGAGAGTGCGGTCTTCGTCGGGGAGGGCGCGGAGAGAGCGAGCCACCCCATCGAGGCGCGACATCACGGCACGAGCCCGATCGGCAGGGAGGAGGGCGCTGAGCGAGGCCATGCCGTCAAGTTCAGCGGACATCCAGACGCCGCGATCTGCCGCCGCGCGACGATGGCGCTCTTCGAGGGACTCCGCGTGGACCCGCTCACGGATGACGCGCGCCGCGACGGCGAACTTCGCGGGTGTGAGCACCACGGCTCGCTCGCAGACCTGCTCATCGAAACACTGCAACGGCTCGGGCTCGTCGGGCAGGGATGACGCCAGTCGAGCGACCTCGACCGCGTGGCGCTCCGAGATCCGCCCCTCGCTGAACTCCCGCCAGACGGCAGGGGTGCGCTCGTCGAGGGTGCGGGCGTGCGCCGCGCGCGTGCGGACGGTCTGCTCGGACAGACGGAGACGCACGGCGATCTCGGCGACGGCGGCGCGTTCGGCCATATCCGCGCGATCGCGACGAACGGCGCGAATGGTGCGCCGACGCGCGTCGTTCCATGAGGGATCACGGGTCGGATCAGGTCCCGCCCAGGGAGTGGGGTCTTCGGCAGCCGCCTGCAGGATGGACGCGATGAGCCGGTATTCGGCTGCGGTCGCCCGTTGGCGCAGCCGCGCAACGGCCTTCACCCGATGGAGAAGGACGTCGACGTCGCCGTCATCGGCATCCGCACGGAAAAGCGCGTCGAGGGGGTCGTCGGCATCCGGCGACGCAGGCTCGCTGGACATCTCAGCGCCGGCTTCGGGGAGGGGTTCGCTAACGAGCGCCCACTCGGGCGCGAACGACTCGCCGACGAGGAGCGGAATGACCACACCGTTCACGGCGCAGGGGGCGTCGTCATCGGCATCCGCCCACCATTCGACCTCGGGCGCTGCGCTGAACGGATCAGATTGGTCAGCGGGCTGGTCGGTCGGCCACCAATCGACGTCTGCGGACTCGCGTATCGCCGCCCATCGGGCCTCGATCTCGAGCTCGTCATCGCTGGGCCAGGGCGCACCGTCGCTCTCGCGGAACACCGGTCGCGGCCGGTCTTCGGAAGGGGCGGTGCTGGTCATGGAAGAACGGTATCGGTGACCTCCGACATTGGGTTCGCGGTCGAGAGAAGTCCAGGCCAGAAGCGGGATCGGGGATTGGAAGCGGCCATGAGCCACCGACCTCGAGAGTCAGGCTGGATCAGCGGCAGGATCGCGCGGCAGGGTCGGACGGGCCAGGACGATCGCGGGAGAGGTCCGCCCGAAGCGGTCGTCCGGCGGGTCGAGTCGTGGTCGCCGTGGGTCGACCGGACGCGATCAGGGGGTTGAGTCGTGGTCGCCGTGGGTCGACCGGACGCGGTCAGGGGGTCGAGTCGGGGTCGCGTAGCAGTTCGCTCGACGCGGCCGGTCGGGAGAGTCGAGCCGGGGGCGCGCAGTGGCACCGCCAGACACGGTCGATTGGGGGACCTCACGAGGTCAGGGCCCGGACCGCGCGGAGGGATCGTTGACGCTCCATCGAGCGCGGGAGCGGTGGCGGGGTCGCACGTGGTCCCGCTCAGCGCGCCAGGCAACCGCTCCCAAGACGGCAAGCTCGGCCAGCACCACTCAGCGGATCGGCCACGCTCCGTCGACCGGGGGAGCCGCGGCATCCAATCGCCCGATCTTGATGAAGTACTCGGTCAGGCTCGCCGCCTGCGCGCGGGCCCATCCGATCTGGCGGGTGTGCAGCTCGTCGAGGGTCGACGGCATCCAGGGACCGAACTTCTCGGCCAGCGCGAGGGCGAGCCGACCTGCCGCGACGGCATCGGCACAGGCCTCGTGCGCCGACTCGAGCGGCACCGAATAGTGCTCGGCGACGACCGACAGCGTGCGCTTTCCACGCCGATACCGGTCGTACGTCTTGTCGACGACCAGCGGATCGATGACCGGCGACGGGGCGGCGATCGGCTCGACGCCATGCCGGATCGCCTCGTTCTTCAAGAGCGAGAAGTCGAACGGCGCGTTGTAGGCGACCACCGGGATCCCCGCCGCGAACAGCGCCGACAGCGCCTCGACCACCTCGCCCACCACGCGGGGCGCCGGAGCGCCCTCGGCCCGGGCGCGATCCGTGCTGATGCCGTGGATGGCGGCCGCCCCGGCCGGGATCTCCACACCCGGATCGGCCAGCCAGTCGCGGGCGTCGATGACGTGTCCGTCGACGTCGAGCACGCCGACGTGCGCGGTGACGATGCGGTCGTTCTCGACGTCGATCCCGGTGGTCTCGAGATCGAACACGCCGATGAGGCGCGCCCACTCGGGCGTCTGGAACAAGGGGAGCGGCTCGGCCTGCCACGTGGTCATGCGATCACGGTAGAGCGGGGTTCCGACATGGCCGGCCAGGCGCGCAGGGATGAGGGTGGGCGAGCGGATGCCGAGGCCCGAACGCGATGCGCATCTGCGCACGCGCGGGGGGGGGGGGTCCACCCTGCCAGGCCGATGTCGGAACCCCCTCCTAGACTCGACCCATGCCGAATCCGTACGCCCAACTGCTCGCTGCGATCCCCGTCACGCGGCGCGAGGCGCGCGTGCTCGGCGGGACGACCGCGTACTGGGTTTACGGTGACGACTCCGCGGCGACCACGATCGTCGCGGTGCACGGCTTCCGCGGCGAGCACCACGGGCTCGATCCCGTTGTGGCCCACCTTCCCGGCATCCGGGTCATCTCGCCCGATCTTCCCGGTTTCGGCGAGACGGCCCCTCTCGTCGGACGCCCGCACGACCTCGGCACCTACGCCGCGTGGCTGCGTGCTTTCGTCGAAGACGTCGCTCCGGATGCCGTGATCCTCGGCCACTCGTTCGGCTCGATCGTGTCGTCGGCCGCTGTCGCCGGGGGGCTCTCGACGCCCAGGCTGATTCTCGTCAACCCGATCGGAGCGCCCGCCCTCGAGGGACCGCGAGGCATTCTGACCCGGCTCGCCGTCTTCTACTACCTGGCCGGGGCGAAGCTGCCGCGCGCGATCGGCGAAGGGCTTCTGCGCAACGGACTCATCGTCCGCGTGATGAGCAACGCCATGGCGAAGACGCGCGACCCGCAGCTGCGACGGTTCGTGCACGAACAGCACGACGAATACTTCTCGCGGTTCGCCGACCGCGACGTGCTGCACGAGGCCTTCGTGACGAGCGTGTCGCACGACGTGCGCGAATTCGCGCCGCGCATCGCGCAACCCACGCTGCTCATCGCCGCGCAGAAAGACGACATCACGCCGATCGAAGCCGAGCGGCACCTCGCGACGCTGTTCCCGCGGGCCGAGCTCGTCGAGATCCCCGACGTCGGGCACCTCATCCATTACGAGACGCCGCAGGAGGCGGCCGCGGCGATCCGGGGGTTCGTGGAAGCGGAGTGAGTGGGGGCGGCGAGTCGGGCCGGGAAAACGGCGCGGGAGTCGGGCCGAGCAGCCGGCACGGGCAGTCGAGCCGGGCTGTCGATCGGACGGTCGATCGGGACGGTCAATCGGGACGGTCGATCAGGAGGGTCGGTCAGGAGGGTAGATCAGGAGGGTCGATCAGGAGGGTCGATCGGGATGGTCGATCAGGAGGGTCGATCGGGACAGTCGTGCCGGTCGTGAGCTCAGGCGGCGCCACAAGCCCGCGGGCCGTGGCGCGGAGACGGGTTCTTCCTCTCGTTACCGCACCATGCGCAGTTCGACGATGCCGCCGATGTGGGCATCCTCGAACGACACCCCGTCTTCGCGGAAGCCGTGGCGTTCGTAGAACGTCCGCGCGCGCTGATTCGCACTCGCGACCCACAGCTGAGCGGGACGGTCGGCGATGGCCTCCGTGAGCAGGGCGTGACCGACACCGGAGCCGTGCTCCGAAGCCAGCAGGTAGATCGCGAAGAGGGTCAGGTCGCGCGCCGGCTCGAAGCCCTTCGTCGCGTCGGCGCCCTTCGACGCTCCGGCGAGGGCGAATCCGACGATCCGCGCATCGCGTTCGGCGACCACGATGGTCAGCGGGGGCGCGTCGGCGCCGAGCATGAACGCCCATGCCCCACGCCGCCGCTCGAGGGCGGCGTCGTCGAACAGCACATCGGGCATGAGACCCGTGTAGGTTTCACGCCACGTCTCGACGTGGACCGCGGCGATCGCGTCCGCATCGTCGAGGGTGGCCGGACGGACCATCGCGGTGCTGCTCATGCCTCGACCGTAGACGAGAGTGCGCGACGGCCGGGCGTGTGGCCAGCTCGGCCGGTGCTTCCGCCGTGCGGCGAGCGGAGGTCGGGCGCCGCGCGGAAACCACGCTCAGCCGGGGTGCCGTTCGACATCCGCGATCAGGCCGGCGCCTCCGCCTCGCGGCGAGCGGAGGTGGGGCGCCGCTCGGGAATCCCGCTCAGGCCGGAGCCTCGGCCTTGCGACGACGGTATGCGTTGACGTTCATGCGGTTGCCGCAGTTGCCGGCGTCGCAGTAGCGCTTCGAGCCGTTCTTCGAGAAGTCGACGTAGACGCCCGCGCAGTCGTCGGCCTCGCACACGCGAACGCGCGCGTATTCGTCCGCACGGATGACGTCGACGAACGCCAACGCCGACTCGACGAGGATGCGCGTCGCCAACGGATCGGCTGGATCGCTCGCGTGGATGTGCCAGTCGAGCCCGTCGTGCCGCACCAACTGGGGGAGCGCCCGACCGTCGGCGAGCATGGCGTTCACGAGGGGCACCGCCCCGTCGCGATCCGTGCTCCACAGCTCGAGAAGGCGGGGGCGGATGCCGCGGACCGCCGCGAGTTCGCGAGCGTCGCGCGTGCGCGACCCGGTGTAGCCGTGACGCTCCGTGAAGGCCTCGAGGGCCTCGACCTCCTCGAGGGTGTCGACGCCGCTGACATCGGTCTGCGGCAGGGTGTTGACCAGCTCGACGGCAGCGCGCAGCACGAGTTCGGTGTCACGGATGAAGACCATGTTGACTCCTGACAGGCGCGGGTCGTACTGTCACGAGTGTAAACGTTCTTCACTCCTGACAGCAGGCCCGCATGACTACCTCGTCCGTCACCCTCCCACGCCCCACCCGACACGGCTCCGGAGCCGTCACCGGGCTCGTGATCGCCGTCGCCTCCGCCCTGGCGTTCTCGTCGAGCGGCCCGTTCGTGAAGCCCCTGCTCGACGGCGGCTGGTCGCTCGGTGCGGTCCTGCTCGTGCGGATGGGGGTCGCAGCGATCCTGCTGTCACCCGCGCTGATCCTCGCGATCCGCCGGCAGCGCGGCTTCATCCGCCGACACGGACTGCTCATCCTCGCCTTCGGCCTCACGGCCGTCGCCGGATGCCAGCTGTTCTACTTCGCCGCGATGCAGCGGATGCCGGTGGCCGTCGCCCTGCTCATCCAGTACATCGCGCCGGTGCTGCTCGTGCTCGCGGTCTGGGTGCGCACCCGCACGGCTCCCTCGAGGGCGGTGCTGATCGGCTCCGTCGTGGCGATGGTCGGCCTCGTGCTCGTGGTCGACATCAGCGGGGCGCGCTTCGACCTGTGGGGGACGATCTTCGCGCTGTGCGCCGCCGTGTGCGCGGCCGCCTACTTCGTCATCGCCGGGCGCTCGGGAGACGGCCTCCCGCCCCTCGCTCTGGCCGCGGGAGGCCTCATCACCGGAACCGTGCTGATGGGCATCCTCGTCGCCACCGGGATCCTGCCCTTCGCCGCACCCTCGATCACGGTGTCGCTCGCGGGGCTCGAGGTTCCCGGCATCCTGCCCCTGCTCTGGGTGGGCGGCGTCGCCACCACCGTCGGCTACGCGCTCGGGGTGATCGCGGTGCCGCTCATCGGCTCGCGCCTCGCGTCGTTCGTCGGGCTCAGCGAGGTGCTGTTCGCCCTCGGGTTCGCGTGGCTGCTGCTCGGCGAGACGCCCGCCCCCGTGCAGTTCGTCGGCGGTGCGCTGATCCTCGTCGGCGTGGTGCTGGTGCGGCTCGACGCCGGCGGCGCGGTCGAGGAGAAGACCGAGACGGCGAGTATCCCGGTGGTGCCGGCGCCGTAGAACGCTAGATCTCCTCGCGCGCCAGCTGCATCAGCGGGCCCACGCGGTAGCCGATCACCTCGCCCATCACCAGCGAGGTCTCGGTGCGCTCGACGCCCTCGATCGCGAGGATGCGCGCATCGGTGTCGAACAGGTGCTGGGTGTCGCGGCACGCGACGCGCACGAGCAGGTCGACTTGACCGCTCAGCCCGTGCGCCTGCAGCACCTCTGGAACTTTGGCGAGTTCTTCGCGGATGATCGGCAGCTCGGCCTGGCGCACGGTCACCTGCAAGAACGCCTCGATCGGGAAGCCCAGCGCCTCCGCCGACAGCGTCCGCTCGTACGACAGGAACACCCCACCGCGTTCGAGGCGGCTCATTCGCGCCTGAACGGTGTTGCGCGAGAGGCCGAGCTTCTCGGCGAGCGCGACGACGGTGGCGCGCGGATCGGCGGACAGGGCGCGGAGGAGGTCGAGGTCGACCGCGTCGAGCTTGCTCATGCTGCGAAACATTAGCAGCGCCGGGGTCGTCCGCAATGCGCACTGTGCTCAATATGACGACGAGGTCTTGAGCGGGGTGCATTCCGCGCGTACGGTCGGCCACGTCGGCGCTGTTGCCGACACCCGGATCGCCCCGGCTCTCACGAGGAGCCACGGGCCGCACCTGGAGGGATGACGATGACGTACACCCAGACGCGAGACTCTTCGACCGGAAGAGCCGACGACCACGACCCCCAGGACGACGTCGACGACGTCCTCCGCCTGCTCGAGCCGGACGGAACTCGAGTCGCCGACGCCGAGCTCGATCCCTGGATCGCCGACCTCTCGCCGCACGAACTCCGCGCCCTCCACCGTGACATGGTTCTCACCCGTCGCCTCGACGCCGAGGGCGTCGCCCTGCAGCGCCAGGGCCAGCTCGCCCTGTGGGCGCCCTGCCGCGGCCAGGAGGCCGTGCAGGTCGGCACCGCCCACGCCATGGCTCCCGGCGACTTCGCCTTCCCCAGCTACCGCGAGCACGGCGTGCTGCTCGCCCGCGGCGCCAAGCCCGAGGGCTACGTGCTCGCCTGGCGCGGTGAAGAGCACTCCGCCTACGACCACGCCTCGATCAACGTCGCGCCGCCCCAGATCATCATCGGCGCGCACTCGTTGCATGCGACGGGCTGGGCCATGGGTGCTCAACGCGACGGCTCGACCGATGTGGCCGTCGCCTATTTCGGCGACGGCGCCACCAGCCAGGGCGACGTCAACGAGGCGATGGTGTTCGCCTCGTCGTACGGTGCGCCCGTGGTGTTCGTGTGCTCGAACAACCAGTGGGCCATCTCCGAGCCCGTCACCGTGCAGGCCAAGTACCCCATCGCGGGCCGTGCGCCGGGCTTCGGCATCCCGAGCCTCCGCATCGACGGCAACGACGCCCTCGCCTGCGTCGCCGCCATGCGCTGGGCCCTCGACCGTGCCCGTCGCGGCGAAGGACCCTCGTTCATCGAGGCGGTGACCTACCGCATGGGTCCGCACACCACGAGCGACGACCCCACCCGCTACCGCGATGCCGACGAGGTCGAGCGGTGGGCCGGTCGCGACCCGATCGCGCGGCTCGAGGCCTACCTGCGGGCCGAGGGCATGCTCGACGACGGAGGGCTCGACGAGGTCGCCCGGGCGGCCGACGCCCTCGCGGCCGACGTGCGCGCCGCGTGCATCGGCGCGACCACGCGAGCGCCCGAGACGATCTTCGACAACGTCTACGCCGAGCCGCACGCCGGGGTCGCACGCCAGAAAGTCGAGTACATGGACTACCTCGCGGGGTTCGAGAAGTGACCGCCCTGACCCTTGGTTCCGCGATCAACGCGGGCCTGTCGAAGGCACTCGAGAACGACGACAAAGAGGTGTCCCGATGACGAGCATGACTGTCGGTTCCGCGATCAACGCGGGCCTGTCGAAGGCGCTCGAGAACGACGACAAGGTCCTGCTGATGGGCGAAGACATCGGCAAGCTCGGCGGCGTCTTCCGCGTCACCGATGGCCTGCAGAAGCGCTTCGGCGCTCAGCGGGTCGTCGACACCCCGCTCGCCGAAGCCGGCATCGTCGGCACCGCGGTCGGCCTCGCCCTGCGCGGCTACCGGCCCGTCGTCGAGATTCAGTTCGACGGCTTCGTCTATCCGGCGTTCGACCAGATCGTCTGCCAGGTCGCCAAGCTGCACTACCGCAGCAACGGTCGCATCCGGATGCCGCTGGTCATCCGCATCCCGTGGGCCGGGGGCGTGGGAGCTGCCGAACACCACTCCGAGTCGCCCGAAGCATACTTCGTGCACACCGCCGGACTCCGCGTGATCGCCGCCTCCAATCCGCAGGACGCGTACGTCATGCTGCAGCAGGCGATCGCCTCCGACGACCCGGTGATCTTCTTCGAGCCCAAGCGTCTGTACCACTCCAAGGGCGAGGTCGATCCCGACGCCGACCTCGCCGACGCTCCGCCGATGCATCTGGCGCGCGTCGCCCGCGAGGGCACCGATGCCACGATCGTCACCTACGGCGCCCAGGTGCGCACGGCCCTCGACGCCGCCGTCGCGGCAGAGGACGACGGGATCTCGCTCGAGGTCATCGACCTGCGCTCGCTCTCACCGATCGACATGAACACGGTCGCGGCATCCGTCCGCAAGACCGGACGCGTCGTCGTCACGCACGAGGCCGCGCGCGAAGCGGGAGTCGGCGCGGAGCTCATCGCGAGCATCACCGAGGAGTGCTTCCACTACCTCGAGACGCCGCCGCGGCGCGTCACCGGGCACGACATCCCCTATCCGCCCTCGAAGCTCGAGAAGCACCACGTGCCGGATCTGGACCGGATCCTGCACGCGGTGGATCTGGTGCTGGATCGAGATGTCACGAGCGGTGCGGTCGGGAGCGCAAGCGCATCGACCGCGGAGGGGGCCCAGAGATGATCGCCGAGCGCAGTGCTGCCGGGCGGATCGCCGGCACGATCGAAGGAGGTGTTCGATGATCGCCGAGTTCCTGCTTCCCGACCTCGGAGAGGGCCTACCCGAGGCCGAGATCGTGCAGTGGCACGTGGCCGAGGGCGACACCGTCACCCTCAACCAGACGATCGCCGAGGTCGAGACGGCGAAGGCGATCGTCGAGATCCCCTCGCCGTACGCCGGCACCGTACAGGGTCTCCACGCCGCGGCCGGAGACGTCGTCGAGGTCGGCTCACCCCTGGTGTCGTTCGACCTGGGCGGGACGGATGCCGGCGCCCCGGCGGCCTCGCCCGCTGAGGCGACCCGCGAGGCCGGGGCTGGCCTCGCCGTCGAGACGGTCACCGAGGCACCGCTCGAGGCCCCTGCCGACGACATCGCCGCCCGCGCGACCCCGAACCTCGTCGGGTACGGTGCCGCCCCGGCATCCGGCAACCGTCCGAAGCGACGGGCGCGCGGCGGCGGGGCCGCGGTGATCGACTCCGACCACGCCGTGCGCGAGGCCGCTCCCCACGACGTCGTCAAGACCGGTCCGATCGACCTGCCCCTCGAGCGTCCGCGCTCGACCCCGCCGGTGCGCAAGCTCGCGAAAGACCTCGGGGTCGACCTCGTGCTGGTCGCCGCAGCCTACCCGGGTGAGATGGTCACGCGCGGCCACGTCGAGGAGTTCGCCGCGCGCACTCCGGCGATGCCCGAGGTCACGGCATCCGCCGCCGTGCACCCCGGGGGGACGGTTGCGCGCAGCCAGGTGGGCGCGGTCACGGCATCCGCCCCCGCTTCGACGTCGACGGTCCCCCCGGCCGGCCGGTCCGGCGAGCGGGTGACACGCACGCCGATCCGCGGCGTGCGCAAGCACACGGCCGCGGCGATGGTGCAGAGCGCGTTCACGGCTCCGCACGCGACGACGTTCCTCACCCTCGACGTCACCGCGACCACGGACTTGCTCGCGTCGCTCAAGACCGACCGCGCGCTCGACGGGCACCGCATCGGCGTGCTCGCGATCGTCGCGAAGGCCGTGTGCCTCGCGCTCGGACGCACGCCCGCGCTCAACGCCAAGTGGGATGAAGCGGCGGGTGAGATCGTCGAGCACCACTACGTCAATCTGGGGATCGCCGCCGCGACCGACCGCGGTCTCGTGGTTCCCGTGATTCCGGATGCCGACCGGCTCGACCTCGTCGACCTCGCCGACGCGATCGCCGAGCTCGCCGCCACGGCCCGCACCGGACGCACCGCTCCCGCCGCGATGACCGGGGGGACGTTCTCGATCACCAACGTCGGCGTGTTCGGCGTCGATGCCGGAACGCCGATCCTGAACCCCGGTGAAGCGGGCATCCTCGCGGTCGGCGCCCTGCGGCGCACGCCGTGGGAGCACCACGGCGAGATCGCCCTGCGCGACGTGCTCACCCTCAGCCTCTCGTTCGACCACCGTCTGGTCGACGGGGCCGAGGCCGCGCGATTCCTCACCGACGTCGCCGGCGTGCTGCGCGAGCCCGGGCGGGCGATGCTGCTGCGCTGAGCGACCCGCGGCGGCGTGGTCGTCGCGCGGTGAACAGACCGGGTGCCGGGGGAGTGGTCGCCCTCGGCACCTTCTGGTTTTCCGGGGATGCGAGGCGGGCGCGCCTCGTCGGAGTGCGGATCGCGGGTTGCGCGTCGCGTGGGCGTCGCGGATCCCTGTTCCGTGTCCAGAACACCCGGATGACTTCGCGATGCGTCCGGGTGTTCTGGACGGTCAGCGGGCAGGGGCGGGAATTCCGGCGAGGCGGATGCCAGGGAGTCAGGCCGTCAGCGCCGCCAGCGCCATGCGGGTCAGCGTCGGGCGCACGCGAGCCGCGGGCACGCCGCGCACGCTGTGTGGCGTCGAGTTGATCAGGCCGAAGCAGGCTAGGGCTCGCACGCGCCGCTCGGCGGGGGTCTCGGCATCTGGGAGCGCTGCGGCGAGAGCCTCGGTCCAGACGGCGACGTAGGCGTTCTGCAGATCGCGCACCGTGCGGCGGTCGTCGGGGGAGAGGCGGTCGAGGTCACGGTCCTGCACGCGGATCACATCGGCCTCGGCGAGCGCGAACGCGACGTGGAAGTCGACGAGCGGGCGGAGCGTGATGGCGGAGTCTCCTGAAACATCCGCGGCGGATGCCGTGTGTGCACGATCGCGGGGGGATTCGGCGACACGCGAGGAGAGAGTGGTTGCGAGCGGCATGTCGGGAGGGCTCTCTCCGGTTGTGTTCGCGGCGGCGGATTCCGCGACCCGGCGCCCGCCCTCGAGCAACCGCTCGCTGACGTCGACGAGGATCGCGCCCAGCAACGCCTGCTTGCCCGAGACGTGGCGGTAGACGGCCGGGCCGCTCACCCCGGCGGCTTCGCCGATGTCGCCGAGGGTCACGCCATCGAAGCCGCGCTCGGCGAACAGGCGGGCGGCGGCGGAAAGCAGGGCGGCGCGGCGGTCGGCCTTCGCACGGTCGCGGGCGGTGCCGGAACTGGGGTCAGGCGTCGGGCCCGTCGCGCGGTCGCGGTCGGTGCCGGCGGAGTGGTCAGGAGCCGGGTCCGTGGCGGTGTCGGAAGTGGGGTCAGGCGTCGGGCCCGTCGCACGGTCGCGGGCGGTGCCGGCGGAGTGGTCAGGAGTCGGGTCCGTGGCCGTGCCGAAGGACTGGTCAGGCGTCGGGCCCGTCGCGCGGTCGCGGGCCGTGCCGGAGGCGTCGTCCGGCGGGAGGTCGACGCGAGCGGGGGCGACCGCAGTCGCCGCGTCGGCGCGCGTCGCGCCGTCGGCCCCGGGAGGCTCGTCGTTCGCTCTTGTCATCGGCATCCGCTCGGGCTAGCCTGGAATCTCAGTTATCCAACATTAACTGAAAACCCCTCCGGTGGGAACGACCCCGACCGGAACGACGGTGCCGTCGACGATGCGGCCCCGAGACGGAGCCGCCATGAGCACAGCACCGATCACCGCGCCAGCGCCCGAGACGTCACCGAGCGCCGCGCACGCCACCCCCGCGCCGCCCACCCAGCGCGACCTCGCGGAACAGCTCCGCAGCACCCTCGCCACGGCCGCCCGCGGCGGGTCAGACGCCGCGCGAGAGCGTCAGACCGCTCGCGGCAAGCTCCTCGCCCGCGACCGCGTCGACCGTCTGCTCGACGAGGGCAGCCCGTTCCTCGAGGTCGCACCCCTCGCCGCCCACGGCCTCTACGACGGCGGGGCTCCCGGCGCCGGGGTCGTCGCCGGCATCGGTCTCGTGCACGGACGCCATGTGATGGTCGTCGCCAACGACGCGACGGTGAAGGGCGGGGCGTACTTCCCCCTGACGGTGAAGAAGCACCTGCGCGCGCAGGAGATCGCCCTCGACAACCGCCTGCCCTGTATCTCCCTCGTCGACTCGGGCGGGGCGTTCCTGCCGATGCAGGACGAGGTGTTCCCCGACCGCGAGCACTTCGGACGCATCTTCCGCAATCAGGCGCAGCTGTCGGCCCGGGGCATCCCTCAGATTGCCGCCGTCATGGGCTCGTGCACCGCGGGTGGGGCCTACGTCCCCGCGATGAGCGACGAGAGCGTGATCGTGCGCAACCAGGGGACGGTGTTCCTCGGCGGACCGCCCCTGGTCAAGGCCGCGATCGGTGAAGACGTCACCGCCGAACAGCTCGGCGGCGGCGACCTGCACGCCCGCCGCTCGGGAGTCGTCGACCACCTCGCCGACGACGACGAGCACGCGCTCGAGATCGTCCGCGACATCGTCGCGACCCTGCCGCCGACCCCCGCGCCGATCTGGCAGGTCGAGGCGCCCACCGATCCCGCTCGCGACCCGCAGGAGCTCTACGACATCGTGCCCGCCGACGTCGCCCAGCCCGTCGACATGCGCGCGATCATCGACACCCTCGTCGACGCCGGCACCCTGCACGAGTTCAAGCCGCTGTACGGCGAAAGCGTCATCACGACCTTCGCGCGCCTGCACGGCCACCCCGTCGCGATCATCGCCAACGACGGTGTGCTGTTCAGCGAGTCCGCGCTCAAGGCCGCCCACTTCATCGAGCTCGCCGATCAACGTGGCATCCCCCTGCTCTTCCTGCAGAACATCACCGGGTTCATGGTGGGACGGGATGCCGAGGCCGGAGGCATCGCGAAAGACGGCGCCAAGATGGTCACCGCTGTCGCGACCACGCGCGTCCCCAAGCTCACCGTCCTCGTCGGCGGCTCGTACGGAGCGGGCAACTACGCCATGTGCGGCCGCGCGTACGACCCGCGCTTCCTCTGGACCTGGCCCTCGAGCCGCATCTCGGTCATGGGCGGGGCGCAAGCGGCATCCGTTCTCTCGACCGTCACGCGCGACCAGCGCGCCGCGCGCGGTGAGCAGTGGACGGATGCCGACGACCAGGCCTTCCAGAAACCCATCCGCGACCGTTACGACGAGCAGGGCAGCCCGTACTACGCCACCGCCCGGCTCTGGGACGACGGCGTGATCGACCCCGCCGACACCCGCACGATGCTCGGGCTCGCGCTCGACGTCATCAGCCGCGTGCCGCTGGCCGACCGGGGCTTCGGCCTCTTCCGGATGTGATCGGAGATGTCTGAGATGCTCAGGACGACCGAAGATCTCGCGTCGCGTTCCGCGGCCGACTCGCGTCGCGAGGCGTCGTCCCGCGCCGGTACTGCACCCGGTCGACAGAGGGCCGAATTCGGCATGTTCGCCTGCGTTTTCGTCGCCAACCGCGGCGAGATCGCGCGCCGGGTGTTCCGGACGCTCCGGCGTCTCGGCGTCCGCTCGGTCGCCGTCTTCACCGACGCGGATGCCGATGCGCCCCACACCCTCGAAGCCGATCACGCCGTGCGCGTGCCCTCGTACCTCGACGTCGACGCGGTGGTCGCCGCCGCGGTGTCATCGGGGGCGGATGCCGTGCACCCGGGCTACGGGTTCCTCAGCGAGAACGCCGGCTTCGCCCGCGCGTGCGCCGCGGCGGGGATCGTCTTCGTCGGCCCGGGCGTCGAGGCGCTCGAGGTGATGGGCGACAAGACCCGCGCGAAGGAGCACGTCGCCGCGCACGACGTGCCGACGGTACCGGGCTTCTCTGCGGCGGGATTGAGCGACGCCGAGATCGCCGCCGAGGCCGGCCGCGCCGGATACCCCCTGCTCGTGAAGCCTTCCGCCGGTGGGGGCGGCAAGGGCATGACCGTGGCCACCGGTCCCGCCGATCTCGCCGACGCGCTCGCCACCGCGCGCCGGGTCGCCGCTGCGGCCTTCGGCGACGACACCCTGCTGCTCGAGCGGCTGCTGGAGCGCCCGCGCCACATCGAGGTGCAGGTGCTCGCCGACGCGCACGGCACGACCCTCTCGCTCGGCGAGCGCGAGTGCACCCTGCAGCGGCGGCACCAGAAGGTGATCGAAGAGGCGCCTTCACCCGTCGTGGATGTCGCCACGCGCGCCCGCCTGGGCGAGGCCGCCGTCGCCGCCGCCCGCAGCGTCGGGTACCTCGGCGCGGGAACCGTGGAGTTCCTCGTCGCGGGCGACCGGCTCGACGAGCCGTTCTTCATCGAGATGAACACGCGCCTGCAGGTCGAGCACCCCGTGACCGAGATGGTCACCGGCATCGACCTCGTCGAGCAGCAGCTGCGGGTCGCGGCGGGCTTCGCGCTCGAACTCGGCGAGATCCGCCTCGACGGACACGCGATCGAGGCGCGCGTGTACGCCGAGACGCCCGCCCGCGGATACCTTCCGGCGACCGGGACCGTGAGCCTGTGGAATCCGGGATCCGCCCGCGTCGACAGCGCCGTCGAGACCGGCAGCGTCATCAGCTCGCTGTACGACCCGATGATCGCCAAAGTCATCGCGCACGGCCCCGACCGCGAGACGGCCCTCGCCCGCCTCGACGCGGCCCTCGCCGACACGATCGTGCTCGGCGTCGACACGAACATCGCGGATCTCCGGGCCCTGCTCGCCGATCCGGCCGTGCGCGCGGGCGACCTCGACACCGGGCTGCTCGATCGGCGGGGGACTCCCCAGGCTCCGGAACCGTCGCAGGCCGCGCTCGCCGCCGTGGCCGAGAGGGCGGTGGCGGATCCCGGGACCCCGACCGACGGCTCGGTCTGGGGACGCATCGGGGCGTGGCGTGCCGGCGGAGCGGTGGCGGCTCGCACGGTGTCGCTGGAAGACGACGCCGGGCAGGTGCACGCGGTGGCGCCAAGTTCCGCTGGAGAGGCGGTCGTGACGGGCGGACCGCTCGAGTACTGGGTGCACGCCGACGGCGGAGCGCACCGGTTGCGAGTGGTGTCGCGGCGGGATGCTGCGGAGCGTCGCCGGACCGCCGCGGGCCGCGCGCCCGGGGCCGTCGATCCCGACCTCGTCGCACCCCTCCCCGGCACCGTGGTCGCCGTGCACGTCGCCGACGGAGACGCCGTCGACGCGGGCGCCCGGCTCGTCACCATCGAGGCGATGAAGATGGAGCACACGGTCGTGAGCCCGCACGCGGGGACGGTGCGGCTACGCACGGCGGCCGGCGCGCAGGTCGCCCGAGACGCGGTGGTCGCGACGGTGAGCCCTGAGATTTCCCACTCCCACGATTCCGCCGACATCCCGGCATCCGCCCCCATCCCTTCCCACAAGGAGCCCCTCTCGTGAGCATCGACAGCCAGCAGGTATTCACCGACGACGAGCGCGAACTCAGCGCGATGGTGCGCGAGTTCGCCGACGAGGTGATCGCGCCGCGCTCGTACGAGGCCGACCGCGCCCACCAGCTGCCCCTCGACCTCGTCGAGCAGATGGGCGACCTGGGGCTCTTCGGCCTGCCGTTCCCCGAAGAGGTCGGCGGGCAGGGCGGGGACTACGCGAGCCTGTGCGTCGCGATCGAGGGCGTCGCGCGCGTCGACCAGTCGATGGCCATCACGCTCGAAGCGGGCGTCGGCCTGGGCGCCATGCCGATCTACCGCTACGGCACCGACGCGCAGAAAGCGGAGTACCTGCCCGACCTTGTCGCCGGTCGCGCGCTCGCCGGATTCGGGCTCACCGAAGCCGAGGCCGGCAGCGACGCCGGCGCCACCCGCACGACCGCGAAGCTCGAGGGCGGCGAATGGGTGATCGACGGGACGAAGCAGTTCATCACCAACTCCGGCACCGACATCACCCGCTTCGTGACCGTCACGGCGGTCACCGGCCGCACCGACGCGGGCCGCCCCGAGATCTCGACGATCATCGTGCCCAACGGCACGCCGGGGTTCACCGTGGGGCCCGCGTACGACAAGGTCGGCTGGAACGCCTCCGACACGCATCCGCTCACCTTCGACGGCGTGCGGGTTCCCGAGGCGAACCTGCTGGGTCAGCGCGGGCACGGGTTCAAGAACTTCCTCCGCACGCTGGATGAGGGCCGCGTCGCCATCGCCGCCCTCGCCACCGGAGCCGCCGAGGGCTGCCTCGAGGCCGCCGTCGACTACGCCCGCAGCCGCACCGTCTTCGGCGAGCGTCTGTCGACGCGCCAGAACATGCAGTTCTTGCTCGCACGCATGCACGCCCGCGTGCACACCGCCCGCCTCGCGTGGGTGCACGCGGCGCGCCTGTGCGACGCCGGCAAGCCGTTCACCGTCGACGCCGCCGTCGCCAAGATGACGGCGAGCGACGCCGCCATGGCGAACGCCCGCGACGCGACACAGGTGTTCGGCGGCAACGGGTTCATCAACGAGTACTCCGTGGCGCGCCACTACCGCGACTCGAAGATCCTCGAGATCGGCGAGGGCACGACCGAGGTGCAGCTCATGGTGATCTCGCGCGCACTGGGGCTCACGGGTACCGTGGCGGCATGATCGAGCAGCGCGGCCTGTATCTGGAGGAGTTCGTCGTCGGCGAGAGGTATGCGCACCGCCCCGGGCGGACGGTGACGGATGCCGACAACGTGGTGTTCACGACCCTGACGATGAATCCGCAGGCCCTGCACCTCGATGCGGCGTATGCGGCGACCCAACCGTTCGGTCGTCCGCTGGTGAATTCGATGTGGACGCTGTCGACCCTCGTGGGGCTCTCGGTGGGACAGCTCACCCAGGGCACGCTCGTCGCGCAGCTCGGGCTGACCGACGTCAGCTTCCCGGCGCCGCTGTTCGTCGGCGACACCCTGATCGCCGAGACCGAGATCGTCTCGGTGCGACCGTCGGCGTCGCGCCCCGGGCAGGGGATCGTGGTCATGGAGCACACCGGACGCTCGCAGAACGACGAGGTCGTGGCCACCGCGACCCGCACGGTGCTGGTGTGGGCGCAGGAGGCGGCGGCGTGAGCGGGTCTCTCCCCGAGCCGCGCGGCGCGTTCGACAGGGGGTTCGCGTGAGCGCGTCGTTCGCGCTCGGTCCCGCGGGTATTTCAGTGGTGCTGCGGGGGTGGGCAGCGTGAGCGCGTTGTTCCTGCTCGGTCCCGCCCTTCTGTTCGTGCCCGGCGACCGGCCGGAACGGCTGTCGAAGGCGCTCGAGAGGGCGGATGCCGCGATCCTCGACCTCGAAGACGCCGTGGCCCCGGATGCCAAGGCCGACGCCCGCGCGCAGCTGATCGCCGCCGATCCCGACCCCGAACGCGTGATCGTGCGGGTGAACGGACCCGAGACGCCCGACTTCGCGCTCGACCTCGACGCCCTCGCGCAGACGCGCGTGCGGCGCGTGATGGTCGCGAAGGCCGAGGACCCGGCAGCGCTCGCCCCTCTCCAGGGGTACGAGGTGATCGCGCTGTGCGAGACGGCGCGCGGAGTGGTCGCCGCCGAGCAGCTCGCCGCGCTCCCGCAGGTCGTCGCCCTCATGTGGGGTGCCGAAGACCTCGTGGCGAGCCTCGGCGGAACCTCGAGCCGCTATGACGACGGCTCATACCGCGACATCGCACGACTCTCGCGGGTCCGGGTGCTGCTCGCCGCCGGGGCCTTCGGCAAGAGGGCGATCGACGCCGTGCACGTCGACATCGCCGACCTCGACGGGCTCTCGGACGAGGCGCGGGATGCCGTGGCATCCGGATTCACGGCCACCGCGTGCATCCACCCCGGGCAGGTCGCGACGATCCGTGAGGCGTACGCCCCGCCCCCCGAGAAGGTCGAGTGGGCGCGCGGAGTGCTCGCCGCGGCCGAGGGGGAGCGGGGAGTGTTCCGTTACGAGGGGCGGATGATCGACGAGCCGATCCTGCGCCACGCGCGCTCGCTCCTCGCACGGGCAGGGTGAGCGCGTGAGGTGGCTGAGCGTGTCGAAGCCGCCGGCGTCTGCGACCTGGGTTCGCGCGGGTGAGGTGGCTGAGCTTGTCGAAGCCGCCTGGGCGTCTGCGGGTTCCGGTCCCTTCGACGGGCTCAGGGACCTGGGTGCCAAGGCGTCTGCGGGTTGCGGTCCCGTCGACGGGCTCAGGGACCTGGGTTCCGGGGCGTCCGCGGGTGCCGGTCCCTTCGACGGGCTCCGGACCTGGGCTCGGGTCAGCTCGCGACGCCGGCGTAGGCCAGCATTTCCCAGCGGTCACCGTCGAGGCGGAACGTCGTGGCCGAGCAGTTCGGCAGGCGCTCGCCCTCGCGGGGGAACTCCCCGTCGGTGGCGAACATGATGACCTCGCGGATGAGCGCCCCGTGCGCGACGGCGATCACGTCGACGCCGTCGGGGGCGGATGCCACGGCCTCGGCGAGCGCGGCCAGCGCACGCTCGCGCACGACAGGCCACGTCTCGGCGCCGGGCACATCGGCCGCGTGCCACGGGCCGTAGGTGTCGTAGAAGGTGGGCGCGTCCATGCCCTCGGCCTCGCCGTACGAGCGCTCCTGCAGGCCGGGGAAGCGGCGCGAGACCTCGGTGCCGAGGGCGGCGGCGATGATGTCGGCCGTCTCGGCGGCACGGCCCAGGTCGCTCGAGACGACGACGACCTCACGGCCGGCGTACTCCGCGGCGAGGGTGTCGGCGATGCCGCGCGCCTGCAGACGACCCGTGTCGTTCAGGGGGATGTCGGTCGACCCCTGGATGCGTCCTTCGTAGTTCCACGCCGTCTCGCCATGCCGCACCAGAGTCAGAATCGTCACGGTTCGAGCCTAACCGGCGGGGGAGGCCGGGTGTGCGGGCCGGGGCAGCCGCGGGACGGCGTGGCACGAGGTCATCGCGCGAGCGGAGGAGCGAGACGAGGCAGAGCGAACGTCGGCGAAGCGAACGTCGGCAAAGCGAACGTCGGCAGAGCGCGAAGAAGCCGAGCGAGACAACCCGCGCGAGACAGCCCCGGGCGAGAGTGTTCCGCGCCGCACAGGACCTTGCCGCGGCGCGCGCGGCGGCGCTCACGATCCGGGGTGGTCGGGGGAGTCGCCGGGGCACTCGATGGGGTGCGCGACAACGGGAGGCGTACGCAGGTCGTAGAGGCGACAGGCACGCCCCCACTCGGGGCCGGTACGGAAATTCAGGGGGCTGGCGTCGCCCCAGTGGTAGTAGGTAGCGACGGAGATCACGTCACCTTCCCTCGAGAGCAATGCCCACCCGTAGGGGCTCTCGTTCTCCCGGCCCGCGATGACCCCCTGCGTCAGCGCTTCCGCCACGGCGTCTGCGCGGTCAGGCGCCGCGGCGACGGACGAGATCGCCGTGAGCAGGCCGCGGTCGGCGAATTCGGCCGCCTGCTCGTCCTCGAGGACGCGCGGGGGTTCGCCGACGAGACGCCCGATCGCGATGACGGCCACGAGGGCCGCGAGTGACAGGATCAACGCCCGCCGGCGCCGGAGCGGACCCGCGGAACGGGAGAGCGCGGATTGCGTCTGCGCCCCCGGCATCAGAGCAGCCCGGGCAGCCGATCGGCGAACGCGCGGAGCACGTCGCTCGTGCCGCCGTCGATCTTCACGGCCGCGCGCTGATCGGCGCGCGTGGCCCCGCGGTTGACGATCACGACCGGAAGGCGCTTGCGCCGGGCCCGCTCGACGAGCCGGATGCCCGAATTGACCACCAGCGACGACCCCGCCACGACGAGCGCGTCGCTGGCGTGCACCAGCTGCTCGGCCTCGCGGAACTTCTCGACCGGGATGTACTCGCCGAAGAACACGACGTCGGGCTTGAGCGTGCCCCCGCACACCGAGCAGACGGGAACGACGAAGCCGTCGGCGCTCGCCGGGGTCACATCGCCGTCGGGTCCGAGCTCGACGTTCTCGGGGAGCGAGATCCAGGGGTTGTCGGCCTCGACGCGTTCGGCCAGATCGCGGCGGTCGAACACCTGCCCGCACTGCAGGCACCCGACGCGGCGCATCGTGCCGTGCAGCTCGACGACGCGTCCGCTGCCGGCGCGCACGTGGAGTCCGTCGACGTTCTGCGTGATGACGCCATTGGCGACACCCGCCGTCTCGAGTGCGGCGAGCGCGCGATGGCCGTCGTTCGGCTCGGCGGCGGCGAACACCTTCCAGCCGAGGTGGCTGCCCACCCAGTACCGCCGACGCGCGTCGGCGTTCGAGAGGAACTGCTGCGCCGTCATCGGCGTGCGCGTGGGGGCACCCTTGCCGCGATAGTCGGGGATCCCCGAATCGGTCGACACCCCCGCACCGGTCAGAACGGCCACGCGACGGCCGGCCAGAACCTCGACGGCACGATCGACGGATGCCGAGAACTCGGCATCCTGCACCGTGTCGGTCATGCGCACCTCCGTCGTATCGAGTCTATGGCGGGCCGCCGACACCGGCTCGCGCGGGGAGGGGTCAGCGGGGTGCCCGGGGGCGCGGCATCCGGATCATCGCTCATCGAGCGCGGCACCCCCGAGCCGCCGACCCGGGCCCGCGCGGGGAGGGGAAAGTGGGTACCGCGGGGTCTCGGCATCCGGATCATCGCTCATCGAGCGCGGCACCCCCGAGCCGCGCGTTCGCCCACGGATACTGGGGCGATGACCCCCCTGTCGCCTCCGGCCATGCTCGATGTCACCTGTCTCCGCCGCGTGCGGCCATGGGGAGCGGATGCCGTCGACATCGACATCGCCGACGGTCGCATCACCGCCATCCGGCCCGCGGCGACCAATCCGATCGGTGTGCGCGAGTTCGACGGACGTGGGCTGCTCGCCCTCCCGGGCATCGTGAACGCGCACGCGCACCTCGACAAGTCGTGGTGGGGCCTGCCGTGGCAGTCGTACGGGGGAGAGGGCGGCACCGACGGGCGCATCCGCCACGAGCGCGCCCAGCGCGATGCCCTCGGCATCCCGTCCATTGAACGCTCGGCGGCCGTGCTGCGCGAGCTCGTGCGCCACGGCACCACCGCGATCCGCTCGCACGTCGACGTCGACCTCGGCGTGGGCCTCCGCGGAATCGAGGCGGTCGAACAGGCGGCTGAGAGATACGAGGGCGCCCTCGACGTGCAGATCGTCGCGTTCCCGCAAGACGGCGTCCTCCGCCGCCCCGGAGTGCTCGACCTGCTGCGCGAGGCCGCGGGGCGAGACAGCGTGAACTGGGTGGGCGGGCTCGACCCCGCCACGATCGACCGCGACCCCGTGGGCCAGATCGACGCTCTCGTCGCGCTCGCCGCCGACACGGGCGTCGGCATCGACATCCACCTGCACGACCCCGCCGAGCTTGGGGCGTTCCAGATCGAGCTCCTCGTCGAGCGCACCCAGCGGCACGGGCTCGGCGGACGCGTGAACATCGCGCACGGATTCGCCGTCGCCGACCTCGCGCCCGCCCGCCGCCGCGACCTCCTCGCGGCGATGGGTGAGGCGGGAGTCAGCATGACCACCGTCGCGCCGCTGCGCAACGCGCAGCTGCCCCTCGCCGAACTCGACGCCGCCGGAGTCGCGCTGGGGCTCGGCACCGACGGCATCCGCGATCTGTGGAGCCCCTACGGCACCGGAGACACGCTCGGCATCGCCTGGCAGTACGCCCGCGCCGGAGGGATCGTGCGCGACGACGACCTGCTGCGCGTGGTGAAGCTGGCCACGAGCGCGGGAGCGTGGGCGGTCGGTCGCGAGGTGCACGACCTCGTCGAGGGCGCTGGCGCCGACATCGTGCTGGTGGATGCCGAGAACCCCATGGACGCGCTCGTGCGCCAACCCGAACGCGCGCTGGTGATCGCGGGAGGTCGTGCGCTGCACGTCGCGTGAGGATGGAGTCCGCGCGAGGCAAGGTCTGCCTGCTGAGCGTCCACGACACTCGGATGGCCTCGAAATCGGTCCGGGTGTTGTGGACGCTCAGTGCTCTGGGCGGCGGTGCGCGGGCTCTGCTGAGCGTCCAAGACACCCGGATGTCTTCGGGATCGGTCCGGGTGTTGTGGACACTCAACGCGCGGACGGGGCGTGCTGGGAGGATGGGGGGATGCCCGTCATCCCGCTCGACTCCGCCGACGACCCGCGCCTCGCCGACTACCGCGACCTCACCGACGTGTCGCTGCGCCGGGTGAGCGAGCCCGCGGGCGGGCTGTACATCGCCGAGTCCGCCAAGGTCCTCGACCGCGCGCTGCGTGCCGGGCACCGCCCGCGATCAGTGCTCGTGCAGGAGAAGTTCCTCGCCGACGCCCTCGCCCTGGTCGGCGACGACGCCGAGGTCTACGTCGTGGCGGCGGAGATCGCCGAGCAGGTCACGGGATACACCGTGCACCGCGGGCTGTTGGCATCCATGCATCGCCCCGCGCTGGCATCCGTCGAAGAGATCGTGCGCGACGCGCGCCTCGTCGTCGTGCTCGAAGACATCGTCGACCACACCAACATCGGCGCGGCCTTCCGTTCCGCGGCGGCTCTCGGGGCGGATGCCGTGCTCATCACGCCCCGGTGCGCCGATCCGCTGTACCGCCGCAGTGTTCGCGTGAGCATGGGCACGGTGTTCCAAGTGCCGTGGACCCGCCTGCCCGAGTGGCCCGAGGCGAAGCCGCTGCTGCACGACGCCGGATTCCACCTCGCAGGCCTCGCCCTGTCGGACGACGCCGTCACCCTCGACGCCTTCTCGGCCGCCGGGCACGAACGCGTCGCCCTGCTGATGGGATCCGAGGGAGACGGACTCAGTCGTCACGCGCTCGCCGCGGCGGACACCGTCGTGACCATCCCGATGGCCGGGGGAGTGGACTCGCTCAACGTCGCCGCCGCCAGCGCGGTGGCGCTGTGGGAGCTCGGGCGGGGGCGGCGAGTCTGAAACGGAGACCCTCGTACCGGCTCAGCCGGTCGGGTCGTCGAACCCGCCCTCGCGCATCCGGCGCTCCGAGGCGGCGGCGGCGCTCACGCGCTGATCGGGGTCGGCCTCGAGCGTGGTGAGCACCTCGTCGGGCAGGTCGCTCTCACCCACGAGGAACCACCGTTCGACGATGCTCCCCCCGGATGCCACGCGGCGGTCACGCGCGTCGTCGGGCGGGAGCCCCTCGGGCGGGGAGTCTTCGTGCTCGATCGCGAGGTGCAGGTGCGCGGGCACCTCACCCGGGACCGCGGGCGCGGTGGACAGCTCGACGACGACGCCCTGCCCGTGCCAGAGAAGCCAGTCGATCTGCTCGTCGTCCCACCGCGGGTCGTCGGCGGTCCAGCCCGACCAGTTGGGGCCCTCGGTCTCGAAGGTCCACCGCTGCGGCTCGGCGTTCAGTGCCGCGGCGATCGCAAGCGCGTCTCGACGCACGTCGAGCAGGTCGCCGTCGCGGAACACCGACAGGTTCGGCGGCCAGGCCGACGACACGACGTCCCACCCCTTGGCGCTGAAGCGACCGCTCTCGACCTCGGGCGCCCAGCCGGCATCGGCGAGCGCCTCGGCGAGGGCATCGGCATCGCGCAGCAGGGTGTCGGCGTCAGCCGCTCGCAGCAGAGCGGCCACCGCGTCGGGCAGCGGAATCACGGCCGTCAGACCTGCGTCTCGCGGGAGCCCGCGGCATCCGGACCCGGGGCGAGCGTCACCACTGGAAGCGGCTCGGGGCGCTTGGGAAGGATGTGATCGCCCGACGACTGGTGACGCAGGCGCCGCAGCACCCACGGCACGAGGTATTCGCGCGCCCACACGAAGTCTTTCTCGCGGGCGGCCCGCCAGGTGGTGATGGCCATGGTCTCGGCCTTCATCGGCTCGAGGTCGTTCGGCACGTTGAGCGCCCGCAACACCATGCGGGCCACCTCGTGGTGACCGAGGGAGTTGTAGTGCAGGCGGTCGTCGTCGAAGAAGCGCATGTCCTGCACCTCTTTCAGACCCCACTGATCGGCGACGACGCAGTCGTAGCGGTCGGCGATCGAGCGGATGTTCTCGTTGTAGATCGCGACCTTGCCCCGGATGCCGCGGAACACCGGCGTGAACTCCGTGTCGATCGCGGTGAACACGACGACGGTCGCCCCGCTGGTGCGCAGGCGCGCGACGGCGTCTTCGAATTGCCGTGACACCGCATCGGGGTCGCTGCCCGGCCGGATGACGTCGTTTCCGCCCGCCGAGATGGTGATCAGGTCGGGCTTGAGCGCGAGCGCGGGCTCGATCTGGTCGGCCACGATCTGCGCGATGAGCTTTCCGCGCACGGCCAGGTTGGCGTAGGCGAAGTCGTCGACCTGCGCGCCGAGCACCTCGGCGACACGATCGGCCCAGCCGCGATGGCCGCCGTCGGGCAGGGGATCGCCGATGCCCTCGGTGAACGAGTCGCCCAGGGCGACGAAGCGGCGCCACGGGTGGGGGCCGGGGTTGTCGGGCGTGGGCGAGGTGCGGGGCGAGTGCGGATCGAGTGTCATCGAAACCTCCGTCTTCCACGGTACCCCCGGCCTCCGACACTGCGAGAGAGGCGGCTGCGGGAAGGGCGGCATCGGGCGCCACCCCGCCCCGGATTGCACGCCGCCCGCGCAGACGTTCACAACGCAGCAGTTCCCGACGCGCCCGACACGGCCGTGCCGAGTAACCCGGCACGACGCGGGGGCCGATGCCGGAAATCCTGCGTTCTGCCCGCCCGGTGAGCGGCGACCGGCGCACGGGCGGCGGGCCACCATCCGCACCCTGCGACGGGGAGCGCGGGAGTGACCTATCGTGGATGTTCGCGCTCGCGAAGGATGGAGGTTCGATGCTGGAAGAAGAAGCCCGCACCTCGGCCCTCCCGCACACGAGCCCCGCCGCCGACGCGGCGTCTCCGCGCATCGCCTCTCCCGGCCCCGTCGCGAGTCCTGGCCCGGTCGCCAGCCCCGGTCCGGTCGCGAGTCCTGGCCCGGTCGCCAGCCCCGGCCCGGTCGTGAGTCCTGGCCCGGTCGCGAGTCCTGGCCCGGTCGCGAGTCCTGGCCCGGTCGCGAGTCCTGGCCCGGTCGCGAGCCCTGGCCCGGTCGCGAGCCCCGGCCCTCTCGCGGCCCCCGCCCCGGGCGCCCCCGCCGACCCCGCGTCTCCCCGAACGACTCCGGATGCCGCGTCCCCGGCATCCGCCCCCGACGCCTCCGACGCCCTCGAAGCCCCCGTCGATCCCGCGCACGCCACCGCGCCCGTCGCCGACGCCCCCGCGCCCGGGGCGATCGCCGACCCGCAGATCGACGGATCGCTCGACGGCACCGAGCCGCACTTCGGCTCGTTCGCCGCCGAGCACCTGTCGCCGTCGTTCCCCCAGCGCGCCCCGTGGGGAACCGCCCAACGCCTGCGCGCGTGGCAGGCCGAAGCGCTGGATCAGTACTTCGGCTCCGACGGACCCGACGGCGTCGGCAAGGGTCCCCGCGACTTCCTGGCGGCGGCCACCCCCGGCGCCGGTAAGACGACCTTCGCCCTCCGCCTCGCCTCCGAGCTCATGCGTCGTCGCGTGGTCGACCGCATCGTCGTCGTCGCTCCCACCGAACACTTGAAGACCCAGTGGGCGGAGGCGGCCGCGCGCGTCGGCATCCGCCTCGATCCCTTCTTCTCCAACCGGCACGCCACGCCCTCGCGGCAGTACCACGGCGTCGCGGTCACGTACGCGCAGGTCGCGGTCAAGGCCGAGGTGCACCAGCGTCTGACCATGGATGCCCGCACCCTCGTCATCCTCGACGAGGTGCACCACGGCGGTGACGCCCTCAGCTGGGGAGACGCCCTCCGCGAGGCGTACAACCGCGCGACGCGCCGCCTGCTGCTGTCGGGAACCCCGTTCCGCAGCGACACCGCGCCCATCCCGTTCGTGGAGTACCACCCGAACTCCAAGGGCATCCGCCTCTCGCGCACCGACTACGCCTACGGCTACCGCCGCGCCCTCGACGACGGCGTCGTGCGCCCCGTCTTCTTCCTCGTCTACGCCGGCCAGATGCGCTGGCGCACCAAGGCGGGCGAGGAGATGGAGGCCCAGCTCGGGCAGGACAACACCAAAGACATCACCTCGCAGGCGTGGCGCACCGCGCTCGACCCCAACGGCGACTGGATCCCCGCGGTGCTCCGGTCCGCCGATCGCCGCCTCACCGAGGTGCGCGAGACGGTTCCGGATGCCGGTGGCCTGGTCATCGCGACGGATCAGACCGCCGCGCGCGCCTACGCCGCCATCCTCGAAGACATCAGCGGCGAGAAGGTCACCGTCGTGCTCTCCGACGAGGCGGAGGCCTCGGGACGCATCGAGACGTTCTCGAAGGGGACGACCCGCTGGATGGTCGCCGTGCGCATGGTGTCGGAGGGCGTCGACGTGCCGCGCCTCGCCGTCGGCGTGTACGCCACGAGCGCCTCGACTCCGCTGTTCTTCGCGCAGGCGATCGGCCGCTTCGTGCGTGCCCGTCGTCGCGGTGAGACCGCGAGCGTGTTCCTGCCGAACGTTCCGCAGCTGCTCGCCCTCGCCGGCGAGATGGAGGCGCAGCGCGACCACGCCCTCGACCGCGACAGCGACGCGGAAGACCAGTGGAACGCCGAAGAAGACATGATGGATGCCGCCGAGCGCGAGGACAAAGCCTCCGACGCGCTCGAGCAGGAGTTCGAGTACCAGGCGCTCGGCTCGCTCGCGCACTTCGACCGTGTGCTGTTCGACGGGCAGGAGTTCGGCCAGCTCGCGGTTCCGGGAACCATCGAGGAGGAGGAGTTCCTCGGCATCCCGGGCCTTCTCGAACCCGAGCAGGTGCACGAGGTGCTCATGTCGCGCGCGACGCGGCAGTCGCGCCACCGCTCGACCCGCGAGGCGACCGAGAAGGAGAGCGGCGTCGAGCCGGCCTCGGTCGATGAGGGCGGGCTCCCGGCACCCCTGCACCGCACGCTCAAGGAGCAGCGTCAGCTGCTGAACACCATGGTCGGGCTCTACGCCCGCCAGACCGGCGAGCCGCACGGCCTCGTGCACGCCGAACTCCGCCGCATCTGCGGTGGCCCCGCCGTCTCGCACGCCACCGTCGCGCAGCTGCAGGCGCGCATCGACGTGCTGCGCCGGCGCGTGCACTCCTGAGCTGGCGCGCGCCGGGGTTTCGTTCGGGCTGCGGGTCGGCGCGGGCCGCCCGCGCGCTCCGCGTCGCGAAACTGCATCTCGCTGACATTCCGGTGACAGGCTGCAACCGACTCGTCAGCGAAATGCAGTTTCAAGGCCACCGAGGGCTCGACGCCGTTGCCCGAGCGATGCGCCTCGCCGCCGGCCGCGTTACCCGACCTCGGCCCCGCGACCCCCGGTTTCGCGACCCCGAAATGCTGGCACCGGGGCCTCGGCATCCGCGTCTTTCCGGGCTTCGGGGGGCCGAAATGCTGTCAGTATCGGCCGACGCGCCCGGAGGCCCGGATCGCCCTCATTACGGTGGGGGACGACCTGAAGGAGCCCCGTGACGAACCTCGCCACACCCACCGCCCGCGATCGCCGCCGCTGGGCGCGCTATCTCGTCGACGAACGTGCCGAGGCGCGCGTGTACCGCGAGCTCGCGTCGCGCCGCACCGGCGAGGAGCGCGACATCCTGCTCGAGCTCGCCGAGGCCGAAGGCCGGCACGAGCAGCACTGGATCGACCTCCTCGGCGAGACGCCGAAGCGCCTGCCGTCGCCCGGCATCGGAACCCGCCTGCTCTCCTGGATGGCCCGCCGTTTCGGCTCGATCTTCGTGCTCGCCCTCGCGCAGAACGCCGAAGCGCGCTCGCCCTACGCCGACGAGCCCTACGCCACGGCCGCGATGGCCGCCGACGAGCGCGTGCACCATGAGGTCGTCCGCGGGCTCGCCGCGCGCGGCCGCCGCCGACTGTCGGGAACCTTCCGCGCCGCCGTGTTCGGCGCCAACGACGGACTCGTCTCGAACCTCGCCCTCGTGATGGGCGTCGGGGCGACCGGTGTCGCACCGAGCTTCGTGCTCTTCAGCGGGATCGCCGGTCTGCTCGCCGGCGCCCTGTCGATGGGCGCGGGGGAGTTCGTCTCGGTGCGCTCGCAGCGCGAACTGCTCGAGGCCACCGAAGAGAGCGACTTCGCCGACTCGGCCCTGCCGCACCTCGACCTCGACGCCAACGAGCTCGCCCTGGTCTACCGCACGCGCGGAATGGACCCGGATGCCGCGTTCGACAAGGCCCGCGAGGTCGTCACCGCCGCGCAGGCGGGCTCCGCGCCGGTCGCCGCCGCCCCGGGCGAGAATTCGCACGACGTGGTCGGCAGCGCCTGGGGAGCGGCCCTGTCGAGCTTCCTGTTCTTCGCCTCGGGCGCGATCATCCCGGTGCTGCCGTGGATCTTCGGCATGGCCGGCTTCCCGGCCGTCGCCCTCGCGCTGGGACTCGTCGGCATCGCGCTGCTCGGCACGGGCGCCATGGTCGGCCTGCTCTCGGGTGCGTCACCGCTGAAGCGGGGTCTGCGCCAGCTCGCGATCGGCTTCGGCGCCGCCGCCGTCACCTACGTGCTCGGTCTGCTGTTCGGGGTGTCCGCGGCCTGACGCCCGGCGAGGCGCTGCCCTCGGGGAGCGCCTCGCCCGCGCTCAGGTTCGGCTCGCCGCGGCCACCCGCGCGACCGGCCGCGCCACCCGCGCTCAGGTTCGGCTCGCCGCGGCCACTCGTGCGGCCTCACGCACCGCGGAAACGTTCTTGCGCCCGGCACGCGACCCGGCCAGCTTCGCGGCGATGTGCTCGCTCACCGTGACCGGCTCGTACAGCGCAGGAGCCTCGGCGGTGACGAAATGCGGCAGGGGGCCCACCACGGCATCCGCGTTGCCGTCGTGGAAGAACGCCGCCGAGCGCCGCCGCTCGATCGTGCCGTCGATCACCGGCGGCTTCACGCGGTGCAGGGTCGAGAGCCACTTGTCGTTGGTGAGTCGCGCGGCGACGTCGCCGAGATTGACCAGCAGGGCGCCGTCGGCGGGCGCGACATCGTTCCACGACCCGTCGAGCCCGAGCACCTGCAGGCCCGCCACCTGATCGGCCCACAGCACCGTGACGAGTCCGAAGTCGGTGTGCTCGCCCATGCCCGTCAACTCGGCGCCGAGCTCGATCGACCCCGGCGGCAGGGCGTAGTTGTTCATCCGCAGCACGTCGATGGAGTGGTCGGTCAGCTCGTCGAAGAAGTCGTCGCGCACGCGCAACGCCGCCGCGAAGATGCGGGTGAGCGTGTGGGCGACCCGTCGCGCCTCGTCGTAGTAGGTGCGCACGGCCGGCTCGAACAGCGCCGTCTCAGCGGGCCAGGTGTTCGTCGCGTAATCCTCAGGCGATACCGATGCCCCCGGATACTCCTGCCACGACGTGCCGACGTTGAACGCCTCGAAGAAGTCGTTCATGCGCGTCACCGGATCCACCCCGAGGCTGTAGCTCAGCGACTCGCTCTTGGGCGGGCTGTACCCGCGGTTCTCACCCGCCGGCCGCACGTACGCCTTCTTCGCCTCGAGCGGGAGGCCGAAGAACTCGTCCAGCGCGTCCTCGAGGTCGTGCAGCACGGCATCCGGAACCCCGTGCCCCACGATCTGCATGAACCCCACGGTGCGGCACGCGTGGTCGACCGCCGCGACCACCGCCGCGCGGGCATGGTCGGGACCGGGACCCACCCACGCCGAGATGTCGATCGTGGGCACGTGGAAAGAAGCCATGGCCCGACGCTAAGCGCGTGATGTCACATCGGTGTTACCGCGGCGTCACGGGATCTCGGACGGGGGTCCGGATGCCGTGGGGGTGAGGGGAGCGGGAAGGGGGCGGATGCCGTCGGGTGGGGCCCAACCCCATACGGGTCCAAGCCCTACCCTGTCGCACACACGAGAAAGACCCCCCGGGATGAACCCGGGGGGTCTTTCTCGTGTGTGCGCGAGGGGGGACTTGAACCCCCACGCCCGTTAAAGGGCACTAGCACCTCAAGCTAGCGCGTCTACCTATTCCGCCACCCGCGCATCTGGGTGATTTGTCGCTTTCGCAACGAGGAACGACATTACCACGCTCTCAGCCGCGCCTCGAACCGGTGGAGCAGCCCGGGCGCGTCCTGCGCGCCGGCGGAGCGTGCCGTGGGGCGTCACGCGTCGGGGGAGCGCCCCCGCCGCAGGTACCGTAGTGGCCATGCCCACGGTCGTCCCCTACCTGCCCGAGGTCGCGCACGTCGCATCCGACCTCATCCGGTTCGACACCTCCAACTACGGCGGGGGGCGGGCCAACGGCGAACGCGAGGCCGCCGAGTACGTCGGGGCCTACCTCGAGAACCTCGGCCTCACGACCGAGTACTACGAGCCGGTCGAACGCCGTACCAACGTGTGCGCGCGCATCCCTGGGCGCAACCGCGACAAGCCGGCCCTCGTGCTGCACGGGCACCTCGACGTCGTGCCCGCCGTGGCCGAGGACTGGAGCGTCGACCCGTTCGCAGGAGAGATCCGCGACGGCGTGCTGTGGGGCCGTGGCGCGGTCGACATGAAGGACATGGACGCCATGATCCTCACCGCCGTGGCCGACCTCGTGCGCGCAGGGGAGCAGCCCGAGCGCGACATCATCGTGACCTTCTTCGCCGACGAAGAGAACGGCGGAGTCGAAGGTTCGGCCCTGGTCATCCGCGACCGACCCGAGTGGTTCGCGGGCGCGACCGAGGCCATCAGCGAGGTCGGGGGCTACTCCATCGCCGTCGGCGGCCGCCGTGCCTACCTGCTGCAGGTCGGCGAGAAGGCGCTCGTGTGGCTCAAGCTCGTCGCCCGCGGTCGCGCCGGCCACGGCAGCGGCCTGCACCCCGACAACGCCGTGACGAAGCTCGCCGAAGCCGTCGCCGCCCTCGGCCGCACCGAGTGGCCGATCCGCCTCACCGACACGACCTCGCAGTTGCTGGCGGGCCTCGCCGACATCACCGGTGACGACGCGGGCGACCCCGACGCCCTCGCGTTGCGCACGGGCGCGGCATCCGCGTTCATCCGCTCGACGCTGCGGACCACCACCAACCCCACCGGACTCACCGCGGGCTACAAGCACAACGTCATCCCCGACCGCGCCGAGGCGCTGATCGACGTGCGCGTGCTGCCGGGGACCGAAGAGGCCGCCCTCGCCGACATCCGCCGCATCGTCGGGCCCGACGTCGACATCGAGATCGTGCACCAGGACATCGGGCTTGAGGTGCCGTTCTCGGGCGACCTCGTCGACGCCATGGTCGCCCAGCTCGGCCGCCACGACCCGGGCGTGCCCGTGCTGCCGTACCTGATGGGCGGCGGCACCGACAACAAGGCGCTCTCGGCCCTCGGCATCGCCGGCTACGGATTCGCGCCGCTGCGACTCCCCGCCGACCTCGACTTCACCGGGATGTTCCACGGTGTCGACGAGCGCGTCCCCGTCGACGCGCTCGAGTTCGGTCGACGAGTTCTCGCCGACCTCCTCCGAACGTACTGAAGGACCGAATGCACATCTTCGAGGTGATCATCCTCGGGCTCGTCCAGGGCCTGACCGAGTTCCTCCCCATCTCCTCCAGTGCGCACCTGCGCATCGTGGGCGAGTTCCTCCCGTCGCAGACCGACCCGGGCGCGACCTTCACCGCCATCACCCAGATCGGCACCGAGCTCGCCGTGCTGATCTACTTCCGCAAGAAGATCGCCCGCGTGATCTCGCGCTGGTTCGGCTCGCTCACCGGCAAGGTGCCGCGCAACGACCCCGACGCCCGCATGGGCTGGCTCGTGATCATCGGCACGATCCCCATCGCCCTTCTAGGTGTGCTGCTGCAGAGCCTCATCCGCGACAACTTCCGGAGCCTGTGGATCACGGCCGTCGTGCTCATCGTCTTCGGCATCCTGCTCGGCCTCGCCGACCACTACGGAAAGCGTCGCCGCGACCTCGACGACCTCACCTACCCGCACGGCATCGCCTACGGTTTCGCCCAGGCCCTCGCGCTCGTGCCCGGCGTCTCGCGCTCGGGTGCCACCACGACGCTCGGCCGCGCGCTCGGATACAAGCGCACCGCCGCCGCGGAGTACTCGTTCCTGCTCGCCGTGCCCGCGGTGTTCGCCAGCGGTCTGTTCGAGCTCTACAAGAGCTTCGACGAGGGCACCGGCCCGTACACGCTCGGCGAGACGGCCATCGCGACGATCATCGCGTTCGTCGTGGGCTACGTCGTGATCGCGTTCCTCATGCAGTACCTCAAGCGCGGCAGCTTCCTGCCGTTCGTGATCTACCGCGTCGCCCTGGGCGTGCTGATCATGGTGCTGCTGGTGCTCGGCGTCATCCCCGCGGAGTCGACGATCATCGCGAGTTGATCCCGGATGCCACGACGGCGCCGTCCCGATCGGGGCGGCGCCGTCGTCGTGTGCGGTGGAGGGTCCGTGAGCCTGTCGAAGGGCCGGGACGAGGCGTTCAGCGACGCGGCGGGTCGTCGCGGCCGGGCTTGGTCGGGCCGTCGCCGCCCCGGCGCAGGTACCGCTCGAACTCCTGGGCGATCGCGTCTCCGGAGGCCTCGGGGGAGTCCCACGTGTCGCGGGTCTGCTCGAGCTGGTGGATGTACTCCGTCATCTCCTCGTCGTCCGCGGCGGCGGCGTCGATCGAGGCCTCCCAGGCCCGCGACTCGACCTCGAGGTCGCCGCGAGGCACGGTGATGCCGGTGACCGCCTCGAGCTTCTCGAGGAGGGCGAGGGTGGCCTTGGGCGAGGGGGTGTGACCGGCGACGTAGTGCGGCACGCTCGCCCAGAGGCTGGCGGTGGGAATGCCCACGGTCTCGGAGACCACGCCGATGGCGCTCAGGATGCCGACAGGCCCCTCGTACAGGCTCCGCTCGAGTCCGAGCTCCTGTCGGACCACCTCGTTGTCGCTGCCGGCGAAGACCGAGATGGGCCGGGTGTGCGGCACATCCGACATCATCGAGCCGAGCGCGACGAAGCCGGTGACGTCTTCACGCAGCGCGACGTCGATGAACTCGGCGGCGAAGGCCTGCCACGCGCGGGCGGGCTCCACTCCCACGAGCAACCAGATCTCGGCGTCGTCGGAGCGTTCGACGGGGCGCAGAAGTTTCGCCTCGGGCCAGGTCAGGGTGCGACGCCCCTCGGCGTCGAGTCCGACCTGCGGGCGCGTGTACTGGTAGTCGAAGTAGAGCTCGGGGTCGACCGTGTGCACGACCTCGTACTCGGCATCCGCCCGCAGCATCGCGGCGGCGGCCGACGCGGCTTCTCCGGCGTCGTTCCAGCCGTCGAAAGCGGCGACGATGATCCGGCGACCCAGTGCGTCCACGCAACCTCCTCTGCCCCGTCGGGGCTGACCTCCAGAATAGGCGCACGGGCGAGACTGCGGCCGGAGCGGCCCGACCGCCGGGCGCGGCCCGAGGTGCGAGCGGGTGCGGGCGCGACACCCGCGCTCGATACGATGGAACGATGACTTCTCCCGCCCTCGCCGCGGTCCTGTGGGACATGGACGGCACGCTCGTCGACACCGAGCCGTACTGGATGGCCGCGGAGACCCCGCTCGTGGAGCGCTTCGGCGGCACGTGGTCGCACGAACAGGCCCTCGGCATGGTCGGCCTCGCACTCGAAGATTCGGCCGGGCTCCTGCAGAACGCCGGCGTGCCGTGGAGCGTCGACGAGATCATCGCGTACCTGACCGACGAGGTGCTGCGCCAGCTCGCGACCGTCGGCGTGCCGTTCCGCCCGGGCGCGTACGAACTGCTCGCCGACCTGCGCGCGGCGGGTGTGAAGACCGGACTGGTGACCATGTCGATGCGCCGCATGGCGCTGACGGTCGCCGACCTGATCGACTTCCCGGCGTTCGACGTCGTGGTCGCCGGCGACGACGTCGAACGACCCAAGCCCTTCCCCGACCCCTACCTGCAGGCGGCCGCGGCGCTCGGCGTCGACATCACCGACACCGTCGCGATCGAGGACTCGCCCAACGGGCTGCGCTCGGCCATCGCCAGCGGTGCCGTGAGCCTCGGCGTGCCGCACATGGTGTCGCTCGAGGGCGTCGGCGCCGCGCAGCTGTGGCCCAGCCTCTCCGGACGCACCGCCTCCGACCTCCGCGCGCTGCACGCCGCGCACACCCCCATCCACCCCGACGAGACGCGGATCACCCGATGAGCGAGACCCCCCACCTGAGCGGCCCCTTCCGGGTCGGCGACCGGGTGCAGCTGACCGGCCCCAAGGGTCGCATGCACACCATCACCCTGCGCGAGGCGGGCGAGCTGCACACCCACAACGGCGTGCTCAAGCACGAGCTGCTCGTCGGCCAGCCCGACGGCAGCGTCGTCACCAACAGCTCGGGCCACGACTACCTCGCCGTGCGCCCGCTGCTGCGCGACTTCGTGATGTCGATGCCGCGTGGCGCGGCGATCGTCTACCCCAAGGACGCCGCGCAGATCCTCGCGCAGGCCGACATCTTCCCCGGGGCCACGGTGGTGGAGGCCGGCGTCGGCTCCGGCGCCCTCTCGCTGTGGCTGCTGCGCGCGATCGGACCGGCCGGCCGCCTGCTGTCGTTCGAGCGCCGCGAGGAGTTCGCCGAGGTCGCCCGCGCGAACGTCGAGACGTTCCACGGTGAGGCCCCCGCAACGTGGGAGGTCGTCGTGGGCGACCTGGTGCAGAGCCTTCCGGATGCCGTGGAGCCGGCATCCGTCGATCGTGTCGTGCTCGACATGCTCGCCCCGTGGGAGTGCATCGACGCCGTCGCCGACGCGCTCACCCCCGGCGGTGTCGTGCTGTGCTACATCGCCACCGCGACGCAGCTCAGCCGTGTGGCCGAGTACATCCGCGCGACGGGGCTGTTCACCGAACCGGATGCCAGCGAGACGATGGTGCGCGGATGGCACGTCGAGGGTCTCGCGGTGCGCCCCGACCACCGCATGGTCGCGCACACGGGCTTCCTCATCACGGCGCGGCGCCTCGCGCCCGGAGCGATCCCGCCCGAGGTCAAGCGCCGCGCGTCGAAGTCGAGCTACGGCGACGAAGACGTGGAGCTGTGGACCCCCGGCGCGGTGGGCGATCGCGAGATCACCGACAAGAACCTGCGCAAGCGCGTGCGCGAGGCGCAGAAGTCGGCCGAGGGCGTGCGGCAGTCCGTCGCGGGGGCTGCGTCGGAGGACACAGGTTCGACCGCCTAAACTGTTCCGGTGCGCAGACTCCCCGCTCTCGTTGCCGTGACCGCCCTGGCCGGAATGGGCCTCGTCGGGTGCTCGGCATCCGCCGCCTCGTCGTGCCCGACCCCCACCGACAGCTCCATCGCCTCGGTGGTCGACGCCAGTGGCGACTTCGGCTCCGCGCCCACCGTCTCGGTGCGCTCGCCCTTCGTGCCCTCGCAGGCCGGAACGCAGACCCTCATCGAGGGTGACGGGCAGCGCATCACGACCGAGAACCAGCTGGCGTTCGTCGACGTGACCGTGCTCGACGCGACCACCGGCGCTCAGGTCATCGCGACGCAGTACCCCTCCGACGTGGCCTCGGCGACGCCGATTGTGCGTCTCACCCAGGCGATCCCGTCGCTGTCCCCGATGCTCGAGTGCGTGGCAGAGGGCTCCCGCGTGGCCGTGGCCCTCCCCGGCGACCAGCTCGGCGCGCAGGGTGCGCAGGCGCTCGGCATCGACGAGGGCGACAGCGCGATCTTCGTCTTCGACGTGCGCAAGGTGTTCCTCCCGGCCGCCGACGGCGCCGACCAGTACAACGCCGATTCGGGCATGCCCTCGGTCGTGCGCGCACCCGACGGGACGCCCGGTGTGGTCATGCCCGCGGGCGACGCGCCCACCGAGGAGCGCTCGCAGACGATCGAGAAGGGCGACGGCGAGACCGTCACCGCCGACTCCTCGGTGATCATCCACCTGCAGGGTGTCGCGTGGGGCGCCAAGACGACGTTCGCGTCGACCTGGAAGAACGGCGCGCCCGGGCAGGCGAAGGTCTCGGGCCTGCCGCCGGCGCTCGCGAGCGCCCTCGAGGGTCAGACCGTCGGCTCCCAGGTACTCGTCGTCGTCCCCGCCGACCAGACCGACCAGGACCAGCAGATCCTCAAGGCGCCGGCCGGCAGCGCGCTGGTCTACGTGGTCGACATCCTCGGCACCGTCGGCTGAGTCGGTCGATCCGCCCGCCGCGGCACCGCGGCGGGTCGCGCAACCGCGCCTAGGATGGGCGAGTGTCCGCCACTGCGTCTCGTAGCGCTCCCGAGGAGCGCCTGGTGAACCTCGTGGTCGCGCTCATGGCGACCGAGCAGGGGCTCACCAAGGACACGATCCTGTCGTCGGTCACCGGGTATCGCGAGCAGCTCGAGGCCGGAGCCTCCAAGGACGCGCTCGAGAAGATGTTCGAGCGCGACAAGGAGAACCTCCGCGGACTCGGCGTGCCGATCGAGACGATCGGCAACCGTGCCGACCCCGACGACCTGCGCGAGGCGCGCTACCGCGTGCCCACGGCGGAGTACGCGCTCCCCGACGACATCGTGTTCAGCCCGGCCGAGGTCGCGCTGCTGAACATCGCCGGCGGGGTGTGGGGGAGCGAGTCACTCTCGGCCGACGCCCGCAGTGGCCTGCGCAAGATCCGCGCGCTCGGCATCGCCGTCGACGAGCCGATCATCGGCTACGCCCCGCGCATCCGCGTGCGCGACGCCTCGTTCCCGACGCTGCAGCGCGCGATCGAGCAGAACCGCGTCGTGACCTTCACCTACCTGCGCCCGGGCGAGGCGCAGCCGCGCGAGCGGCGCATCCGCCCCCTCGCCCTCGTCGAGTACGAGGCGCGCTGGCACGTGTACGGGTTCGACCTCAACATGGACGCCGATCGCACGTTCCTGCTCTCGCGCATCGTCGGCGACGTGACCGTGCGCCGCGAGAAGTTCGCCCCCGAGCTGCTCGAGGGCGCGGGCGAGCGCGCGGTGGCGGGGCTGCGCGCGGTCGCCGCCCGTCAGCGGGCCCTGCTGGAGGTACACCCCGGCACCGAGGCCTCGCTACGTCTCGCGCGTCGGGCCCAGGAGGCGCCGCAGGACGCCCCGCAGGGGATCGTCGTGCCCTACGTCGACCTGCACGTCTTCGCCGACGAGCTCGCCTCGTACGGACCCGAGGTGCGCGTGGTCGAGCCCGCCGACCTGCGGGCCGAGGTCATCCGCCGCCTCGAGGCGACCGTCGTGCTGCACGGGGGTGCCGCGTGATCCCCGAACGCCCCGTCGCCGCCCTCGACCGGGCCGCCCTGCTGCTGCAGCTCGTGCCCTACCTGCTCGGCAAGGGCGAGGTGCCCGTGGCCGAGGCCGCGGCCGACTTCGACGTGACCGTCGACGAGATGCGCGCGATGGTCGAGCGGCTCACCGTCATCGGCCTTCCTGGCGAACGCGGCTACTGGCAGTTGCCGCACGACCTGTTCGACATCGACTGGGACCTGCTCGATCGCGACGACGTCATCGCCATCACGAACACCGTGGGCCTGGAGCGGTCGCCGCGGCTGACGGCCCGCGAGGCCGCTGCTCTGCTCGCCGGGCTCCAGCTGGCGCGGAGCCTTCCGGGCTTCGGCGACAGCGAGCTCGTCACGGCGCTGCTCGCCAAGCTCGCGCGAGGGGCCGCCACCGCGCCGCCGCCGGTGATCGTGGCGCCCGGCCCGGTCGACGGCGTGCGCGACGTGGTCGACCGCGCCCTGCGCGCCCGCGTGGCCGTCACGTTCACCTACCGCGCGCCGGGGGCCGAGCCGACCACCCGCACGGTGGATCCGATCAAGGTGCACATCGCCAACGACCAGTGGTACCTGCAGGGCTGGGACCACCTGCGGCAGGCGGTGCGCACATTCCACCTCGATCGCGTGAGCGCGCCCAGCGTGACCGACACCCCGGCGATCCACGGAGCCGACCCGGTGCCCGAGCTGTTCGCCCCGAGCGACGACGAGGTGGTCGCGCGTTTCCGCTTCCCCCGCGCCGTCGCGCCGCTGCTCGCCGACTATCTCGAGCGCGCCGAGGTCGACGACGATGACGACGGCACCGCCGTGGCATCCCTCCGCCTCGCCGACGAGCAGAGCCTCAAACGCCTCGCCGCCCGCCGCGGGGGAGAGGTCGAACTGCTCGAACCGGCCGGAGCACGCCGTGCGGCGGCCGCCTGGGCGGCGGCGGGTCTCGCGCAGTACCGCTGATCGCGGCCGTTTTCCGACCGCGCGCCGTGGCTGAAGCCCGCCGCAACCACGCGGGTTAGACTGGAGCTCCGCACGAACGAGTCGAGGAGTCCTCATGTTGCAAGGTCTGACCGGATGGCACCTGCTCGCCGTTCTCGCTGTGATCCTCCTGCTTTTCGGTGCCGCCAAGCTGCCGGCGCTCGCGAAGAGCATGGGCCAGTCGGCCCGCGTGTTCAAGAGCGAGATGAAAGAGATGAAGCGCGACGACGAGGTCGCTGCCGCCCCCGAAGCCCCGCGCGCCACCGACGCCGGCACTGCGCCGTCCGTCGCCCCCGAGCCGCGCAGGTCGACCGACCCCACCGTCTAACCGTGGTGACGGCAGGTCCGCCGCGCATCGACGTGCCCGAAGGGCCGCGGCGCGACAAGCGCATGTCGATCGGGGCGCACCTGGTCGAGCTGCGCAAGCGGCTCATGATCGCGGCGCTGGCGCTCGTCGTCGGCATGGTGGTGGCTTTCGTCATCACCGACCCGATCATCCACCTCATCACCGAGCCGATCCGCGTCATCGCCGAGAGGCGTGGAGATGACTTCTCGGCGCTGAACTTCACCTCGGTGACCTCGGCGTTCGACCTGCGCATGCGCATCGCCTTCACGATCGGCATCTTCCTCTCGGCGCCGGTCTGGCTCTGGCAGATCTGGGCGTTCATCATGCCCGGGCTCACGCGCAAAGAGATCCGCTACACGGTCGGGTTCGTGGCATCCGCCGTCCCGCTCTTCTTCATGGGCTGCTGGGTGGGCCTGCTGATCGTCCCGCACGTGATCGAGCTCATGTGGGGCTTCACCCCCGAGGGCGGTGTCAACTTCTACAACGCCGTCGACTACTACGACTTCGTGTTCAAGCTGTTGATCGTGGTGGGCGTCGCGTTCGTGCTGCCGGTGTTCCTCGTCGCCCTCAACGTGGCCGGCGTCATGAGCGGCAAGGCGATCCTCAAGGGCTGGCGCGTGGCCATCCTCATCGCCACCCTGTTCTCGGCCCTCGCCACCCCCGCCGCCGACATCATCAGCATGTTCCTGCTCGCCGGCATCCTCACCGTGCTGTTCTTCGCGGCCGCCGGCGTCTCGATGCTGTTCGACCGGCGCAAGGCGCGCCGACTCGCCGCAGCGGAGATGCCGTCAGGGCCTCTCGCGTGAGTTCGCCGAGTCCGGCCGAGCGTTTCGCGCGCGCCTCCGCCCGTTCCGCGCACCCGCACACGGCGGACTTCGCCGAGATGCAGCGCTTCGAGCTCGACGATTTCCAGATCGCCGGATGTCACGCCCTCGAGGACGGCCGGAGCGTGCTGGTGGCCGCTCCCACCGGTGCCGGCAAGACGATCGTCGGCGAGTTCGCGATCCACCTCGCGATGCTCGAGCCCGGCGACAAGGCGTTCTACACCACGCCCATCAAGGCGCTGTCGAACCAGAAGTTCCACGAACTGCAGGAGATCTACGGCGACGACGAGGTCGGCCTGCTCACCGGCGACACCAACATCAACGCCTCGGCGCGCATCGTCGTGATGACCACCGAAGTGCTGCGCAACATGCTCTACGCCGACTCCCCGGCGCTGCGCGGACTGCGGTTCGTCGTGATGGACGAGGTGCACTACCTCGCCGACCGCTTCCGCGGGGCGGTGTGGGAGGAAGTGATCATCCACCTCCCGCCGTCGGTGAAGCTCGTGTCGCTGTCGGCGACCGTGTCGAACGCCGAGGAGTTCGGCGACTGGCTCGACACCGTGCGCGGCGACACCGAGGTGATCGTGTCGGAGACCCGGCCCGTGCCCCTCGAGCAGCACGTGCTCGTACGCGGCGACCTGCTGCCGCTGTTCGACGACCGGGCCGGAGTCGCCACCGCGCAGGTCAACCAGGAGCTGCTGCGCATCCGCGGCGGCAACGCCGGCGGGTACGAGAACAACCGGCGCGCGCAGGAGTACCGCTCGCAGCGTCACGCGGGCGGCCCGCGCCACGCGCACCAGCGCCGCGGCGGACACAAGCCGCTGCGCGCCCAGCAGGGCCCGCGCATCGAGCGCATCGACCGACCCGAGGTCGTCGAGCTGCTGCATCGCAACCACCTGCTGCCCGCGATCTTCTTCATCTTCAGCCGGGCCGGCTGCGACGCCGCCGTGCAGCAGCTGCGCCGGGCGAACGTGCGGCTCACCTCCGCCGAGGAGCGGGTCGAGATCCGCCAGATCGTCGACGAGCTGACCTTCACCCTCAAAGACGAAGACCTCGCCGTGCTGCACTTCTGGGAGTGGCGGGAGAACCTCGAGCGCGGGGTGGCCGCGCACCACGCCGGTCTCCTGCCGGCATTCAAAGAGGTCGTCGAAGAGCTGTTCCGCCGCAAGCTCGTCAAGGTCGTCTTCGCGACCGAGACGCTCGCGCTCGGCATCAACATGCCGGCGCGCACCGTCGTGCTCGAGAAGCTCGAGAAGTTCAACGGCGAGGCCCGCGTCGCGATCACGTCGGGGGAGTACACGCAGCTGACCGGCCGCGCCGGTCGGCGCGGCATCGACGTCGAGGGCCACGCCGTCGTGCAGTTCACCGAGGGGCTCGACCCGCAGTCGGTCGCCGCCCTCGCCTCGCGCCGCACCTACCCGCTCAACTCGAGCTTCCGGCCGACGTACAACATGGCCGTGAACCTCATCGACCAGTTCGGTCGGGCGCGGGCGCGCGAGATCCTCGAGTCGTCGTTCGCGCAGTTCCAGGCCGACCGCTCGGTGGTGGGCCTCGCCCGCCAGGTGAAGGAGGCCGAGGAATCGCTCGCCGGCTACGAGAAGGCCATGACGTGCGACCGCGGCGACTTCCGCGAGTACTCCACCATCCGGCGCGAGCTGAGCGATCTCGAGAAGATCAATCGACGGGATGCCACGGCGCCCCGCCGTCTGCGCGATGAGCGGCAGCAGCAGATCCAGTCGCTGCGCAAGCGCATGCAGCGGCACCCGTGCCAGTCGTGCCCCGACCGCGAGGCCCACGCCCGGTGGGCGGAGCGCTACTGGAAGCTCAAGCGCAGCACCGACAAGACCCGCCAGCAGATCGACCAGCGCACGGGCACCGTCGCGCGCGTGTTCGACCGCGTGGTCGAGGTGCTCGCGGCGCTGGAGTACGTGGCGATCGAAGACGACGGTGCCACGGTGCTCACGCGCGCCGGGCGCACGATGCGCCGCATCTACGGCGAGCGCGACCTGCTCGTGGCCGAGTCGCTGCGTCAGGGGCTGTGGGAGGGGCTGGACGCCCCCTCGCTCGCGGCCCTCGCCTGCTGCCTCGTGTACGAGCCGCGGCGCGACGAGGCGGGCCCGGGCGAGCGCGGTCTGCCGCGCGGTGCCTTCCGCGGGGCCCTGGACGCCACGCACACGCTCTGGCAGGAGCTCGACGACCTCGAACGCGACCACCGGCTGCCGGGCTCCGAGTCGCCCGCCTCCGGCCTCGCGCCGGCGATGCACGCGTGGGCGAAGGGCCTCCCGCTCGACAGCGTCCTGACCCTGGCCGACATGGCCGCCGGAGACTTCGTGCGCTGGGCGAAGCAGACGATCGACCTGCTCGATCAGATCTCGCTGGTGGCCGAGCCCAGGCTGGCCAAGACCGCCCGCACCGCGCTCGACGCCGTGCGCCGCGGCATCGTCGCCTACACGTCGGCATGAGCGCCGCATCGGAGACCACTGCCGCCGTGGTGGCCCCGACCCGGGCGCCGCTGGTGCGGCTCGCGTTCGCAGCGCCGCTCTCGGTCGTCGCCGGCCTTCTGCTCGTCACCGCCTTCCCCGCCTTGGCGTGGTGGCCGATGGCCTTCCCCGCGGTCGTGCTCGCCCTCGTCGTGCTGATCGGGCGCCGCTTCTGGTCGGCCGTGCTGATCGGCTTCCTCTTCGGGGCGGCGTTCTTCTCGGTCAACCTGCTGTTCACGGCGCGCTACCTCGGCCCGATCCCGTGGCTCGCGCTGTCGGTGCTCGAGTCGCTGCTGACGGCGGTGCTCGCGGCGCCGATCGCTCTCGCGTACCGGTGGATGCCGCGGGTGGTCCCGGGTCGTGTAGGCCGCCTTCTGCTGCTCCCGGCGCTCGTCGCGGGGCTGTGGACCCTTCGCGAGCAGATCGTGGGCTCGTGGCCCTACGGCGGGTTCCCCTGGGGGCGCATCGGCGTCTCGCAGGTCAACGGACCCTTCGCCGAGGTCGCGTCGTGGGTGGGCATGTCGGGGCTGTCGTTCCTCGTGGTGCTCGCGTGCGCGATGCTCATCGAGGTCGTGCGGGGCGGGCGCGTGCGCCGCGCGGTGCGCGCGATCCCGGTCGCGGCGCTCCTGGCCGTTCTGCTCGTGGTGCCGCAGTTCCCCACGACCGCCGCGGGGTCGCTGCGCGTCGGATCGGTGCAGGGCAACGGCCCGGCGGGGTACTTCGACCAGCGCGCGCGCAACGCCGTGCTGAATGCCCAGCTCGCGGCATCCGCCCCCCTCTTCGGTGAAGACATGGACGTCGTGCTGTGGCCGGAGGGCGGGGTCGACTCCGATCCGACCGCGAACGCGCAGACCTCCGCGGCGCTGTCCGAGCTGTCGCGGCGCCTCGACGCGCCGCTGCTGGTCTCGGCGGTGACCGAGCGCGGGTCGGAGCTGTTCAACTCCTCGCTGCTGTGGACCGCCGACGGGCAGACCGGTGAGACCTACGACAAGCGGCATCCGGTGCCCTTCGGCGAGTACGTGCCCGACCGGGCGTTCTGGGAGCCCTTCGCCCCCGACCTCATCGGCCTCATCGGGCGCGAGTACACGCCCGGCACGGCGCGCCCGCTGATCGACCTGAACGGCATCGGCGTGGGCCTCGCGATCTGCTTCGACGTCATCTACGACGACGTCGTGTGGGACGGCGCGAACGAGGGCGCCGAGGTCTACATGTTCCAGACGAACAACGCCGACTTCCGCGGCACCGACGAGAACCTGCAGCAGCTGGCCTTCGCGCAGATGCGCGCGATCGAGACCGGGCGCTCGGTGGTCAACCTCTCGACCGTCGGCACGAGTCAGGTGATCGCTCCCGACGGGGCGACCCTCGACGCCCTGCCCATCGACACCGCCGGGCACATGCTCACCGAGGTGCCGCTGCGCACCGGCCTCACCCCCGCGGTCGCCATCGGTCCCGCCGTGAAGATCGTGGTCGGGTGGGGGAGCATCGTCGCGTTGTTGATGGCGGGTCTGGCCGTCGCGGTGCGACGCCGTCGCCCGCGCGTCTGAGCCGCTGCTGGCTGCGGGTCTCGTGGTCGCGATGTGTCACCGTCGCCCTCGGGCCTGACCCGCGGCATCCGGGAACGACGTCGGACATCGTCGCTGCGGCGGACGCGATGCCGGCATCGCGCAACGACGAAGACGCCGGCCCCCGAAGGGACCGGCGTCTGGATCTTCGTCGCGCAGCGGGTTACGCGCTGAGCTTCTCGTTGCCTGCGCCACGACGGGCGCGCACGAAGGCGAGGCGCTCTTCGAGCAGCTCCTCGAGCTCGGGCAGCGTACGACGCTCCAGGAGCATGTCCCAGTGCGTACGGGCGGCCTTGTCGCCCGAGTGGTCGACGGTCGCGATGTTGTCGCCGACACGCAGGAGCGCCTCGGCGCCGCACGTGCGGCATTCCCACGCGTCGGGAACCTCGGCGTCAGCCGCGAAGGTCAGGACGGTCTCGCGTCCGCAGGTGCTGCAGACATAGGTGTGTTGTGCACGGTCGTGGAACACGACGCCGTCTTCGCTCTGGAGGCTTTGGGCGCCGAGTCGGATGCCGCGGAGACTGCGGTCTGCCATTTTGTGGTCCTCTCGTCGGTCCCCATGTATAACGTTCGCACCTGTGCGCTTTATTCGAAGAGCGGGCGTCATGGCAGCTTTCACAGAGGATGCTCAGACAGTCGCCGTTCCTCGTTCGTTCACCAGCGCCAGAGCCGCGTCAGCGCGGTCGGTCACGAGGCCGTCGACACCCGCGTCGAGCAGCCGCGCCATGTCGGACTCGTCGTTGACCGTCCACACGTGCACCTCGACGCCGGCCGTGTGCGCGTCGCGCAGCAGACCCGGTGTCACGAGCCGCAGCGGCCCCTGCTTCTCGGGGATCTGCAGGGCGTCGACATCGGCCAGCAGCGCCCGCACGCGGCGGGTCTGGTGCAACGCGCGCGCCGCGACCAGACGCGCGATCGTCGCCGAACCGGGGGAGGTGGCCGGGCGCCGGGCGGCTCCGGCCGTGGCGGCGGCGCGCAGTGCCTCGAGGCGTCGCTCGTCGGAGAAACTGGTGACGAGCACGCGCTCCGCGTGCGGGGCCACGAGTCGACCGACGCCCTCGGCCGCCGCCGCAGCCTTCACGTCGAGGTTGAACCTCACGTCGGGGAACGCCTCGAGCGCCTGCGCGCAGGTGATCAAGCCGCCGCGGTCGGCCATCAGCTCCTCGAGCTCGCGCACCCGCACGTCGGCAATCGCCCGCGGGTCGCCCGCGACGCGCTGCAGGTCGTCGTCGTGGAACAGCACGACCACGCCATCCGCGGTCAGGTGGCAGTCCGACTCGACGTACACCGCGCCGGCGGCGTGCGCCTCGGCCACCGCCGCGAAGGAGTTCTCGGCGATGCCGAGGGCCGCGGCATCCGGAGTCACGAGGCCCCGATGGGCCAGCACGCGCGGAGCGTCGGGGGAGAGGTAGGGATGCCGCGTCATCAGGGTGCGGAGGGGCGCGGCTCGACCGCGGGGGAGTCGCCGTCACCGGTGCGCGAGGCGAACGCCCCCGAGATGCCCTTGAGGGCCTCGGTGAACTCGCTCGGGATGATCCACAGCTTGCTCGAGGCGCTGTCGCTGATCTTCGGCAGGGTCTGCAGGTACTGATAGGCGAGCAGCTTGTCGTCGGGTCGGCCGTCGTGGATCGCGGTGAAGACCGAGTGGATGGCCTCGGCCTCACCCTGCGCGCGCAGGACCGCGGCCTGCTTGTCGCCCTCGGCCTCGAGGATCGCGGCTTGACGCCGGCCCTCGGCCTCGAGGATCTGGGACTGCTTCGAGCCCTCGGCGGTCAGGATCGCGGCACGGCGGTCGCGTTCGGCCCTCATCTGCTTCTCCATCGAGTCTTGGATCGAGAGGGGAGGATCGATCGCCTTGAGCTCGACGCGTCCTACCCGGATGCCCCATTTTCCCGTGGCTTCGTCGAGGACGACGCGCAACTGGCCGTTGATGTTGTCGCGGCTGGTGAGCGCCTGCTCGAGGTTGAGGCCACCCACGACGTTGCGCAGGGTCGTGGTCGTCAGCTGCTCGACGGCGCCGAGGTAGTTGGCGATCTCGTAGGTCGCCGCGCGCGCGTCGGTCACCTGGAAGTACACCACCGTGTCGATCGAGACGACGAGGTTGTCTTCGGTGATCACCGGCTGCGGCGGGAACGACACGACCTGCTCGCGCATGTCGAGCAGCGGCCGCACGCGGTCGACGAGGGGGACGACGAGGTTCAGGCCGGGCGAGAGCGTCTTGTGGTACTTGCCGAGGCGCTCGACCACGCCCGCGCGGGCCTGCGGGATGATGCGGATCGAGCGGAACAGCACCACGATGACGAAGACCGCCACCACGATCGCGAGCACCCAGCCGATCGTGACGGGGATGAGAGTGTCGATGTTCATCGCGGCCTCCTAGTCGCTGGCGGTGTCGTCGTGGGCGCGCTGTTCCTTGGGGCGCACGACGGCGGTGGCGCCGTCGATGCGGACGACCTCGACGCGCGTGGCGGGGTCGATGCGGGTGTCGGTCTCGGCCCTTGCGGTCCACACGTCGCCGTTGGCGAGCTTGACCTGCCCCGCGACCGACGGTGACATGCGCGAGAGCACGAGACCCTCGAGGCCGAGCAGGGCCTCGACGTTGGACGGGCGGGTGTCGGCGCCGCGGTGCAGGCGTCGCAGCAACGGCGGGCGTAGGAACGTCAGCAGCGCTCCGGCGGCGAGGGCGGCCAGAACCACCTGCAGCCACAGCGGTGCGCCCACCAGGTCGGCGGCCAGACCCACCACGCTGCCCACGGACAGCATGAGGAACGTCAGCTCACCGGTGAGCATCTCGACGACCAGGAAGACCAGGATCAACACGAGCCACCCGATCCAGGCCCACGTGTCGAAAGTGGAGAGAACGTCCATGTCGCACCTCCTGAGCCCGAACGTAGCACCGGGGTACGACACCGGGGCCGCTTCTCAACCACCCCACAGACTGCGTCACCCGAGACGGTGGCAAGGCGGTCGGTAGGCTGGGGAGTCGATCTTTCGAATCGTCAGGAGTACTTCCGTGTCTCAGACCCTCCCGTCCGGCTCGCTGAGCGGCAAGACCGCCCTCGTCACCGGTTCGTCGCGCGGCATCGGCGCCGACACCGTCCGCTACTTCGCCGAGGCCGGCGCGAACGTCGTCATCAACTTCCGCAACAAGGCGCCCCGCGCCGAGAAGCTCGCCACGCAGCTGCGCGAGCTCGGCGTCGAGGCCCTGGTGGTCGGCGCCGACCTGACCGATCCCGAATCGGTGAAGGCGATGTTCGACGAGGTCGAGCGCACCTTCGGCGGCCTCGACATCCTCGTGCTCAACGCCTCGGGCGGCATGGAGTCGGGCATGGCGGAGGACTACGCGCTGCTGCTCAACCGCGACGCGCAGGTCAACGTGCTCGAGACGGCCCTGCCGATTCTGAAGGACGACGCGCGCGTGGTCTTCGTCACCAGCCACCAGGCGCACTTCATTCGCACCACCCCGACCATGCCCGAGTACGAGCCGGTCGCCCTGTCGAAGCGCGCCGGCGAAGACGCCCTGCGCGAGAAGATCCCCGCCCTCGAAGAGCGCGGCATCGGGTTCACCGTGGTCTCGGGCGACATGATCGAGGGCACCATCACGGCCACCCTGCTCGAGCGGGCCAACCCCGGCGCCATCTCGGCGCGCCGCGAAGACGCCGGCAAGCTCTACAACGTGTCGGAGTTCGCCGCCGAGGTCGCCCAGGCCGCCGTCGAGCCGGTGCCCGCCGACAACACCCGCCTCGTCGGAGACACGGGTTCGTTCGGAGGCGAGTGAGCATGCGGCCGACCGACATCGAGACACTGGTCGGGGTCGGTCGGCCCACGATCGCCGCCTTCGGGGCGTTCGCGGTCTTCGCGACCTCGCGCCCCGACCTCGCCGCCGACCGCACGGTCGGGCAGCTCTGGCGGGTCGACTTGCCCGCCGGCTCGCCCCGCCGTCTCACGCGCGGTGTCGCCGACGCGGCTCCGCGCCTGTCGCCCGACGATGCGACGATCGCGTTCCTGCGTGCCGACGACAAGGGCCGCGCGCAGGTCTTCGTGGTCGCCGCGACCGGGGGCGAGCCCGTGCAGGTCACCGATCAGCCCGGGGGAGTGACCGCTCTGGCGTTCTCGCCCGACGGCAGCCGGCTCGCCTTCACCGCGCGGGTGCCCGAACCCGGCCGCTACGGCACGGTCGAGGGGCGGGATGCCGCGGCCGAGCCGCCGCGCCGCATCACCGGCATCCGCTGGCACGCCAACGGGCTCGGTTACCTCGATCGTCCCGCGCAACTGTTCGTCGTCGACGTGCCCTCGACCGACGCCGAGCCGTTCTACCCGCCGGCGCCGGCCCTCGAGACGCCCGAGAAGCGCGTCGTGGCCGAGCCCGCCGCGCAGCTCACCCACGGCGAGACGAGCTGGGGAGGCGTGGCGTGGAGCGCCGACGGCGCGGAGCTGCTGAGCGTTCCCGACGTGATCGAGACCGCGCGGCGCGACCTGCGCGACCGGGTGGTCGCCGTGGCCGTCGACAGCGGAGAGCAGCGCGAGGTGCTCGGCACGGCCGAGAGCTTGTCGGTGTCGGAGGTTTCGGTCGCGCCCGACGGGGCGGTGTTCGTGCTTGCGCACGACGTGGGCGAGAGCGGGGCCGACTTCGTGGCACCGGGCGTCGCCCTGTTCGCGCTCGAGTCGGACGGACCCCGCGCGCTGACGGATGCCGAGTCGATCGACCTCGGCGAGGTGGGCAGCCACCTCTCGTTCGATGGCGACGACGTGCTCGTGCAGGATCGCACGCGCGGCCGCGTCCGCCTGCTGCGCGTCACGCGCACCGGCGCGGTGACCGAGGTGCTGGGCGGAGACCTCGAGGTGAACGGCCACGCCGTCGCGCACGGCCGGGTCGTGGCATCCGTCGCCTCCCCCGAATCGGCGGGCGAACTGGTGCTCGTCGAGGGACGCGAGGTGCGGGCACTGACGAGCTTCGGCGCGAGCGCTGCTGAACGCGGTGTCGTCGTGCCCGTGGAGCACGAGATCACCGGCCGCGACGGCTCTCCCGTGCACGGCTGGGTCGCCGTTCCCGAGGGCGAGGGGCCGTTCCCCGTGATCCTGCAGATTCACGGCGGGCCCTACGCCTCGTACGGCGTGCACCTGTTCGACGAGACGCAGGTGCTCGTCGACGCCGGATACGCCGTCGTCTACAGCAACCCCCGCGGCAGTGCCGGCTACGGCCGCGCGCACGGTCGTGCGATCCGCCGCCGCATGGGAACGCTCGATTTCTTCGACGTCATGGACTTCTTCGACGGCGTGGTCGCAGCCGACCCGCGCCTCGACGCGGACCGTGTCGGGGTCATGGGCGGCTCGTACGGCGGATACCTCACCGCCTGGATCATCGCGCACGAGCACCGCTTCGCGGCCTCGATCGTCGAGCGCGGCTTCCTCGACCCGGCGGCCTTTCCGGGCTCGAGCGACATCGGGTCGTTCTTCGGCGACGAGTACGTCGGCACAGACCCGCAGCTCGTCGCGGCGCAGAGCCCCATGGCCGTGGTCGACCGGGTGCGCACGCCCACGCTGGTGCTGCATTCCGAGCTCGACTACCGGTGCCCGCTCGATCAGGCGACGCGCTACTACGCGGCGCTGAAGCGCAACGGCGTCGACGCCGAGATGCTCGTCTTCCCCGGCGAAGACCACGAGCTCACGCGCTCCGGTCGCCCGCAGCACCGCGTGCAGCGCTTCGATGCGGTGCTCGACTGGTGGCGGCGGTACCTACCGGTCGCGTGAGTCGAGAAGGGCCCGGATGCCATGGCATCCGGGCCCTCGTCTTTCCGGTCTGCGAGGACGCGCCGAGAGGTGGTGCCCAACTCCGGTGGAATGGCAGTGGCTCCCCGGCCTGACCGTGGAATCGCGCGGCGGCGACAGGTCGTCGGCGCGGATCTCCGGAGTTGCGCGCACGGCCCCCGACCCGACGGAGCGAACCCTTACGCCGCTTTGCCGAACTGGATCGCCCGGACGATCTGGAAGACGCCGAGCACGATCAGCGAGAAGCCGATCAGGATGAACAGCGTGACCGCGCCGAGCAGCGGCGAGAACAGCAGCACGATTCCGGCGACGATGCTGATGATCGCGAAGAAGATCGTCCAGGCTCGCGCCTTCGACTGGTGGCTCGCGGTGGTGAGCGAGACGACGCCCTCGATGATCCACAGGATGCCGACGAGCGTGCCGATGAAGACCCCGAGCCATGCGGTGGTCGCGGGGAGGTTCGCGAACGAGAAGATGCCGGCGACGATGAACAGGATGCCGAGCACGATATAGCCGATGCGCGCCCAGCCCGAGCGCCAGAACAGGCCGATGCCGATGTTCACGAGGCCGGCGATGATGACGTAGACGGCGATGATGCCGACGGCCACCTGGGCGGTGCGACCCGGCCAGATGAGGATGATCAGGCCGATCACGAGCGAGAGGGCTCCGCTGACGGCGAGCGCGGTGCGCACGGCTCCGACGGCGGGGTTGGTCGTTGACGAGGGCGACATGGCGAGCCTTTCTGTGCGAACGCTGGGAACAGTGCTCACCCTAGACCCGACGGTGAAACTTTTGACCGCGGTCGACGCACGCCGTCACGCCCGGCATGGCGGTCAGGTGGGGGAGTGCTCGAGCAGCAACGCGACCGCGAACAGCACCGGCAGGCAGCCGATGGTCGAGATGAACACGACGTCGCGCGAGAGGATCTCGCCCACGCCGTAGCGCTGGGCGAAGTTGAACACGTTCTGCGCGGTCGGCAGCGCCGCGAGCACCACGACGATGAACACCTGGTCGGCCGGAAGACCGAACAGGACGGCGACCAGCCACGCCAGCGCGGGCATCGCCACGAGCTTGAGAGCCGACGCGATGACGACGTCGACGCGACGCCCGGGTTCGGTGAGCACCCGCTGGCCGTACAGCGACATGCCGTACGACATCAGCAGCACCGGCACGCACGCCCCCGCGATCAGCTGGAGCGGGTCGAAGACGATCGGCGGCAGGTCGACGCCCAGCAGGGCCACGAGCACGCCGAGGGCCGATCCGATGAGCATCGGGTTCTTCGCCGTCTGCAGCAGGATGCGTCCGATGTTGCGCGAGCCCGAGGTCGCGGCGTCCAGGATCGACAGGGCGATCGGCATGAGGATCAGCAACTGGAACAGGATCACCGGCGCGGAGTAGGCCGCGTTGCCGAGCATGTAGAGCGAGATCGGGATGCCGATGTTGTTGCTGTTGACCTGCCCGGCCGACAGGGCGCCGATCACGGTCTCGCCCACGGGTCGGCGCAGGATCAGCGCGGACACCAGGACCGAAACCAGGATGACGCCCGCCGCGGTGATCATCGACACCGGCAGGAGCGCGGAGAACAGCGTCGCCACGTCGGCCTTCGCGAGCACCGTGAACAGCAGGAACGGCGACAGCACGAAGAATGTCAGGCGGCTCAGCACATGGCGCGCGTGGGGCCCGAGCAGGTCGATGCGGGCGATGATGTAGCCCACCACCACGGCGAGGCCGACGACCGCGAAGCCGGTGAAGATCCCGCTCACGCGCTTGGCCGTCTCGGGGGAGCGCTGAGGGGAGTCATCGGTTCGAGCGTAGCGGGGGAGCAGGGGTGGGAATGACGCGGGCGGATGCCGCGGGGCGACCCGGGGATCGCGGCGCAAGGGCGCGCTGTGAAACGGTGCGATCTGCGATGGTGGGCGAACGGTGTCGCCATGAATGGGCTGAACCGAAGACGGGAGTGATGGTGCGCCGGAGATGGCACGAGATGAATCGGGCTCGCCGCGTCAGCCTGGTCGTCTACGGCATCGTCGCGGTCGTGCTGCTATCTGGCGGATTGTGGGCGCTCCTGACCGACCAGCGCGGGGCCGTGCTGTGGAGTCTCGGCCTGTCGTCCTGGGTGCTCGCGTACCTCTTCGTCGACAGCCGACTCAAGCGTGCCTCGCAGCGGAACGCGAGCGAGAGCGAGCGCTGACGCCGGGCTACGACGCCGAGTGCTGCGGCTGCGGCCGGCGCAGGATCCAGTCGAGCGTCGAATGCCAGGTCTCGCGCAGGGGTCGGCCACGCCGCCACTCGCGCCAGGTGAGCAGAAGGATGATCAGGTCGAACACCGTGAGCAGCACGAGCCCGATGCTGGGTGACACGAACAGCTCGTACACCTGATAGACGAGGAAGGCGCCGATCGCGGCGATCGCCCACGGATACACGCGCCGGGTCCCGAGCGCCAGGGCGACGACGATGGCCAGCTTCACGACGCCGTGCAACAGCAGGTACACGGCGAGGAAGACGACCGTGCCCGATCCGAGCTGCTTGATGCTGTGCAGCAGCGCGTTGGCGAGGAAGTCGTTCGGCTCGCGTGCCAGCTCGTGCGCGGTCAGCCGCTGGGCGACGTGCAGCAATTGGCCGGGGGTCGTCACGAGCAGCACGATCGCGCCGACCAGCTCGACCAGGCCGTCGATGCCTTTCAGGGCGACGCCGATGAGGAAGACGAGGCCCATCACCCGTTCGCGCACGTGGCGCTCCTCTCCGGCCGCAGGTGACGGCGGGCGCCGTCAGGGCCGAGTGTAGGCCTGGGAGGGAGGAGCGGAGAGGGCGAGCGCGCAAGACCCGGCCGGTCCATACCTCGCCGGTCTAGCGTCTGCGGAATGACGACCTACGCCCCGAACCTCACCGAGATCCTCGACCGCGAACCTCTCCCGGCATCCGGAATCGAATCCGGCGACGTGGACTACGAAGCCGACGGCGTCGCCTACCGCGGATACCTGGCGCACCCGGCGGGGGAGGGGCGGCACCCGGCTGTCATGGTCGTGCACGACTGGCTCGGTGTGACCGACTACGTGCGCATGCGCTGCGACATGCTCGCCCGCCTCGGCTACACGGCCTTCGCGGCGGACGTCTACGGCGCCGACATGCGACCCGCGCCCGAGGATGCGGCCGGTGTGGCCGGCGGTTTCTATCAGGATCGCCCGCTGTGGAGGAAGCGTCTGACCGAGGCTTTCGCGTACATGCGCGAGCAGCCGTCGGTCGACCCGGACCGCACCGCTGCGATCGGCTACTGCTTCGGCGGGTCGTCGGTGCTCGAGCTCGCGCGCACAGGCGCCGACATCGACGCGGTCGTCAGCTTCCACGGCGGCTTGCTCACCGGGCCCGAGGGCGAGGCGGAGCAGATCACCGCGAAGCTGCTCGTGCTGCACGGCGCCGCCGATCCCGTCGCGCCCGACGACGCGATGCTCGCCTTCGAGAACGACCTGCGCACGGCGCCGTCGGTCGACTGGCAGCTGGTGTCGTACGCGAATGCGATGCACGCTTTCACGCTTCCGGATGCCGATGCCCCCGAGCAGGGCGCGAAGTTTCAGGCGACCGCCGAGCGGCGCAGCTGGGCCGCGATGAAGGCGTTCCTCGCGGAGGTGTTCGAACTCCGCGCGTGACGGGATTCGCCCGCCACGGTTCGCCTGAGCGGTCTGTGGCGGGCGAGTCGGGTTGTGCCGGCCTCAGGCGGCGCGCGACGCGGCGAGGGTGCGTCCGGCGGTCACGGCGGCCTGCTCGGCATCCGTCTTCAGTCCTGCCGCCACGTCAGCGAAGGCGTCGAGCGCGGGATTCACGCCGACGAGCGTGAACGGGCGATGCACGACGGTGAGGTCGAGTCCCCACACGTCTGCGAAGACACGGCGCAGCCAGCCCGTCGAGTGGTCCCAGCCCTCTTTGGGGCTTCCGGGCTCGTAATTGCCACCGAGCACCGTGACGAGGGTGGCGGGCTTGCCGCGCAGCGCCGTGCCCTGCGGGTCGATGCGCGGGTCGGTGTAGGCGAGGTCGAACCAGGTCTTCACGTGCTGCGAGACGCCGTAGTTGTACAGCGGAACGGTGAAGAGCAGGGCGTCGGCGTCGATCAGTTCGTCGGCGAGGCGCGTGCGCAGCGCGATGGCCTCGCGCTGGCCGGCGGTGTGCTGATCGGCGGGGGTGAAGCCCGAGGTCACCGCGTCGCGCCAGGCGGTGGCGGGCATCGGCTCGGCGGCGACATCGCGGCGGACGACCGTCGACGACGGGTGCGCGGCGAGCCATTCGGTCTCGACGAGGTCGCCGAGCTCGCGGCTGGCAGAAGTGGCGGGCAGGATGCTGGCATCGAGACGGAACAGGGTCATGCGCTTCTCCGATCAGAGTGACTATGAAAAACAAAGTGGCTTCGGGAAAGCTAGCACACGTAGGATGGGGTCATGGCCGAAGAACATGACGCGCGACAGTGCGACGCCGCTGTCTCGCGCGCGTTCTCGGTGCTCGGCAAGCGGTGGAACGGCATGATCCTCGACGTGCTCGGCCAGGGGGAGTTGTCGTTCTCGGGTCTGCGGCGAGCGGTCGGCGGCATCAGTGACGCCGTGCTGTCGGATCGCCTCACCGAACTCGCCGACACCGGACTGGTCGACCGCCGCGTCGACGCCGGGCCGCCCGTCGCCGTGACGTACGCGCTGACAGATGCCGGATGCCGACTGGTTCCGATCCTGGGTCAGCTCGGCGAGTGGGCCGAGGGGAACCTGACGCGGCGCTGACGGAGAACGCCGACCGAGGGCGTCATGCCACCGCGCCCATGCCCAGGCCGGCGTGTCCCTGAAGGTTGCGACGCAGCTCTCTCAAAGCGGTTCGCGTGCGGGATTTCACCGTCCCCAGGGGCTGGCCCAGCCGGGCCGCGATCTGCGACTGCGTGAGGCCGGCGGTGTAGGCGAGCTCCACACAGAGCCGCTGGTCGGGGGAGAGCAGGGCCAGAGCGGCGTGAAGGTGCGCGCGTTCGAGGTAGTGGTCGACGGCATCCGAGGCCACGTCGGCGTCCCAGACGAGGGATCTCGATCCTACCTGCCGGTCCCGGTCGTGAGACGCCTGCGACGCCCTCACGCAGTCGACGGCTCGGCGATACGCGATCGTGCTGATCCACGCCTGCAGACTGCCCTTCGAGGCGATGAACTTCGACGCGTTCTGCCAGACATAGACGTAAACCTCTTGAAGCACCTCTTCGGCCAGAGCGCGATTCACGACCACCCTGAGCACCACTCCGAATACCCGGGCGGAGGTGAGGTCGTACAGCTGGGCGAACGCTGCGCGATCGCCTTCTGCGACGGCGGCCGCGAGAGCGCTCAGGGTGTCGACGGCGTGATCGTCGACGTCATCGGTGAGCGGAGCGCGAGCGGCCATGAGGTGATGTTGACAGATGCTCTCAGCGGCGGAAGAGCACTTGCTTGCGCCGTTGGAATATGCATCTGAATGAAATCTGCCGCCTGCCGTTCAGCTCGGACGGCGGAGGATCCCGTGAACGGATGTCGACCACCGAGGTCGCTACTGACGTGGCCAACTGCGCGTTGATCTCCCTCGCAGGGGGCTTCGGTGCGGCAAAGGTTCTCGCCCGCCGACCTCACGCCGCCCGCATTGTGGAGATTGCGTCCGCGGTCGTCATGATCGGCCTCGGCTATGTTCCGTCAGCAAGCTTCTTCACTGTCGCGATGTCTTGCGCGTGGGTCGATCCGGACGAGCTCATTCGCCGATAATGCACATTATGTCAGTTTCTCAACGGGGGTCATGCCTGCGATCTCCCCCGCGGCGCGTACTGCGGTCTCCCGAGACCCGACGTACGCTGGGCGCATGCCCGACGACGACGATGCGACCCAGGAGGAACGCGCGCTGCGCGCCCTGGCGAACATCCACGCGGGCGCCGACATCACCGACGAGGCCATGCGCTTGTCGAACGACTACACCGACCGGCGGACGCGCCGGGTCAAGGCGTGGTTCGCCCGGATCGCCCGTCGCGGCTGAGCGGCGAGTTGCCGCCCCCGGGTAACCTCGGTCGCGACGAAAGGCGGCACCCATGAGCACCAGCATCGCAATCGATTTGTCAGGCAAGACGGCGGTCGTCACCGGATCCACGCAGGGCATCGGCCTCGCCATTGCGCGTCGTCTGCACGAGGCGGGGGCCGACGTGGTCGTCAACGGACGCACCTCGAAGCGTGTCGACGAGGTCGTGGCGACGATGGGCACGGGCGTCCGCGGGATCGCGGCCGACGTGACCACCGCCGAGGGGGCGGCCGCTCTCGCCAAGGAGGTCGGAGCCGTCGACATCCTCGTGAACAACCTCGGCATCTTCGGATCGACCCCGGCGCTGGAGATCACCGATGAGCAGTGGGGGCGCTTCCTCGACACCAACGTCGTGTCGGCCGCGCGTCTCATCCGCCTGATGCTCCCGTGCATGATGGAGCGCGGCTGGGGTCGCGTGCTCAACATCGCCAGCGACTCCGCCGTCGTCATCCCCGAGGAGATGATCCACTACGGCGCCTCCAAGAGCGCTCTGCTCGCGGTGTCGCGCGGATTCGCGAAGGCCGCAGCCGGTACGGGCGTCACCGTCAACTCGGTCATCGCCGGACCGACCCACACGGAGGGCGTCGAGGACTTCGTCTACGAACTCGTCGACGAGAACCTGCCGTGGGACGAGGCGCAGCGCGAGTTCATGAAGACCGCGCGGCCGCAGTCCCTGGTCCAGCGGCTCATCGAGCCCGAGGAGATCGCGAACATGGTCGTCTACCTCGCCTCTCCCCTGGCCTCGGCGACCACCGGCGGTGCCCTGCGGGTCGACGGCGGCTACGTTGACAGCATCCTGCCCTGACGGGGAACTGAGGAGATGCAGCCTTCTCGCGTCCACATCCTGGGTGGCAGTGGTAGCGGGACGACCACGCTGGGCCATGCGCTGGCCACGCGCTGGGCGGTGCCGCACGCGGACGCGGACGACTACTTCTGGATGCCGACCACTCCCCCGTTCACGCGGAAGAGACGCGAGGCGGAGCGGGTGGAGCTGATGCGCCGGATCTTCGTAGGGCGCCCCGCGTGGGTGCTGTCGGGCTCGATGCTCGGGTGGGGAGAGTCCGTCGTCGCGGAGTGCGACGCGATCGTCTTCGTCGCGCTCGATTCCACGGAGAGGCTCCGCCGGCTCGAAGCCCGCGAGGTCGGTCGACGCGGGGGCCGCCCCCACGACGACGACGCCTGGCATGAGTTCAGGGCCTGGGCCGAGGGCTACGACGATCCCGCGTTCGACGGCCGCAGTCGCGCCCAGCATGATCGGTGGTTGGCGACGGTCGACAAGCCCGTCCTGAGACTCGACAGCCGGGCGACGGTGACGGAGCTGGTGGATGCCGTGTGCTCGTGGGAGCCGACGTGAAGCCGTCCTAGCGGCCCGTCTCTTCGACGTCGACGAGCCACTTCCTGCACACGCTCACATGCCGGTCGGCGGGCGCTGGCGCGTAGCCCGTCACTCCCTCGGTCGCACCCAGGTGCGCGTCACGTCGAGCACGCGCGAGCCGTCGAGATCGGCGAGCGAGAGCCCCGCGAAGCTGACCGCGGTGTTCGACGTCTGCCAGCGGAAACGGGGCGCGGAGGTCGTTGCAGCCTCCACGACCGTCTTCGCCGCGTCTTCCGCCGACTGCGCCGATGCGAATGAGGTCGCCGCGCGATCGAGATAGGCCTGCTGCTGCTCGGAGTAAGGGCCCGCGGGCGCACGGTGCACGGAGTCCGTGAACGACGACGCCACGGCCGCCGGCTCGACGATCGCGACATCGATGCCGAAGGGCTCGACCACGGGCGCGAGCGACTGCATGAGACCCTCGACCGCGAACTTCGCGCCGCAGTAGGCGTCGGCGAACGGCTGGCCCACCGCTCCCCCGACGCTGGTGACCGTGACGATGCGTCCGCTCCCCCGCTCGCGCATGCCGGGCAGGACGAGACGGGTCAGGCGCGCGACCGAGAGGTAGTTCGTCTCGAGCTGGTCCTGAAGGTCTTGGTCGCTGAGCTGCTCGAGGGTGCCGACCGCACCTCGCCCGGCGTTGTTGACGAGGATGTCGACGGGACCCGCCGCCTCCACGAGGGCGCGAGCCGCCTCGGCATCCGTCACATCCAGGGCCCGGATGTCGAGCTCGACACCCGCCTCGGATGCCGCGGAGCGCAAGGCATCGGCACGCGCGGTGTCGCGCACCGTGGCGATGACCGTCACCCCCTGCTGAGCGAGCTGAATGGCCGTGTGCAGGCCGATGCCGCTGGTGGTTCCGGTGACGAGCGCGAGAGTCATGTGCTCAGTCTGCTCCTCGAACCCATGGGCGCGGTGTGCGCGGGCGTTCAGGGATCGCTGCCAGAGTAAGCGAGTGGGGGACGAGAGGATGCCAGTCTTCGATCGGCGAGTCCGCCTGGTGCGGCGGTGGGTGGCGGTCGTGGCAAGTGTGACGTACCTGCTCCTGCTCACGCTGATCGCGGTCGTGTGGCCCGTTTCGCTCGACAGCGCCGGCGCGCGTGAGGTCGTGATCGGTCGGTGGACCGGGAAGGTCATCGTCACCGGCAGCATCGTGGCAGCCGTCGTGTCGCTCGCGGTGATCGTGTTCGCCGTGCCCGCGCGGAGGTGGTGGTGGTTGCTCCTGGGGCCGTTGCGGGTGATCGCGATCGCGGCGATGGCACTGGGAGGTCTTGCCGTCTCCGTGACGGACGAGCCGGTGACCCCGATCGTCGCCAACGGATGCGAGACCGGGTACGTCGCGACCGAGCGCGCCTTCCTCTTCGGAGCCTCCGGCAGCATTCGTCGTCTCGACGGCCTGATCGGAACGTCGGTCGGTCGCACCGAGGTGGACGACGGTCACACGCCGTTCGAACAAGGGTCGTACATCGCGGTCACCGACGGTGACACCCTCCGTGTCTGGAACACCTTCCAGAGCGCGACAGAGCGACTCAGCATCACCGCTGCGCCGTCGTTCGTCCTTCCACGGCTCGTGACCGATACGGACTGCGGTCTCGCAGGCGGGTTGTCCGCCGAGAAGGACACTCCGCCGCCGCCGCGTACCCCCGTCGAACCGGCCGAGGGCCCCGCCCCCTCCCCTGCTGGGGACGCGCGGGTCGAACTCGCCCGCATGGTCCAGCGGACCCTCGAGGCCGCGGGCGCGCCGGTCACGGATGCCGCCGGCGCACCGGTGTCGGCACCGCTCCCGTCCGACCTCCCGTGCGACGGAACGACCGCGTACGACCTCTCCGTCCGCACCGACGACAACGCCGTTTCGTACGCGGCGATCCTCGACGCGTGGACCGCCGAGGGCTACGCGAAGGACCGCGCGATGCAGGAGGACCTGCGGTACAACGGCGTCGTACGTCTCTCGGCCCGCGATCGCTCGAGCATCGACGGGCTGACGCACTTCTCGCTGACCGCGGACTGCCGCGTGCCCTGAGCGCTCAGCCGCCGGGGGTCAGCTCGATCCAGCCGCCGCCGAACTTCGCCTGACGGTTGTCGCCCGACGAGGTGCCGGTGAGCCGTCGGCGCACCCACGGCGCGACGTGCTCGCGGTAGTAGGCGGTGCCCTTCAGTCGCTCGATCTCGGGGATCTCGCGCAGGTGCCACCAGTCCGTCGGCGGGGTGAGACCGATCGACGAAATGACGCGCGCGGCGACGCGGTGGTGCCCGCGCGCGTTCATGTGCAGGCGGTCGACCGACCAGAACTCCCCGCCGGCGAGCTCGCAGTCGAACCAGTTGTAGGCCGTGATGACGTCGGGGCGTGAGGCGAGTCGGGCTTTGACCGCGTGCGACAGCCGGTCGCCGCGCGCCTGCACGATCCGCCCGAGCGGCAGGCCCGCCGAGGGGTTCGCGCCCGAGAGCACGATGAGCTGCACGCCTTCTTCGTCGCAACGGCGCACGACGTGGTCGAACACGTCGACGATGCGTTCGATACCCGTGCGCGGGCGCAGCATGTCGTTGCCGCCGCCGTTGAACGACAGGTGCGTGGGCTTCAACGCCAGCGCGGGTTCGAGCTGCTGGTCGACGATGGGTTTCACGAGCTTGCCGCGGATCGCCAGGTTCGCGTACTGGATCGGCTCCCCCGCGGCATCCGCCCACCCCTGCGCGGCCAGGTCGGCCCAGCCTCGCACGGTTCCGTCGGGCAATTCGTCGCCGACTCCTTCGGTGAACGAGTCGCCGATCGCGACGTAGCGCACGGATGCCATGGCTCGAGCCTACGCGGGCGCGTGGTGCTGGCCGTCGCTCGCCACACTCACTGGTTCGGGGCGCATCCCTTCGCTCGGGGCGAAGATTCTGCGCCCCCACCGGGCGATGTCCGCCCCAAACCGGGAGACAGCCCTACACCAGAGCGCGCCCGCGCTGCTCACGCAGGAACAGCGCCGCCACCACCGCCACGGCGAAGAACCCGGCGAACACGACGAAGAGCAGGGGTGCTCCCCCGATTCCCAGCAACGGTGGCACGGCCAGCGGCGCGAGGATTGACGCGATGCGACCGATGCCCGCGGCCCAGCCGGAGCCGGTCGCTCGCAGCGGCGTCGGATACGTCTCGGGGGTCGCAGCGTAGAGGGCACCCCAGGCGCCGAGGTTGAAGAACGACAGCGCCATGCCGGCGGCGATCACGGAGACCTCTCCGGATGCCGTGCCGAAGAACACCGCCGACACCGCCGACCCGGCGAGGAACACCGCGAGCGTCGGGCGACGCCCCCATGCCTCGATGAGCCACGCGGCGACCGCGTAGCCCGGCAACTGGGCGAGCGTGATGATGAGGGTGAAGCCGAACGAGCGGACGAGGTCGTAACCCTGGCTCACGAGGATCGTCGGGATCCAGATGAACGCGCCGTAGTACGAGAAGTTCACGCAGAACCACAGCACCCACAGGCTCGCCGTGCGCACCCGCAGCGCCGGGGCCCACAGGGCGCTCACTCGCGGGCGCGGAGCGGGGACGGATGCCGTGACCCCCTCGGCCGAGGGCTCGAGCGACACGCGACCGGCGGCGGCCTCGAGATCGCGCACGATCGCGACCGCTTCGGTGTTGCGGCCGCGCGAGGCCAGCCATCGGGGCGACTCGGGCAGGCCCCAGCGCACGACGAGGGCGTAGACCGCGGGGATCGCGCCGAGCGCGAACGCCCAGCGCCAGCCGTCGGCCGACGACGGGACGACGAGGTAGCCGATGAGCGCGGCGGCGGTCCAGCCGACCGCCCAGAACGCCTCGAGGAAGACGATGAGGCGCCCGCGCATGCGGGCCGGGGCGAACTCGCTCACGTAGGTCGAGGCCACGGGCAGCTCGGCACCGAGACCGAGGCCGACCACGAAGCGCAGCACCAGCAGGGCGGCGAGACCGCCCACCAGGGCGCTCGCCCCCGTCGCGACGCCGTAGATCAGCAGGGTGAGGGCGAACACGTGGCGCCGGCCGAACCGATCGGCGAGAAGGCCGCCGAGGCTCGCTCCGATCGCCATTCCCGCGAAGCCCGCCGACGCGATCCACGAGGCCTCACTCGGCGCGAGCTTCCACTGCACGCTGAGGGCGGCGATGACGAACGAGATGAGCCCGACGTCCATGGCGTCGAGGGCCCACCCCAGCCCCGACCCACCCAGGATCCGCCCGTGCCGCCGCGTGAACGGCAGAGCATCGAGGCGTTCGGACACCCGGATGGTGTCGGTGGCGATGCTCACCGGATGCCGAAGGCGCTGGCAGGCGTCTGGGCCGGGGTGTCGGCGAGCATGTCGTGAACGAGGGGCAGCACCTTCGTACCGTACAGCTCGATGCTCGACATCAGCTTGTCGTGCGAGATGGAGCCGCTGGCGAACTTGAGCTGGAAGCGCGAGTTGCCGAGGGCCCGCACGGTGGCGGCGATCTTCGTGGCGACCGTCTCGGGCGAACCGATGTACATCGATCCCTCGGGCCCGACGTCGTGCTGGAAGCGCATGCGGTTGTATTCGGGCCAGCCGCGCTCGCGTCCGATCGTGTTGTTGAGCTCGGCGACGCCTTCGAACGCCTCTTCCCAGGCCTGCTGGTCGGTCTCGGCGACGTGGCCGGGCGAGTGCACCGAGATCGGCATCTGCGGCTTTCCGAGCTCGTCGAGCGACCGGCGGTACAGGTCGGCGTAGGGGCGGAACCGCGCGGCCGATCCGCCGATGATCGCAAGGACGAGACCGTAGCCGTAGCGCGCCGTGCGCACGACCGACTCCGGAGAGCCGCCGACGCCGACCCACGCCGTCAGCCCGTTCTCGGTCTTGGGGTACACGTCGGCATCCTGCAGCGCGGCGCGCGTGCGGCCCGACCAGGTGACGGGCTTCTCGTCGCGCAGCAGCGAGAACAGCTCGAGCTTCTCTTCGAACAGCTGCTCGTAGTCGGCGAGGTCGTAACCGAACAGCGGGAACGACTCGATGAACGAGCCGCGCCCGAGGATGACCTCGGCCCGGCCGTTCGAGAGGGCATCGAGCGTCGCGAACCGCTCGTACACGCGTACCGGGTCGTCGCTCGAGAGCACCGTCACGGCGCTGCCGAGGTGGATGTTCTCGGTGCGGGCGGCCGCGGCGGCCAGCACCATTTCGGGGCTCGTGACGGCGAAGTCCTTGCGGTGGTGCTCCCCCACGCCGAAGAACGACAGCCCGACCTGGTCGGCCAGCACCGCCTGTTCCACGACGTTGCGGATGGTCTGAGCGTCGGACTGCAGCGACCCGTCGGGGCCGCGCGAAATGTCTCCGAAGGTGTCGAGGCCGAGCTCGAGGGGGCGAACGTCCATGAGGTCTCCTTGCATTCGGATGAATGAACTTTACGCGGGCGCCGGGTATTCCCCGAAACCGGCGAGGGGCGCGCCACCGTGGTGACGCCCCTCGAGGAGATCAGGCGGAGGCCAGAGCCGCGCGCAGCGTGTCGAGCCCCACGCCGCCGATGTCGAGCGCGCGCGTGTGGAACTGCTTCATCGAGAAGTCGGCGCCGCGGCGCTCCTGCTCCTCGTCGCGCACCTGCTCCCAGATGCGCTGGCCCACCTTGTACGACGGTGCCTGTCCGGGCCAGCCGAGGTAGCGGTTGACCTCGAAGCGCACGAACTCCTCGCTCATGTTGACGTTCTTCAGCATGAACGCGAGCGCGTAGTCGTGGTCCCACGTGCCGGTGCCGTCGAGGCGGGGCTTCTGCAGGTGCACGCCGATGTCGAGCACCACACGCGCGGCGCGCATGCGCTGGCCGTCGAGCATACCCAGGCGGTCGGCGGGGTCGTCGAGGTAGCCGAGCTGCTCCATCAGGCGCTCCGCGTAGAGCGCCCAGCCTTCGGCGTGCCCGCTCGTGCCGGCCAGCAGCCGGCGCCACGAGTTGAGCTCGGCGCGGTTGTGCACGGCCTGCGCGATCTGCAGGTGGTGGCCCGGAACGCCCTCGTGGTAGACCGTGGTCAGCTCGCGCCAGGTGTCGAACGTGTCGACGCCCTCGGGCACCGACCACCACATGCGGCCCGGGCGCGAGAAGTCGTCGGTGGGGCCGGTGTAGTAGATGCCGCCCTCGTTGGTCGGGGCGATCATGCACTCGAGGTGGCGGATCGGCTCGGCGATGTCGAAGTGCGTGCGACCGAGCTCCTCGACGGCTTTGTCGCTCGTGCGCTGCATCCACTCCTGCAGGGCCTTGGTGCCGCGGAGCTTGCGCGACTCGTCCTGCTCGAGGAACGCCACGGCCTCCTCCACGGTGGAGCCCGGCAGGATCTCGTTCGCGATGGCCTCCTGCTCGGCGACCATGCGGGCGAGCTCTTGAACACCCCACTCGTACGTCTCGTCGAGGTCGACCTCCGCGCCGAGGAAGTGCCGCGACTGCAGGGCGTACACCTCACGACCCACGGCATCGACCTCACCCGCGGCCGGTGCGAGCTCCTTCGACAGGAACGCCGCGAGACCGTCGTAGGCCACCCGCGCCGCGTTGGAGTTCTCGGCGAGGTCGCGCGCGAGCGAGGCCGGCAGCTGCCCCTCTTCGGGGGCGGCGTCCCCGACGAATTCGGCGAAGAAGCCCGTGTCGGAGGTGTAGCGAGCGATCTGGGTCACGACCTCGCTCACCTGGCGACGCGCGGGAACGACGCCCTCGGCGATGCCCTGGCGCAGCGTCGCGACGTACCCGTCGATGGCCGCCGGCAACGCCCTCATGCGGTCGGAGATGGTCGACCAGTCGTCGACCGTCGCGGTGGGCATGAGGTCGAAGGTCGAGCGGATGTCCTGCGCGGGCGAGGCGATGACGTTCAGGTCGCGCAGGTGGGTCTTGGCCTCGTGCTGCTCGATCATGAGGTCGAGCTCGCGCACGAGGTCCATCTTGGTGACGGTGTCGATCGCGTCGGTCGCCTCGGCCGTCTCGAGCGCGGACTTCGTCGAGCGCGCCTCCGACACGAGGGCCTCCGCGCCCGCGGGGCTGTAGTCGCCGAAGCGACCGTTGTGCTCGAAGCGGCCGATGTAGGTCGCGAGCGTCGGGTCCTTCTCCGCCAGGGTGTCGACCCACGCGTCCGCGATCGTGTCGATCGGCGTGGGGGTGCGTTGTGCGTCAGTCATCTTCCGAGCCTAGGGAAGGCGCGGCGCCCGCGCACACCCCCGGGGATGGTTCCGGATGCCGGCGTTCGCCCCCGCCGCGCGCGTGGGTCACGTCGCGGTGGGTGATTCCTGATGCTGTGCCCCGGTTCGACCGCGCGCGGCGAGGACCCGCGTCGCCACCGGTTCCGGATGCCACACGCCGGGCTCGGTGGCGGGGCGCGGCGACCTCAGGGGCTAGTGCCCGGCCTCGTCCCAATCGCCGCCGCGGCCGATCTGCACGTCGAGCGGAACCGACAGATCGGCGGCGTCGGCCATGCGCGCGCGCACGATCTTCTCGACGTCGTCCCACTCCCCCGCGGCCACCTCGACCACGAGTTCGTCGTGGATCTGCAGCAGCACGCGCGAGCGCAGGTCGGCGTCGGCGAGATCGCGCTGGATGTGGAACAGCGCGACCTTCATGATGTCGGCGGCGCTGCCCTGGATGGGCGCGTTGAGCGCGGCGCGCTCGGCGTTCTCGCGCAGCACGCGATTCATGCTCGTGAGGTCGGGGAACGGCCGGCGTCGACCGAAGATCGTCTCGGTGTAGCCGTCTTGGCGGGCCTGCTCGACCGACCCGCGCAGGTAGTCGCGCACGGCGCCGAAGCGGGCGAAATACTCGAGCATGAGCTTCTTGGCCTCGGACTGCTCGATGCGCAGCTGCTTCGACAGGCCGAACGCCGACAGGCCGTAGACCAGGCCGTACGACATTGCCTTGACCTTCGTGCGCATGGCCGGGGTGACCTCGGCCGGCTCGACGCCGAAGACGCGCGCGCCGACGAAGCGGTGCAGGTCTTCGCCCGAGTTGAAGGCCTCGATGAGCCCCGGGTCGCCCGAGAGGTGCGCCATGATGCGCATCTCGATCTGCGAGTAGTCGGCGGTCAGGAGCGTCTCGTAGCCCTCGCCCACGACGAACGCCGCGCGGATGCGACGGCTCTCTTCGGTGCGGATCGGGATGTTCTGCAGGTTCGGGTCGGTGCTCGACAGGCGCCCGGTCTGACTGCCGGTCTGCACGTAGGTGGTGTGGATGCGACCGTCGGCACCCGTGGCCGTGTCGAGCGCGTCGATGATCTGCTTCAGCTTCGTCGCCTCGCGGTGGCGCAGCAGCAGGTCGAGGAACGGGTGCGGCGCGCTCTCTTGCAGGTCGGCGAGGGCCGCGGCATCCGTCGTGTATCCGCTCTTGGTCTTGCGGGTCTTCGGCAGCTGCAGCTCGTCGAACAGCACCTCTTGCAGCTGCTTCGGAGAACCGAGGTTGACCTCGTGACCGATCGCGGCGTAGGCGTCGCGCGCGAGCGCATCGGCGCGGGCGCCGAGCTCGGTCGAGAAGCTCGACAGCTTCTCGTGCGACACCGCGACACCCGCGAGCTCCATGTCGGCGAGGGCGGTGAGCGTGGGCAGTTCGATGTCGTCGAGCACGCTCGCGACCGTCTCGGGCATGTCGGCGCGCTGCGCCTCGGCGACGCGGCGCGTGAACCACGACAGCTGGCTCGGGGTCGCACCCTCGGTCTCGGGAACCAACTGCGTCGGGTCGGCGACCGGCAGCTTCTCGTCGAGCATGCGCTCCACGAGGTCGCCGAGCGTCTTGTCGGGGAAGCTCGGGCGCACGAGCCACCCGGCGAGGATCACGTCGAACGCCACGCCGGCCACCGTCACGCCCTCGCGGGCGAGCGCCTTGATCTGGGGCTTCGCGTCGGCGAAGACCTTGGGGGCGTCGGATGCCAGCCACTCGGCCAGCGCGTCGCGCACCGCCGGCGTCCACTCGGCCTCGACCGCGGCGTCGGCCGAGGCGAGTCCGATCGCGGTGGGCGCGCCGCCGGCCAGCGTCACGGTGACCCCGACCTCGCCGGTTGCCGCTGCGGCCCACGCCGCGAGGGCGGCGGCATCGAGCTGCGAGGGCGTCGGGGCGGTCGCGGTGGGGCGCTGCTCTTCGACGATGCCCGCGTCGCCGCCGAGCGCGTCGAACACGCGCGGCAGGAGGGTGCGGAACTCGAGGCGAGCGAAGATGTCGCGGACGGCCTGGGCGTCGAGCGGGTGCATCTTCAGCTCGCCGGGACCGACGGGGAGCTCGACGTCGCGCAGCAGGCGGTTGAGCGAACGGTTGCGGCGCACGCCGTCGATGTGCTCGCGCAGGTTGTTGCCCACCACGCCGGTGATCTTGTCGGCGTTCTCGAGCAGGGCATCGAGCGAGCCCCACTGGGTCAGCCACTTCACGGCGGTCTTCTCGCCGACCTTGGGCACACCCGGCAGGTTGTCGCTCGTCTCGCCGACGAGGGCGGCGATCTCGGGATACTGCGCGGGCGGCAGGCCGTACTTCTCGATGACGGCCTCGGTGTCGTAGCGCTTGAGCTGCGAGACACCCTGCACGTTGGGGTACAGCAGCGTGACGTCGTCGGTCACGAGTTGGATCGTGTCGCGGTCGCCCGAGCACACCAGCACCGTGAAGCCCTGCTCCTCGCCCTGGGTGGCGAGGGTGGCGAGGATGTCGTCGGCCTCGAAGTCTTCTTTCGTCAGCACCGGCACGCCCATCGCGCGCAGGCAGTCCTGCAGCAGCGGGATCTGCCCCTTGAACTCCGCGGGCGACTCGCTGCGGTTCGCTTTGTACTCGGCGTACTCGCGCGTGCGGAACGACTGCCGCGACGTGTCGAACGCCACGGCGAGGTGCGTGGGCTTCTCGGCCTTGACGAGGTTCACGAACATCGACAGGAACCCGTAGATGCCGTTGGTGTGCTGGCCGTCCTTCGTCGAAAAGTTGTCGACCGGCAACGCGTAGAACGCCCGATAGGCCAGCGAGTGGCCGTCGACGACGAGGAGAGTAGGCTTTTCGGCATCCGTCACCCCTCCAGCGTAACGAGAACCACGGACACTCCCCCGGCCCGGCCCGATCGAAGGCGATGATGACCTCCACGACCCCTGACACGTCCGCCGGCCTCGACTGGGCGAAGCAGCGCGGAATGGGCGCCCTCGCCGAGAAGATGGGCATCGAGTGGGTCGAGTTCACCGTCGACCGCTGCGTCGCCACCATGCCCGTCGAGGGCAACACCCAGCCCGTCGGCCTGCTGCACGGCGGGGCCTATGTGGTGCTCGGCGAGTCGCTCGGTTCGATGGCCGCGAACCTCTTCGCCGGTTCGGGGCGTCTCGCTGTCGGCATCGACATCAACGCCACGCACACCCGCTCGGCCACCTCGGGCATCGTCACGGGCGTGTGCACCCCGATCCACCTCGGTCGCTCGCTCACCGTGCACGAGATCGCGGTGTCCGATGAACAGGGTCGCCGATGCTCGACGATCCGCATCACGAACCTCATCAAGGACGCCCCCGCGCGCTGACCGCGGGTGGAGGTCCCTGAGCTCGTCGAAGGGTCCGGGCCCTGCGTGCGACCGAGGGCTTCGACGGGCTCAGCCACCTGTGCCGCGCGGGTTCTGCGTGTGTCCGGTGGCTTCGACGGGCTCAGCCACCTGTGCCGCGAGGGTCTTGCGTGCGACCGGTGGCTTCGACGGGCTCAGCCACCTGTGCGCCGGAAACGACGAATGGATGCCACCGAAGTGGCATCCATTCCGTGTCGCAGAGAGCGTCAGGCCTTCTTGGGGGCCAGCTGCTCGATGATCGCCTTGGCGACGTCCTGCATGGTGAGGCGGCGGTCCATCGACGCCTTCTGGATCCAGCGGAAGGCCTCGGGCTCGCTCAGGCCCATCTTCTCGTTGAGCAGGCCCTTGGCCCGGTCGACGAGCTTGCGGGTCTCGAAGCGCTCGACCATGTCGGCGACCTCGGCCTCGAGCGTGATGATCTGCTCGTAGCGAGCCAGCGCGATCTCGATCGCCGGGAGCAGGTCGTTCGGCGTGAAGGGCTTGACCACGTAGGCCAGGGCGCCGGCCTCGCTCGCGCGCTCGACCAGCTCTTTCTGGCTGAACGCGGTGAGCAGCACCACGGGGGCGATGTGGTTCTTGCTGAGCTTCTCGGCGGCGCTGATGCCGTCGAGCTGCGGCATCTTGACGTCCATGATGACGAGGTCGGGGCGCAGCTCGGTGGCCAGCTGGACGGCGGTCTCGCCGTCGCCCGCTTCGCCCACGACGTCGTACCCGTTGTCGCGGAGGATCTCGACGATGTCGAGGCGGATGAGCGACTCGTCTTCCGCGACGACGACGCGGCGGGGTGCGGTCGGGGCGGTAGCCGGAGCGGCTTCTTGATCAGTCACGGGACCATCCTAGAACGACGAATACGGACAACCCCGGTCTCGACCGGGATGTGGGAAAGCGTGCCGGTGGTGGGACTCGAACCCACACGTCTTGCGACAAAGCATTTTGAGTGCTCCGCGTCTGCCATTCCGCCACACCGGCAGGTGTTGCGTTCCCAACTTACCGGGGGGAACGCGACGACGCGCGCCGGAGAACCGGCGCGCGTCGTCGGAGGGTCAGACCTCCTGGTAACCGGGAGCCGCACCGTGCACGGCATCGCCCACGCGGTGCACGCGCAGGTCGTTGGTCGAGCCGGCGATTCCGGGAGGGGAACCCGAGATCACGACCACCTTGTCGCCGACCTTGGCCAGGTCGTGCGAGAGCAGGTAGTCGTCGACCTGCAGGAACATCTTGTCGGTGTGCGACACGTGCTCGACCAGAGTCGAGCGCACGCCCCACGTCAGCGCCAGGCGGCGGCGGATGCCGGGCTCGGGCGTGAACGCGATCATGGGGATCGTCGAGCGCAGGCGCGACATGCGACGGGCCGAGTCGCCCGACTCGGTGAAGACGCAGAGGTACTTGGCCTCGACGAAGTCGGCGACCTCGACGGCGGCGAGGGTGATGGCGCCACCCTGCGTGCGGGGCTTGTTTGTCAAGGGCGCGATGCGCTCCAGGCCGTGCTCCTCGGTCGACTCGACGATGCGGGCCATCGTCTCGACGACGACGACCGGGTAGTCGCCGACGCTGGTCTCGCCCGAGAGCATCACGGCATCCGCGCCATCGAGCACGGCGTTGGCGACGTCGCTGGTCTCGGCGCGCGTGGGCACCGGGCTGTTGATCATCGACTCGAGCATCTGCGTCGCCACGATGACGGGCTTGGCCATGCGACGGGCGAGCTCGACCGCGCGCTTCTGCACGATCGGCACGGCTTCCAGCGGCAGCTCGACGCCGAGGTCGCCGCGGGCGACCATGATGCCGTCGAAAGCGTCGATGATCTCTTCGAGGTTGTCGACCGCCTGCGGCTTCTCGATCTTCGCGATGACGGGCACGTATCGCCCCTCTTCGGCCATGATCTCGTGCACGCGCTCGATGTCTTTCGCATCACGCACGAACGACAGCGCGATGAGGTCGGCACCGGCGTTCAGGCCCCAGCGGAGGTCGGCTTCGTCCTTCTCGCTCAGCGCGGGGACGTTGACGGCGACGCCGGGCAGGTTGATGCCCTTGTTGTTCGAGACCGGACCGCCCACGACGACGCGGGTGGTGACGACGGTGCCGTCGGTCTCGACGACCTCGACGCGCACCTTTCCGTCGTCGATCAGCAGGAAGTCGCCGGGGCGGACGTCCTGGGGCAGACCCTTGAAGGTCGTGCCGACGATCTCTTTGGTGCCGAGGATGTCTTCGATGGTGATCTTGAAGATGTCGCCGGGCAGCAGGTCGTGGGGACCGTTCTCGAACTTGCCGAGGCGGATCTTCGGTCCCTGCAGGTCGACGAGGGCGGCGACCGGGCGACCGGCGTCCTCCGCGGCCTTCCGCACGTTGGCGAAGTTGGCGTCGTGCACGGAGTAATCTCCGTGGCTCAAGTTGAGGCGGGCGACGTCCACCCCGGCGTCGATGATGGCGCGAACCATCTCATACGACGACGTGGCGGGCCCGAGTGTTGCGACGATCTTGGCGCGTCTCATCCGTTTTCAAGCTCCGTGAGGATTTTCGGGAAGTGGCCGATCGGCCCTTGCCAGCTTAGGCGGGCAGGAGGCCGATGGCGACATCGGTCGGGCGCACCGGTGCGGGCAGCACCGTTTCGCCCATGAGGAACGTGTCGACCTCCGCGGCCGCGGCGCGACCCTCGGCGATGGCCCACACGATGAGGGACTGACCGCGACCCGCGTCGCCGGCCACGAACACTCCGGGCGTCGTGGTGGCGTACGTCGCGTCGCGCTCGAGGTTGCCGCGGTTCGTGAACTGCGTGCCGAGCTGCTGCTCGAGCGCTTCGCGCTCGGGGCCGGTGAAGCCCATCGCGATCAGCACGAGGTCGGCGGGGATCTCGCGCTCGGTGCCGCTCTTGGGCACACGACGACCGTCGAGGTACTCGGTCTCGGCGACGCGCAGTGCGCGCACCTCGCCCGCGGCGTTGCCGAGGAACTCCACGGTGGAGGCGAGGAACGTGCGCTCCCCGCCCTCTTCGTGAGCGGATGCCATCTCGAACAGGTTCGGCATCATCGGCCACGGCTGCTCGGCCGGGCGCTCCGAGGGGGGCTGCTTGCCGATCGCGAGGTTGGTCACGCTCAGCGCGCCCTGACGGTGCGCGGTGCCGATGCAGTCGGCGCCGGTGTCGCCGCCGCCGATGACGACGACGTGCTTGCCCTCGGCGGTGATCTGGTGCGGCACCTGGTCGCCCGCGACGGCCTTGTTGCCCTCGATGAGGTACTCCATCGCGTAGTGCACACCGTCGAGGTCGCGGCCCGGGATCGCGAGGTCGCGCGGCACCGTGGAGCCGGTGGCCACCACGACCGCGTCGTAGCGCGCGCGCAGGTCGCTCCACGAGATGTCCTTGCCGATCTCGACGCCCGCGCGGAAACGCGTGCCCTCGGCCTGCATCTGGCGCAGGCGCAGCTCGAGGTGGCGCTTCTCCATCTTGAAGTCGGGGATGCCGTAGCGCAGCAGACCGCCGATGCGGTCGTCGCGCTCGAACACGGCGACCGTGTGCCCGGCGCGCGTGAGCTGCTGGGCGGCGGCGAGTCCGGCGGGGCCGGAGCCCACGACGGCGACCGTCTTGCCGGTCAGGCGCTCGGGCGGCTCGGGCTCGACCCAGCCGTTGCCGAACGCCTCGTCGATGATCGAGACCTCGACCTGCTTGATCGTGACGGCCGGCTGGTTGATGCCGAGCACGCATGAGCTCTCGCAGGGCGCGGGGCACAGGCGACCGGTGAACTCCGGGAAGTTGTTGGTCGCGTGCAGACGCTCGATGGCCGCGCGACCCTCGCCGCGCCACGTGAGGTCGTTCCACTCGGGGATCAGGTTCCCGAGCGGGCAGCCCTTGTGGCAGAACGGGATGCCGCAGTCCATGCAGCGACCGGCCTGGCGCTTGATGACGGCCGAATCACCCGGCTCGTACACCTCTTTCCAGTCCATGATGCGGACCGGAACGGGACGACGCTTCGGAAGCTCGCGCTCCGTGGTCTTGAGAAAACCTTTCGGGTCAGCCACCCGTCACCTCCAGAATGCGCTTCCAGACGACGTCGCCGTCGGGGTCGAGCCCCTCCGACACCGCCTCCTGGCGGGTCTGCAGCACGGCGGCGTAGTCGCGCGGCAGCACCCGGACGAAGTTGTCCACCTCGGTCTCGAAGTCGTCGAGCAGACGACGCGCGAGGGTGGAATCGGTCTCCGCGACGTGCTTTTCGAGCAGGTCGCGCAGGATCTCGGCATCCCCTGCTCCGAGGGGACCGAGTTCGAGCTCACCGGATGCCATGGCCTCGCGGTTCACGAGGTCGCGGTCGAGCCTGTAGACGTAGGCCTGGCCGCCCGACATGCCGGCACCCAGGTTGCGGCCCGTGGCGCCGAGGATCACGGCGAGACCACCGGTCATGTACTCGAGCGCGTGGTCGCCCACGCCCTCGACGACCGCGGTCGCACCCGAGTTGCGCACGAGGAAGCGCTCACCCACGACGCCGTTGAGGAACATCTGCCCCTGCGTGGCGCCGTAGCCGATGACGTTTCCGGCGATGACGTTCTCGGACGCGGCGAAGGTCGAACCGCGCGGCGGGCGCACGACGATCGTGCCACCCGAGAGGCCCTTGCCGACGTAGTCGTTCGAGTCGCCCTCGAGGCGCAGCGTGATCCCGGCGGGCATGAACGCGCCGAACGACTGCCCGGCCGAACCGGTCAGGCGCACGTCGATCGTGTTCTCGGGCAGTCCGTGCTCGCCCCGCGCCTTGGTGACGTGGTGGCCGAGCATGGTTCCGACCGCGCGAGCGGTGTTGCGGATCGGCAGGTCGATCGTGAGCTGACCGCCGTGAGCGATGACGTCCTGCGCGCGCTCGATGAGCTGCACGTCGAAGTGCTCCTCGAGTTCGTGGTCCTGGTCGCGCGCGTGGCGACGCGGCTCGTCGTCGGCGAAGCGGGGTCCTTCGAGGATGGGCGCGAGGTTGAGGCCGCGCGCCTTCCAGTGCTGGATCGCTTCGTTGGCATCCAGGAGCTCCGAACGGCCGACGATCTCGTCGATCGAGCGGTAGCCCAGGGCGGCGAGGTACTCGCGCACCTCCTGGGCGATGAACTCCATGAAGTTGATGACGTACTCGGCCTTGCCGGTGAAGCGCTCGCGCAGCACGGGGTTCTGCGTCGCGACGCCCACGGGGCAGGTGTCGAGGTGGCACACGCGCATCATGATGCAGCCCGAGACCACGAGCGGGGCGGTGGCGAAGCCGAACTCCTCGGCGCCGAGCAGGGCGCCGATGATGACGTCGCGACCGGTCTTCATCTGACCGTCGACCTGCACCACGACGCGGTCGCGCATGCCGTTGAGCATGAGCGTCTGCTGCGTCTCGGCCAGGCCCAGCTCCCACGGGGTGCCGGCGTGCTTGAGCGAGTTCATGGGGCTTGCGCCCGTGCCGCCGTCTTGACCGGAAACCAGGATGACGTCGCTCAGCGCCTTGGCGACACCCGCCGCGACCGCACCGATCCCCGACTGGCTGACCAGCTTGGTGTGGATGCGGGCCGAGGGGTTGGCGCGCTTGAGGTCGAAGATGAGCTGCTTGAGGTCTTCGATCGAGTAGATGTCGTGGTGCGGCGGGGGCGAGATGAGCCCGACGCCCGCGGTCGCGTGACGCGTGCGCGCCACCCACGGGTACACCTTGGTCGGCGGCAGCTGACCGCCCTCGCCGGGCTTGGCGCCCTGCGCGAGCTTGATCTGGATGTCGTCGGCCTTCGTCAGGTAGAGGCTCGTCACCCCGAAGCGACCGGATGCCACCTGCTTGATGGCACTACGACGCTCGGGGTCGAGCAGACGGTCGACGTCTTCTCCGCCCTCACCGGTGTTCGACTTGCCGCCGATGCGGTTCATCGCGACGGCGAGCACCTCGTGCGCCTCTTTCGAGATCGAGCCGTAGCTCATCGCACCGGTGGAGAAGCGCTTGACGATCGCCGAGACGGGCTCGACCTCGTCGATCGGCACAGCCGGACGCAGGCCCGTGCGCAGGCCGAACAGACCACGCAGCGTCTTCAGCTCGTGCGCCTGGTCGTCGATCAGGTTCGTGTACTCGCGGAAGATGTCGTACCGGCGCTCGCGCGTGGCGTGCTGCAGACGGAACACCGTGTCGGGGTTGAACAGGTGCGGTGCCCCGTCGCGGCGCCACTGGTACTCGCCACCGGTCCACAGGCGCTCGTGCGCACGGGCCGCCGCGTCCTGCGGGTAGGCGTACTCGTGGCGCGCGGCGTTCTCGGCCGCGATGACGTCGAGTCCGACGCCGCCGAGCTTGGTCTCGGTGCCGGTGAAGTACGCGTCGACGAAGTCGCGCGAGAGGCCCACGGCCTCGAACACCTGGGCGCCGGCGTACGACGACACCGTCGAGATGCCCATCTTCGACATGATCTTCAGCACGCCCTTGCCGAGCGCGTAGATCAGATTCTTGACGGCCTTCTCGGGCGTGATGTCGGTGATGAAGCCCGCGCGCACCAGGTATTCGACGGTCTCCATCGCCAGGTACGGGTTGACCGCCGAGGCGCCGTAGCCGATGAGGGTGGCCACGTGGTGCACCTCGCGCACATCCCCGGCCTCGACCACGAGACCGACCTTCATGCGGGTCTCTTTGCGGATCAGGTGGTGGTGCACGGCCGCGAGCATGAGCAGCGACGGGATCGGCGCCAGGTCTTTGTTGGAGTCGCGGTCGCTGAGCACGATGAACTCGGCGCCGTCCTCGATGGCCTGGTCGACCTCGGTGCACATCTGCGTCAGGCGCTTCTGCAGACCCTTGTGCCCGGCCTCGACGCGGTACAGACCGCGGATCGTCACCGACGACCGGCCCGGCAGGGCGGTGTCGATGTGCTGGATCTTCGCGAGCTCGTCGTTGTCGATCACAGGGAAGTCGAGGGTCACCGTGCGCGTGTGGTCGGGTCCCCACGCCAGCAGGTTGCGCTCGGGGCCGAGACCCAGCGAGAGAGACGTGACGACCTCTTCGCGGATCGAGTCGAGCGGCGGGTTGGTGACCTGCGCGAACTGCTGCGAGAAGTAGTCGAACAGCAGACGCGGGCGGTCGCTGAGCACCGCGACGGGTGCGTCGCTGCCCATGGCGCCGAGCGGCTCGGTGCCGCCCTGACCCATCGGGGTCAGCAGCATGCGCACCTCCTCTTCGGTGTAGCCGAAGGTGCGCTGGCGGCGCGTGATCGAGGCGATGGGGTGCACGATGTGCTCGCGCTCGGGCAGCTCGCTGAGCTTGACGCGGCCCTTGCTGACCCACTCGCCCCAGGGCTGCGAGGCGGCGAGGTCGGCCTTGATCTCCTCGTCTTCGACGATGCGGCGCTGGGCCGTGTCGACGAGGAACATGCGGCCCGGCTGCAGGCGGCCGCGGCGCTTGATGCGCTCGGGCGCGAAGTCGAGCACGCCGGTCTCGGAGCCGATGACCACGAGGCCGTCGGTCGTCTCTGTCCAGCGGCCCGGGCGCAGCCCGTTGCGGTCGAGGGTGGCGCCCACGAGCGTGCCGTCGGTGAAGATCAGCGCGGCGGGGCCGTCCCACGGCTCCATCTGCATGGAGTGGTAGTCGTAGAAGGCGCGCAGGTCGGGGTCGATCGTGGCCTGCTTCTCGTAGGCCTCGGGCACCATCATCATCACCGCGTGCGGCAGGCTGCGACCGGTGAGGGTCAGCAGCTCGAGCACCTCGTCGAACGACGCCGAGTCGCTCGCGCCCTCGGTGCAGATGGGCAGCAGGGGGCGAACGTCGCCGATGAGCTCGGACTCGAGCTGCGACTGACGCGCCCGCATCCAGTTGCGGTTGCCCTTGACGGTGTTGATCTCGCCGTTGTGCGCGAGCATGCGCAGCGGCTGCGCGAGCGGCCACGACGGGAACGTGTTCGTGGAGTAGCGCGAGTGCACGACCGCGAGCTCCGAGGCGAAGCGCTCGTCGGAGAGGTCGGGGTAGAACGGCTCGAGCTGCAGCGTGGTGACCATGCCCTTGTAGCCGAGCGTGCGGCTCGACAGCGACACGAAGTACGCCTCGAGCTCGTGACGCGCGCGCTTGCGCAGGCGGTAGACGCGGCGGTCGAGCGCGATGCCCGAGAGCGCCGTCTCGTCGCCCGTGGCCGGACGCGAGACGAACAGCTGCTCGAACGCGGGCCGCGCCTCGAAGGCGAGCTTGCCGAGGTGCTCCGTGTCGACGGGCACCTCGCGCCAGCCGAGCACCTCGAGGTTCTCGTGACGCGCGAGCTCCTCGATGCCCGACTTCATGGCCTGACGCTCGTCGTGGCCGAGCGGCAGGAAGATCATGCCCGCGGCGTACTCCCCCACCGGCGGCAGATCGAAGTCGACGACCTCGCGCAGGAACGCGTCGGGCATCTGGGTCAGGATGCCGGCACCGTCACCCGTGCCCGCGTCGGAGCCGATGGCGCCACGGTGCTCGAGGTTGCGCAGCGCCGTCAGCGCCAGGTCGATGATGTCGTGACCGGCTTCGCCGCGGAGAGTGGCGACCATGGCGAGGCCACAGGCGTCTTTCTCGAACGACGGGTCGTACATTCCCTGTCGGGCGGGGAATGTGCCTCCGACGGTGTCGGAGCGCAGGCTGGAAGCCATATCAACCGTCCTCACGTTGATGCTTCGAATGGGACGACGTCGGCCCAGAGTGTTAGTTCGTGGCGGGGCTGCTTGTGGCGCTGGTGCCGACGGTGTCGCTCGTCGCGGGCGGCTCGCTCACGTCGACGAAGTCAGAGGGGTCGCCTGAGTCTACAGCCCCCGGAGCCTTCGACTCGCGCCCGGGCGCGTAGGGCGAGGGCTCGAGACCGAGGTGGCGGCGCGACTGCACGATGAAGATGACGATGCCGAGGATCGCGCCGAAGATGGCGGCCCACACGTTCGTGCGCAGCCCCAGGATGATGTCGCTCGGGTCGACGCGGATCGACTCCCACACGATGCGGCCGGCGGAGTACCAGACCAGGTAGATCGCGAACTGCTTGCCCCACTGCAGGGTGAAGCGCTTGCCGACGGAGAGGATGACCGCGGCGCCCAGCAGGTTCCAGATGACCTCGTAGGCGAAGGTGGGGTGGAACAAGGTGCCGGCGGGCAGGCCGACCGGGATGGCCGGGTTGCCGGAGTCGATCTGCAGACCCCAGGGCAGGTCGGTGGGCTGGCCGAAGAGCTCCTGGTTGAACCAGTTGCCGAAGCGACCCATGGCCTGGGCGATGATGAGGCCCGGCGCGAGCGCGTCGGCGAAGGTCCAGAAGCGGATGCCGGTCCACTTGCACCCGAGGAAGGCGCCGATCGCGCCGCCGATGAGGGCGCCGTAGATGGCGATGCCGCCCTCCCAGATGGCCCACACCGATCCGGGCTGCGTGATGTTCCACGGGTTGGAGCCGGGGCCGAAGTAGAAGCCCGCGTGCGTGGCCACGTGGTAGATGCGCGCCGCGACGATCGCGAGGGGCACCGCCAGCAGGCAGATGTCGATGACGACCCACTTCTCGGCGCCGCGACGCGTCAGACGGGCGTTCGTGAGGAACACCGCGACGATGATGCCCGCGACGATGCACAGGGCATAGAAGTGGATGCGGAGCGGACCGAGATCGACGTAGGAGATCGTCGGGCTCGGGATGCTGGCGAGCACGCCGGAGGCGGCGCTCGAGAGGGCGAACGTCATGCAGACGAGTCTAGGCGCGCTTCGAAGCGCCCGCGGACAGCTCCTTCGCGAGCGAGGAGAGCCCCTCGACGCCGCCGTCGCGCAGCGCTTTGACCAGTGCGGTTCCGACGATCGCGCCGTCGGCGTACTCCACGACACCCGCGACCTGCTCGGCGTTCGAGATGCCGATCCCGACGCACGCGTGCGCGGCACCGAACGAGCGCAGGCGCTCGACGAGGTTCCGCGCGGCGGCATCGAGCGAGGTGCGCTCGCCCGTGATGCCCATGGTCGACACGGTGTAGACGAAGCCGGTGGAGGCCTCGACGATCATCTTCAGACGCTCGTCCGACGAGGTGGGGGCGGCGAGGAACACGCGGTCGAGGCCGGCGCGCTTGCTCGTCTCGATCCACTGCGACGCGGCATCCGGGGTCACATCGGGCGTGATGAGGCCCGCACCGCCCGCGGCGGCGAGCTCGTCGGCGTAACGGTCGACGCCGTACTGCTCGACGAGGTTCCAGTACGTCATGACGAGGATCGGCACCTCGGTGCGCGCGGTGACCTCGCGGATGATCGTGAACAGATCGCGCATGCGGAACCCGTTCGCGAGCGCCGTCTGCGTCGCTTCCTGAATGACCAGGCCGTCCATCACCGGGTCGCTGTAGGGCGGGCCGAGCTCGATGACGTCGGCTCCGGCCTCGGCCAGAGCGACGGCCGCCTCGATGCTCGTGGCGACGTCGGGGAAGCCGGCGGGAAGGTAGCCGACGAAGGCGCCGCGGCCCTCGGCGTGGGCGGCGTCGATGGCCGCTGAGACGCGAGAGGTCACAGCTCGACTCCCGCGCCGCTGGCGGCGTCCGGAGCCGGGGTCACGTCGACGGGCGAGCCGGGGGCGGATGCCACGGTCTCGGCCGCACGCGTCTGCGGGGTGCCCTCGGGCCCCTCGGGTGCGTGCTCGGCGTCGTACAGGTCGAAGTAGCGCGCCGCGGTGTCCATGTCCTTATCGCCGCGACCCGAGAGGTTGATGGCGATCACGGCATCCGGACCCAGCTCGCGACCGATGCGCAGGGCTCCGGCGAGGGCGTGGGCCGACTCGATGGCCGGGATGATGCCCTCGGTGCGCGAGAGCAGACGCAGGGCCTGCATGGCCTCGTCGTCAGTGGCGGGGATGTACTGGGCGCGGCCGATGTCAGCGAGCCACGCGTGCTCGGGGCCGACGCCCGGGTAGTCGAGCCCGGCCGAGATGGAGTGCGACTCGGTGGTCTGGCCGTCTTCGTCCTGCAGCACGTAGGTGCGCGCACCGTGCAGGACGCCGGGGCGACCCCGCTCGATCGAGGCCGCGTGCTTGGGAGTGTCGACGCCGTCGCCCGCCGCCTCGACGCCGTAGAGGGCGACGCCCTCGTCGTCGAGGAACGCGTCGAACATGCCGATCGCGTTCGATCCGCCGCCGACGCACGCGAACACGGCGTCGGGGAGGCGGCCGAGGCGCTCGAGGAACTCCGCGCGGGTCTCTTCGCCGATGATCTTCTGGAAGTCGCGCACCATCGCCGGGAACGGGTGCGGCCCCGCGGCGGTGCCGAAGATGTAGTTGGTCGTCTCGACCGAGGCGACCCAGTCGCGGTAGGCCTCGTTGATCGCGTCTTTCAGCGTGCGCGAGCCGGTCGTGACGGGGATGACCTCGGCGCCGAGAAGTCGCATGCGGGCCACGTTGAGCGCCTGGCGCTCAGTGTCGACCTCGCCCATGTAGACGACGCACTCGAGACCGAACAGGGCGGCGGCGGTCGCGGTGGCGACGCCGTGCTGGCCGGCTCCGGTCTCGGCGATCACGCGCGTCTTGCCGAGGCGCTTGGTCAGCAGCGCCTGGCCCAGCACGTTGTTGATCTTGTGCGACCCGGTGTGGTTGAGGTCTTCGCGCTTGAGGAAGACGCGCGCGCCTCCCGCGTGCTCGGCGAACCGCGGAACCTCGGTCAGCACCGAGGGGCGACCCGCGTAGTCGTGCAGCAGAGCGCGCAGCTCGGTGTGGAACTCCGGGTCGGCCATCGCCGACTCGTAGACCGCGGTGAGCTCGTCGATCGCCGCGATGAGCGATTCGGGCATGTAGCGCCCGCCGAAGTCGCCGAAGAACGGCCCCTTCTGATCGCGCAGCTTCTGGTCGGGCACGGTGGTCATCAGGACTCCTGGAGGAACGCGCGGAGCGTGGCGACGGGGTCGCCGGTGACGAGGGCCTCGCCCACGAGCACGACGTCGGCACCCGCCGCGCGGTAGTGCGCCACGTCGGCGGGGGCGAGGACGGCCGATTCGGCGATCTTCACGGCATCCGCGGGAAAACGCTCGACCAGCGAACCGAACAGGTCGCGGTCGAGCTCGAAGGTCGAGAGGTTGCGGGCGTTGACGCCGATCAGCTTGGCGCCCAGCTGCGACGCGCGCTCGAGCTCGTCGGCCGAGTGCGTCTCGACGAGGGCGGTCATGCCCAGGTCGCTGACGAGGCCGTAGAGCTGGCCAAGGGTCTTGTCGTCGAGGGCCGCGACGATGAGCAGCACCAGGTCGGCTCCCGACGCGCGCGCCTCGAGCACCTGGTAGGGCGTCGCGATGAAGTCCTTGCGCAGCACGGGGACACTCACGGCGGCACGAACGGCCTCGAGGTCGGCGAGGCTGCCCTTGAACTTGCGCCCCTCGGTGAGCACCGAGATCGCCGACGCGCCGCCCTCTTCGTACAGGCGCGCCTGACGAGCGGGGTCGGGGATCGAGGCGAGGTCGCCGCGCGAGGGGCTCGCGCGCTTGACCTCGGCGATGATCTTCACGCGGTCGGCGGGGGCCAGCATCGCGAGCGCATCGCGAGCCGGGGTCTGCGCGAGGGCATCGCGCTCGACGTCCGCGAGCGGACGCGCCTGGGCGCGCTGCTCGGCGTCTTCCACCGCTCCGGCCGTGAGATCGGCCAGCACGATCAGTGGGCCTTCGGGTTGGACTTCGCGCCGTTCGCGCCGTAACCGGCCTTGGTCATGACGAGGCCGACGATCGCGCCCACGACGAGCAGACCCACGGACGCCCACACCATGACCGGCATGTCGAACCAGAAGAACAGCGTGCCGAGCGTGATGGCGACCAGCATGATGATCACGGTCGTCCAGGCGGCGGGCGAGTGTCCGTGGCCGGGATCGCCGATGGGGTTGCTCATGGGGCTCCTTACAGTCGCGCGCGAGCGCGGGGGAAAGCGTGCGTCCAGTCTACCGAAACGGTGGTGCGGTCCCCGCGCCGACGTCTCGATGTCGCGAGGATGGCTCAGGCGGTCGGGTCGTCGCCGCGCGAGAGGTCGTCCCACGAGTCAATCGCGTCGTGCGGACGACCGGTGCCGGTCACCGCCGCCTCCTCGGCCGTGCGGTACTTGCGGCTCGCGCCCGAGGCCCAGCGTCGCGCCGTGACGAGGGTGAAGACGGATGCCGCGAGCAGCACGATCTGCGCGACGAAGGTCACGGCCGGCCACGGCGTGAGCGAGAGGTCTTGGACGAGGGCGGCCACGGCATCCGTGCCTGAGATCCCCGTCGCATCGGTGACGGTCGCCGCGGTCGCCGACACGGGGGTGGCGAACAGCAGCTGCGCGGTGCCGAACCCGACGAGGGCGGCGATCAGCACGCCGAGCGCCCCGAAGACGTACCGCATGACGGGGCCGACGATCGAGAGGGCGGCGCCCAGGGCGAGGGCGGCGAGGCTCAGCGGGGTGAGCACGGGCAGGGCCTCGGCGCCGGGCACCGCGAGCGTCTGCTGCGATCCGTCGTCGAGGGTGACGTCGATCCAGGTCTGGGTCGACGCGATCACGCCGATCGCGCCGGTCAGGAGCATCGCGAGCACCGCCGTCGAGCGGGCGCGACGCATCAGCGCTCCCCCACGACCGGGTGCAGGTCGTCGGCGTCGAAGCAGGTGTGGTCGCCCGTGTGGCACGCGGCGCCGACCTGGTCGACCTCGATCAGCAGGGTGTCGCCGTCGCAGTCCAGGCGCGCGCCCTTGACCAGCTGGATGTGGCCGGACGTGTCGCCCTTGCGCCAGTACTCCTGCCGTGATCGCGACCAGAACGTCACGCGACCGGTGGTGAGCGTGCGGTTCAGAGCCTCGGCATCCATCCACCCCACCATCAGCACCTCGCGCGAGTCGAACTGCTGGATCACCGCGGCCACGAGACCGTCGGCGTCGTACTTCACACGGTCGACGCTCATCGGCGCACCTCGATCCCTTCGGCGGCCATGGCGTCTTTGACCTGTCCCACGGTGAGCTGGCCGGAGTGGAACACGGATGCCGCGAGCACGGCGTCGGCGCCGGCCTGCACGGCCGGGGCGAAGTGCTCGAGCGCGCCCGCCCCGCCCGAGGCGATGACCGGGACCGCGGCGACCTGACGCATGAGGCGCACGAGCTCGAGGTCGAAGCCCTGCTTGGTGCCGTCGGCGTCGATCGAGTTGACGAGAAGTTCGCCGGCTCCGCGCTCGACCGCCTCGCGCGCCCATTCGAGGGCGTCGAGCGTGGTCTCGGTGCGGCCGCCGTGGGTGGTCACGACGAAGCCCGAGGGGGTGGATGCCGCGCGCTTGACGTCGAGCGAGAGCACGATCACCTGCGCGCCGAAGCGGTCGGCGATCTCGTCGATCAGGGCCGGTCGCGCGATCGCGGCCGAGTTGACGCCGATCTTGTCGGCGCCCACGGCGAGCAGGCGGGCGACGTCGTCGCTCGAGCGCACTCCTCCGCCGACGGTGAGCGGGATGAAGACCTGCTCGGCCGTGCGGCGCACGACGTCGTAGGTCGTGGAGCGCTCGTCAACGGTGGCGGTGACGTCGAGGAAGGTGACCTCGTCGGCACCCTGCTCGAAGTAGAGCTTCGCGAGCTCGACCGGGTCGCCCATGTCGCGCAGGTCGAGGAAGTTGACGCCCTTGACGACGCGGCCCGCGGCGACGTCGAGGCAGGGGATGACGCGACGCGCGAGGGTCATCAGAGCCTCGCGGCGAGGATCTCGGTGACGAGGATCGCGCGCGCGCCGATCGCGTAGAGGGCGTCCATCACCTGGTTGACGTCGCGGCGCGGGCTCATGACCCGCACGGCCACCCACTCGGGGTCGCGCAGCGGCGAGATCGTGGGCGACTCCAGGCCCGGGGCCACGGCGACGGCCTGCTCGATCAGGTGAGCGGGCAGGTCGTAATCGATCAGCACGTAGGTGCGGGCGGCGAGCACGCCCCGCAGGCGCCGCAGCAGCGTCTCGGTGCCCTCGGCTTCCTGGGGGCCGGCGATCAGCACGGCGTCGGACTCGAGCAGGACCGGCCCGAAGATCTCGAGACCGGCCTGGCGCAGCGTGGTTCCGGTCGAGACGACGTCGGCCACGGCATCCGCCACCCCGAGCTGCACGGCCGATTCGACCGCGCCGTCGAGCGGGACGATGTCGACGGCGATGCCGCGCTCGTCGAGGAAGGCGTCGACCAGGCCCGGGTAGGCCGTCGCGACGCGCAGACCCTCGAGGTCGGCGATGTCGGTGAAACGGCCGGGGCGGCCGGCGAAGCGGAACGTCGAACCGGCGAAGCCGAGCGACTCGACCTCGCGGGCGCCGGGCATGCGGGCGTCGAGCAGCAGGTCGCGGCCGGTGATGCCGACGTCGAGCGCACCCGAGCCGACGTAGGTCGCGATGTCACGCGGACGGAGGTAGAAGAACTCGACCTCGTTCACGGGGTCGACGGTGTACAGGTCTTTCGAGTCGCGACGTCCGGTGTACCCGGCCTCCGAGAGCATCTCGGCGGCGGTCTCGGCGAGCGACCCCTTGTTCGGCACGGCGATTCGCAGCATGACGGGGGCTTTCGTGTTGTGTGAGCGTGTGGAGGGCGAGCGCGGCTCAGAGATGTCGGTAGACGTCCTGGAGCGACAGGCCCTTCGCGAGCATGAGCGTCTGCAGGTGGTAGAGCAGCTGCGAGATCTCTTCGGCCGCGGCCTCGTCGGACTCGTATTCGGCGGCCATCCACACCTCGGCGGCCTCTTCGACGATCTTCTTGCCGATGGCGTGCACGCCGGCATCCAGCTGAGCGACGGTGCCGGAGCCGGCGGGTCGCTCGACGGCCTTGGCGCTGAGTTCCGCGAACAGGTCGTCGAAAGTTTTCACGGTTCCAGGGTATCGGGTCGGCGGGGGTGGGGCTGTCCGCCCGGGGGTGTGTGCGGGGCGGGGAGCGTTCCCGAGGGGTGAGGTTCGGCGGCCGGGCTCAGTGGCGGTGGCGGGCGGCCGAGGCGCGCAGCGACTGGATCGCGCGGTCGGGGTCGTCGGCGCCGAACACCGCGGAGCCCGCGACGAACGTGTCGGCCCCGGCTTCGGCGGCCTGGGCGATCGTGGATTCGCCGATGCCGCCGTCGACCTGCAGCCAGACGCTCGCGCCGCGGCGCTTCGCCTCGTCGGCGAGCGAGCGGAGCTTCGGCATGGTCTCGGGCATGAACGACTGCCCCCCGAAACCGGGCTCGACGGTCATCACGAGGATCTGGTCGAACTCGTTGAGCGAGTCGAAGAGGTTCTCGACCGGGGTTCCGGGCTTCACGGCCACTCCGGCCCGCGCGCCCATCGCGCGCAGCTGCCGGGCGAGCGCGACGGGCGACGCCGCGGCCTCGAGATGGAAGGTCACGGAGGCCGCACCCAGCTCGGCGTACGCCGGAGCCCAGCGGTCGGGGTCGTCGATCATCAGGTGCACGTCCAGCGGAACGGGGCTGGTCTCCTGGATGCGGCCCACCATCTGCGGCCCGAACGTGAGGTTGGGCACGAAGTGGTTGTCCATGACGTCGACGTGCACGAAGTCGGCCCCCGCGATGCGTGCGAGCTCGGCCTCCATGTTCACGAAGTCGGCGGCGAGGATGCTCGGGTTGATGCGCGGGGCGTCGGTAGGCACCCGACCATTATGGGCGCGTCGTCGTCGCCGCCGATCGCGTGAGGGGTCGATAAGTGTCGCCGAGAGCTCGTCCAGGCGACACAAACTGACGCCTCGCGCGCTCCCCGCGCCGGCGCGTGCGCGGGCTCAGCGCTTGCGCAGCAGCGCGATCGACATCGCGTCGGTGCCGTGGCGGTGCGGCCACAGCTGCGCCCGCAGCGACCCGTCGGCCTGGGCGGGCAGGTCGATCTCGACCTCGGCGATCTCGCGCACCACCGCGCGCGCGTCGAGCTCCTCGACCTCCTCGCCGAGCGCGCGCTTCACCTCGGCCAGCACGCCCGAGGTCTCGGCCAGGTGTGGCGAGCACGTGACGTAGGCCACGACTCCCCCGGACCTCAAAGCCTCGAAGGCCGCGAGCACGAGCTCCTGCTGCAGCGCGGTGAGGTCGGGCACGTCGGCCGGCGTCTTGCGCCAACGCGCTTCGGGTCGACGTCGCAGGGCGCCGATGCCGGTGCACGGGGCGTCGACGAGGATGCGGTCGTACTCCCCCGGCATCCGCGCCGCGCGCTCGCGCCCGTCCTCTTCGCTCACCTCGACGTCGAGGGGCACGGATGCCACGGCCTGGCGCACCAGCCCCGCTCGGGCCGGAGCGATCTCGTTGGCGTCCAGCGTGGCCCCATGGGCGAGGGCCTCGGCGGCGAGCAGCGCGGTCTTGCCGCCGGGGCCCGCGCACAGGTCGAGCCAGCGCTCGCCCTCGCGCACGGGAAGGGCGCGGCTGAGGGCGAGGGCGGCGAGCTGCGACCCTTCGTCCTGCACGCGGATCGTGCCGCCGGACGAACGGATCAGCCCCTCGGGGTCTCCCCCGCGGGTGGTGAAGGCGGTCGGGGCGTACTTCGTCGGGGTCGCGTCGTCGGGCACCGCGGCGAGGCCCGGCAGGGCGATCATCGCCACGCGTGGGGCGGCGTTGTCGGCTTCGAGCAGTCCGTCGAGCTCGTCGGCGCGGCCCTCGGCGGTGAGGGCGCGGCGCAGCGCCCGCACGATCCACACGGGGTGCGAGGTGGTCAGGCCGAGGCGCTCGTCGTCGCTGCGCGCGGCCGCCGAGATGGTCTGCATCCACTGCCCCGGATTGTCGCGCGACACCCGGCGCAACACCGCGTTGGCGAAGCCCGCGGCTCCGCGGCCCCCGCCGTGCCGACGCGCGAGCTCGACCGACTCGTTCACCGCGGCATGCGAGGCGACGCGGGTCGACAGCAGCTGATGCACGCCCAAGCGGAGGGCGTCGAGCACGGCCGGGTCGATCCGGTCGACCGTGCGGTCGGCGGCTGCGGCGATGATCGCGTCGTACGTGCCCCGCCGGCGCAGGGTGCCGTAGGTCAGCTCGGTCGCGAGACCGGCGTCTTTGGCATCGAGCTTTTGACGGGTGATCGCGTGCGGCAGCAGCAGGTTGGCGTACGCCTCGTCTCCCGAGACGGCGCGCAGCACCTCGTAGGCCACAGCACGGGCTCCCTGCACGGTCATGCGCCGAGCTCCGGCTCGTCGGTGCGCAGGCCACGAAACCAATCGCTCGCGTTCATCGCTCCCTTTCCTGCGGGTTGCACGGTGTCGAGGCGCAGCGGCGTGGTGCCCGTGCCGACGACGACGTCTTTTCCGGATGCCGCGACCCGGCCCGGCGGCAACGGGGGCGCATCGGCGGGGGCGGCGCGCAGCACTTTGAAGCGCGCCCCGTCGAGAGTGGTGTGGGCCCCGGGTTCGGGCGTGACCCCGGCGATCTGGTGCAGGAGGCTCTCGGCATCCCGGGTGAGATCGAGGGCGCCGTCGTCGAGGGTGAGCTTGGGTGCGAGGGTCGGCTCGCCCTGCTGAGCTGTCGCGGTCGCCGAGCCGTCGGCGATGCCGTCGACCACGCGGGCCAGCAGCGGAGCGCCGATCTCGGCGAGGTCGTCGAGCACCGTGGCCGAGGTGGCCCCGGCCGGTACCTCGTAGCGCTCCTCGGCGAACACGTCGCCGGCGTCGAGCGCGGCGACGAGCTGGAAGACGCTCGCGCCCGTGACCGCATCGCCCGCCATGAGCGCGCGCTGCACGGGGGCGGCACCGCGCCAGCGCGGGAGCAGCGAGAAGTGCAGGTTGATCCAGCCGTGCGCGGGCATCGACAGCAGCGGTTCGCGCACGAGCCCGCCGTAGGCCACGATCACCCCGAGTTCGGGCTCGAGCTCCGCGATGCGGGCGGTGACGTCGGTGTCGAGGCGGTCGGCCTTGATGATCGGCAGACCGAGCTCGTCGGCGGCCTGCGCGACCGGCGACGGGGTCAGCACGCGCTTGCGGCCGAGGGGCGCGTCGTCGCGCGTGACGACCGCGGCGATCTCGTGCGGCCCCGACGCGAGGGCGCGCAGGGAAGGGACGGCGACGGCGGGTGTGCCGGCGAAGACGAGGCGCATGGGTCTCCTCAGAGTCTCGGGGTCGTGACGGGTGCGTGACCCGCTCAGAGGTCGGGCTCGGGGATGTCGAGGCGGACTCTGAGCGTACTGCGCGGCTTGGGGCCCCGATCTTTGCGCGACTTGCGCGCGCGCAGGGCGTCGGCGATCACCCCGGCGCGCAGGGCCTCGGCGACGGCGCGGCCGTGGGCGTAGTCGAAGCGCACCAGCGCGCGGGAGGTCGCGACGTCGGGCGTCTCCGACGTGTCGACCGGGCCGAGGATCGCGAGCGGGTCGAGGTCGGGCACGCTCTCGCGCAGCGACTCGAGCAGCACGTCGACGCTCCGGGCGTGTCCGTCGACGCTCGCGACGCGCACGGCGGGCGGCATCCGCAGGGGAAGGCGCTCGATGAGTTCTCCGCGCGCGTACGCCGGGTGGGTCCAGGTCGCCAGCGCCCGGGCGACCGGCCCCGCGACACCGACCAGGTGCACGGGGGCTCCGGGGGCGGCCAGGGCTGCGGCGTTCGACCACCAGCGCAGGCAGTGCTCGGCGATGCGCAGGGCTTCGTTCTGCAGCATCCGGTCGCCATCGAGCAGGATCACCGCCTTGTAGCCGCCGCGCGCGAGCGGCTCGGCCCCGCGCGTGGCGATCACGAGGGCGGGGGTGGCGTCGACCTCGGCGACGGGATGGGCGCCGTCGGCGACGATCACCCGCGTGTTCGGGAAGGCGCGGCCGAGCTCGTCGGCGGTGCGCTCGCTGCCCGAGGAGGCCATGCGGAGCTTGGTCGAGCCGCAGTGCCCGCAGGCCCACGCGTGCGCGCTGCGTCCGCACCACGCGCACACGGGCACGGCGCCGGGGCGCGCGGCGCGCAGCGGGCCGGCGCAGTGCTGGCAGCGCGCGGGGCGTCGGCAGTCCGCGCAGATGAGCGACGGGGCGTAGCCGGGGCGGGCGACCTGCACGAGCACGGGGCCGTGCTGGAGAGCCTCGCGCGCCGCCGCGAACGCCGACGAGGGCACGCGCGACTGCCGCTGCTCGCCCTCGCGCGTGGCGCTGAGCACGACGCGGGGGCTCTGCCGCCGCGCCTGCGGCACCTCCCGCGCGTAGCCGACCTCGACGAGGCGCTGCACGTCGGTGGTGCGGGTGTGGCCGGCGAACACGAGCGCCGATCCCTCGAGCTCCTGGCGCACGAGCGCGGCGTCGCGAGCGTGCACGCCGGGCGACAGGGGCTCGGCGAGCAAGGTGTCGCCGTCGTCCCAGATCGCGACGAGACCGGTGTCGTGCGCGGGGGCGTAGACGGCGGAGCGGCGGCCCACGACGATGCAGGGCACCGGCGCGAGGGCGCGGAGATACTGGGCGTAGCGCGCGGGACCGGACTGGTCGGAGTCGTCGCGCACCACGGCATCCGGAGTCACGAGCTCGGCCAGAGCCGCCAACAGCTGCGCCTGGTCGCGGTAGTCGGGCACGACGAGCACGGCGCTGCGCCCCCGCGCGAGCGTGTGCACGGCGGCCGCGGCGAGCAGGTCGGCCCACGCACCGCGCGGACGTTCCGGATGCGGATGCGGCGGGGCGTCGACGGCCAGTCGCTCCCCCGCGTCGAGGGCGTCGGCCAGCCCCGGGTAGGGCTGCAGCAGGGCCGTGGCGCGCTCGCGCGCCGCGGGCACCACCTCGGGCGTCTCGGGCGCGGGGGCCGCGGCCCACGCCTTCTCGGCGCGGACCATGCGCTTGGGCACTGCCAGGCGCAGCACGTCGCTCACCGAGCCCGCCGCGCGGTCGGCGACCCGCCGTGCGAGCGTGTACAGCCGCTCGGGCAGCACTGGCATGGGCGAGACGACCGCCTCAACCGCCGACAGGGGCCGCTCGGTGCCGTCGTCGGCGACCACCTCGATGACGAAGGCGTCCATCATGCGACCGGCCGAGCGCAGCGGCACCTTCACCCGCACGCCCGGCGCGACATCGGCGACGAGCGGGTGCGGGACGGCGTAGTCGAACAGCCGGTCGAGCTGGGGCACGGGCGACTCGAGCTGCACGCGCGCGACGCGCCGCTCACTCACGAGATCGCTCCCCGGGGGCTGCGTCGATCATCGAGCCGGGGCGCACTCCCCCACGCACTCTCAGAGTCCGGCGGCGGTGCGGAGCTCGTCGACGCGGTCGGTGCGCTCCCACGGGAAGTCGGGCAGCTCGCGGCCGAAGTGGCCGTAGGTGGCCGTCTTCGCGTAGATCGGGCGCAGCAGGTCGAGCTGCTCGACGATCGCGGCCGGGCGCAGGTCGAACACGTCGCGGATCGCCTTCACGATCACCTCGTCGGCCACGTGCGCGGTGCCGAACGACTCGACGTACAGACCCACGGGGTTGGCCTTGCCGATCGCGTAGGCGACCTGCACCTCGAGGCGGTCGGCCAGACCCGCGGCGACGGCGTTCTTCGCGACCCAGCGCATGGCGTAGGCGGCCGAGCGGTCGACCTTGGACGGGTCTTTCCCGCTGAACGCACCGCCGCCGTGACGCGAGGCGCCGCCGTAGGTGTCGATGATGATCTTGCGGCCGGTGAGGCCGGCATCGCCCTTGGGGCCGCCGATGACGAAGGGACCGGCCGGGTTGATGTAGTACTTCACGTCGGGCAGCGCGAGGCCCGTCTCGGCGAGCACCGGGTCGATGACCGCGGCCTGCACCTCGGCGCGCAGGTCTTCCTGCGAGATGTCGGGGTGGTGCTGCGTCGACAGCACGACCGAGTCGACCGTGCGCGGAACGTGACCCTCGTAGCCGAGCGTGACCTGGGTCTTGCCGTCGGGGCGCAGGAACGGCAGCGAGCCGTCTTTGCGCACGGATGCCAGGCGCTCGGCGATGCGGTGAGCGGTCCAGACGGCCATGGGCATGAGCTGCGGCGTCTCATTGGTCGCGAAACCGAACATGATGCCCTGGTCGCCGGCACCCTGCAGGTCGCGGGGATCGACCGAGCCGCGCTCGCGCTGCTCGAACGCCTTGTTGACGCCCGCGGCGATGTCGGACGACTGCGCGCCGATCGACACGCTCACGCCGCACGACTCGCCGTCGAAGCCGGTGTCGCTCGAGGTGTAGCCGATGCGGTTGACCACGTCGCGCACGATCGCGGGGATCTCGACGTAGGCGCTCGTGGACACCTCGCCGGCCACGTGCACGAGCCCCGTGGTGACGAGCGTCTCGACGGCCACGCGACCGGTGGGGTCGTCGGTGAGGATCGCGTCGAGGATGCTGTCGGAGATCTGGTCGCAGATCTTGTCGGGGTGTCCTTCGGTGACGGACTCGGACGTGAACAGGCGCAGGTCGGTCAAGACGACTCCGGGAAAGTTGAGGGCTGGGGACGGGCACAAGTATGCCCCGGGCGGCGGTGGGCCGCCCGGGGCATCGTCACATCTGTGAACAGATCACGAAATGCGTCGGCTGTGGATCACTCCGCAGCGCGCAGGCGCAGCTTGTCTTCGTGGATCTCGTGCAGCGCAATCGTGAGGGGCTTGTCTTCGACGGTGGAGTCGACCAGCGGTCCCACGTTGTCGAAGAGGTTTCCCTCGTGCAGGTCGGAGTAGTAGTCGTTGATCTGGCGCGCACGCTTGGACGCGTAGATCACAAGCTGGTACTTCGAGTCGACCTTGTCGAGCAGAGCGTCGATGGGCGGGTCGATGATGCCCTTGTCACGTCCGGCCATGGGGAACCTCCTGGTTCGGCGGGATGGGGTGGATGCGGCGCTCGAGCGCCGAAGCATCCTCGTATTCTAGCCGACGCCGACGCGGCCTGTGCCGAGGGGCGTCGGGTGGGTCGGGGTGAGCGGGTTCGAAGCGGATTCCGCACGTCGGGGCGGGAAAATTCCGCCCCGACGCACAGACCGCGCCCCGAACCGGGAAGCTCAGTGCTGCGCCGACGCGAGCTCGACGACCTGGGCGGCCGCGTGAGCCACCTCGTCGTTGACGACGCGGTAGTCGAACTCGTTCTGCGCGGCGAGCTCGACGCGGGCCGTGCGCAGGCGTCGGGCGCGCTCCTCGGCATCCTCGGTCCCGCGCCCGACCAGGCGCTGGACGAGCTCGTCCCAGCTCGGCGGCAGGAGGAACACCAGGGTGGCCGATGGATCGGCCGCGCGCACCTGACGGGCACCCTGCAGGTCGATCTCGAGCAGAGCGGTGCCGCCCTCGGCGAGAACGCGCTCGATCGGAGCGCGCGGCGTGCCGTAGCGGTTCTTGTTGTGCACGACGGCCCACTCCAGCAGCTCCCCCGCCTCGACCAGACGGTCGAACTCGGCGTCGTCGACGAAGTAGTAGTGCTCGCCCTCGACCTCTCCCGGGCGGGCGCTGCGCGTGGTCGCCGAGACCGAGAGGTGGATCTCGGGGTAGTTCTCCTTGATGTGCGCGGCGACCGTGCCCTTGCCCACCGCGGTGGGACCGGCGAGCACGATGAGGCGGCTGCGACCCTCGCGGGGGCCGGGCTCGGGCCAGCGCGTGTCGAGGTAGTCGCGCAGCGCGTCGCGCTGACGCGAGCCCAGACCGCCCAGACGCTTCACCGGCGAGATGCCGAGCGAGGCGAGGATGCGGTCGCGCTTGCTCTCGCCGATCGCGGGGATCGCCGTGAGGAACTCGGTCACGCGCATCGCCCCGGCCGCCGACAGCGGGTCGGCGAGGCCGCGGCGCAGCAGCTCCTGCGGCGAGATCACGCGGGTCGACACGTCGCGCTTGAGCGCGGCGCGCTCGCGACGAGCCTCGACGGCGCGGCGCGAGGCGGCGGCGCGGTCGACCTCGGGCGGACGACGGGTTTCAGCCATGCAGGGACTCCCGGTAGAGCGCGGCGCGCTCGTCGATGCGGGCGGCGAGACGGTCGGGTCCGACCGCGAGGATGCTGCGGCTCTCGTTCGCGACGACGGCGGATGCCACGTAGCCGAACAAACGGCGCAGGTCGGCGGGCGCGGCCCCCTGCGCGCCGAAACCGGGAGCGAGGATCGGCATGCCCGCCAGCGCCACGTCGCCCAGCCCGAACGCCGAGCGATCCACGGTGGCGCCGACCACGACGCCGACCGGGCCGAGGGCTCCGGGGGCGCCGATGTTCGCCTGGTTCACGTCGTGCGCCACACGGGCCGCGACGTGCTCGTGATCGCCCACGGCGAGGGCGTCGTCGACGATCGCGCTCTGCAGCGCACGCGCCTCGGGGTTGCTCGTCGCGGTCAGCACGAACGCGCCCTTGCCGTGGTGCACGGCCAGGGCCAACGCCTCGCGCAGCGAGTCGGCGCCGAGGTAGGGCGAGAGGGTCACGGCATCCGCCTCGAGAGGAGAACCGGGCGAGAGCCAGGCGTGCGCGTAGCCCTCCATGGTCGTGCCGATGTCGCCGCGCTTGGCGTCGGCGATCACGAGGAGCCCCGCGTCGCGCGCGGCGGCCATCACGTCTTCGAGGGCGGCGAACCCGCGGGAGCCGTAGCGCTCGTAGAACGCCACCTGCGGCTTGACCACGCCGACCCGCCCGCGGGCGGCCTCGACGGTGCGCAGGCCGAACTCCCGCGCGCCCTCGGCCGTGGCATCCAGCCCCCACGCCGACAACAGGGCGGCGTGGGGGTCGATGCCGACGCACAGGGCGCCGTGCAGGTCGAGGGCGGCGGAGAGTCGCTGACCGAACGTCTCGCTCACAGGCGTCCCGCGCGATCCACGGCGTACTCCTGCAGGCTGCGGACCTCGAAGCCGTCCTTCATCGCACCCAGGGCGCTCACCGCGGCACCGAGCACGGCCATCGTGGTGAACAGGGCCTTGTCGGCGGCCACGGCCGCGGCGCGGATCTCGTAGCCGTCGGCGCGTGCCGTGCCACCCGAGGGGGTGTTGACGATCATGTCGATCTCGCCCGCGTTGATCAGGTCGACCACGTTCTGCTGGTCCGACCCTTGCGTCTCGGAGTACTTCTCGACGACCTTCACCCGAATGCCGTTGCGCGCCAGGATCTCTGCGGTGCCCTCGGTCGCGAGCAACGAGAAACCGAGCTCCTGCAGACGGTGGGCGGGCAGGATCACGGCGCGCTTGTCGGCGTCGGCGACCGAGATGAACACGGTTCCCGAGGTCGGCATGCCGCCGTACGCGGCTTCCTGGCTCTTGGCGAACGCGGTCGGGAAGTCGCGGTCGATGCCCATGACCTCACCGGTGGAGCGCATCTCGGGACCGAGCACACTGTCGACGGTGCGGCCGTCGGCGGTGCGGAACCGCTTGAACGGCAGCACGGCCTCCTTGACGGCGACCGGAGCGTCGAGCGGCACCCGTGAGCCGTCCTGCTCGGGCAGCAGGCCCTCGGCGATGAGCTCGGCGATGGTGTTGCCGGCCATGATGCGGCTGGCGGCCTTGGCGAGAGGGATGCCCAGCGCCTTCGAGACGAACGGCACCGTGCGGCTCGCGCGCGGGTTCGCCTCGATGACGTAGAGCACGCCGGCCGAGATCGCGAACTGCACGTTCAGCAGACCCCGCACGCCCACGCCCTTCGCGATGGCGAGGGTCGCTTCGCGGACGCGGTCGACCTCGGTGCGGCCGAGCGACACGGGCGGGAGGGTGCACGAGGAGTCACCGGAGTGGATGCCGGCTTCTTCGAGGTGCTCCATGACGCCGCCGATGTACAGGTCGGTGCCGTCGAACAGCGCGTCGACGTCGAGCTCGATCGCGTCGTCGAGGAAGCGGTCGACCAGCAGCGGGAGGCCGGGTCCGATGATCGCCTGGTCGGCGACGCGCACGAAGTAGTCGCGCAGCGCGTCGGTCGAGTAGACGATCTCCATGCCGCGACCGCCGAGCACGAAGCTCGGGCGCACCAGCACCGGGTAGCCGATCTCCTCGGCCACGGTCACGGCGCCCTCGACGTCGATCGCGGTGCCGCTGCGCGGGGCCACGAGCCCGGCCTCGTCGAGCAGGCGCGAGAACAGCTCGCGCTCCTCGGCGAGGTCGATCGCCTCGGGGCTCGTGCCGAGGATCGTGTACCCGGCGGCCTCGATGCCCTTCGCGAGGCCCAGCGGCGTCTGTCCGCCGAGCTGGCAGACGACGCCGAGGATCGTGCCCGACTGCGCCTCGGCGTGCAGCACCTCGAGCACGTCCTCGAGCGTCAGCGGCTCGAAGTACAGGCGGTCGGAGGTGTCGTAGTCGGTCGACACGGTCTCGGGGTTGCAGTTGACCATGACGGTCTCGTAGCCGGCATCCGACAGCGCGAACGAGGCGTGCACGCACGAGTAGTCGAACTCGACGCCCTGACCGATGCGGTTGGGGCCCGAGCCGATGATGACGACCTTCGTGCGGTCGGAGGGGGTGACCTCGGTCTCGGCGTCGTACGAGGAGTAGTGGTACGGCGTGAGGGCCGGGAACTCCCCCGCGCAGGTGTCGACGGTCTTGTAGACCGGGCGCACGTCGAGCGCGTAGCGGCTCTCGCGTACCTCGGCCTCGTCGAGCCCGCGGATCTGCGCGATCTGGGCGTCGCTGAAACCGTGCTCCTTCGCGACGCGGAGGGTGTCGGCATCGAGGTTGTCGGCGTCGCCGATGAACTCCGCGACCTCGTTGATCAGCACGATCTGGTCGATGAACCACGGGTCGATGGCCGTCGCGTCGAACGCCTGCTCGGGCGTGGCGCCCTTGCGCAGGGCCTGCTGCAGCACCACGATGCGGCCGTCGGTCGGGGTCTTCGAGATCTCGAGCAGCTGCTCGACCGAGCGCGACTCCTCGCCCCAGTGGAAGCTCGACCCGCGCTTCTCGAGCGAGCGCAGCGCCTTCTGCAGGGCCGTGGTGTAGTTGCGGCCGATCGCCATGGCCTCGCCGACCGACTTCATGGTGGTGGTCAGGGTGGTGTCGGCGGCCGGGAACTTCTCGAAGTTGAACCGTGGCACCTTCACCACGACGTAGTCGAGCGTGGGCTCGAAGCTCGCCGGGGTCACCTTGGTGATGTCGTTCGGGATCTCGTCGAGGCGATAGCCGATCGCGAGCTTCGCGGCGATCTTGGCGATCGGGAAGCCGGTGGCCTTCGACGCGAGCGCCGACGAACGCGAGACGCGCGGGTTCATCTCGATGACGATGATGCGGCCCGTCGCCGGGTCGACCGCGAACTGGATGTTGCAGCCACCGGTGTCGACGCCCACCGCGCGGATGATGTCGATGCCGATGTCGCGCAGCTTCTGGTACTCGCGGTCGGTCAGGGTCAGCGCGGGCGCCACCGTGATCGAGTCGCCGGTGTGCACGCCGACCGGGTCGACGTTCTCGATCGAGCAGACGACCACCGTGTTGTCGGCGGTGTCGCGCATGAGCTCGAGCTCGTACTCCTTCCACCCGAGGATCGACTCCTCGAGCAGCACCTCGTTGGTGGGCGAGTCGTGCAGGCCCGCGCCGCCGATGCGGCGGAGGTCGGCCTCGTCGTACGCGAAGCCCGAGCCCAGGCCTCCCATGGTGAACGACGGACGCACGACCAGCGGGTAGCCGAGCTTCTCAGCGCCGGCGAGCAGTTCGTCCATCGAGTGGCAGATGACGGATGCCGCGACATCGGCGCCCGCCTCGAGTACGAGCTCCTTGAAGATCTGACGGTCCTCACCGCGGTTGATCGCGTCGAAGTCGGCGCCGATGAGCTCGACGTCGTACTTCTCGAGGATGCCGCGCTTGTGCAGCTGGATCGCCGCGTTCAGCGCGGTCTGCCCGCCGAGGGTGGGGAGAACGGCATCCGGCTTCTCTTTGGCGATGATCGACTCGATGACCTCGGGGGTGATCGGCTCGATGTAGGTCGCGTCGGCGAAGTCGGGGTCGGTCATGATCGTCGCCGGGTTGGAGTTGACGAGGATGACGCGCACGCCCTCTTCGCGCAGCACGCGGCACGCCTGGGTGCCGGAGTAGTCGAACTCGCAGGCCTGACCGATGACGATCGGGCCGGAGCCGATGACGAGGACGGAGTGGATGTCGTCGCGCTTAGGCATTGTTGTCTTCCTGGGTCGAGTCCTGAGCGTCGGAGGGGGCCAAAGCCGCGGCATCCGGTCCCTGAGCCTGTCGAAGGTTCGCGATCACCATGTCGCGGAAGCGGTCGAACAGGTAGTTGGCGTCGTGCGGGCCGGCGGCGGCCTCGGGGTGGTACTGCACGCTGAACGCCGGAATGTCGAGGGCGCGCAGGCCCTCCACCACGTTGTCGTTCAGGCCGATGTGGCTGACCTCGACGCGGCCGAAGCCGGCGGGGCTGTCGACGATCTCATCGAGCGGCGCCTCGACCGCGAAGCCGTGGTTCTGCGAGGTGATCTCGACGCGGCCGGTGGTCTTGTCGAGCACGGGCTGGTTGATGCCGCGGTGGCCGAACGGCAGCTTGTAGGTGCCGAAGCCGAGCGCGCGTCCGAGCAGCTGGTTGCCGAAGCAGATGCCGAAGAAGGGCAGCCCGTCGCCGAGCACGGCGCGCAGCAGTTCGACGTGCTGGTCGGATGCCGCGGGGTCGCCGGGGCCGTTCGAGTAGAACGCCGCGACCGGTTCGACCGCGCGGATCTCGTCGATCGTCGCGGACTGCGGGAACACGTGCACGTCGAAACCGCGCGCGGCGAGGTTGTCGATCGTGGACTGCTTCACACCCAGGTCGAGCACGGCGAGGTTGCCGATGCGCTCGGCGGTCGCGGGGGTCACCTCGACCTCGCTGACCGACACCTCGGCGGAGAGGTTGCGGCCCGCCATGCCCGGAGCCTCGCGCACGCGGCGCAGCTGCTCCTCGGCATCCAGGTCGGCGGCCTCGCCCGAGAAGACGCCGCCGCGCATGCTGCCCTCGGAGCGGATGCGACGGGTGACGGCGCGGGTGTCGATGCCGGAGATGCCGACGATGCCGTCTTCGACGAGAGCGTCGTCGAGCGAGCGGTTCGCGCGCCAGTTCGACACCATGCGCGAGGGGTCGCGCACGACGTAGCCGGCGACCCAGATGCGACGCGACTCGGGGTCTTCGTCGTTCACGCCGGTGTTGCCGATGTGGGGGGCGGTCTGCAGAACGATCTGGCCCGCGTACGAGGGGTCGGTGATCGTCTCCTGGTAGCCGGTCATGCCGGTGGCGAAGACGACCTCGCCGAGGGTCTCGCCGCGTGCGCCGTAGGCGCGGCCGGTGTAGCGGGTGCCGTCTTCGAGTACGAGGACGGCCGGGTCGCGCGAAAGGCGCGAGGAAGGGATCAGGGCGGTCATGCGTCGCTTCCTGTCGAGGTGAGGGGGCGGATGGCGTCGGCCAGAGCTTTGGCCGAGGCGTCCTGAGGACGGAGGTAGGTGTCGACGATCGTGTCGTCGTCGATGCGCCAGCTGACGCGCGTCAGGCCGTCGCGCTCGACCACGCGGTCGATGGCGACCGTGGCCTGAGAGGCATCGACGAGGCGGTCGCGGGTGAGCGCGATGCGGGGCTGGCCCTGCAGGTCGAGGGCGACGCCGGCCGAGGTGACCGTGACGTCGACGCGGGAGCGGAAGCCGAGGCCCTTGATGGCGAGACGCTCGAGCGGCTCGTCGTGTCGGGTCGTGGCGACGTAGAGGCCCGAGAACACCGCCGTTTCGACGGCGTCTGCGGGCAGCTCCCCCACCGGGGCCGTGTAGCGCGCATCGCGCCGCGTTCGTCGCACCCAGGCCCAGGCGAGCACGGCCAGCAGCACGAGGGCCACGCCGATCATCACGACGAGGGCGCCTTCGCGGCTCATGCGAGCACCCCGGGAGCGTCGAGCACGGCACCGTCGACGACGGTCGGGATGCCGGCGCGCACAGTCCAGCGCACCTCGCCGGGCAGCTCCCGGCCGAGGTAGGGCGAGTTGGTGCTGCGCCCGCGCAGGTCGTCGAGGCCGAACGTGCGCGAGGGGCGCGGGTCGTACAGCGTGAAGGTCGCCGGCTGCCCCGCGGCGACGGGCGTGCCGTGTCCGTCGAGGCGTCCGATGCGGGCCGGGTTCGCCGACATCACGCGGGCGACGTCGGCCCAGTCGAGCAGGCCGGTCTCGACCATGGCGTGGTGCACGACGCGCAGGGCGCTCTCGAGACCCACCATGCCGTTCGCGGCGGCCGCCCACTCGCAGGCCTTCGCCTCGGCGGGGTGCGGGGCGTGGTCGGTGGCGACGATGTCGATCGTGCCGTCGGCCAGGCCCTCGCGCACGGCCATCACATCTTCCTCGCGGCGCAGCGGCGGGTTCACCTTGAACCGCGCGTCATAGTCGCGCACGAGCTCGTCGGTCAGCAGCAGGTGGTGCGGGGTGACCTCGGCGGTGACGTTGACGCCGCGCTTCTTGGCCCAGCGGATGATGTCGACCGAGCCCGCGGTGCTCAGATGGCACACGTGCAGGCGCGAGCCGACGTGCTCGGCGAGCAGCACGTCGCGCGCGATGATCGACTCCTCGGCGACCGCCGGCCAGCCGGTGAGACCCAGCTCGGCCGAGACGGCGCCTTCGTTCATCTGCGCGCCCTCGGTCAGGCGCGGGTCCTGCGCGTGCTGCGCGATGACGCCGTCGAACGCCTTCACGTACTCCAGCGCTCGCCGCATGATCAGCGGGTCGAAGACGCAGAAGCCGTCGTCGCTGAACACGCGGACGCGGGCGCGGGAGTCGGCCATCGCGCCGAGCTCGGCGAGCCGCTCGCCCTTCTGCCCCACGGTCACGGCGCCGATCGGCTGCACGTGCACGTAGCCGGCGGCCTCGCCGAGGGCGAGTTCCTGCTCGACCACGCCCGCCGTGTCGGCGACCGGAGAGGTGTTCGGCATGGCGAAGACGGTGGTGAATCCACCGGCGGCGGCGGCCCGCGAACCGGTGAGGATCGTCTCGGATGCCTCGTACCCGGGCTCGCGCAGGTGCACGTGCAGGTCGACGAGACCCGGCAGGGCGACGAGACCGTCGGCATCCACGACCGTCGCGCCCTGGTGCGAGAGGCCGGAGCCGGTCTCGACGATGACGCCGTCGCGCACGAGCAGGTCGGTGGCGTCGTGACCCTCGACGCGCGCGCCGCGCACCAGAAGGGTCTGTGCGGGGGCGTGGCTCATCGGAGGTCCTCTTTCTCGGTGTCGGGGCGCTCGCCCGCCAGCAGCAGGTACAGCACGGCCATCCGCACGGAGACGCCGTTCGTGACCTGCTCGAGCACCGTCGAGCGAGGCGAATCGGCGGCTTCGGCGGAGATCTCCAGACCTCGGTTCATCGGACCGGGGTGTAGAACGATGCTACCGCCCGGAAGCGCCTGCAAACGTCGCGCGTCGAGCCCGTACCGGCGGGAATACTCCCGTTCAGTCGGGAAATACGCCGCCGACATCCGCTCGAGCTGGATGCGCAGCATCATCAGCGCGTCGGGACCGGCGGCGATCGCGTGGTCGAGGTCGTAGTCGACATCGACCGGCCAGCGGCTGACATCCTGCGGCACCAGCGTCGGCGGAGCCACCAACGTCACGTGCGCGCCCAGGGTGTGAAGGAGCCACACGTTCGACCGCGCGACCCGCGAGTGCAGCACGTCTCCGACGATCGTGACGCGGATGCCGTCGAGCCCGCGACCGCGGCTGTCGTCGCCGAACAGGCGCTTGCGGATCGTGAACGCGTCGAGCAGGGCCTGCGTCGGGTGCTCGTGGGTGCCGTCGCCGGCGTTCACCACACCGGCGCTGATCCAACCGGACGTGGCGAGGGTGCGCGGAGCGCCGGACGCGCCGTGGCGGATGACCACGGCATCCGCCCCCATCGCCTGGAGCGTCTGCGCCGTGTCCTGCAGCGACTCGCCCTTGCTGACGCTGGAGCCCTTCGCCGAGAAATTGATGACGTCGGCGGAGAGGCGCTTGGCGGCGGCTTCGAACGAGATGCGCGTGCGCGTGGAGTCCTCGAAGAAGAGGTTGACCACCGTCTTGCCGCGCAGCGTCGGGAGCTTCTTGACCTCGCGACGCTGAGTGTCGGCCATGTCCTCGGCGACGTCGAGGATCTCGAGCGCGTCTTCGCGAGACAGATGCTGGGTGTCGAGGAGGTGCCTCATGATTCGATCGTCACCTCCTCGATGCCGTCGATCTCGGCGAGGCGCACGTTGACGCGTTCGTCGCGGGCGCTGGGGAGGTTCTTGCCCACGAAGTCGGGGCGGATCGGCAGTTCGCGGTGGCCGCGGTCGATCAGCGTCGCGAGGCGCACGGCGGCGGGGCGGCCGATGTCCTGCAGTGCGTCGAGGGCGGCGCGGATGCTGCGGCCCGAGAACAGCACGTCGTCGATGAGCACGACGACCTTGCCGTCGATGCCGCCGGCGGGGATCTCGGTGCGACGCGGGGCCCGCGTGGGGTTGCGGTGCAGATCGTCGCGGTACATCGTCACATCGAGCGATCCGACCGGGATGGATGTGCCGCCGAACTCGCTGACGAGGGGGCCGATCCGGTTCGCGAGCGTGACGCCGCGGGTCGGGATGCCGAGGAGGACGAGTCCTTCCGGTCCTTTGTTGGACTCCAGGATCTCGTGCGATATGCGCGTCAAAGCGCGGGCGATATCGGCATCGTGCATGACAGTGCGCGTATTCATCCGCCGCTCCCTTCTCCGCCTCACGGGACGGGGTTAAAGGTTGCTGTGGTTCTTCGTCGAGTCTAGCGGGTGCGGGCGGGTGAACCCTGGGTGGTTGAGGGTGGTGTCGCGCTCGGGCTCTGGCGGGGAGGGTGGGTTATTCGTACCTTTGTTCTATGGAACTGCGCGCGCCGATCGACCGCCTTCGGGTGGCGAGCGAGCGCGTCGTCGCGCTGGTGGCGGGGCGGGAGCTCGAGGCGTTGGACGACCGCGAGGTCATTGGCGTCATGGCGGAGATCACCGCGGCGCGGAATGCCCTCGACGTGTTGGCGGCGTGTGCGGCCCGCGTGATCGACGCCCGGTCGGCGCGCGAGCGGGGCGGGGCAGGACTGGCGCAACGGCAGGGGCACCGCAACGCGACCGAGCTGCTGCAGACGCTGACCGGGCGGAGTAGGCGCGAGGTGACGCGGTCGATGAAGACCGGGGGTGATCTGCTCCCCTCGCTTTCTCCGTCGGTCGGGCCCGATGGCGGTCGATCCGAGACCGTGTCGGAAGATTCCGGCGGGGAGTGGCTCGACCGCATGAGTGGGGCGCTTCGTGACGGGGCAATCAGTCACGCGCAGTTTCAGGCGATCCGCGTGGGGTTGGGTGAGCCGCCGGTCGAGAGGTATCCCGAGCTCGATCCGGACTTCCTCCCCCACGCCTGGGCGACGGCCGTCGAGCGGCTGGTCGACGAGGCTCCGCACCTGCCGGTCGAGGAGTTGCGGGCGGCTGCGCGGATCGCGCGGGACCGTCTCGACCCCGTCGGGGTGACCCTGCGGTTCGAGGAGCGCTTCGCGGCCCGGTCGTACCGTTCGTGGGTCGACGAGCAGGGGCAACGGCACGGGCGGTTCGTGTTCGACGACGACGCGGCGGCCTGGGTCGATGCGATCCTCCAGGCGGCGTTGCGTCCGCGACGGGGCCCGCGGTTCGTGGATCCGGATGCCGTGGTGGCCGACGCCTCCGACGAGCGATCGGGTGAGCAGATTGCGTACGACACGCTGATGGCCGTCATGCGGACGGGTGCCGCCGCGGATCCGACGCAGGCGTTCGGCGACCGGCAGCCCGGGGTGCGGATCGTGCTGGAGGCGTCGGCGCTGGCGGAGACGTCGGCGCCGGCGTCGGTGGAGGCCCCGGCGGAGGCCCCGGCGGAGACCCCGGCGCTGGTGGAGGCCTCGGCGCTGGTGGAGGCCTCGGCGGAGGCCCCGGCGGAGGCCCCGGCGGAGGCCCCGGCGGAGGCCCCGGCGCTGGTGGAGGCCTCGGCGCTGGTGGAGGCCTCGGCGCTGGCGGAGACCGAGTCCCCTGGTGCCGAGTCGATGGGTGTCGTGACCACCGTGCGCGGGGTCGGACACCTCGAGGACGGTGGCGAAGCCCTCCCCGGCGGGGTCGTCGAGAGCTACCTGTGCGATGCGGGTGCGGTAACGGTCTCCCTGGGCGACGTGGGGCGGCCGCTCGACGTCGGTCGTCATCAGCGACTCTTCACCCGCGCGCAGCGGATCGCGATCGCGGTGCGCGACGGCGGGTGCGTCGGTATCGGATGCCGCGCCCCCATCTCGCAGTGCGAGATGCATCACATCGACCATTGGGCGGCCGATCGGGGCAGGACCGACGTCGACGACGGCGTCCCGCTCTGCCGGAACCACCACCTGGGTCTGCACAATCGGGGCGAGCGGATCGTGCGCGAGCGGGATCCGGTGACCGGGCGCGACTCGTACTGGTTGCACGCCCCGCCCCATCCGCGCACGGGTGAGGTGCGACCGCCGACGTTGCTGCGGTCGAGGTCTCCGCGCCGCTTCGACGCGGCGTGACCGAGCATGGCGCGGCGTGACCGAGCGCGACGCACGTGGCCAAGCGTGACGTGGCGTGGCCGGGCGCGATGAACGTGACCGAGCGCCACCCGCGGGAGGGGGCGCGTCGTGGCGTGACCGAGCGTGACGTGGCATGGCCAAGCGCCACCCGCGGGACGGGGCGCGTCGCGGCGTGACCGAGCGCGACGAACGCGACCGAGCGCCACCCGCGGGACGGGGTCCGTCACGGCGTGACCGAGCGTGACGTGGCATGGCCGAACGCGACGCGTGTGGCTGAGCGCCACGCGCGTGGCCTGGTGCGACGCGCCGTGCCCGGGCACCACGTACGTGATCGAGCGCGACGATCGTGACGGGGCGCGTCGCGGCGCTACCGAGCGTGTCGCTCGTGAGGGCCCACGTCGCTCGTGAGGGACCACGTCTCTCGTGACGGGGCGCGTCGCTCGTGATCGCGCACGACACTCATGAGCGCCACGCACGTGACCGGGCACGACGTACGCGGTCGGGTCAGCCCTCGTCCGCGACGATCTCCACCTTGAACCCCGCGGAATTCTCCAGCCACCCCGCGTAGTGCGAAGGACCACCGGCGAACGGATACCGCTCCTGGTACAGCGACCGCCACCCGTGAGCGCTCGCCGCGGTCATTACGGCATCCACCTGCGCCCGAGAGCCGCCGAGGAACGCGAGATGGTTCACGCCGGGAGCACGCCGATCATGCTCGGGCCTCGACAGGTTCGGCGATGTTGTCAGCGTCAGGTACGGGCCGTCCCCCGCACTCCATGTCTCGCCCTCTGCCCACCGGCCGGTCCGTTCGAATCCGACCGCGGTGAGCAGCCATCCCCACTCGGCACGCGCCGAAGCCAGGTCGGCGACCCACACCTCGACGTGGTGGAAACCCGGCACAGGTCAGCTCGCGGCGACCTCGACCGGCTCGGCGGCGCGGGTCGAACGGATCGGGTGACCGGTCGTCGTCAAGCACCGTCCCGATGCCAGATCCCACTTCCAGTCGTGCAGCGAACAGGTCAGCACGCCGTCCTCGATCTTGCCGGTCTTGGTCAGGTCGGCACGCAGGTGCGGGCAGCGACGCTGAACGGTCCAGCCGTCGATCTCTGCATCCTCGGTCTGGTCCGACTGCTCGGCGTACCAGTTCTCCACGTACTCGATCCGGTCGCGCGACAGGCACTTCAGGAACGTCGTGAGGAACTCGTTGAACTTGCCCGAACGCCCCACCTCGAACTGCATCGAGAGGAAGATCGAGTTCGACCAGTCGATCTCGTGATCGCGGATGTTCGTCGACACGAGGTCGGCGGGGATCGTGTACCAGTAGATGCACTCCTCGCCGGCGTACTCGCGGAGCTTCGCCTTCGGGAAGTCCACGACCATGTCGAGCTCGCCGATGCGGAACCGCACCATGCCGCCCACGCCATTGCGGATCGTGCGGGCGCGCCGCAGCAGCGGCTCCCACCACTCCTTCAGGGCGGCCAGCATCTCGGCCGGCGGGATGACCTCCGCGCGCGTCGCCTCTTCGGCCTGAACTTCGGCCTGGCGGCTATCGCGCTGCTCGGCCAGATAGTTCCACTTGTCGCCGAAGACGCGTTCGATCTCGGCATCCGTGTATAGGGTCTGGGTGACCGTGACATCCGACCCCTGCACCTCGACCTCGGTGCCCGGAAGGAACAGGTACCCCTTCTGGTCGGGACGCTGCTCCTTCATGTGGGCGAGGAACTCGCGCTGGTCGGTGAAGATCGAGTCGTCGTCCATGCCGGTGCCGTTGTAGCGGAACAGCTCCTCGCGCAGGAACATCGGCGGACCGGCCATCGGGAACACGTGCTCGGCGTCGACCTTGTCGATGTAGTACATCGCACGCTTGTTCTGCGCGTCGCGCTTGAGCTTGGCGAAGTTCTGCTTCGCGTCCTGCGGCAGGTCGTAGACCATGGGCCACCAGATCGCACCCGACACCTGGGTGAAGTACGCGTCGGGCTTGCCGAAGTCGAACAGCTTGTCGAGATCGAGCGGGTGCGAGTCGTTCTGGTTCAGGATCGACGCGGTTCCGTCATCGAGCGACAGCGACGAGTCGCCGATCGGACCGTCGGAGGGCGCGCGCAGCGGCGTCACCATGAGCTTCAGATCGCCGAACTGCAGGGGAACGCCCGCCTCGGTGCGCACGAGGTTGGTGTAGCCGAGCGCGAGGAGGTCCTGCTCGAGGTCATCGGTGGGGTACTCGGGGAGCAGCACCTTGATGTCCTTCGACACGTACCGCTCGAGCATCGCCTGGTCGAAGTGATCGCGGTGGCGGTGCGAGATGTAGAGGAAGTCCGCCTTGCCGAACCGCTCCCAGTCGAGGGCGCGGTTGTCGGGGAACGGGAACCAGGAGCCGAAAAAGCTCGGACCGATGACGGGGTCGCAGATGATGCTGCCGCCGCGCGTCTCGATGAACATTCCCGCGTGGCCGAGGCCGGTGATCTTCATGTCGCTCCTGGGTCGTGGCTGGAACCCGACGAGTCTACGCGGGCGCGACTGCGAGAGCCCGGGGAGAGCGACGGTGTCGGGAAGTCTCCGTCAAGCCACTCCCCCACATACCGGGCATGAGTACCGTGCCGGGCGTACCGACGAAAGGACCCTCGAATGCCCCTTGCCATGATCGACACCATCCGCGGACAGTACGACGAGACGGAGCTGCGCACGTTGATGGATGCCGTGCAGGAGGCCGTCGTCGACGCGTTCGGCGTCCCCGATACCGACCGCTACCAGATCCTCACCCAGCACGAACCGTTCGAGCTCGTGGCCCTCGACACCGGTCTCGGGATCACCCGCAGCGAGCGACTCGTCATCGTGCGGTTCGCATCGAAGGCGCGCACGGAAGACGCCAAGGTCGCTCTGTACCGTGCCCTCGCCCGCAACCTGAAGGACCGTCTCGACATCGGCGGAGAAGACCTCGTCGTGAGCATCACGGAGAACGGCGACGCCGACTGGTCGTTCGGCCACGGCACCGCGCAGTTCCTGACGGGCGAGCTCGGCTGAGATCCCGGATGCCGCGTCATCGGCGACCGACCGGGAGACCACGAACAACGCGCGTGGGTGGAGAATCCGCGGCAGGTTCCGCGTCGACTCCGGCGATCGGCGCCGAATACCTGAGGGACCTCGAACACCCGCGCTGACATCACCCGCTCCCACGGCGGCGCGCGGATCGCGAAGCGACCGCGGGGGCGACTCTCGGAACTGACTTCGATGAGCTCGGTGTCGGAGGATGCCATCGGGCAGATTGGGGGTGGGCTCCTGCAGGTGATGGATGCAGACGCCTCGTGAACGGGGTGCCGAACATCGCTGCCGGCGCCGACCATCTCCTCAGTGCCGCGGGAGCGATCGTCGACGGGTTGTTCTCCCGAGCCGCCGGGCGGATCACGGCCCGAGCAGCCCCCGGATGTCGTCCGCATCCAGCGCCGCGGCGAACGCGTCGTCGTCATCGATCACCGCGTCGAACAGGGCCGCCTTGCGATGCTGCAGCGCCCGCACCTTCTCTTCGACGGTGCCCGCCGCGATGAGGCGGTACACGAACACGCTCTTGGTCTGTCCGATGCGGTGCACCCGGTCGATCGCCTGGTTCTCGGCGGCGGGATTCCACCATGGATCGAGCAGGAACACGTACTCCGCCTCGGTGAGGGTCAGACCGAACCCGCCGGCCTTGAGGCTGATGAGGAACACGGGAGCATCCCCCTCGCGGAACCCGTCGATCACCTCGCCTCGGCGAGCAGTGGACCCGTCGAGGTGCGCGTACGCGAGACCCGCGGCATCCAATCGCTCGGCAGCTAGATCGAGGAACGTCGTGAACTGACTGAACACCAGGGCACGGTGTCCCTCGGCGGCCACCTCGACGAGACGGTCGAGCAGCACGTCGAGCTTCGCCGACCCCAGATGCGCATCGCGCTCGTCGACGAGACCCGGAGCCAGCGCCAGCATGCGCAGCAACGTCAGCGAGCGGAAGACGATGAAGCGCTGCCGATCGAGATCGTCGAGCAACCCGAGCACCTTCTGCCGCTCGCGCTGCAGCACACGGTCGTAGAGCTCCTGGTGCGCGGGACCGAGGGGAACCGCGATCTCCTGCTCCTGCTTGGGAGGGAGGTCGGATGCCACGACGTCTTTCGTGCGACGCAGCAGGAACGGCCGCACCCGACGGCGCAGACGATCCAGCGTCTTTTCGCGGTGCGCGCTCGCCGCGATCGCCGACAGGGCCGTCGGGGCGTCGGAGGGCAGGTGCTCGATCGCGCGGGTGTAGTCCTCACGGAACTGCCGGATCGAGGGGAACAGCCCCGGAGCGGTGAGCGAGAGCAGCGCCCACAGGTCGTCGAGACCGTTCTCGATGGGCGTTCCGGTGGCGGCGAACACCGCGTCGGTCTGCAATGCCGCGATCGCGCGATGGATCCGCGTCGCGGGGTTCTTCACGAACTGCGCCTCATCGAGCACGACGCCGGCCCAGTGCGCAGCGGCGAACTCCGCGGCATCCGCCCGCACGACCCCGTAGGGGGCCACCACGATGTCGACTCCCCCGGCGATGTCGGTGATGGCGGACTCCCGGCGAACGGCCGTCGCCTCGACCACCGCGACCCGCAGGTCGGGGGCGAAGCGCGTCGCCTCGTCGCGCCAGGTCGGGAGGACCGAGGTGGGCGCGACGACGAGCCACGGCCGCCGCTCCCCGGACGCCTTCGCGTGGGCGATGAGGGCGAGCAACTGCAGGGTCTTGCCGAGCCCCATGTCATCGGCGAGGATCCCGCCGAGCCGGTGCCGGTGCAGCAGCGCGAGCCACGAAAGCCCGTCGCGCTGGTACGGGCGCAGCTCGGCGCGGAACCCGGATGGGGTCGGCACCTCCGGCACCTCGGAGACATCCCGCAACGCGCGTGCCAGGCCGCGCCACTCGACGGCTGCCTCGGACTGGTCGGCGAGGTCTTCGAACTCCGCCCACAAGGCGAGGTGCGTGCGCGGAAGCCGCGGACCGGTCTCCCACTCATCGAGCGCCGCCGCCTCTTCGAGCAGGTCGCGAAGCCGCTGCAGAGCCGGATGGGCGAGCGAGAACCACGCGCCGTCCGAGAGCTTGATGCGCGTGCGCCCCCGGGAGAGCGCCGAGAACAGCGTCCCGAACGGAATCAGGCGCCCCTCGATCGTCACGACGATGCCGAGGTCGAACCAGTCGCGATCGAGGGACTCGACCGCCGTGATCCGCAGCGACGGGTCGCCCCTGAGTTCGCGGAACGTCGGCGCCGTGCCGGTCGTGCGCACCCGCACCTCGTCGAGCACGTCGATCGCGGGCAGCACCCGGGTCGCGAACACGGCGGCATCCGCGTCGTGCAGATTCGCGCGGGGCGCGACGGGGAGGTCGGATGCCGCCATCCACGCCGTCTCGAACCGCTCGCCGATCTGTGCCTCGGCGCGGAGGTCGCGCTCAGTGTCGTCTGCCGCGTCGTACGCCACGCGACGAGCACCCGGGTAGACCCACTCGAGTCGATAGGCGACGTCGTCATCGGCATACGTCACCGCGACCTCGAGGATCGGACGATCCGGCGGCGGCGTCGGGACACCCGCGCCCACCGACAGCGGCGCGCGCCGCGCGAGCCGGGGGTACACCTCGGCGACGAACTCGTCTGCCTCGCCGCGGGGCACGTCGACCCCCGCGGTGCCGAGGAGAGTCGGCAGGGGCTCGGGCAACGCGACCGGAGCGAGCACGATCGGCACCGGGTCGCGATCGAGCTTGAACGAGAACAGCCCCGACTCCCCGATCGCGCGCGCTCGCGTCGCGTCGACGGTGTCACCGTCGAGCGTGAGGTCGGCCGAGATCCGTAACGCTCCCCCGCCCACGGCGTCGAGCGCCACCCGCGCGGTCGCCTCGCGCGCGAGCCGCACGCTCTGCTGGGGGTTCATCGACACGAGCGGGATGCCGAGCCGCTCCGCCGCCGCCAGGTGCGGCCACAGCAGGGGCGAGGTGACGGTGTCGAGCGCGATCGTGTCGCCGGCGGGCGCGAAGGGGCCGGTCGTGCGGAAGGCCTGAGCGAGGGCGAACAGCTCGGCGAACCAGTTCACGTGGGCGGGATCGAAGCGGACGGGAGAGCGGCGGACCGTCTCCCATGTGGCATCCGCCTTGATCCAGGCTTCACGTGTCCCTCGCACGAGCGGACGGGCCGCGAGCTGCAGGTCGTCCTGGCGCTGCGCGAGCAGGCGCGGGGTCACCGGCACGACGGCCCGCGCCTCCCACCGCGCCGGGTCGTACGCCTCGCGCTGGCGCAGCTCGACGCCGAGTGCGAGCGCCTCGTACGACGGAGCGCCGCCGGAGGGGATGAGTTCACGCCACGACGTCACGCCGCGATCCTTCCGTGAACCTCCGACAGGGACGTGCGCGCCCCGCGCATGGTCGCCCCCGCCCACCCATAATCGCTTTCCCCGCGCCTGGATGTGCGCAGCTCGCGCTTATGCGCACCGACAGCGTTTACGCGTGAGCATCCGCCGCGGGGTCGGGCGATGCGAGCCGCCGCAGGCAGGCCGGTCTGCGGGCACGCGGCATCCGCCCCGCCATGCCCCGACTCGGCGCGACCCGACACCGTTCCGTCGACCTGCACGCACGCGGCATCCGCCCCGCTCGTGAAACGACACGACGCGACCGCCGACCGGGGGTCGGGGCCGCGTCGGGACACGTCGCGAGGACTCAGCGCGGGACTGCTCAGGACGAACGCGCGATCCGCGCGAGCACGCCGTGCACGAACGAACCGGAGTCGTCGGTGGAGAACTCCTTCGCGAGCTCCACGGCCTCGTCGATCGCGACGGCCGTCGGTACGTCGTCGTTGTAGAGGATCTCCCACGTGCCGATGCGCAGCAGGGCGCGGTCGACGGCGGGCATGCGCTGCAGCGACCAATCCTTCGAGAACGTCGTGATCTGCTCGTCGATCGCGTCGCGGTTGTCGATCACTCCGTCGACGATGTCGCGGGCGTAGAGCCATGAGGCCTCGCGGGCGGGCTCGGAGGCGGCGCGCTTGGCTTCGGTCGCGAGCATGATCGCGAGCTCTTCGCCGCGCACGTCGGCCTGGAACAGGATGTCGAGGGCGCGCTTGCGCGCCTTGGTACGGGCGCTCAAGGTCAGCTGATACGGCCGAGGTACTCGCCGGTGCGAGTGTCGACCTTGATCTTCGTGCCGGTCTCGAGGAACAGCGGAACCTGCATCTCGTAGCCGGTCTCGACGGTGGCGGGCTTGGTGCCGGCCGAGGAGCGGTCGCCCTGCAGACCGGGCTCGGTGTAGGTCACCTCGAGGATGACGGACGGCGGGAGCTCGATGTAGAGCGGGTTGCCGTTGTTCAGCGCGATCTGCACCTGCTGGTTCTCGAGCAGGAAGTTCGCGGCGTCGCCCACGGTGGCGGAACCGACGGTGATCTGGTCGTAGTCGGCGACGTCCATGAAGACGAAACCTTCACCGTCGTTGTACAGGTAGGTGAAGTCGCGACGGTCGACGTTCTCGAGGTCGATCTTGGCACCGGCGTTGAACGTGCGGTCGACGACCTTGCCGCTCATGACGTTCTTGAGCTTCGTGCGGACGAACGCGCCGCCCTTTCCGGGCTTGACGTGCTGGAACTCAACGACGCTCCAGAGCTGACCGTCGATGTTCAGGACGACGCCGTTCTTGATGTCTGCGGTGGATGCCATGAGTGCCGATATTCCGTTTCGTGAGTCGATGTGGGGCGAGAGCCCGACGTCAGAGTCTACGTGATGCGCGCCGTCAGCCGTCGGCGCGGCCCGAGATGACCTCGACGAGACGTTCGACCGCACGTGCGTAGCCCGGCACACCCTCACCGATCACGTGCACGACGGCGACGTCTTCGATGTACGAGAAGTGCCGGAAGCTCTCGCGCTCGCGGATGTTCGAGATGTGCACTTCGGCGACGGGAAGATCGACGGATGCCAGGGCGTCGCGCAACGACACGGAGGTGTGCGTGAGCCCTCCGGCGTTGATCACGATGCCGGCGCAGTCGAGCCGGGCGGCGTGGATCGCGTCGATCAGCACGCCCTCGTGGTTGCTCTGGATCGCGCGCACCTCGAGCCCCAACCGCGCGGCGGCGTCGGAGGTGATCCGCTCGACGTCGGCAAGGGTGTCGCGGCCGTAGATCTCGGGCTGCCGGGTGCCGAGCAGGTTGAGGTTCGGACCGTTGACGAGCAGCAGGCGGCGGGGCGTGGTCATGGTCGGCACGCTATCAGCGCCGACCCTGCGCGCTGAGGCGCACGGGGGCGGTGCCCGCGCCGTACCCGGCGTAGGCGTCGACGCGCTCGACGAACTCCAGGAACACCTCGCCGATCGTGCGCGTGTAGAAGTGCAGGTACTCCCCCGCGGCATCGCGGTCGTAGCCGAGGTGTAGCTCGCGCAGCTCGTCGACCGCGGCATCCGTCATCTCGAACCGCGCGGCGAGGTCGTCGTAGTAGTTGCCGGGCATCGCGAGCGGGATGAAGCCGCGCTCCCGGGCGGCGCGGGCGAGGGCGCGCACGTCGGTGCACGCGAACGCGACGTGCTGGGGCAGGGCGGCACCGGCGCGCTGGTCGGCGAGGATCGGCGGCGCGACGTTCAGCGGCAGGCGCACCTCGCCGCCCGGGGAACCGAGAACGCGACTGGCGACGAGACCCTGCGGCCCCGGGACCTCGGTGCTGCTGTCGACGCGCAGCGCGAAACCGGCGGTGTAGAACAGGGTGGCTTCCTCGATCGCCTGCCACGGCTGCGAGAGGCTGACGTGGTCGACTCCGGCGACGGTCGTCGGGGTCTCGGGCTCGCCGTGCTCGAACTCCGCGACCCACGCGGGTTCGCCCTCGTCGGCGGCCTGCGCCCAGTACACCTCCGTGCCGTCGGGGGCGACCGCGCCGTCGAGTCGCTCTTCGGTGGCGTAGGTGCGACGGTAGGCCCGGGGAACGCGCAGTTCGTGCATGCGCAGGTCGACGGCCTCGGCATCGTCGACCTCGAGCCCGATCGCGGCCAGACGCGGCTCCCACCCACGCGCGTGCTGCTCGTTGAGCACGACGCGGGCGTCGCCCGCGGTCCACAGGGTCACGGGCTTGGTGCGGTGCCGGCCGCGCGAGGTGAAGCCGAGCTGGTGCAGCAGCTCCTCGATCGCGGAGGTGTCCTCGGCCTTGATCTCGACGAAGTCCACGCCCGAGGGGGCGGCGGAGTCGGGCAGCATTCGCAGGTCGGCCGGGACCTCGTCGAGGGTGCGCGCGACGGCGTCCTCGAGCCAGCGCAGCGAACGCCGCGCGTGCAGGGCGGTGCGGCGGGGATCGGTCTGGCGGAACGTGTCGTTGAACACCTCGAGCGACAAGGGGCCGGTGTATCCCGCCTCCACGATGCGCGCGGTGAAGTCGGCCAGGTCGAAGTCGCCCTCGCCGGGGAACAGGCGGTGGTGGCGGCTCCACGACAGCACGTCCATGCTGAGCCGCGGAGCGTCGGCGAGCTGCACGAAGAAGATCTTCTCCCCCGGGATCCGCGCAATGTCGGTCAGGTCGTGCCCCCGCGAGAGGATGTGGAACGAGTCGAGGCACACCCCGACCGCGGGGTGGTCGGCGCGTTCGACGACGCGCCACGCGCGGCGGTAGTCGTCGATGTACTTCCCCCACGCGAGGGCTTCGAAGGCGATCCGGATGCCGTAGCCCTGGGCGAGATCGCCGAGTCGGCGCAACTGCCCGGCCGAGACGTCGTCGTCATCGATGCTCGCGGTGGCCACGTTGCTGCAGCACAGCACCAGGTCGATGCCGAGGCGGTTCATGAGCCGGAACTTCGCCTCGGCGCGGTGCAGGACGGCGGCGAACGCGTCTTCGTCGACGCCCTCGACGTCGCGCATGGGCTGGTAGAGGTCGAGGGTGAGGCCGAGACGTGCGGCGATCGCGGCGATCTCTTCGGGGCTCTCGGGGGCGGCGAGCAGGTCGGGCTCGAAGATCTCGACCCCGTCGAATCCGGCCGCCGCGCACGCGTGGAGCTTGTCGGCCAGGGTGCCGCTGATGCAGACGGTCGCCATCGAGGTCTTCATGGCGGCCGAATGTACCAGTTAGTACAAACGGGGTCCACTCCCCCGTCCAGTAGGTTGAAGCCATGGCCGAGGCACGTCGAGACGCCGAACGCACGCGTTCCGAACTGCTCGCGGTGGCGACCGAGGTGTTCGCCGAAGACGGATTCTCGGGTGCCCGCGTCGATGAGATCGCCGCCCGCACGCGCACCACGAAGCGCATGATCTACTACTACTTCGGCAGCAAAGAGGGGCTCTATCGGGCCGTCCTCGAGGAGGCGTACCGCGGGATCCGCGAGGCCGAACGCGCGATCGACGTCGATCACGCCGACCCGGTCGACGCGATCCGCGCCCTCGCCGAGCTGACCTACGACCACCACGTCGGGCATGACGCGTTCATCCGTCTCGTTGCGATCGAGAACATCCACCGCGGCACCTTCATCCGTCAGATCGAGGGACTGCGCACGCTGTCGCAGCCGGCGAAGGGTCTGCTCGACGAGATCCTCGAGCGCGGTCGCGCCGACGGACTCTTCCGCGCCGACGTCGACGCGATCGACGTGCACCTGGTGATCAGCGCCTACTGCGTGTTCCAGGTCGCCAACCAGTACACGTTCGGGCACCTGTTCGACGTCGACCTCGCCTCTCCCGACCGTCGCCCTCACCTGCGCGCGGTGATCGGCGACGTGGTGGTCGGCTGGCTCACGGCCCCCGCGCGCTGACACAGGTGGCTGAGCCCGTCGAAGCCACCGGTCACCCCGCGGGGGCTCGGGCCCTTCGACATGCTCAGGGACCTCGGTTCGCAGGTGGCTGAGCCTGTCGAAGCCACCCGGACACCTCGCTGGGCCCGGGCCCTTCGGCAAGCTCAGGGACCTCGGTTCGCAGATGGCTGAGCCTGTCGAAGCCACCGGACACCCGCGCGGCGCCCTGGGTCCACGGCATCCGGGATCTCGTCGTTGACACCGCGGCGCGAGCGTGGTTTCCTCTGAACGTACCGGTTAGTACATAAGCCGGTGTCGCGGAGACGAAGGAGTACCGTGATCGACTCGCACCCCTACCTCGTGGGCCTCATCGGCACGGGCGTGCTCCCGTCGCTGACGCCGCCCATGCACATGGCCGAGGCGCGTGCGCTCGGGCTCACCTACGTCTACCGCCCGCTGGACCTGACGGCTCTCGGCATCGACCCCGACCGCATCGGCGACGTGCTCGCCTGGGCGGAGCGCCTCGGCTACGACGCCGTCAACGTCACCCACCCCTGCAAGCAGAGCGTGCTCGCGCACCTCGACCGCATCGACCCGGTCGCCGCCGCCCTCGGCGCGGTCAACACCGTGCTCTTCACCCCCACCGGCCGCGTCGGCCACAACACCGACACGACAGGTTTCGCCGCCGCGTTCACCGACGGGCTCCCGGATGCCGAGACCCGGCACGTCGTCCAGCTCGGCGCCGGCGGGGCGGGGTCGGCCGTCGCCGACGCGCTGCTGCGCCTGGGCACCGCCCGGCTGAGCATCGTCGACCTCGACCCCGCGCGGGCGCAGGGCCTCGCGGACGACCTCGCGGCACGGCATCCGCTCGCCGTCGTCGACACCGCCGCCCCCGCCGACCTTCCCGCCGTGCTCGCCGATGCCGACGGCCTCGTGCACTGCACCCCGGTCGGCATGGCGGAGCACCCGGGACTCCCCCTCGACGCCGATCTGCTGCGCCCCGAGCTGTGGGTCGCCGACATCGTCTACCGCCCCCTCGACACCGAACTCCTCGTCACCGCGCGCGAGCGCGGCTGCCGCACCCTCAGCGGCGGACGCATGGCGGTCCACCAGGCCGTCGACGCCTTCGCCCTCATCACCGGGACGCGACCCGATCCCGACCGCATGACCGCCCATTTCCTCGACCTCGTCACCCCCGGCTCGACCGCCGACGTCCCCGTCGGCCCGGCCCTCTCCCGCTAAGGAGCATTCGTCCATGACCACCACCGCAACGACGCGGAAGACTCCCGTGAAGGCGGCCACCGCCAGCTTCATGGGAAGCGCCGTGGAGTACTACGACTTCTTCCTGTTCGGCTCTGCCGCCGCCCTCATCTTCCCGACGGTGTTCTTCCCCTCGGGTGATCAGGCGGCCCTCGTGATGTCGTTCGCGACTTTCGGGTTCGCCTACATCGCCCGCCCCGTCGGCGCCGTGATCCTCGGCCACTTCGGAGACCGCATCGGCCGTCAGAAGGTGCTGATGTTCACGCTCGTGCTGATGGGTCTGTCGACCTTCATCATCGGCTGTCTTCCCGGCTTCGCCCAGATCGGTTGGTTCGCTCCGGTGCTGCTCGTGCTCTGCCGCCTCGCGCAGGGACTCTCGGCGGCCGGTGAGCAGGCGGGCGCCTCGTCGCTCACCCTCGAGCACGCCCCCGACGGGCGTCGGTCGTTCTTCACCTCGTGGACCCTCACCGGCACGCAGGGCGGTCAGATCCTCGCCGCGCTCATCTTCATCCCGGTGGTCGCCCTGCCCGACGACATCAAGTTCTCGTGGGGCTGGCGCATCCCGTTCTGGCTGAGCGCCGTGGTGGTGATCGTGGCGTTCTTCATCCGCCGCAGCCTGCACGAGACGCCCGAGTTCGAGCAGGCCAAAGCCACCGGCCAGATCGCCCGCATGCCCCTGATCCCCCTGCTGAAGAACCACTGGCGCGACGTCCTGCGCGTGATCTGCTGCGCGTTCATCGCCGCCGTCTCGACCGTGTTCGGCACGCTCGCGATCGCCTACGGCAAGGAGCAGGGCCTCGCGGCCAGCGTCACCCTGTGGCTCGTCGTGGTCGCCAACGTCGTCGCGCTGTTCACGCAGCCGCTGTTCGGCAAGCTCGCCGACCGCGTCGGTCGCAAGCCCGTGTTCATCTACGGCGCGCTGTCGTCGGCGGTGTTCATGCCGTTCTACATGCTGTCGATGGGTGCGGGGAACGACCTACTGACCTTCGGCCTGGCCATTCTCACCTTCTCGTGCGGATACGCCGCGGCCAACGCCGTGTGGCCCTCGTTCTACGGCGAGATGTTCAGCACCCGCGTGCGCTTCTCGGGCATGGCGATCGGCACGCAGCTCGGTTTCCTCATGGCCGGATTCGCGCCCAGCATCGTCGCCGCCCTCGGTGGCGGTGCCGCCGGAGGCTGGGTCGTGATCAGCGTCTTCACCGCGATCATCGCGGTCATCGCGTCGGTGAGCGCCCTGACCGCTCGCGAGACGAAGGATGTGCCCACCGACCAGCTGGGTCTCGCGGCCGAGCGCCGCGTTCCCGCCACGGTCTGACCTCTGACGCGAAAGCCCCATCTCTTCCGGGAGGTGGGGCTTTCGTGCTGGCGGGGCTCGCGTGCGGCACATCGGCATCCGGAACCGCGGGTCACGGGAGGCGAACGACCTCAGCGGAACGGAAGCTCCGCGTGGACGGGGAGGAAACCACGCGATTCTCCGACGGGCGCGGTCGTCCCGACGCCCCTGCGCGTCAGAGCGTGCGCAGCGAGCGGCTCATCGCGAGTTCGGGGCCGATGGGACCGGTGAATTTCTCGCCGGTCGGTACGAATCCGGCGCGACGGTAGACCGCCTGGGCCCGGAAATTGTCCACGTGCACGTCGAGCGACACGGTCTCGAAGCCTCGGTCTGCGGTCCAGCGCGCGGCGGCGTCGAGCAGCGCGTCGATTGCGCCCGCACCGCGCGCCTCCGGCGCGACGTACACGCCCACGATGTCGGCGCGACCCTCGATCAGCGGACGCCCCGTGTGGTCGACCTGGCCTGCGAGACGCACCAGCACCGTCACCGATCCGACCCACGCATCGGCGTCTTCGGCGACGAACATCGCCACCGCGTCGCTCGACGCTCCCGCCGTGGCCCGCTCGTCCCAGAACGCCCGATCGCGCTCGAGCTCCTGCTCGAGGGTGGTGAGGAAGGCGATGGATGCCGCGGGATCCCCCACCGCGCGCAGGCGCAGCGCGCGGACGCGGTCGCCCTCCTCCGCGCGCACCCGGCGCACGGTGACGCTCACGCGCGCGTCTTCTCCACAAGGCACCGTGCGCAGCTCACGCACCGACCTCCTGGTACGCCGCGAACAGCAGCGACTCGTCCGGAGCCTGCAGCACGGTCGGGCGGGCGAGGTCGTCGAGCACGATGAAACGCAGCATGCTGCCGCGGCTCTTCTTGTCGCGCTGCATGGTGGCCTTGAGCGTCTGGAACGCGCCGGCGCGGTAGGTCGTCGGAAGGCCCAGCGACTCCAACACCGTGCGGTGACGCTGAGCGACGTCGTCGGACAGGCGACCGGCCAGACGCGACAGCTCGGCGGCGAACACCATGCCGACCGAGATGGCCGCGCCGTGGCGCCAGCGGTAGCGCTCGGCGTGCTCGATCGCGTGGCCGAGGGTGTGCCCGTAGTTCAGCACCTCGCGTAGCCCCGCCTCGCGCAGGTCTTCGCCGACGACGCGGGCCTTCATGTCGATCGCGAGCTCGACGCAGCGACGGAACGCGTCACCACGCGGGTCGACGATCCCCGTCGGGTCGGCCTCGATGAGATCGAGGATCTCCGGATGCCAGATGAAGCCCGCCTTGACCACTTCGGCGAACCCCGCGGTGGCCTCGTTCTTCGACAGCGTGTCGAGAAGGTCGAGGTCGCAGACCACGGCGACCGGGGGCCAGAACGCGCCGACGAGGTTCTTGCCCTCGGCGGTGTTGATGCCGGTCTTGCCGCCGACGGCCGCGTCGACCATGCCGAGCACGGTCGTGGGCACCTGCACGAGCGCGACGCCGCGGAGCCAGGTCGCGGCGACGAAGCCGGCGAGGTCGGTGACCGCTCCCCCGCCGAAGCCGATCACGACGTCGGTGCGGGTGAAGTCGGCTTGGCCCATGACCTGCCAGCAGAACGCCGCCACTTCGACGCGCTTGCCCTGCTCGGCATCCGGAATTTCGGCCAGCAGCACCTGGCGATCGCCGACGAGTTGCGCGCGCAGCGCCTCGGCCTGCTTCGCGAGGGTCGGCGGGTGCACGATGAGCACCTTCTGCGCCCCGGCGGGCAGCTTCTCACCGAGGGTCGCGAGCAGCCCGCGGCCGACGGTGATGTCGTAACCGGGGTCGCCGGCGACGGAGATGGTCGTGGTGTCGCTCATGGTGCCTCCTGGGCCGGGACGCTCTGCGCCCAGGCCACGATGTCGTCGACCACGCGGGACAACGGCCCCGATGACGTGTCGAACGCGATGTGGGCGGTGGATTCGTAGATGGGCCGACGCTCCTCGAAGATGCGCAGCCAGCGTTCGGCCGGGTCTTCGCCGCCCAGCAGGGGACGCTCGTCGCCGTGGATGCGAGAGGCCACCACGTGCGGCGACACCGTCAGCAGCACGACGCGGTGCGCGGTGAGGCGTTCGCGGGTGAGCGGGTCGAGCACGGCTCCGCCACCGAGGGCGACGACCCCGCCGCGCCCGAGGGCCTCGACGACGGCCTCGCGCTCGAGGGCGCGGAAGTGCGGCTCGCCGTGGGCGAGGAACAGGTCGCGGATCGGTCCGTGATCGCGAACGACGAGCTTGTCGGTGTCGGTGAAGGTCGTGCCGAGGGCACGCGCAACGCGACGCCCGACGCTCGTCTTGCCGGCGCCCATCGGACCGATGAGCACGACGGCGGGGCCGACAGCGCCGTCGGGTCCGGGTGCCGCGTCGGGCCCGGGTGCCGCCGCACCGCCGGGCGCGCGGGGAACACCGGGTGCCGCTGCGCTGCCGGTAACCCCCGCAAGCCCGGGTGTCCCGGCGTGCGGATCGTCGGCGGGCACCCGCTCAGGCGAGGTCATGCGCGAGCAGCGCCGCGTCGGACGCGTCGCTCGTGCGGAGCGTCTCGGGCAGGTTCGCCAGGTACGACTCGAGGTTGCGGCGCGTCTCGGCGACGTTGTCGCCCCCGAACTTCTCGAGCACCGCGTCGGCGAGGGTCACGGCGACCATGGCCTCGGCGACCACGCCCGCGGCGGGCACGGCGCAGACGTCGGAACGCTGGTGGTGGGCCGCGGCGGTGTCACCGGTGGCGACGTCGACGGTGCGCAGCGCCTTGGGGATCGTGGCGATCGGCTTCATGCCCGCGCGCACTCGCAGCACGGTGCCGGTCGACATGCCGCCCTCGGTGCCGCCCGCGCGGTCGGAGGAGCGGGTGATGCCGCCGTCGGTGGCGAAGAGCTCGTCGTGGGCCTGCGAGCCGCGGCGGGTCGTGGTGAGGAAGCCGTCGCCGACCTCGACGCCCTTGATCGCCTGGATGCTCATGAGCGCCTGCGCGAGCCTCGCGTCGAGGCGGCGGTCCCACTGCACGTGCGAGCCGAGTCCGGGGGGCAGGCCGTACGCGAGCACCTCGACGACACCGCCGAGGGTGTCGCCCGACTTCTTCGCGTCGTCGACCTCGGCGACCATGGCGGCCGAGGTGTCGGCGTCGAAGCACCGCAGCGGATCGGCGTCGAGACGCTCGACGTCATCGGGGGTGGGGAGAGCTGCGTCTTCGGGCGAGCGGACCGGCCCGATCGACAGCGTGTGGCTGACGAGGCGGATGCCGAGCTCGCCCAGGAACGACCGGGCGATGGCACCGAGGGCCACGCGCGCGGCGGTCTCGCGGGCCGAGGCGCGCTCGAGGATCGGACGTGCCTCGTCGAAGCCGTACTTCTGCATGCCGACCAGGTCGGCGTGGCCGGGGCGCGGACGCGTGAGGGCGGCGCCGCGGCCGCGCGAGCGGTCGGAGAGCTCGACGGGCTCGGGGCTCATCACCTCGGTCCACTTGGGCCACTCGGTGTTGCCGATGCGCAGCGCGATGGGGCTGCCGATGGTGAAGCCGTGCACGATGCCGGTCGAGAGCGTGAGCTCGTCTTCTTCGAACTTCATGCGCGAGCCGCGGCCGTAACCCAGGCGCCGACGCGCCAGCTCGGCGCGGATCTGGGCCGACGAGATGGGAACGCCGGCCGGCATCCCCTCCATGAGGGCGATCAATTCGGGGCCGTGGGACTCGCCGGCGGTGAAGACGCGAAGCATGTCCCTAGTCTCCCATGAGCGCGATGCGCATTGCGGCCAGCACCTCGGGCTCGCGCGAGAGGGCTCGTGCCGGGTCCTCCCCCACGAACACCCGCACCTGCAGCAGGGCCTGGTGCAGCAGCATCCCGAGGCCGTCGTGCGCGGCGACGCCCGACCGCTCCCACGCGAGGGCGAGAGGCGTCGGCCACCCGCCGTAGACGACATCGATGAGGGGGCCGGAGCCGGATGCCAGGGCGTCGCCGACCGGGCCGAGGTCGATCCCGCCCGGGAGCGCCGCGATCGTGGCATCCGCCGACGCGAGATGCGGATCGTCCAGCGATCGGGCCCGCACCTCGACCTGCAGAGCGGACCCGAGGTCCGTGAGCCGCGCGGCCGCTTCGGGGCGACGGGCGCGCACCTCGACCGTCGAGGCTCCGGCGCGGGCCGCCGCCACCACCGCGGAGGTCGCCGTCGCCCCCGCGCCGAGCACCCGCACCAGCCGCGGCTCGCGCACGCCGTACTCGTCCAGGGCGCGCGCGAGGCCGCCGACGTCGGTGTTGAACCCGTGCGGTCCGTCGGCGGTCAGAAGGTACGTGTTGACGGCGCCGGTCAGGCGCGCGTCGTCGTCGAGGGTCGCCGCGCGGGCCGCAGCGACCTGCTTGAGCGGCATCGTGAGCGACAGCCCCCGCCACGTCGCGTCGAGGGCTGCGATCTCGCCGGCGAACGACGCATCGTCGACCTGGCGCCGGTCGTACTCCCAGTTGAGCCCGAGCACGCCGTAGGCCGCGGCGTGCAGCCGGGGCGACCGCGAATGCGCGATCGGGTCGCCCCAGACGGCCAGCCGGGTCGGGCCGCTCAGCATCCGCCGTCGGGGTTCTCGCGGCACCAGGCCTGGAACTGGTCGACGGCCTTCAACTGGTCGGCGTAGGTGGTCGAGAACACCGTCTCACCGGTGGCCAGGTTGACGGTCGTGAAGTAGTACCAGGTGCCGTCGACGGGGTGCATGGCCGCGTCGATGGCGAGGTCTCCGGCATTCGCGATCGGTCCGACGGGGAGCCCCGGGCGGATGTAGGTGTTCCACGGGTTGTCGCTCGTCAGCGCGTTCTCGCTCGACGACGACGAACCGGCGTCGAGTTCGTTCGCGCCGTACTGGGCCGTCGAGTCCATCTGCAGCAGGCCGTGCGTCTCTGTGTTGTCGGGCTGCAGGCGGTTCTCGATCACGCGCGAGACCTTGTAGAAGTCCTCGCTGCTGCGAGCCTCGCGCTCGATGATCGAGGCGATGATGAGGATCCGCTCGCGATCAGCCTCGGGCACTCCGGCCTTGTCGAGCGACTGCACGGTGCGCTGCACCATGGTCTGGATGACCTGCTGCGCGGTGACGCCCTCGTCGAAGTCGTAGGTGGCCGGGAAGATCCAGCCCTCGAGCGTCGAGGCCGGAACCCCGTACTGCGAGGGGTCGGCGGTCGCGGCATCGAGGTCGGCGCGCGGGATCTTGAGCTGTTCCGCGATGAGGTCGAGCGACTGGTTGAGGGTCAGGCCCTCGCGCAGCTGCACCGAGTAGTTCAGTCGGCTGGCCGGGTCTTTCAGCGCCGCGATGACCGCCTCGGAGGTCATCTTCTGCTGCAGCTTGTAGACGCCGGGCTGGAAGGTGAAGCCCACGGCGTTGTCGACCATGTACTTGTACAGCGAGTTCGACGCCTTGGTCACGCCGGCGTCGAAGAGCTTGGGAGAGACGGACTCACCCGTGTCACCCGCGACGATCGTCACGCGGGCTTCGCCGGTGGCCTCGCCGGGGGCGTACTCGACGGGCTCGCTCGTGCCGAGGAATTCGCGCACGCGATCGCCGTAGGTGTTCCAGACGTACATGCCGCCGGCGGCCACGCCACCGACGATCAGGACGACGATGGCGAGGGCGATCCACCCGGCGACCCGTCGGCGCTTCTTCGCTGCACGCGGGGCGTGCTCCCCGATGTCGTGGGTGGTCGTCTGGCCGGTGAAGAGGTCTTCGAGCGACCCCGCTGCGGCGGAGCGCGAACCGGATGCCGCAGACCCGGCGGCCGCGGCTCCGGCGCCGACGAGCACGGGTTCGCGCACCTCGTCACGCGCGGGGTCGACCGGGGTCGAAGCGGCAGCGGACGGGCCGGAGGGGGCTGCCGGGGCGGGTGCGGCGGCGGCGGCGCGGCGCGCGGCGTCCGACGAGAGAGCGGGGCCGTCCGTGCCCCGGCGGACCGGGCCGGGCTGGGCCAGGTCGTCTCCGCGGAGAGCGGGGGCGGATGCCGTGCGCCGGGGCGCGGCATCCGGAACCTCTGCGGCCGGGTCGGTCGTCGGCACGACGGTGGGGCCGACGTCGGCGGCGCGCGGGGCGGGCGCGGGGGCAGGGGTCTCCTGCGGGGCGGGGCGGGCGGCGTCGACGCGCGGAGCCGCGGGAGCCGCGGGGGTGTCCTCGGGGGCACGGCGGGCCGCATCGAAGCGCGGAGCGGCGTCGGGCGTCGGGGCGTCGGACGACTCGGGGGTGGGGGGCGGACCCGTCTGCGTGCGGCGGGCCTCGCGCGCGGCACGCCGCGACGGGGGTGCAGCGTCGTCTCCGGACGAAGACCGCGCGCCCCGGCGGGGGTCGGGCAGACGGCCGTACAGGTCGGCGAACGGGTCGTTCTCGGGGGGCTGGTTCTCGGGCATTGTCAGGCGGGCTCCTGTCCCGGTGTGACGGCGGGTCCGGCCGGCTCGCCGGACTGTCGCTCCACGTCGAGCGCCTGCTGCAGCAGCACCACAGCGGCGACTTGATCCACAATGCTACGAGAATCGCGCTGGGAACGTCCTGCTTCTCGCAGGACACCGTGTGCCGACACGGTGCTCAGGCGCTCGTCGACCAGGCGCACCGGCATCGGCAGAGCATCGGCGAGGGCGTGGGCGAACGCCCGCGCGTCGGTGGTCGAGGGCGTGTCGTCGCCGCGAAGGTTCAGCGGCAGACCGACGAGCACCTCGAACGCCTCGTACTCGGCCGCGAGGGCGACGATGCGTCGCACCGGCTCCTTCTTGCGCTGGACCGTCTCGACCGGAACGGCGAGCACACCGTCGGGGTCGGAGCGCGCCACGCCCACGCGGGCGCGCCCCACATCGATCCCGAGGCGGATGCCACGGCGGAACCCCGTCACGCGGTGGTCGCCCGCACGTCGGCGACAACCCCGTCGAGCGCCTGAGGCAGAGCCGCGGCATCCGTTCCGCCGCCCTGGGCGACATCGGGGCGTCCGCCGCCTCCGCCGCCGAGCACACCCGCGGCGTTCTTGGCCAGGGCACCCGCGGCGAGACCACGCTCGCGCGCGGCGTCGTTGGTGACGACGACGACGGTGGCGCGACCACCCGCGACGCTCGCAAGCGCCACCACGGCCGGGTCGGTGCCCAGACGGTCGCGCACCTGCAGGGCGAGCGAGCGCACGTCGTCGGCCGACGCGCCCTCCCCCAGGCTCTGCGCGACGACGCGCACCGTGCCGATCGCGACGGCCGACTCGACCAGCTGCGGCAGGCGACCGGTCAAGGCCTGCGCCTCGAAGGCCGCGATCTTCTTCTCGGCGGCCTTGAGGTTGGCGGCCAGCTCGGCGATGCGCGTGGGCAGCTGCTCGCGCGGCGTCTTCAGGCTCGAGCTGAGCTGCGAGACGATCGCGCGCTCGGCGGCGAGGTCGCGGAAGGCGTCGAGGCCGACGAGGGCCTCGACGCGGCGGTTGGAGGCACCGACCGACTGCTCGCCGACGAGGTTGACCAGGCCGATCTCGGCGCTGCGGGCAACGTGGGTGCCACCGCACAGCTCACGCGACCAGGGGCCGCCGATGTCGACCATGCGCACGGTGTCGCCGTACTTCTCGCCGAACAGCGCCATGGCGCCGGCGGCCTTCGCCTCATCGAGCGACATCACGCGCGTGGTGACCTCGAGGTTGTCGCGGACGGCGTTGTTGGCGATGTCCTCGATCTCGGTGCGGGTCTCGGGCGACAGCGCCGAGCCCCAGCTGAAGTCGAAGCGCATGTAGCCGGCGCGGTTGAGCGAACCGGTCTGCGTCGCGCTCTTGCCGAGCGTGTCGCGGATCGCCGCGTGCACGAGGTGCGTCGCGGTGTGCGCCTGCTGAGCCGCGTGGCGGTTGAGCGCGTCGACCACGGTCGTCGCGGGGGCGCCGACCGACACCTCTCCGGTGGTGACCTCGACGGTGTGGCTGACGAGGCCCGGAACGGGGCGCTGCACGTCGAGGACCTCGAGCTCGTAGCCCGGGCCGACGATGACGCCCTTGTCGGCGACCTGGCCGCCCGACTCGGCGTACAGGGCGGTCTCGGCGAGGATGACCTCGGCGATCTGGCCCTCCGACGCGCGGTCGGTGCCCTGACCCTGCACGAGGATGCCGAGGATCTTCGACTCGGTCTGCATCTCGGTGTACCCGGTGAACACGGTCTCACCCAGCGCGCGGAACTCGCGGTACGCGCTCTGGTCGGCGATCGCACCCTTGCGGGCACGGGCGTCGGCCTTGGCGCGCGTGCGCTGCTCGAGCATGAGGGTGTCGAAGGCGGCACGGTCGACCGAGAGGCCGGCCTCTTCGGCGATCTCGAGCGTGAGGTCGATCGGGAAGCCGTAGGTGTCGTGCAGGAGGAACGCCTCGGAGCCCGACAGGGTGGTGCCGCCGCCGTTCTTGGCCTCGACGACCGACTGGTCGAGGATCGCCGACCCGGCCGCGAGCGTGCGCAGGAAGGTCTGCTCCTCGGCGATCGCGTAGGCCGAGAGGCGCGCGTAGTCGGCCTCGACCTCGGGGTACGACTCCTTCATCGCGTCGCGCGAGGCGGCGAACAGCTCGGGGAAGGTCGCGCCCTCGACGCCCAGCAGGCGCATCGAGCGGATCGCGCGGCGCATGATGCGGCGCAGGATGTACCCGCGTCCCTCGTTCGAGGGGGTCACTCCGTCGGCGAGCAGCATGAGCGAGGACCGCACGTGATCGGCGACGATGCGCAGGCGCACGTCGTCTTCGTGCGACTCCTGGCCGTACGACTTGCCCGCGAGCTTCGCGGCCAGGTCGAGCACGGGGCGCACCTGGTCGGTCTCATACATGTTGTCGACGCCCTGCTTGATGAACGCGATGCGCTCGAGGCCCATGCCGGTGTCGATGTTCTTCGCGGGCAGTTCGCCGACGATGTCGAAGTCGTACTTCGAGCGCACGTTCGTGATCTCGTACTGCATGAACACGAGGTTCCAGATCTCGACGTAGCGGTCGTCGTCGGTCGCGGGACCGCCGTCGATGCCGTACGCGGGACCACGGTCGAAGAAGATCTCCGAGCAGGGGCCGGCGGGGCCCGGCAGGCCGGTCGACCAGTAGTTCGTGTCTTTGCCGAGGCGCTGGATGCGCTCGTCGGGCAGGGTGCTGAGCTTCAGCCAGAGGTCGCGGGCCTCGTCGTCCTCTTCGTAGACGGTGACCCAGAGGTCCTTCGGGTCGAAGGCGAGTCCGCCCTCCGACTCGGGCGCGGTGAGTAGCTCCCACGCGAAGCGGATCGCGTCTTCCTTGAAGTAGTCGCCGAACGACCAGTTGCCGAGCATCTGGAAGAAGGTGCCGTGACGCGGGGTCTTGCCGACCTCTTCGATGTCGTTGGTGCGGATGCATTTCTGCACGTCGGCCGCGCGGGGGTAGGGCGGCGGAACGACACCGCTGAGATACGGGATGAAGGGCACCATGCCCGCCACGGTGAACAGCAGGGCCGGGTCGTCGGTGACGAGCGAGGCCGAGGGGACGATCGTGTGGTTCTTCTTCTCGAAGAAGTCGAGGAAGCGCTGGGCGATCTCGGCGGTTTTCATGGCGGGTCTTTCCGTGCGCGTGCGGGTTCGCCCCGGTGTTCGGGGGCGGATGCCGCAGGGAGGTCAGTCGGAGGAGGAAACGGCCTTCGTGGCCGTGGCGGCGGCGTCGCCCACGGCATCCGCGGTCTTGTCGACAGCGGCGGCGGCGACGCCCTTGGCGTCGTCGATGATCTCGGAGAGGCGGGTCTCCTGCTGGTGGTAGGCGTCGCTCATGCGGTCGGTGAACTCGCCGATGCGCGAGTCGAGCTGGGCGAGCACCTCCTGCCCGCGCGGGTCCTTGTTGACCAGGTGGGCGGCGACGAAACCACCGGCGATACCCAACGCGAACCAGACGAGGCTTTTCACGATCACCACTTCTTCCTCGATACGACGCCGCGATCGCGGCATCCCTCATCGTAAGCGACGGCCCCCGCGGTGCGCACAAGGCAGACTTGTGGATGCCGCCTCTCCGGCCTCCATCCCGCCAACGGTCCCGACCGCGCACCCGCACCGGCACCGTGCGGGGCAGCCGCATCGACTCCTCCGCGTTCGATCGCCCCCATGGTCGGCGGCTCGGCGCAGCATGCGCCATCTCGGGCAAATGAATGCACGCCGCGCGCGTTCGATTGCCGCTTATGGTCGGCGGCTCGGCGCAGCGCGCGCCATCTCGGGCAAGCGAATCCACGGCGTGCGCGTTGAATTGCCCCATGTGGTCGGCGGCTCGGCGGAGCGCGCGCCATTTCGGGCAAGCGAATGCACGGCGTGCGCGTTCGATTGCCGCATATCGTCGGCGGCCCTACGGAGCGCGCGCCATCTCGAGAAAGTGAATCGACGCCGTGCGCGTTCGATTGCCGCGTATGGTCGGCGGCTCGGCGGAGCGCGCGCCATCTCGGGCAAGTGAATGCACGCCGTGCGCGTTCGATTGCCGCGTATGGTCGGCGGCTGGACGGAGCGCGCGCCATTTCGGGCAAACGAACCCAGAGCGAGCAGAGCGCGACCTGGGAACGACGCAGGGCCGCGCGAGAGCGCGACCCGGGAACGACGCAGGGCCGCGCGAGAGCGCGACCCGGGAACGACGAAGGGCGCCGGGAGAACCCGACGCCCTTCTCTGCTCGCTGGGATCAGCGGGCGGCGTAGTACTCGACGACGAGCTGAACTTCACACGTCACGGGAACCTCGGCGCGCTTGGGGCGACGCAGAAGCTTCGCCTGCAGCGTGGAGAGGTCGACCTCGAGGTAGCCCGGAACGGGGGGCAGCACTTCGGCGTGCCCACCGGCGGCGGCGACCTGGAAGGGCTCGAGGCCCTCGCTCTTGGTCTTGACGTGGATCAGCTGGCCCGGCTTGACGCGGAACGACGGGCGGTCCACGAGCTGGCCGTCGACCATGATGTGGCGGTGCACGACGAGCTGGCGAGCCTGCGCGGTGGTGCGGGCGAAGCCCGAACGCACGACGAGGGCGTCCAGACGCATCTCGAGCAGCTCGACCAGGTTCTCACCGGTCAGGCCGTCGGTGCGGCGGGCCTCGTTGAACGCGATGCGAAGCTGCTTCTCGCGGATGCCGTACTGCTCGCGCAGACGCTGCTTCTCACGGAGACGGACGGCGTAGTCGCTGTCGGCCTTGCGCTTGGTGCGGCCGTGCTCACCGGGAGCGTAGGGACGCTTCTCGAGGTAGCGGGCGGCCTTGGGGGTGAGTGCGACGCCGAGGGCGCGCGACAGACGCACCTTGCGGCGGTCCTGAGACTTCGTGGTCACGAAGTTCTCCTTCCGATGACGTGGCCGCGCCTTTCACGGCTCACGGGCGTATCGCCCCCTTCCGCCCGATCCGAAGCGCACGCCGGGGCGCACCGGAAGGTGATCACAGGAAGGAGGGGATGCCCGAAAACCCTGTTTCGAGCCGGTTCATGCTATCAGAGCGCGCCGGGAGCATTCCGGATGCCGCGTCAGCGCCCCTCGAGGATGCGACGGATCTTCTCGAGACGTGCCGACACGTCGCGTTCGGCGCCGTGACTGGTGGGCTCGTAGTAGCGCCGGCCGACGAGCTCGTCGGGGAGGTACTGCTGCGTGACGATGCCGATCTCGCTGTCGTGCGCGTACTTGTAGCCCTTGCCGTGCCCGAGCCGCTTGGCGCCGGGATAGTGGGCGTCGCGCAGGTGCATCGGCACCCGGCCGAAGCCGCCCGCTCGCACGTCGGCGATCGCGGCGTTGATGGCGTTGTAGGCGGCGTTCGATTTGGCGGTCGTGGCCAGGTACACGGTTGCCTCGGCCAGGGGGATGCGCCCTTCGGGCATGCCGATGAACGCGACCGCGTCGGCCGCGGCGACCGCGATCTGCAGGGCCTGCGGATCGGCCATGCCGATGTCTTCCGCAGCCGAGATGACGAGGCGCCGCGCGATGAAACGGGGGTCCTCGCCCGCCTCGATCATGCGCGCGAGGTAGTGGATCGCGGCATCCGGATCCGACCCCCGCACCGACTTGATGAAGGCGCTGATGACGTCATAGTGCTCGTCGCCCTGGCGGTCGTAGCGCAGCAGCGCGCGGTCGACGGCCTGGGCGATGTGGTCGGCGGTGATGACGGGGAGCTCGTCTCCCCCGCCGGTGAACGGACCGGGATCCTCGTCGTCGTCAGAGTCGTCTTCGTCCTCTGCGTCGCGGACGGCCGGGGCCGTCGCCCCCGCATCGTCGCCCGCGACGGAGGCCGCGGCCTCGAGGGCGGTGAGGGCGCGTCGGGCGTCGCCCGAGGCCAGGCGCACGAGGGCCGCCCGGGCGTCGTCGTCGAGCACCACGCGCCCGGCGAGGCCGCGGGGGTCGGTGACCGCGCGATCCACCAGGGCTCCGAGGTCGTCGTCGCCGAGGGGCCGCAGGGTCAGGAGGAGCGAGCGTGAGAGCAGAGGCGAGATCACCGAGAACGACGGGTTCTCGGTGGTCGCGGCGATGAGCACGACCCAGCCGTTCTCGACGCCGGGGAGCAGCGCGTCTTGCTGGGCCTTGGTGAAGCGGTGGATCTCGTCGAGGAACAGGATCGTCGACTGCCCATACAGATCGCGCTGGGTGAGGGCTTCTTGCATGACCTCGCGAACGTCTTTGACGCCCGCGGTAATCGCCGACAACTCGACGAAGCGTCGCCCCGACGATCGGGCGATGGCCTGGGCGAGCGTCGTCTTGCCGGTGCCGGGCGGGCCCCAGAGGATGACCGAGGCCGCCGACGCGGAGGACGAGGAGTCGGTCGTCGCGAGTGTGACCAACGGTGATCCCGGTCGCAGCAGGTGCCCTTGGCCGGCGACCTCGTCGAGGCTGGTCGGCCGCATGCGCACGGCGAGCGGCGTCTGGCCCTGGAAGAGGGCGGAGGAAGGGGTCACCCCTCCAGGCTAACGGCGGCCTCCGACATCGCGCCCGGGCGAACGGACCGCGCCGGGTGCGGGCGGGAGTCTCACCCGGGCGCCGCTTTGTAGGATCGAGGGGCCCGTGACGGGCGAGAGGAGTCGATGGTGGCGACGCGCGGAAAAGACCGGCAGACGCGGGAACAGCGCGAGCGCGCCCGCACCTACCAGGCGCGGCTCGAGCTGCACGAGCGGCAGGGACGCCGGCGTCGGCGCGACAACCTGCTCGCCGTCGTGGTCGGTCTCGTCGTGATCGCCGGAGCCATCGGCGTGCAGACCGCCTACTTCGTTGCCGGGCCCGGGGCTCCCGCGCCTTCGCCATCGGCACCCGCCTCGCCCGCGTCGACGCCCGACACCTCCCCCGCCACGCCTGCATCCACGCCGACGCCGACACCCTGATCCTGTCTCGCGGGGGCCGCGCGTACTAGGCTCGGAGGGTCCTTCTCCCCCAGGCGGTTCTGCCGCGATGAGGTGCTACCCGTGACTTCCGTCCCCACCCCCGAGTCCTCCGACCCGCGCGACGCCGCGAACGACGTCGAGGTCGACACCACCCAGGCCGACAGCGCCGAGACGGCCGAGGCCGTCGAGACTCCGGATGCCGCGGCCTCCGGCGACCTGACGGCTGCGGCTTCCGCCGATGAGACGTCGGACGCGCCCGCCGAGGGATCCCCCGTCGAAGACGCGGCTGGCGTCCCCGCCGCCGACGAGGCTGCCGCCGAAAACGCACCTGCGGAGGGCGCGCCCGCCGAGAGTGCTCCTGCGGACGAGGCTCCCGCCGCTGACGCCGTCGAGGACGCCCCCGCTGAGGACGCTGCTGCCGCTGAGGCTCCCGCCGAAGACGCCCCCGCCGAGGACGCATCCGCGACCGCGGAGACTCCGACCGCCCCGGTAGCCCCCGGCCCGCGTCCCGGTGCGCGCGTGCCCGGTCCCCCGCCCGGGAAGAAGGCCTCCACCTCGTCGACCGAGCCCTGGGGCCGCGTCGATGACGAAGGCACCGTGTCGGTCCGCGAGGGCGACGAGTGGCGCGTCGTCGGGCAGTACCCCGACGGCACCCCCGCCGAGGCCCTCGCCTACTTCCAGCGGAAGTTCGCCGACCTGGCCGGCGAGGTCACGCTGCTCGAGACCCGCCACCGTCGCGGTGGCGCCTCGGCATCCGACCTGCGTGCCGCAGCCAAGGCGCTGCACGGCAAGCTCGACGGTGCAGCGGCGGTCGGCGACCTCTCGGCTCTCATCGCCCGCGTCGACGCCCTCACCTCCGAACTCGCCGAGGCGAGTGAGACCGAGGCCGTCGCCGCCAAGCGGGCCACCGAAGAGGCCGTGCGCGAGCGCACCGCGATCGTCGAAGAGGCCGAGGCCCTCGCCGCCCGCGACCCGCAGACGGTGCAGTGGAAGCAGATGACGGCCGACATGACCGCGCTGTTCGACCGGTGGCAGGCCCACCAGCAGAACGGTCCGCGCCTGTCGAAGTCGACCGCTCAGCAGCTGTGGCGCCGCTTCCGCGACGCCCGCGCCACGGTCGACCGCCACCGCCGCGAGTTCTTCTCGTCGCTCGATGAGACCCACAAGGCCGCGCGCGAGGCGAAGACCCGCCTGGTGGAGCGCGCCGAGGCACTCGCCCCCCGCGGCGAGGACGGCATCGGCGCGTACCGCGATCTGCTCGACGCATGGAAGGCCACCGGCCGCGCCGGCCGCAAGGTCGACGACGCCCTCTGGGCCCGCTTCAAGGCCGCCGGCGACGCCCTCTACGGCGCGCGCATCGAGCGCGAGTCGGCCGACGCCGAGGCGTCGAAGGAGAAGATCGAGCAGAAGCGCGTGCTGCTGCAGGAGGCCGCTCCGATCGTCGATGAGAAGAACATCGCCACGGCGCGCCAGAAGCTCACCGCGATCCAGCGTCAGTGGGACGAGATCGGTCGCATCTTCCCCCGCGACAAGGAGCGCGCCCTCGATGACGAGCTCCGCAAGATCGAGCAAAGCGTGCGCACCCGCGAAGACGCCGACTGGAAGCGCAACGACCCCGAGCAGAAGGCGCGCGCCAACGACATGACGCGTCAGCTCACCGACGCCATCGACAAGCTCGAGGCCGAGCTGGCCGCCGCCGAGGCCAAGGGCGACAAGCGCGCCGTGGCGCAGGCGCAGGAAGCCCTCGAGGCGCGCCGCACCTGGCTGCGCGCTCTCGGCGGCTGAACAGGCCGACCCACCGGGTTATCCACAGGCTGACGGACTTCCGTCACGGGGCGACACCGTTCCCGCCACACTGGCGGAATGGTGTCGCCCTTTCTGTTCTTCCCCGGTGAGCGTCTGTCGATCGCCGAGCTCACCGCCGCGTGCCTTGACGGCATCCTGGTCCCGCTCGGCGCGGGCTACATCCCGGCCGACGCGGTCGAGACGCCGTGGATGCGCGCGCGCAGCATCGCTCCGCTCGTGGGTGAGCGGTGGGCGGCGATCCGCCTGAGCGCCGCGTGGATCCACGGCGGGGTGCTGACCGAGCCGTATCAGCACCACGTGCAGCGCGTCGCAGCCACCCGCGCCCGCGCGGCCCACGACGCGCGCGTCGTGTCTCACGAGGTGCGACTCGCGGCCGCCGACGTGCGGCAGGTGGCGGGGGTGTCCGTCACCTCACCCGTGCGCACCCTCGTCGACCTGGCACGCAGCGACGACGAGACCGAGCGTCGTGCCGCTCATGCCTGGGCCGCCGATGATTCCGGAGCTCGGGATGATGCGGTCGAGTGGCTCGCGCGGCATCCGCGATTCCCTTTCGCCCGTCGCGCCGCCGACGTGCTCGCGCAGTCGGCGGCGGGTCGGTCCGAGTCGCAGCGACCCACCTGACACGTCGGTTCCCCCGGGCCGCCATGACGATGAGAGGCTCGCGTCGAGCCGGACGCCGCGCCAAGCAGACCGGCTCGCGACCCCGGAACGTCGCCCTTACGACGAGGTGACGCGGTACACGTCGTACACGGCGTCGATGCGGCGCACGGCGTTGAGCACGCGGTCGAGGTGCACGGTGTCGCCCATCTCGAAGACGAACTTGCTCAGGGCGAGGCGGTCGTTGGTGGTCGACACGGTCGCCGAGAGGATGTTGACGTGATGCTCGCTGAGCACGCGCGTGACGTCGCTCAGCAGACCCGAGCGGTCGAGGGCCTCGACCTGGATCTGCACGAGGAAGACGCTCTTCGTGGTGGGTGCCCACTCGACCTCGATGAGACGGTCGGGTTCTTCCTTGAGCGAGCGCACGTTGGTGCAGTCGCCGCGGTGCACCGAGACTCCGCTGCCGCGCGTGACGAAGCCGACGATCTCGTCGCCCGGCACGGGCGTGCAGCACTTGGCGAGCTTGACGAGGATGTCGGGGGCTCCGCGCACGAGGACGCCGGAGTCGCCCCCGCGCGGGGCGCGACTGCGCCCGACGGGGATGTCGATGGGACCGGTGTTGGTCTCTTCGGCGCTGACGAGCGCGGTGACCTTCTCGATGACCGACTGGGTCGAGACATGACCTTCGCCGACGGCGGCGTACAGGGCGGAGACGTCTTCGTAGTGGAACTGCCGTGCCACCTCGGTGAACGAGTCCTGGTTCATCAGCCGCTGTAGCGGCAGGTTCTGCCGGCGCATGGCGCGGGCGATGGAGTCCTTGCCCTGCTCGATGGCCTCTTCGCGACGCTCCTTGGTGAACCACCCGCGGATCTTGTTGCGCGCGCGCGTGCTCTTGACGAAGCCGAGCCAGTCCTGACTGGGGCCGGCATCGGGGTTCTTCGAGGTGAAGACCTCGACGACGTCGCCGCTCTGCAGGGTCGACTCCAGCGGCACGAGACGACCGTTGACCTTGGCACCCATCGTGCGGTGGCCGATCTCGGTGTGCACGGCATAGGCGAAGTCGACGGGGGTGGCGCCGGTGGGAAGACCCACGACGCGCCCCTTGGGCGTGAAGACGTAGACCTCTTTGGCGCCGATCTCGAAGCGCAGCGAGTCGAGGAACTCCCCCGGGTCGGCGGTCTCGGCCTGCCAGTCGGAGATGTGCGCGATCCACGCCATGTCGGCGTCGACGGCTTTCGCGTCGGCCTTGCCGCCGGCCATGCGCTCTTTGTACTTCCAGTGCGCGGCCACGCCGAACTCGGCCTGCTGATGCATCTCGTTCGTGCGGATCTGGATCTCGACCGTGCGTCCGCCCGGGCCGATCACCGTCGTGTGCAGCGACTGGTACAGGTTGAACTTGGGCGTGGCGATGTAGTCCTTGAACCGCCCGGGCAGCGGCGTCCACCGCGCGTGGATCGCGCCGAGGACCGCGTAGCAGTCGCGCACGGTCCCCACGAGGATCCGGATGCCGATGAGGTCATAGATGTCGTCGAACTCGCGGCCCCGCACGACCATCTTCTGGTACACCGAGTACAGCTGCTTCGGGCGACCCATGACGCGCCCGCGCACGCGGAGCTCGCGCAGGTCGGCGTCGACGGCGTCGATCACGTTCTGCACGTACTGCTCGCGCTGCGGGGTGCGCTGTTTGACGAGGCTCTCGATCTCGGCGTAGAGCTTGGGGTGCATGACCGCGAACGAGAGGTCTTCGAGCTCGCTCTTGATCGCCTGGATGCCGAGGCGGTGAGCGAGGGGCGCGTAGATCTCGAGCGTCTCGGTGGCCTTCTTGGCCGCCTTGTGGGGCGGGACGAAGCCCCAGGTGCGTGCGTTGTGCAGGCGGTCGGCGAGCTTGATCAGCAGCACGCGGATGTCTTTCGACATCGCCACGATCATCTTGCGGACGGTCTCGGCCTGCGCGCTGTCGCCGTACTTGACCTTGTCGAGCTTGGTGACGCCGTCGACGAGCATCGCCACCTCGTCACCGAAGTCGGCGGCCAGCTCGTCGAGCGGGTAGTCGGTGTCTTCGACCGTGTCGTGCAGGAGGGCCGCGGCGATGGCCTTCGGCCCCAGCCCCAGCTCGGCGAGGATCTGTGCGACGGCGAGCGGGTGCGTGATGTACGGCTCGCCGCTCTGACGCTTCTGTCCGTCGTGCGCCTTGTCGGCGACGGCGTAGGCGCGCTCGATGATCGCGAGATCACCCTTGGGGTGATGCGTGCGCACCGTTCGCAGCAGCTTGTCGACGTCGTCGCGACGGGCGGCACGCGAGAAGATGCGCGGCACCAGGCGTCGCAGAGAAGACGGCGGCGGCGCAGAGGAAGCGGTCTCGGTCATCGCCACCCCTTCCTCACGGCCAGTCGATCAAGTCTACGCCCCGCGCGATGCCCCGAAGAGCGGCGGGGCCCCGGCCTCAGGCCGGGACGCCCGCCTTCTCACGTGCGGCGACGACGCGGGCGTCACGCTGCGCGATGGGCTTCTCCGACTCGCGCAGCAGCGCGTACATCGGCACGGCGACGAACAGGGTCGAGTACGCCGCGACGATCGTGCCGACGAAGATCGACAGCGAGATGTCGCTCAGCGTGCGTGCACCGAGCGGAACACCGATGAAGAGGATCGCTCCGACCGGGAGTACGGCCACGACCGTCGTGTTGATCGAGCGGATCAGCGTCTGGTTCGCCGCGAGGTTCACCGACTCGGCGAACGTGCGGCCGGAGATCTCGCCGTCTTCCCGGGTGTTCTCGCGCACCTTGTCGAAGACGACGGTGGTGTCGTACAGGGCGTAGGACAGGATCGTGAGGAAGCCGATCACCGCGGCGGGTGAGATCTCGAAGCCGAACACCGCGTACACGCCGATGGTGATGACGAGCACGTCGACGAGGCCGATGATCGCGGCGACCGACATCTTCCACGTGCGGAAGTACAGCGCGAGGATGAGGAAGGTCAGCGCGAGGAAGATCGCCAGACCCCACAGCGACTGTCGCGTGACGTCGGCGCCCCAGGTGGGACCGATGAACGAGTCGGTCACCTCGGCGGAGGGCACGTCGTAGGCGCTCGCGAGGGCGGCCGAGACGGCCTGCGTCTGGTCGCTGCCGAGCTGGTCGGTCTGCACGCGGACCGCCTGATCGCTGATCGTGGTGACGCGCGTCTGTGCGCCCGGCACGACCGAGGTCACCGCGTTCGTCGCGAGCGACTGGTCGAAGCTGGCGGGGTTCGACACGGTGAACTGCGACCCGCCCGTGAACTCGATCGAGAACTGCACGGGGCGGATGAACGGCACGAGGGCCGCGCCGATGACGAGCACCGCCGCGATGATGAACCACAAACGGCGACGCTGCACGAACGGGAACGAGGTCTTCCCGGAGTAGAGGTCGTTTCCGAGCTGAGACATGGAGCGCATCAGTCGTCTCCCTCCTTCGTGGAGCGGCTATCGCCGCGGGACGCGGCAGCGAGCTCCGCCTGTTTGCGTTCGGCGATCGTCTGCCGACGTGCGGCCTCGCCGCGCGAGCGCTTGGCGCGACCGCTGTCGACGACCGGGGCGCGGAACTCCGCACGACCGCGGTAGACGGCGCCGAGCGCGTTGGGGTCCATACCCGACAGCGGGTGGCCCGAGCCGAAGAAGCGCGTGCGCGCCAGCAGCTGCATGACCGGGTGGGTGAACAGGATGAAGATCAGGATGTCGATCGCCGTGGTCAGGCCGAGCGTGAACGCGAAGCCCTTCACCGTGGCATCCGCGAGGATGTACAGCACGACGGCGGCGAGGATGTTGATCGACTTCGAGATGTAGATCGTGCGCTTGGCGCGACCCCAGCCGTCCTCGACGGCCGCGGTGATCGACTTGCCGTCGCGCAACTCGTCGCGGATGCGTTCGAAGTAGACGATGAACGAGTCGGCGGTGAAGCCGATCGTGACGATCAGACCCGCGACACCCGCGAGCGACAGACGGAAGCCGGCGCGCCACGCGAGGATGCAGATCGCGGCGTAGGTCAGCACCGCCATCACGGCGAGAGACGCGATGATCACCGTGCCCAGGGCCCGGTAGACGATGAGCGAGTAGATCGCGACGAGCCCGAGGCCGATGAGGCCGGCGATGAGGCCGACCTGCAGCTGCTGCGAACCGAGCGTCGCCGACACGGTGTCGCTGCTGACGACGCTGAAGCTCAGCGGCAGGGCGCCGTACTTCAGCTGGTCGGCGAGGGCCTTCGACGACTCCTGCGTGAAGCTGCCCGTGATGCTGGGGCGGCCGTCGAGGATGATGCCGTTCATCGAGGGAGCCGACAGCACCTGACCGTCGAGCACGAACGCGAACTGGTTGAAGGGCGCCTGCTTGCCGTAGAGGCGCTGGCTGATCTCGCCGAACTTCTGGGTGCCCTGGTCGTTGAAGACGAGGTTGACGGCCCAGCGGCCCGTGTTCTGCTCCTGGCCGTTCGTGGCGTCGGAGATGTCGTTTCCGTCGAGCTCGACGGGGCCGAGGATGTACTTCGTGCCGTCTTCGAGCCCGCACGTGATCATCGGCTGGTCGGCCGGGGCCTGCGCCGGGTTGCTCGGCGGGTTCGCGCAGTCGTACGAGAGGAACTGCGCCTGCAGAGCCGGGGTGATGTACGCCGGGTCGCTCGCGTCGGTCGGTGACGCGGTGGGCGTGGCCGGCAGGCTCGGGTCGGGCGTCGGGTACGGCGTGGAGTTGCCGTCGGCACCGACGAACGTCGTGGCAGGCGAGCCCGTGAACAGCACGGGGCGCAGCTGGAGCTGCGCGGCGCTCTGGATCCGCTGGCGCGTGGCCTCGTCGGCCTGGCCGGGGATCTGCACGACGATGTTCTGTCCGCCCTCGGTGGCCACGTCGGCCTCGCCGACGCCCGAGGCGTCGACGCGCTGGCGGATGATCGACACGGCCTGCTGCAGCTGCTCGCTGTCGGGCGCGGCGCCGTCGGTGGTCTGGGCCTGCAGGATGATCTGCGTGCCGCCCTGGAGGTCGAGCGCGAGCTCGGGAGACCAGGAACTGGCGTTGAAGGTGTACACGCCGAGCGCGTTGATGCCGAACAGCACGCCGGTGATGGCGAGCAGTCCGGTCAACACGCGCCAGGCATGACGGACGGGAGTCGAGGGCGCCACGGAGTCGGCTTTCTGTGCGGCGGGCGAGTACGGCGGAGGAGCGGCGGTCAGGCCTGCGGGCGGTCCTTGTCGGTCTGCTCCGCCTCGGTGTGCTGACGGGCGGCGCGCTGGTCGTCGCTGATCGAGGTGATGTCGTGGTCGGCGACGCCCGCGATGTACTCGGCCTCGGACTCCTCGGCCTCGATGTACTCGTCTTCGGTGACGGCGCCCTGGGCGGCGTCGACGATGCGGAGCACGGCCTGGCTGTGCACCTTGATGACCACGCCGGGCGCGATCTCGACGAGCGCGGGCTTGTCGAGGTCTTCACCGTCGTACTCGACGATGGTGCCGTACAGGCCGCCCTGCAGCAGGACTTCGGCGCCGGCGACGGTCTCGCGGGCCTTCTTCTCCTGCTCGGCCTTCTGCTTCTGCATGCGGCGGCGCGAGCTCCAGAACATGAAGACCAGCAGGCCGATGAGCAGGATGATGAGGCCGTAATCGGAGAAGAACCGGGCGATATCCATCGAGGCGGTGCACCTTTCAAAGTCAGGCGCGCCGTGCGGCACTGCCTAGCGGGGGTAGAGCGGGGGTCGGGGAATCCCCCGCCGAGTATAGGTCATGACCCCTGGCTGAACCGGAGCAGGCCGTCGGGGTGAGGGGCGCCCAGGTGGTCGTACGCCTCCGGGGTGGCGACGCGGCCGCGGGGGGTGCGGCCCATGAATCCGATGCGCACGAGGTAGGGCTCGACGACCGACTCGATGGTCTCGGGCTCTTCGCCGACGGCCACTGCGAGCGTGCTGAGGCCGACCGGTCCCCCGCGGAAGCGCCGCACGAGCGCGTCGAGCACGGCGCGGTCGAGGCGGTCGAGCCCGATGGAGTCGACGTCGTAGAGGTCGAGGGCGGCACCGACCGTGCGTACGTCGGCGTCGCCGTGTTCGGCGCCCGCGGAGGGGCCGTGCACCACGAGGTAGTCGCGCACGCGGCGCAGCAGGCGGTTGGCGATGCGGGGGGTGCCGCGCGAGCGGCGCGCGATCTCGGAGCGCGCGGTACCCGGTAGACCGACATCGAGCATCGACGCCGAACGCGTGACGACCTGCTCGAGCTCTTCGGGCTCGTAGTACTCGAGGTGGGCGGTGAAGCCGAAGCGGTCGCGCAGCGGGTTCGGCAGCAGGCCCGATCGGGTGGTGGCGCCCACGAGGGTGAAGGGGGCGAGGTCGAGGGGGATGCTGGTCGCACCCGCGCCCTTGCCGACCATGATGTCGATGCGGAAGTCCTCCATCGCGAGGTACAGCATCTCTTCGGCCGAGCGCGCCATGCGGTGGATCTCGTCGATGAACAGCACTTCACCCGGCGTCAGGGAGGACAGCAGGGCCGCGAGGTCGCCCGCGTGCTGGATCGCCGGTCCGCTCGACAGGCGCAGGGGCCTGCCGCTCTCGTGCGCGACGATCATGGCGAGCGTGGTCTTGCCGAGCCCGGGCGGGCCCGAGAGCAGGATGTGGTCGGGCGAGCGCTGCTGGATGCGGGCGGCGTCGAGCAGCAGCTGCAACTGACCGCGCACCTTCTGCTGGCCGACGAACTCCGCGAGCGAGGTGGGGCGCAGGGCCCCCTCGATCGCGAGCTCGACCTCGTCGTCGGGGGTCCCCGCGTCGCGGACGTCAGCCACTCACGCTCTCCTTACGGGCGGGGCCGAGCAGCGCGAGCGTCAGTCGCAGCAGCGCCTGCACCGATGCGCGGTCGGCGTCGGAGGCGTTCTCGGCAACGGATGCCACGGCTTCGGCGGCCGTGCGTTCGGTCCATCCGAGGCCGATGAGCGCCTGCGTCACCTGCAGCGGCACCTGTCCGTGCGTCGACACGGCCGCGGGGGCGGTGGCGGGGACCACGGCGAGCTTGCCGGCCAGCTGCACGACGATGAGCTTCGCGGTCTTGGGGCCGATGCCCGACACGCGGCGGAAGGGGGCGTCGTCGTCGTCGGCGACGGCCTGGGCGATCTGCGGCACGGTGAGCGACGACAGCACGCCGAGGGCCGACTTCGGTCCCACGCCGGTCACGCTGATCAGCTGCGTGAACACCGTCAGCTCTTCGCGGGTCTCGAAGCCGTACAGCGACAGGGCGTCTTCGCGCACGATGAGGTTCGTGTGCAGGTGCACGTCATCGCCCACGTGGACGGTGCGGGCGAGTTGCGAGGTGACGGCGACGGAGAAACCGACGCCGCCCACCACGATCACGAGCGAGTCGTCGGCGACATGAGCCGCCGTCCCGTGCAGCGAAGAGATCATGTTCCGAGCCTAGACCTCGGTTCGTACATGTGTTCGAGCGACACGCGTCGTCGGCGTCCGGCGCTTCTCTGCGTCGCGCCAGGCGCGCTGCGCGGGGGTGAGCTCCGCGCCGCCGGGAGCTGCGGCTGCTCCCCCGCGCCACGCGTGGCAGAGCGCGATGGCCAGCGCGTCCGCGGCATCCGCCGGCTGGGGAAGAGCATCGAGGCGCAGCACGCGCGCGACCATCGTCTGCACCTGCAGCTTGTCGGCCGAGCCGTAGCCGGTGATCGCGGCCTTGACCTCGCTGGGGGTGTGCGTGGCGGCGGTCAGGCCGTGCTCGGCGGCGAGCAGCAGGGCGATGCCGCTGGCCTGGGCCGTGCCCATCACCGAATGGCGGTTGTTCTGCGCGAACACGCGCTCGACGGCGACGACGTGCGGCTGGTGGGCGAGCAGAACGTCGCGGATGCCGGCGGCGATGGCCGCGAGACGTTTCTCGATCGGGTCGGTCGGTGCCGAACGCGCGACCCCGACGTGCACGAGGGTGGCCGTGCGGTTGGGGGCGACGTCGACGATGCCGATGCCGCAGCGCGTGAGGCCGGGGTCGATGCCGAGGACGCGCAGGGAAGATGCCACGACCCCCACGCTAGGCGCAGGGGTCGTGGTGGAGCTCAGGGCGCGCCCTTACTCGTCGTTCTCGAGCTCGGCCTGCACCTCGGGCGTCATGTCGAAGTTGGTGTAGACGTTCTGCACGTCGTCACTGTCTTCGAGGGCGTCGATGAGGCGGAACACCTTGCGGGCCGTGTCGGCGTCGACCTCGACCTTGAGCGAGGGCACGAACTCGACGTCGGCGGAGTCGTACTCGATGCCGGCGTCCTGCAGGGCGGAGCGCACCGACACGAGGTCGCTCGCCTCGGTGATGACGCCGAAGCCCTCGCCGTGCGGCTCGACCTCTTCGGCACCGGCCTCGAGGACCGCGAGCATGACGTCGTCTTCGGTGGTGCCCTCGGAGGGGACCACGATGACGCCCTTGCGGCTGAAGTTGTAGGCGACACTGCCCGGGTCGGCGAGGGTTCCGCCGTTACGGCTGAGGGCGGTGCGCACCTCGGCCGCGGCGCGGTTCTTGTTGTCGGTCAGACATTCGATGAGGAACGCGACGCCGTTCGGGCCGTAGCCCTCGTACATGATCGAGGCGTACTCGACGGCCTCGCCGCCGATGCCCGCTCCGCGCTTGATCGCGCGGTCGATGTTGTCTTTGGGGACCGAGGTCTTCTTGGCCTTGAGCACGGCGTCGAAGAGGGTGGGGTTGCCCTGGAGGTCGGCTCCACCGAGCTTCGCCGCGACCTCGATGTTCTTGATGAGCTTGGCCCACGACTTGGCGCGACGGGAGTCGATGACCGCCTTCTTGTGCTTGGTCGTGGCCCATTTGGAGTGTCCGGACATAGCTTCCAGTCTAGAGCGCGGGGGCGTGGTTGCCGCGTCTGGCCGCGACGTGGTCGAGGAAGCGGCGGTGGAAACGCGTCTCCCCCGTCGATTCGGGGTGGAACGCGGTCCCCAGCAGGGCGCCCTGCTCGATCGCGACGACGCGTCCGTCGGCGAGGGTCGCCAGGGGCACGGCATCCGGACCCCACTCCACCACCGCGGGCGCACGGATGAAGACCGCGTGCACCGGCGGATCGCCCAGGACGGGCACCCCGAGCTCGGTCTCGAACGACGCGGTCTGGCTGCCGAAGACGTTGCGCGCCACGCGCGCGTCGATGCCGCCGAACGTCTGCTGGCCCGTGATCGCGCCGTCGATGCGGTCGGCGAGCAGGATGAGCCCCGCACAGGTGCCGTACATCGGCATCCCGGCGGCGATCGCGGCGCGGATCGGGTCGAACAGGCCGAAGGCGCGCGCGAGCTTGTCGATCACGCTCGACTCGCCGCCGGGGAGGACCAGGCCCTCCACGGCGGCGAGTTCTTCGGGTCGACGCACGGGCTGCGCGTCGGCGCCGAGCCCGCGCAGCACGGCGAGGTGCTCGCGCACGTCGCCCTGCAGCGCGAGCACTCCGACGCGGGGGCTGTTACCAGCCACGCTCGGCCAGGCGGTGCGGGGCGGGGAGGTCGGCGACGTTGATGCCCACCATCGCCTCGCCGAGTCCGCGCGACGCCTCGGCCACGATCTTGGGGTCGTCGTGGAAGGTCGTCGCCTTCACGATCGCCGCGGCGCGCTGAGCGGGGTTGCCCGACTTGAAGATGCCGGAACCCACGAACACGCCGTCGGCGCCGAGCTGCATCATCATCGCGGCGTCGGCCGGGGTGGCCACTCCCCCGGCGGTGAAGAGCACGACCGGCAGCTCGCCGGTCTCGGCGATCTCGGCGACGAGGTCGTAAGGCGCCTGCAGTTCCTTGGCCGCGACGTAGAGCTCGTCCTTCGTCTTGGCGCGCAGGGCGTTGATCTCGCTGCGGATCGTGCGGATGTGCTTGGTCGCCTCCGACACGTCGCCCGTGCCGGCCTCGCCCTTCGAGCGGATCATCGCCGCACCCTCGGTGATGCGGCGCAGGGCCTCGCCGAGGTTGGTCGCCCCGCAGACGAAGGGGACGGTGAAGTTCCACTTGTCGATGTGGTTGACGTAGTCGGCGGGCGAGAGCACCTCGGACTCGTCGATGTAGTCGACGCCGAGCTCCTGCAGGATCTGCGCCTCGACGAAGTGGCCGATGCGGGCCTTCGCCATGACGGGGATCGAGACCGTGGCGATGATGTCGTCGATGAGGTCGGGGTCGCTCATGCGAGCGACGCCGCCCTGGGCGCGGATGTCGGCGGGCACGCGCTCGAGCGCCATGACGGCGACGGCGCCGGCGTCTTCGGCGATGCGCGCCTGCTCGGCGGTGACGACGTCCATGATCACGCCGCCCTTGAGCATCTCGGCGAGACCGCGCTTGACGCGGGAGGTTCCGGTGTCGGTCATGTCCACTCCGTTCCGCGCCGATGCGACGCGTGGTTCCGCGCTTCGGGGCGCGATTCTTTGGCTTAGGCCAAACCGTAGCATGGCTCAGGACATAGGCTGGGCGAGACTCAGGGGGGCTCATGAGCATCGACATCACCGGCCGATCGGCATCCGAGATCGCCGCCGATCTGCGCACGCGCATCGAGCGCGCAGAACTGACCCCGGGAACCCTGCTGCCGTCGGTGCGCGCCGTCGCGGCCGACCTCGGCGTCAACCGCAACACCGTCGTCGCCGCGTACCGGCAGCTCGCGCAGGCGGGCCTCGTCGAAGCGCGCGGTCGCGGTGGCACACGCGTCGCCGATCGCGCCGCCGTCGCCCAGGAGGGCTACGCGCCCGACACCGTGCTGCGCGACGTGGGGTCGGGCAACCCCGATCCGGCGCTCATCCCCGACCCGACCGCGGCCCTCGCCCGGTCGGCGCGCCCCGTGCTCTACGGCGAGCCGGTGATCGACCCGGGCCTGGAGGAATGGGCGCGCGACTGGATGGCCGACGGACTCCCCCACGACGATCTGCGACTGACCGTCACGAGCGGTGCGAGCGACGCGATCGAGCGCCTCCTGGCTCAAGCGCTGCAGCGCGATGACGCAGTGGCCCTGGAAGACCCCTGCTTCCTCTCCGCTCTGCACACGGTGCGCACCGGGGGGTATCGGGCGGTGCCCGTGGCGGTGGATGCCGAGGGCATGACGGTCGATGGACTCCGCGCCGCGCTCGAGGCCGGCGTCCGCGCCGTCATCTGCACGCCCCGCGCGCACAATCCGACCGGCGCGAGCCTCACGGCGGATCGCGCGGCGGCCCTGCGCGAGGTCCTCGCGGATCACCCGTACGTGCTCGTCATCGAGGACGACCACTTCTCGCTGCTGTCCCGCGCTCCCCTGCACTCGGTCATCGGCGCGTCGCAGCGCCGCTGGGCGCGCATCCGCTCGATGTCGAAGTTCCTCGGACCCGACACGTGCCTGGCGGTCACGGCATCCGATCCCGACACCGCCGACGGTCTCGGGCAGCGCCTGACGCCCGGAACCACGTGGGTCAGCCACATCCTCCAGCGCCTCACCCTCGCCCTCGTGACCGATCAGGCGGTCCGCGAGGGCATCGAGAGCGCGGCCGTGCACTACGCCGCGCGCAACGCCGCGTTCTGCGCGCAGCTCACCGCACGTGGGTTGCCGGTCAGCCCGGGCGACGGCCTCAACCTCTGGGTGCCGCTGCCGGTGCCCGCGGCGGGCGTGCGCGAAGACCTCATGAGACGCGGATGGCTGGTGCGCGAGGGCGACCCCTTCTTCCTCGGCGACGGCGACCACGGCTCGTTCCTGCGCCTCACGGTGCACGACCTCGACGAGGCCTCGGCCACGACCCTCGCGGATGACCTGGCCGCGGCCGCGGGCGTGCTCCGCGGATCGGGACGAAGTGGGAGGATCGAGGCATGAAGGTCCTCTCGATCCAGTCCGCCGTCGCGTACGGGCACGTCGGAAACTCCGCCGCCGTCTTTCCCCTGCAGCGCATCGGCGTCGAGGTGCTGCCGGTGTACACGGTGAACTTCTCGAACCACACCGGCTACGGAGCGTGGCGCGGGCCGCTCATCGCCCCCGACGACGTCGCGGCCGTGATCCAGGGCATCGAAGACCGCGGCGTCTTCCCCGAGATCGACGTGGTCCTCTCGGGCTACCAGGGCGGCGAGGGCATCGCCGACGTCATCATCGACGCCGTCGCGCGGGTGAAGAAGGCGAATCCGGATGCCGTGTACGCCTGCGACCCGGTCATGGGCAACGCCAAATCGGGGTGCTTCGTGGCGCCCGCGATCCCGGTGCTGCTGCGCGAGCGCGTCGTCCCGGTCGCCGACATCCTGACCCCCAACCAGTTCGAGCTCGGCTTCCTCACCGACACCGAGCCCGGAAGCATCGACTCGACGCTCGAGTCGGCCGACATGCTGCGCTCCCGCGGCCCGCGCACGGTGCTCGTCACGAGCGTCGAGCGCCCCGACCGCGAGCCCGACACGATCGAGATGATGGTCGTCGACGACGCCGGCGCCTGGATCGTGCAGACCCCGCTCATCCCGATGAAGGCGAACGGCTCGGGCGACGTCACCGCGGCGCTGTTCACCGCGCACTACCGCCGCACCGGCGACGCCGCCGACGCGCTCGCCCGCACGGCCTCGAGCGTGTTCGACCTGCTGTCGAACACCTACGAGTCGGGGTCGCGAGAACTGCGTCTCATCGAGTCGCAGGAGGCCTACGCCCACCCGCGCCTGCAGTTCGGCGTGCGCCAGGTGCGCTGAGAACGCTGGGCGCAACCGAGGTCCCCGAGCTCGTCGAAGGGACCGGTGGCTCGCGCAGGTCTCGTGGGTCCGGTGGCTTCGACAGGCTCAGCCACCTTGCGAACGCCAGGTCCCTGAGAGTGACAAGCTCAGCCACCTCGCGTCGCGCAACGGGCCGTCAGCCGCCGTACACGTCCTGATACGCCGCGACCCACATGTCGCCGTCGTCGGGGCACATGAACGTCGTGCCGAACACCATGACGCTCGCGATCGGCGCCTCCGCCTGCAGGCGCGCATCGCCCTGGGCGTCGGCGGGCACCAATTGGGCGAACAGGGGCGAGGTCGCCACGTGCGCCTGCAGGGTCGACGCGTCGACCTCGTGCCGACTGAGGATCGCCGTCTCGCACGCGTCGCCGGCGAGGGCGAGCGACAGGCTCTCGTCAGCCGCGGTCCACGACAGGCCCTGCTGTTCGACGTAGGCGCGCTGCTGGGCGATGAATTCCTGCTGCGCGGGCGTCACCGCCACCAACGGTGACCCGTCCATCGGCAGCTGCTGCTCGCGGAAGTACTCCTCGCGCTCGGCGAAGACGTCTTCGACGCCGTCGGGGGCGACGGTGCCGCTGTACTCCGGAACCGGCGTGCCCGACTCCTCGGCCGCCGGCGACGCCTCCGCATCGGGCGGGAGCGGACTCGGCAACGGGATGCACGCGGTCGTCACCCCGAGCACCGCGACGAGGGCGAGACCGAGGGCGAGGGGGCGGAGGCGAGCGTCCATGGCCCCACGGTAGCCAGACCGACGCCGCCGCGAACCGGGCTTGTGGATAACCCTGTTCTACGCGTTCCAGGCCTCGGAGACGGTGCGGCGCACATCGCCCAGCAACTGCGGCAGTGCCTTGGTCTTCGCGATGATGGGGAAGAAGTTGGCATCCGACGCCCACCGGGGAACGATGTGCTGGTGCAGGTGCGCGTCGACGCCCGCCCCCGCGATCGCTCCTTGGTTCATGCCGAGGTTGAAGCCGTCGCAGTTCGACACCGCGCGCAGCACCCGCATGCCGCGCTGCGTGAGGGCGCCGATCTCGGCGACCTCTTCATCGGTGGCCTGGTCGTAGGTCGCGATGTGGCGGTACGGGCACACCAGGAGGTGGCCCGAGTTGTACGGGAACAGGTTGAGCAGCACGTATGCCGTCTTCCCGCGCGCGACGATCAGCCCGTCTTCATCGCTCTTGCCGGGCGCCGCGCAGAACGGACAGGTCTTCTCCATCGGCTCGCGCCCCGCCGAGATGTACGCCATGCGGTGCGGCGTCCACAGGCGCTGGAACTCGTCGGGCACGCCCGGAAGGGTCGCGGCGTCGACGAGCTCCGCATCGGTCGTGTGCGATCCGGAGCCGTCGACGGCAGGCGTCGAGCTGGAATCCGACGACGAGCCCGCCGCGACGGCATCCGGATCGCTCATCACGCCAGGTCCTCGGCGGTGTTCACCAGGGTGCGCTGGGCGATCGCGCCGGTGATGCGCGCGACGGCCTCTTCGACCGGGATGCCGTTGAGCTGCGTGCCATCGCGGAAGCGGAACGAGACCGTGCCGTTCGAGCGGTCCTGCTCGCCGGCGATCAGCATGAGCGGCACCTTCTGCGTCGTGTGCGTGCGGATCTTCTTCTGCATGCGATCGTCGCTGTGATCGGCCTCGGCGCGAACGCCCTTGGTCTTGAGGTCGGCGACGATGCCCTGCAGGTAGTCGCCGTACTCGGCAGCGACGGGAACGGCCACGACCTGCACGGGCGCGAGCCACACCGGGAAGGCTCCGGCGTAGTGCTCGAGCAGGATCGCGAAGAAGCGCTCGACCGAGCCGAACAGGGCGCGGTGGATCATGACCGGACGGTGCTTCTCGCCGTCGGGGCCGGTGTACTCGAGCTCGAAGCGCTCGGGCTGGTTGAAGTCGAGCTGGATGGTCGACATCTGCCAGGTGCGCCCGATCGCGTCGCGCGCCTGCACCGAGATCTTGGGGCCGTAGAACGCCGCTCCACCCGGGTCGGGCACGAGCTCGAGACCCGAGGCCTCGGCGACCTCGCGCAGCGTCTCGGTCGCCTCGGCCCAGAGGGTGTCGTCGCCGATGAACTTCGGGTTGCCCTCCTCCTTGGTCGACAGCTCGAGGTAGAAGTCGTTCAGGCCGTAGTCGCGGAGCGTCTGCAGCACGAAGTCGAGGCTGTGCGTCAGCTCGCCCTTCACCTGGTCGGCCGTGACGTAGATGTGCGTGTCGTCCTGGGTCATGCCGCGCACGCGCGTGAGGCCCGAGAGGGTTCCGCTCTTCTCGTAGCGGTAGACCGATCCGAACTCGCTCAGGCGCAGCGGCAGCTCGCGGTAACTGCGTCCGCGCGAGCGGAAGATCAGGTTGTGGAACGGGCAGTTCATGGGCTTCAGGTAGTACTCCTGGCCCTCGCGCGAGACGTGGCCATCGGCGTCCGTCACCTCGTCGAGCACCATCGGGGGGTACATCCCGTCGGCGTACCACTGCAGGTGGCCGCTCGTCATGAACAGGTCGCCCTTGGTGATGTGCGGGGTGTTGACGACCTCGTAACCGCTGGCGAGCAGGCGCTCGCGCATGTAGCGCTCGATCTCGTAGCGGATGATGCCACCCTTGGGGTGGAACACCGACAGCCCCGGACCGATCTCGTCGGGGAACGAGAAGAGGTCGAGCTCCTTGCCGAGCTTGCGGTGGTCACGCTTGGCCGCCTCTTCGAGCCGGTGCTGGTACGCGCGCAGCTCGTCTTTCGTGGGCCACGCAGTGCCGTAGATGCGCTGCAGCTGGGGGTTCTTCTCGCTGCCGCGCCAGTAGGCGCCGGCGATGCGGGTGAGGTCCCACCCGTTGCCGATGAGGCGCGTGCCGGGCACGTGGGGTCCGCGGCAGAGGTCTTTCCACGCGGTCTCGCCGTCGCGGGTGACGTTGTCGTAGATGGTGAGCTCGCCGGCCCCGACCTCGACGCTGGCGCCCTCGGCGGCTTCGGCCGACCCGCCCTTGAGTCCGATGAGCTCGAGCTTGAACGGCTCGTCGGCGAGCTCGGCGCGGGCCTCGTCGTCGGTGACGACGCGGCGCACGAAGCGCTGGTTCTCGCGGACGATGCGCTCCATCTCCTTCTTGATGACCTTGAGGTCTTCGGGGGTGAAGGGCTCGTCGACCTGGAAGTCGTAGTAGAAGCCGTCGGTGACGGGCGGGCCGATGCCGAGGTTGGCCTGGGGCTTGACACGCTGCACGGCCTGCGCGAGCACGTGCGCGGTCGAGTGGCGCAGGATCGACAGGCCGTCGGCGCTGTCGATCGTGACCGGCTCCACCTGGTCGTCGGCCGTCACGGTCGTGGCCAGGTCTTTCAACTCCCCGTTCACGCGCAGAGCGACGACCGAACGGTCGGGGAAGAGGGCGAAGCCATCGGCGGGGAAATCAGTCACAGAACATCTCCTGAAGGGGTCGTTTCCAGGCTACCGGGCGGGCGTGGTCTCGACGGCACCGGACGTGCCCCATAGTGGAGCGGTGACTCTGGCCATCATCGGCGGCGTGCTGTGGATCCTCGGGATCATCGCGCTGCTCACCGGCGCCCTGCCCGCCGACGACGCGATCGCCGTCGCCGACCGCGTGTGGCCGATCCTGCTCTTCGTCGTCGCGGTGACGATCGTCGCCGAGCTGGCGTCGAAGGCCGGACTGTTCGACGTGGTGGCCGCGCGTCTGGCGAAGCTCGCCCGCGGCCGCACGGCGCTGCTCTGGGTGCTGGTGGTGGCCCTCGCGACGGTGGCCACGGCGTTCCTCTCGCTCGACACCACGGCGGTGCTGCTGACGCCTGTCGTCGTGTCGATGGCGGTCGCCCGCAAGCTCGATCCCCTGCCGTTCGCGTTCGTGACGGTGGTGCTCGCGAACACCGCCTCTCTCGTGCTGCCGGTGTCGAACCTCACCAACCTGTTGGCGTCCGAGGCGCTCGGCGGCGGCCACGATCCTGTCGCGTTCCTCGCCCTGTTGGGTCCGTCGGCGCTCATCGCGATCGCGGTGTCGGTCGTCGTGCTCACGGTGGTGTTCCTGCGGCGTCTGCCGAAGACGTATCCGGATGCCGACTCCCCCCGCGTGTCCGACACGCTCCTGCTGCGCGTCTCCGGCGTCGTCACCCTGGCTCTTCTGCCCCTGCTCGTGGTGGGGCTCGAACCGTGGATCCCCGCGGTGGGGGCTGCGGTCGTGCTGATCGCGGCCTTCGCCTGGCGCGCGCCGCGGGCTCTCGGCATCCGCCTCGTGCCCTGGTCTCTGCTGGTGTTCGCGGGTGGCCTCTTCCTCGCGGTCGGGGCGCTCGAAGCCCTCGGCATCGGCCAGGTCACCACGGTTCTCGCCGGTACCGGTGACGACCTCGTCTCGCTCTGGCAGCTCGCGGGGGTCGGGGCCCTCGTGGCGAACGGCATCAACAACCTCCCGGCCTACCTCGCGCTCGAGTCGGTCGCGGGATCGCCCGTGCGCCTCGCGGCTCTGCTGATCGGCGTGAACGCGGGGCCGATCGTGACGCCGTGGGCGTCGCTGGCGACGCTGTTGTGGCACGACCGGCTCGTCGCGGCGGGCGTCGAGGTGCGCTGGAGCCGCTTCGTGCTGCTCGGCGCCGTGATCGCCCCGCTCATCCTGCTGCTGGGCGTGCTGCCGCTGGTGCGGTGAGCGTCAGTCTTCGTAGGCGCGGGCCCAGGCCTTCGTCGGCTCGATGAACCACACCGCGAGCCCTTCCCGCATGCCGTACGGCTCCCCGGTGTAGAGCCGCGAGATGCGGTCGACGTACGCGAGGGCGTCGTCACCGTCGAAGCGCTCCACCGCCGTGCCGCGGACGAACGCCATCGAGTACGGGTTGTCGGCGGCCACCACCGAGATCGCGACGCGCGGGTCACGGCGCAGGTTGCGGTCCTTCAGCGTGTCGACCTCGGTGAAGAGCACGAGCCGCTCCCCCTCGACGGCGACCCACAGCGGGATGGAGTGCGGAGATCCGTCCTTCATCAGCGTCGCGAGGTGGGCGACGACGTCGGTCTCGAAGTAGGGCTTGGCGGTGGTCCAGTCGGTCATGTCTTCTGCAACGCGCCGACCGCCGTCGGCCATTCCGCTCAGGTGCGAGCCGGCTCCGGCATCTGTTCGTTCGGAACCTCGCGGAACACCATCTCTTCGCGCCGGCTGCTCTCACGGGGCGCGGATTCGTCGGGCTCGGGCACGACGTACAGACCCCGACCGGAGTTGGCGTTGTAGGTCAGTGCGTGCAGCCACGCCGGGCTCAGCTGGGGAGAACGGCTGCCGTGGTACTTGAAGACGAGCGAGACGTTGGGGTGGATGTACACGGTCGTGCGTCCGCCACCCGTACTGATGTCGTCTTTCCACGAGAACGGAAAGCTCTCTCCGCGCCGCACCTTCGCCATCATCACAGCCTGCAGGTGAGCGAGGAGTCGGTCTTCGAAGTCGACCTTGATGTTGCCGTCGTAGATGAACTTGCCCATGCTGGCCCCCAGACTGGTCTGCCCGGTCCGCGCGCGTCTCCGGCGAGAACTCGAACGCGACGGCCGGCTCACGACCCGTGGGCTCAGACTGTCGCACGACGACGCGGCGGTCCAGCCCCTTGCGAGCGCTGCGGCCCCGGGATATCGGCGCGGTCGATCAGGCGGTGCGGCTGACGCGCAGGATGACGCGGTCGCCGGGCTTGCGCTGCACCTTGCGCACGATCGCCTCGAAGCCGATGATCGCGCGGTACTGCCAGCCGTACTTGCGCTTCAGGGCGGAGTCGGCGCGGCGGTCGTCTTGCGCCGGTCCCGCGATGCGCGCGTGCGCCACGACCGTGATGGCATCCGGCTCGACCTTGCCCATGCGGCTGCACGGACGCAGCACCACGCGGGAGTCGTTACGCAGGCGCTTGACCTTGCCGGTCGTGCGCTCGCTGGTGACGACGAGCTCGTCGCCGTCGCGAGCGGTCCACACGGGAACAGCGACGAGTTCGCCGTTGCGGCGGTACGTGCCGAAGGTGACGAAGTCGGATGCCGCGATCTCGCGCCAGAGGGTGTCGGGGACGGTCATGGTGTCACGCTAGCGATCCCGTCCTGTCGACGGCGGGGCTTGCACGACGACGGAGGGGATGCACGGTTCGCTGGCCGATGCGCGCAGACTGTGTGGGAACGCTTCCATGACAAGGTTGTCTCTGCCTACGGTGGCGATCGTGGGGAACTATGAGGTACCGATGGTGGGGGCAGTGGTGGTGTCGTTTCAGACGCTTCGGTTCGGTCTCTCGAACGAGACGATGATGCTGCTGACTTCGGTGCACACCCCCGAGGGGCGGTTGGTGAGTCCGATCGAGCATGAACGGGTCGCCCAGTATCTGGAGAGCATCGGGGTGCTCTGAGTCGAGGATTCGCGCCTCGCGAACCTCAAGGCCAGCGCAAGGAATCCTCAACGTCGGCTCAATTCATGCGAATAGGTGTCCCCCATTCGGTGGACATGATCTAGCGTCATGTGTGTTCCCGCCGCCAGGCACTCCGCAGCCCCCCTTACTGGCGGCGGGAACGACCTCTTCCCGCTCCGAGTCCGTGGCCGTCGATGTGGACGCCGCAGCGGGGCGTCATGGCCCCTCGCGGTCGCGCAACCGCGTCCTCCCCGGGCCGACCTCGCCGGCGGGCGTCACGCATAGAGCCTCTCGGGTTCGCGAGACTGCATCTCGCTGACAAGTGAGCTGCAGGCTGACGCGGGTTCGTCGGCTGGTTGCAGTCTCGATGCGTTGCGCCTCTCGTCGGCGTCCGTGCGCGCGACTCGCCGGACCCGGCGCCACATGTGCGGACTCGGACCGCGGGCTCGGGCCGCCGGCTCGGACCGCGGGCTCGGGCCGCGGGCTCGGGCCGCCGGCCGTGATCGAGCTCCGTAGCGCGAGACTGCATCTCGCTGACAAGTGAGCTGCAGCCTGACGCGGGTTCGTCAGCGAGATGCCGTCTCGGCGCTTTCTGGGCGGCCTCTCCGGGGCGGCCGCGGCCGGTCGAGTCCGTGCGTCGCACCGGCGCCGGGGCGCCGTCCCGTGAGCGCACGAAAAAACCCCCGGCGAACCGGGGGTTTTCGGTGGTGCGCGATACTGGGATCGAACCAGTGACCTCTTCCGTGTCAGGGAAGCGCGCTACCGCTGCGCCAATCGCGCCTGTACAGGCTGTTCTTTTGTGAGTTGAGGTGGCGACGGGATTCGAACCCGTGTAAACGGCTTTGCAGGCCGGTGCCTAGCCGCTCGGCCACGCCACCGTGATGTGGTTCGACCCACGTGTCGTGATTCTCCGTCGGTTTCCCAGACGGAGATCCCTCCACTCGAGCGGATGACGAGACTCGAACTCGCGACCCCAACCTTGGCAAGGTTGTGCGCTACCAACTGCGCTACATCCGCATTTCGTTCCCGGGGCTTGCCCCGAGCACTCGTAAGACATTACCCGATCTGGGCGGCTGCGCAAAACGAGGCGCGCCCCGCGCGTGTCATTTCCGACGACGGGCATCGTGGTCGAAAGCACGTCTCGGCATCCGGTACGATCGATGAGTCCCGTTCGGGATGCGGGCGATTGGCGCAGTTGGTAGCGCGCTTCCTTCACACGGAAGAGGTCATCAGTTCGAGTCTGGTATCGCCCACCGAAAAGGCCCCCGGTTCTCCGGGGGCCTTCGTCGTTTCCGCGTGGACGAGGCTCACTAGACCCTCGTCCACGCGGCGTCCGGATGCTCTCGCCTCCAGTCCTGGCGCGGCCCGCTCTCGGTCGCCGCGTCGGTCAGCCAGATGGTCGAGTCGGGCGCCCAGCCGGCGAGGACGCTCGCGTACTCGTCGTCGACCTCGATCGTTCGCGTCGCGCCGGTGAGGTAGCCGAGGGTGGTCAGGTGCACGGCGTCCCACTCGCGGGCGATACGCCGCCAGTCGGGCTGGAGCCAGCGCCCGTCGCGCCCCGTCGTGCGATACCAGTCGTGCCGGTGCGAGGCCGTGACCTCGAGCGGGTACCGCCGGCACAGGTCGGCCCAGTCGGCGGGTCCGCGGATCTCGAGCGTCCGACCCTCACCGGCGACCGGGATGACCGTCGCGACCTCGTCGCCGAAGGCGTCTTCGACGAGGTCGAGCGCGGCGGCGATGCTCCCCCGGGTCGACAGCATCCAGACGGGCACCGACCACCACTCGCCCGAGAAGCGCGCCGTCGGATCGGTCGGCCACTCCCGTCGCGCGCGCTCCTCGGCGGCGCGCAGGGCGGCGTCCCCGTTCTCGAGGGTTTCGGTCGCGTCGGGGGCCAACGGGCCGGCGCCGTCGCGAAGGCGCCACTGCACCGCCCACTGCTGGTCGGAACGCTCACGACTCCACGTCGACCCGGCGTGGGCGAGCAGGTCGCGTGCGAGGGGCCGCAGCGCGTCGATGATGCGCGGGTCGGCGGCGAGCCGGTCGAGCGTGTCGGGCTCCTGCCAGTACCGCGCGACGTCGACCGTCACGCGCAGCGCGGCGGCCAGCGCGTCGTCGTCGACGGGGGTTCCGGATGCCGAGGCGAGCGCCTGCGCGATGTCGCCCACGCTCGGGTCGGGGATCGGCGCGGGCTCCCCGTCGCCGAAGGCGATCACCGTCGCGCGCTCATCGACGTGATGGAAGGCGTAGAAGCCGACGAGCTCGGCGACGTGCGGGAGCCGCGACGCATAGTCGAGGCAGAGCCGCCTCCCCCGGGGCCCCTCGAGCAGCTGTTCGTTCACCCGCGGGTCCATCCGTAGCGCGCCCTCAGAGCTGCCGCGACGACGTCGAATCGTTTGCGGTCGAGGGCGGCCGCCTCGCGCCGCATTCCGGAGTCGTGCACGAGGTACACCTGCTCGATGTCGACCCACGACGGCCGCCGCTGCGGGTCCCACTCCCCCGTGCCGAGCGAGAGGTACTGCCGGTCGCCGTCGTGCGGCTTGCTCGTCAGGCGTATGGCGTACGAGCGGGTGGCATCCGCCCGCCCGATGACGAGCACGGGGCGGTCTTTGCCGCGACCGTCGCGCTCTTCGTACGGCACCCACGTCCAGACGATCTCGCCGCCGTCGGGGGCGTTGTCGCGCTCGGGGGCGTAGGTGAGTGTCAGGCGCCGTGGCGGGTCGATCTCGACCGTCTGGGCCCCCTCTGCGGCCGTCGCCGGGGCGCTGGGGCGACGTGACGGCGCCGACGGTCGCTCGGGGGCGGCCGTGCGCGTCGGCTTCGACGAGAACAGGCCCAGAACGGCCGACAGCAGACGAGACGTGGTTGACATACCGCCCACCCTAGACACGCGGAACGGGGCGCCACCGACGAATCGGCGACGCCCCGTTCGGGGGTGATGCGTGTCAGGCGCGAGCGTCCGAGAGCACGTAGCCCTCTTCGCCGTGCACGACGGTGTCGATGCCGGCGATCTCGTCTTCGTTCTTCACGCGGAAGCCGATCGTCTTCTCGATCGCGAAGCCGATGACGAACGCGAGCACGAAGGAGTAGACCAGCACCGCGATGGCTGCGATCGCCTGGACGATCAGCTGGTTGAACGAGCCGCTGTAGATCAGGCCGCTGGTGTTGGCGAAGATGCCGAGGTACAGCGTTCCGAGCAGACCACCGACGAGGTGGATGCCGACCACGTCGAGCGAGTCGTCGAAGCCGAGCTTGAACTTCAGCTCGATGGCCAGGGCGCAGACCGCACCGGCGAGCAGGCCGAGCACGATCGCCCAGAACGGCGTCAGAGCGGCGCAGGCCGGGGTGATGGCGACGAGACCGGCGACGGCCCCCGAGGCGGCGCCGACCGAGGTGGGCTTGCCGTCCTTGATCTTCTCGACGATCAGCCACGCGAGCAGAGCGGCGGCGGGGGCGGCGATCGTGTTGACGAACGCGAGGGCCGCGGTGCCGTCGGCGGCGAGCTCCGAACCGGCGTTGAAGCCGAACCAGCCGAACCACAGCAGGCCCGCACCGAGGAGCACGAACGGCGGGTTGTGGGGCACGTGGGCGCCCTTCTGGAAGCCGACGCGCTTGCCGAGCACCAGGGCGAGGGCGAGGGCCGCCGCACCGGCGTTGATGTGCACCGCGGTGCCACCGGCGAAGTCGATCGCGCCGACGCCGAAGACGTCCTGCATGCCGTGGGTGATCCAGCCGCCGTAGGCGAACGATGCATCGTCGGCAAGGCCGAAGTTGAAGACCCAGCTGGCGACCGGGAAGTACACGACCGTCGCCCAGATGCCGGCGAAGATCATCCACGCGCTGAACTTGGCCCGGTCGGCGATGGCGCCCGAGACGAGCGCGACGGTGATGATGGCGAACGTGGCCTGGAACGCGACGAAGGCCAGCGGCGGGTAAGCCGCACCCTCGGGCGTCTCGAGGACGCCGGCGAGGCTGAAGTTGGTCGGGTCGATCGCCCACGGGAACTGGGTCGTGCCCTCAGCGGTGGTCGGGAACGCGATCGAGTAGCCGTAGAGCACCCAGAGGACGCCCATGAGGCCCATCGCGCCGAAGCTCATCATCATCATGCTGATGACGCTCTTGGCCTTGACGAGGCCGCCGTAGAAGAACGCGAGTCCTGGCGTCATGAGCAGCACGAGTGCCGCTGCTATCAGGATGAATGCGGTGTTGCCTTGATCCATCTCGGAGGAAACCTCTCTGCGGGGACGCAGGTGTAGCGTCGGGTCCCCACAGTTTCGTCAGCCCCGGTTTCGGCGGGCGTTCGAGTCGTGTTTCGGGGGCGTTACAGCCCGGCCCCTCCGGTAAACATCGCGTTTCGCGTGGCCGCGAGCCGCTGATGAACGCCCTTTACGAATGCGTGAGCGCGACCAGACGCGACACCGCGCGCAGGTACTTCTTGCGGTATCCGCCGCCCAGCATCTCTTCGCTGAACACGCTGCTGAGGGGTTCTCCGGTCGCGCGGATCGGAATCTGCGCGTCGTAGGCGCGGTCGACGAACGCGACCAGACGCAGGGCGGCCGACTGGTCGTGCAGCACCTTCACGTCGCGCAGGCCGATGACGTCCACCCCGTCGATGAGGCGGATGAAGCGCGAGGGGTGCACGCGCGCGAGGTGGGTCACCAGATCGGCGAAGGAGTCGTCGGATGCCACTCCCCCCACAGCCGCGGCGTCGAGCGCCTCGCGGTACGCCTCGTCGGAGAGTGTCTTCGCCTCTCCGTCGATGGCGCGCTGGCGGAAGTCGGTGCCGTCGATGCGGATGGTGCGGAAGCTGTCGGACATCGACTGGATCTCGCGCAGGAAGTCCTGCGCGGCGAAGCGGCCCTCGCCCAGGGCGTTGGGCGGGGTGTTCGAGGTCGCCGCGAGGCGGGTTCCGGATGCCACGAGCTCGCCCAGCAGTCGCGTCATGACCATCGTGTCACCCGGGTCGTCGAGCTCGAACTCGTCGATGCAGAGCAGGTCGGAACCGCGGAACAGCTCGACCGCCTTGGCGTAGCCGAGCACGCCCACGAGCGCGGTGTATTCGATGAAGGAGCCGAAGTACTTCCGGCGGGCCGGCATCGCGTGGTAGATCGCAGCGAGCAGGTGGGTCTTTCCGACACCGAAGCCGCCGTCGAGGTAGACCCCCGGCTTGACCGGCGGTGTCTTCTCGGCGCGGCGGAAGAAGCCGCCCTTCTTCGCCGGGGCGGACTGTGCGCCGGCGAAGGTCTGCAGCAGCTGCTTCGCCTCTTGCTGCGACGGGTACGCGGCATCCGCCCGATACGACTCGAAGGTCGCGCCGTCGAACTGCGGGGGCGGAACCAGCGCGTTCACCATCTCGGCTCCCGACACCGCGGGCTGTCGATCGGTGAGGTGGATGAGGCCGGTCGTCGCGGGCGTAGAGGTCATGGCCGTCCTGTGTCGCAGTCTTACGAGGGGGTGCATGCCTCGACGCCGCGGATCTAGGGTCGAAGGTGCGGTGTCCACCCTATGCCGCCGCATCCGCCGCCTTGACCGAGGAGTTCTCCGTGACCGTCGAGTTCGACACCACGTCCCCCAAATTCGCCGACTACTCCGAGCCCGGCCGGCTCGTGACGGGCGACTGGCTGCAGGAACGACTTGGTCAGCCCGGCCTGGTCGTCGTCGAGTCCGACGAAGACGTGCTGCTGTACGAGACGGGCCACATCCCCGGCTCGGTCAAGGTCGACTGGCACACCGAGCTGAACGACCCCGTCGTGCGCGACTACGTCGACGGCGAGGGCTTCGCTAAGCTGCTCAGCCGCAAGGGCATCTCGCGCGACGACACCGTGGTGATCTACGGCGACAAGAACAACTGGTGGGCCGCCTACGCCCTGTGGGTGTTCTCGCTGTTCGGCCACGAAGACGTGCGCCTGCTCGACGGGGGCCGTGACCGCTGGATCTCCGAGGGTCGCCCGATCACGACCGACAAGACGGTCGTTGAGCCCACCGACTACCCCGTCGTCGAGCGCGACGACTCGGCGCTGCGCGCCTACAAGGACGACGTGCTCGCCCACCTCGGCAACCCGCTCATCGACGTGCGCTCGCCCGAGGAGTACTCCGGTGAGCGCACCACCGCCCCCGCGTACCCCGAAGAGGGCGCCCTGCGCGCGGGTCACATCCCGAGCGCGCAGAGCGTGCCGTGGGGCAAGGCCGTCGCCGAGGACGGCACGTTCAAGTCGCGCGCCGAGCTCGACGCCATCTACCGCGACGGCGCGGGCCTCTCCGACGGCGACAAGGTCGTGGCCTATTGCCGCATCGGCGAGCGGTCGAGCCACACGTGGTTCGTGCTGAAGCACCTGCTCGGCTTCGACGACGTGCGCAACTACGACGGGTCGTGGACCGAGTGGGGCAGCGCGGTGCGCGTGCCGATCGTCGCCGGCTCCGAACCCGGCGAGGTCCCTTCCCGCTGATCACGGATGCCGCGGGCGTGGGAGGATGACGGAGATGTCCGATACCGCCCTCCCCGCCCGCCTGGCCGAGATCCGCGACGAATTCCTCGAACTCGAGGAGCCCGACCGCCTCGAGCTGCTGTTGGAGTTCTCGCACGAGCTCCCCGAGGTGCCGGCCGAGTACGCCGACCACCCCGAGATGCGCGAGCGCGTCGTCGAGTGCCAGTCGCCGGTCTACATCATCGTGACCGTCGACGACGACGAGCGGGTGGCGATGCACGCCACGGCGCCGGCCGAGGCGCCCACGACCCGCGGGTTCGCGAGCATCCTGTCGCAGGGGCTCACGGGCCTGTCGGCCGACGAGGTGCTCGCGGTGCCCGACGACTTCCCGCAGAGCATCGGACTCACCCGTGCGGTGAGCCCTTTGCGCATCGCCGGGATGACCGGCATGCTCATGCGCGTCAAGCGCCAGGTGCGCGCCAAGCGCGAGGCCTAAAGACCCGGCATCCGCCGTCGCGCGCTCAGTCGCGGGCGAGATCCTGCGCGCGCACCCACTCGCGGATCGCCGTGGTCCAGCGCATCTCATCGTAGTTCCACAGCTTCGTGTGGCGGGCGACGGTGAACGTCTCCATCGTGACGAGGTCGGGGCGAGCCGCCGCGAGGGCGTGCGAGGCGTCGGAGGGCACGAAGCCGTCGTCGTCGCTGTGCAGGATGAGCGTCGGATGCCGCAGCTCCGCGGCCCGTGCGACGGCGTCGAGGCGGTCGAGCGGGATCGGTTCGCCGCTGCGCAGCACCGCGGCCCCCCAGTTCGAGGCGATCGTCGACTGCGCCAGCGTGATCACGGGCAGCGGCAGGCGCATCATGCGGCCCTGGAAGCTCAGCACCGTGCGCCAGTCGACGACGGGCGACTCGAGCACGAGACCGGCGATCACGTCGGCGTGCGGGGATTCCAGCGCCGCCTGGAGCGAGAGCGCGCCACCCATCGACCAGCCCATGAGGATGACGCGCTTCGCGCCGTGGCGGCGGGCGTAGCCGATCGCCGCGTCGAGGTCTCGCCATTCGGTCGCCCCGAGCGCGTAGGTGCCCGACGCGCTGTGCGGGGCGTCGCCGTCGTTGCGGTACGACACGACGAGCGAGGTGATCCCGAGGTCGTGGAACACCGGTACCGCGCGGAGGGCCTCGGCGCGGGTGGTCCCGCGACCGTGCACCTGCACGACCCAGACGTCGGTGGCGGATGCCGCGGGGAACAGCCACGCGGGGCACGCGCCGACCGGGGTGTCGATGTCGACCTCTTCGACGGGGAGGTGCAGCTGATCGGGCTTGTCGAAGTACCAGCCGCTGAACGCCGCCTCGGCCGCGAGGTCGCCGTCGGCGGGCACATGGGTGAGGAGCTTGCGCGTGACGGTGGCCTCGTCGCTGCCGACGATCGAGCCCAGGCGCAGGTAGTCGGCCGAGCCCACGGTGAACAGGCCGTAGCGACCGGGCAGAGCGGTGTCGGGGGTGCGCGCCAGCGTGATCGTCTGGGCGGCGGCGTCGAGACGCACGATGCGGGTGTCGGCGCGGCGTCCGGCGGGGCGCACGACCGTGCGCGCGACGCGCAAGGACACGGCGCCGAGAGCGGCGGCCGAGGCCGCCAGAGTGACGCTCAGAGCCGAGAGGGCGATGCCGAGGCCGGTGGTCGTGCGCCGCGATGCGCGGGAACCCGCGGCGCGCCTGGGAGCGTTCATCGTGGCCTCACTCTAGTCTGCTGCCGTGAGTGACCAGCGCCCGGCGGAGGCCGACAGCCCCTTCGCGCGAGCTGCAGCGGAGGTGCGCGACACCTCGTTCCGCGACGATCTCGTGGTCCGCGAGATCCCGTCCCCGACGGGTCTGGCCCCGTTCTCGCTCGCCCTCGCCGGCGATGTGCGGCCCGAGGAGCACGCCACCGACTCGCCGTTCGGCACGGGCCGGTTCATCCTGCTGCACGACCCCGACGAGCCCGAGCCGTGGGGCGGGGCGTGGCGCATCGTCTGCTTCGCCCAGGCTCCTCTCGAGCCCGAGATCGGGATCGACCCGCTGCTGGCCGAGGTCGCCTGGTCGTGGCTGATCGACGCCCTCGACTCCCGCGGCGCCGACCGGCATTCGGAGTCGGGCACCGCCACTAAGACGCTCTCCACCGGCTTCGGCGCGCTGGCCGCCCAGGGTGAGGGCTCGCAGATCGAACTTCGCGCGTCATGGTCGCCGCGCGGTCCCTTCCGCCCGCACCTCGAGGCGTGGGCGGAGCTCGTGTGCATGCTCGCCGGCCTCCCCCCGGGGTCGGAGGGCGTTGCCGTGTTCGGAGCCCGGAGGCCCACGCGTGGTTGAGTACAACGTCATCGAGGACGCCGAGCGCTTCCTCGCCGCCTGCGAGACCCTGGCCGGTGGCACCGGTCCGGTTGCCGTCGACGTCGAGCGCGCCTCGGGGTTCCGCTATTCGCAGCGCGCCTACCTGATCCAGGTCTTCCGCCGTGAGGCGGGCGTCTTCCTCTTCGACCCGTCGACGATCGAGGACTTCTCGCCCCTGCAGAAGGCCATCGGCGACGTCGAGTGGGTGTTCCACGCGGCGAGCCAAGACCTCCCGTCGCTGCGCGAGCGGGGTCTCGAGCCGCCGCGCATCTTCGACACCGAGCTCGGCGCGCGCCTGCTCGGTCACGAGCGCGTGGGCCTCGGGGCCGTCGTCGAGCAGACGCTGGGCATCACGCTGGCCAAGGCCCACTCGGCCGCGGACTGGTCGACGCGCCCGCTGCCGGCATCGTGGCTCGAGTACGCCGCCCTCGACGTCGAGCACCTGATCGATGTGCGTGACGTGCTCGATGCCGAACTCATCGAGCAGGGCAAGACCGAGATCGCGCGCCAGGAGTTCCAGGCCGTGCTCGATCGCGAACCCAAGCCGCCGCGCGACGACCCGTGGCGCCGCCTCAGCGGTCTGCACAGCGTGCGCGGTCGCCGGTCGCTCGCCGTCGCCCGTTCGCTCTGGCAGGCGCGCGAGGACTACGCCCGCGAGCAGGACGTCGCCCCCGGCCGCCTCGTGCCCGACCGCGCTCTGGTCGCCGCCGTGATGGCCGACCCCGCCACCAAGCAGGCCCTCGCCGGCGTCAAGGAATTCAACGGCCGCGCGAGCCGCACGCAGCTGGACCGCTGGTGGAACGCGATCGTGGCCGGTCGCGAGGCGACCGATCTGCCGCCCGACCGCGTGCCCAGCGACACGCTCCCCCCGCCCCGCGCCTGGGTCGATCGCAACCCCGATGCCGACCAGCGGTTGAAGGCGGCGCGACCGGCAGTGGAGGCGCGGGCGGAAGAGCTCCGGATGCCGACCGAGAACCTGCTCACCCCCGAGACGCTGCGCCGCGTGGCGTGGGCGCCGCCCGCGGAGTTGACGGTTGAGGCCGTCGGTGCGGCTCTCGCCGAGCTCGGTGCCCGCCCGTGGCAGATTGAGCAGACCGCACAGGTGATCGTCGATAGCTTTGTAGATTCCGTCAACGACGTCGACGAGCCCTCCGGCGCGGATTCGTAGGTTCGGACAACCGATTCCTCTCACCTGATCGGTCTTCCTAGGCTGGAGTCATCCCAAACTATGGAGGCAGAGTGGCCGAGATGACGGACGTCTTCTTCGTCGACGGAATGCGCACCCCCTTCGGGCGCGCCGGCGAAGGCATGTACTGGAACACCCGCGCCGACGACCTCGTGGTCAAGGCGATCATCGGGTTGATGGAACGCAACGGTGACGTGCCCAAGGACCGGATCGACGACGTGGCGATCGCCGCGACCTCGCAGACCGGTGACCAGGGACTGACCCTCGGGCGTACGGCGGCGATCCTCGCGGGTCTGCCGATGACCGTGCCGGGCCTGGCGATCGAGCGCATGTGCGCCGGCGCCATGACGAGCGTCACCACGATGGGCGCCTCGATCGGCGTCGGCATGTACGACCTCGCCCTCGCCGGCGGCGTCGAGCACATGGGCCGCCACCCCATCGGCGGCAACGTCGACCCCAACCCGCGCTTCGTGGCCGAGAAGCTCGTCGACCCGGGCGCGCTCAACATGGGCGTCACCGCCGAGCGCATCCACGACCGCTTCCCGCACCTCACGAAGGAGCGTGCCGACCGCTTCGGCGCCGCCAGCCAGCACAAGGTGCAGGCCGCCTACGAGGCGGGCAAGATCCAGCCCGACCTGGTCTCGGTCGCCGTCAAGGACGCCGAGGGCGCCTGGGGCCTCGCCACGGAGGACGAGGGTCGTCGACCCGAGACCACCGTCGAGGGCCTCGCGACGCTCAAGACGCCCTTCCGCCCGCACGGGCGGGTCACGGCCGGTACGTCGTCGCCCCTCACCGACGGCGCGACCATCAGCCTGCTCGCGGGCGCCGGCGCCGTGAAGGAGTTCGGCCTCGCGCCCAAGATGCGCATGGTCTCGTTCGCGTTCGCGGGCGTCGAGCCCGAGATCATGGGCATCGGACCGATCCCCTCGACCGAGAAGGCCCTTAAGAAGGCCGGGCTCACGATCGACGACATCGGCCTGTTCGAGCTCAACGAGGCCTTCGCCATCCAGGTGATCTCGCTGCTCGATCACTTCGGCATCGCCGACGACGACCCGCGCGTGAACCCGTGGGGCGGTGCCATCGCCCTGGGACACCCGCTCGCGGCATCCGGAGTGCGTCTCATGATCCAGCTGGCCGCGCAGTTCGCCGAACGACCCGACGTGCGCTACGGCCTCACCGCCATGTGCGTGGGCCTCGGCCAGGGCGGCTCGGTCATCTGGGAGAACCCGTTCTTCGACGGAAAGAAGAAGCGCAAGTGACCGACTACACCTCGATCGACTTCTCGCCCCTCGATGCCCTCACCGGCGACGAGGTGGTGACCCACTCCCCCGTCCGCGACGTGCGGCTCCCCTCGGGCAACGTGCTGGCGCTGATCACGCTCGACAACGGGCGCGACCACACCCGGCCCAACACGCTCGGACCCGCGACCCTCGCCGAGCTCGGGCAGACGCTCGAGACGCTCAAGGGGCGTGCCGTGAGGGGCGAGATCCACGCGGTCGCGATCACCGGCAAGCAGTACATCCTCGCGGCGGGTGCCGACCTGTCCGACGTGGCGAAGCTGCCCTCGAAAGAGGTCGCCCGCCTCATCGCGCAGCGCGGTCACCAGGTGATCGGGTCGCTGTCGGACCTCGGCGTGCCCTCGTTCGCGTTCGTGAACGGCCTCGCCCTCGGCGGCGGTCTCGAGATCGCGTTGAACTCGACCTACCGCACGGTCGACTCGTCGGCCGCGGCGGTCGCCCTGCCCGAGGTGTTCCTCGGCATCATCCCCGGCTGGGGCGGTGCCTACCTGCTGCCGAACCTCATCGGCATCGAGAACGCGCTCGAGGTCGTCATCTCGAACCCGCTCAAACAGAACCGCATGCTCAAGCCCCAGCAGGCCTTCGATCTCGGGATCATGGATGCCATCTTCCCGGCGGCCAGCTACCTCGAGGACTCGCTGCGGTGGGCCGACGGCGTGCTCACCGGGCGCGTTCGCGTGGAACGCAAGAACGAGCCGGGCAAGCTCGAGCGTCTGACGAAGTGGCCCATCGCGATCAAGATGGCCCGCGGCATGCTCGAGTCGAAGATCGGCACCGTGCCCCGCTCCCCCTACGTTGCGCTCGACCTGCTCGACAAGGCGAAGAGCGGCACGAAGGCCGAGGGCTTCGCGCGCGAAGACGAGGCGCTGGCCGAGCTCATCACGGGCGACCAGTTCGCGGCATCCATGTACGCCTTCGATCTCGTCCAGAAGCGCGCCAAGCGTCCGGTCGGGGCCCCCGACAAGGCGCTCGCGAAGAAGGTCACCAAGGTCGGCGTCATCGGCGCGGGCCTCATGGCCTCGCAGTTCGCGCTGCTGTTCGTGCGCAAGCTGCGGGTGCCCGTGATCATCACCGACCTCGATCAGGGTCGGGTCGACAAGGGCGTGGCATCCATTCGAGACGAGATCGGCAAGCTCGAGGCCAAGGGCCGCCTGGACGGCGACACGGCCAACCAGCTGCGTGCGCTCGTGCACGGCACGACCGACCGGTCGGAGTTCGCCGACTGCGACTTCGTCATCGAGGCCGTGTTCGAAGAGGTGGGCGTCAAGCAGGAGGTCTTCTCAGCCATCGAGAAGATCGTCGCCGACGACGCGATCCTCGCCACGAACACCTCGTCGCTCTCGGTCGCCGAGATCGGCTCGGTGCTGCAGAACCCGGAGCGCCTGGTCGGCTTCCACTTCTTCAACCCCGTCGCGGTCATGCCGCTCATCGAGGTCGTGAAGACGGACGCCACATCCGACGCCGCCCTCTCCACCGCCTTTGTCGTGGCGAAGGGACTCGGCAAGAATGCTGTGCTCACGGCGGACGCGCCCGGGTTCGTCGTGAACCGCCTGCTCGCCAAGGTCATGGGAGAGGCCGCTCGCGCGGTCTACGAGGGAACACCGATCACGGTGGTGGAGAAGGCGTTCGCGCCCCTCGGTCTGCCGATGGGGCCGTTCCAGCTCATCGACCTGGTCGGCTGGAAGGTCGCCGCCCACGTGCAGGACACGATGGCGCACGCGTTCCCCGACCGGTTCTTCTCGTCGGAGAACTTCCACGAGCTTGCGGCTCTGCCCGAGGTCGTCGAGAAGGACAAGGGGGGCCGGGTGACCGGCTGGACCAAGGCCGCGCAGAAGGTGCTCGCCACCGGCAAGACGCCCGTCGCACCCGAGACGATCCTCGCCCGCGTGCAGGACGGCCTCGCCCAGGAGATCAAGATCATGCTCGACGAGGGCGTGGTTCCCGAGGTGCAGGACATCGACCTGTGCCTCATCCTCGGTGCCGGCTGGCCCTTCATCGACGGTGGGGCCTCGCCCTACCTCGACCGCGAGGGGGCATCGGAGCGCGCCTTCGGCGACACGTTCCACCACCCGCCCATCCGCGGCATCGGGGCCTGACCCCGAAGACGACAGCGGCGCCGTCCCCGAGGGGGCGGCGCCGCCGTCGTTCGTGCGGGTCGTGCGGCGTCACCAGAACAGGCGGCGCGACGAGAACAGGGCGTTCGCCGCGGTTTCGTCCTGTTTTCGATGCATCGCCCTGTTCTCGTGAGGGCGGGGGCTCGCCCGCCGGCCGGTCATCGGAACAGGCGGCGCGACGAGAACAGGGCGTTTGCGGCGAGTACTGCCTGTTCCCGGTGCATCGCCTGTTCTCGTGACGCCGCGATGTGGGGCCCGAGACGTGAAACAGGCCGGGATGTCGGCATCCCGGCCCGTTCCGCGTCGATCGAGGGCCTACGGGCGCGACTTCTCCCACTGCTCGATCGTGGGGATCGAGCCGGTCGGGGTCTGACGCGCCATGGGGATGCGCGTGCCGAGCACCTGCGCGACCACGTCGTGGGCGATCTTCGATGCCGTCAGGCCTGCATCGTCGAGGATCTGCTCGCGCGTGGCGTGGTCGATGAACTCGTCGGGGATGCCGAGCTCGTCGACGGCCGTGTCGACGCCCGCCTCGCGCAGAACCTGCCGCACACGCGTGCCGACGCCGCCGACGCGGATGCCGTCTTCGATCGTGATCACCAGGCGGTGCTCGCGCGCCAGCTCGACGATCGAGGGCTGCACGGGGATCGCCCAGCGCGGGTCGATGACCGTGGCCCCGATCCCCTGCGCCTTCAGCCGTTCGGCGACCTCGAGGGCGAGGTGCACCATCGGGCCGATGCCGACCAGCAGCACGTCTTCGCCCGAGCCGCGGCTCAGCACGTCGACGCCGTCGTGGAGGCGTTCGACGGCCTCGACGTCGTCGTTGACCTTGCCCTTGGGGTAGCGCACCACGGTGGGCGCGTCTTCGACCGCGGTCGCCTCACGGAAGACCTCGCGCAGGCGCGCGGCGTCGCGCGGGGCGGCGATACGGATGCCGGGGACCAGCTGCAGCATCGCGAGGTCCCAAATGCCGTGGTGGCTCGGACCGTCGGGGCCGGTGACCCCGGCGCGGTCTAGCACGAACGTGACGCCGGCCTTGTGGAGGGCGACGTCCATCATGACCTGGTCGAACGCGCGGTTCATGAACGTCGCGTAGATCGCCACGACGGGATGCAGGCCGCCGAAGGCGAGACCGGCGGCGGATGCCACGGCGTGCTGCTCGGCGATGCCCACGTCGTACACGCGCTCGGGGAAGCGCTCGGCGAACTGCTGCAGACCGGTGGGGCGGAGCATCGCCGCGGTCATCGCGATGATCTCCTTGCGCTCGGAGCCGACCTTCACCAGCTCTTCGGCGAAGACGTCGGTCCACTGCAGACCGCCGCCCGAGCCGAGGGCCTCGCCCGTGATCGGGTCGATCTTGCCCACCGCGTGGAACTGGTCGGCCTCGTCGCTCATCGCCGGGGCGTAGCCGCTGCCCTTGTCGGTGATGGCGTGCACGATGACCGGGGCGCCGTACGACTTGGCCAACTCGAGCGTTTCGATGAGCGACTCGAAATCGTGACCGTCGATGGGTCCGAGGTACTTGATGTCGAGGTTGCTGTAGAGCGCCTCGTTGTTCGTGAAGCGCGACAGGAAGCCGTGCGTGCCGCCGCGGACGCCGCGGTACACGGCGCGGGCGGCGGGCCCGAGGCGACGGAACAGAGTGTCCGATCCGCGGTGCAGGGTGCGGTACGCCTCGTTGGTGCGCACGCGGTTGAGGTAGCGCGCCATGCCGCCGATCGTCGGGGCGTACGAGCGACCGTTGTCGTTGACGACGATGACGAGGTTGCGGTCGTTGTCGTCGCTGATGTTGTTCAGTGCTTCCCAGGTCATGCCGCCCGTCAGAGCGCCGTCACCGACGACGGCGACGACGTGACGGTCACGGCGACCGGTGCGGCTGAAGGCGCGCGAGACGCCGTCGGCCCAGCTGAGGGAGCTGGAGGCGTGCGACGACTCCACGACATCGTGCTCGCTCTCGGAGCGCTGCGGGTAGCCGGCGAGGCCGCCGCGCGAGCGCAGCAGCGAGAAGTCCTGGCGCCCGGTGAGCATCTTGTGCACGTACGACTGGTGTCCCGTGTCGAAGATGATCGGGTCGGAGGGCGAGTCGAAGACCTTGTGCAAGGCGATCGTCAACTCGACGACGCCCAGGTTCGGACCGAGGTGCCCGCCGGTGCGGGCGACGTTCTCGACGAGGAAGGACCGGACCTCGGCGGCCAACTCACGCAGCTGGTCGGGGTTCAGCGCGTCGAGGTCGCGCGGTCCATGGATACCGGGTAGGAGAGCCATACGACTCCTCTCGTGCGGTGCGCGCGGGGGCGCGCGTACGGGTCGATTCTAGTCTCCGGGGCTGCGGCGGGCCCGGCAACGGCTTGCGTTCGGACGCCGTGTACTCTCTGCGCGAATGACGGTGCCCCGGGAGCTCGAGGCTCCCGGGGCACCGTCGTGCGGGGATCAGACCAGCGAACGCAGCACGTACTGCAGGATGCCGCCGTTGCGGTAGTAGTCGGCCTCACCGGGGGTGTCGATGCGGACCACGGCGTCGAACGTGATGGTCTGCTTGCCCTCGGGCGAGAATTCGCTCGGCTCGGCGGTGACCTTCACGGTCTTCGGGGTCACTCCCTCGTTGAGCTGCTCGAGGCCCTCGATCGAGATGATCTCGGTGCCGTCGAGGCCCAGCGACTTCCAGCTCTCGCCGGCGGGGAACTGCAGCGGCACGACGCCCATGCCGATGAGGTTCGAGCGGTGGATGCGCTCGAAGCTCTCGGTGATGACCGCCTTCACGCCGAGGAGCTTGGTGCCCTTGGCCGCCCAGTCGCGCGACGAGCCTGAGCCGTACTCCTTGCCGCCGAAGATGACCAGCGGGGTCTCCTGCGCCTGGTAGTTCTGGCTCGCGTCGTAGATGTACGTCTGCGGGCCGCCCTCCTGCGTGAAGTCGCGGGTCCAGCTGCCCTCGATGACCTGACCGTCGTTGACGGCGGCGACCATCTCGTTCTTCAGGCGGATGTTGGCGAAGGTGCCGCGGATCATGACCTCGTGGTTTCCACGACGCGAGCCGTAGGAGTTGAAGTCCTTCTGCGCGACGCCGTGCTCCATCAGGTACTGCGCGGCGGGGGTGCCCGCCTTGATGTTGCCGGCCGGGCTGATGTGGTCGGTGGTGACCGAGTCGCCCAGGGTCGCCATGACGCGCGCACCGGTGATGTCGCGCACCGGGTCGGGCTGCATGGTCATGCCCTCGAAGTACGGAGCCTTGCGGACGTACGTGGAGTCGGCATCCCACTCGAAGATCGGGCCGGTCGGGGTGGGCAGGTTCTTCCAGCGCTCGTCGCCCTCGAAGACCGTGGCGTACTGCTGGATGAACTGCTCGCGCGAGATCGACGCGTCGATGATCGTCTGCACCTGGTCGGGAGCGGGCCAGATGTCCTTCAGGAAGACGTCGTTGCCGTTCTGGTCCTTGCCCAGGGCGTCGGTCTCGAAGTCGAAGTTCATCGAGCCGGCGAGGGCGTACGCGACCACGAGGGGCGGCGAGGCCAGGTAGTTCATCTTCACGTCGGGGCTGATGCGGCCCTCGAAGTTGCGGTTGCCCGAGAGGACGGCCGTGACGGCGAGGTCGTTCTCGTTGACGGCCTCGGAGACCTCTTCGATGAGGGGTCCCGAGTTGCCGATGCAGATCGTGCAGCCGTAGCCGACGGTGTAGAAGTCGAGACCCTCGAGCGCCTTGTCGAGGCCGGACTTCTCGTAGTAGTCGGTGACGACCTTCGAGCCCGGTCCGAGCGTCGTCTTGACCCACGGCTTGCGCTTGAGGCCCTTGTCGACGGCGTTCTTGGCGAGCAGGCCCGCCGCGATCATGACCGAGGGGTTCGAGGTGTTCGTGCACGAGGTGATGGCCGCGAGCGTGACAGCACCGTTGTCGAGGAGGTACGACTGTCCGTCGGGCGTGGTGACCTTGACGGGCTTCGAGGCGTTGACCGGGTGGCCCGACGAGATGAGCACGTCGCTGTCGGTGACGTCTTCGTGCTCTTCGCCCGGGACTGAACCCGGGTCGGATGCCGGGAACGTGCCGTCGACCTCGAGGTCGACGATCGAGTCGGAGATCGAGGTGTCGGCGTAGTTGAGGATGTCCTTCTCGAACTGCGACTTGGCGTCGGACAGCAGGATGCGGTCCTGGGGGCGCTTCGGGCCGGCGATCGAGGGGACGACCGTCGACAGGTCGAGCTCCATGAACTCGCTGAAGGCCAGCTCGCGGTCGGGGTCGTGCCAGAGCTTCTGCTCCTTGGCGTACGCCTCGACGAGCGCGATGGTCTGCTCGTCGCGGCCGGTCAGGCGCAGGTAGTCGATCGTGACGTCGTCGATGGGGAACATCGCGGCGGTCGAACCGAACTCGGGGCTCATGTTGCCGATGGTGGCGCGGTTGGCCAGCGGCACCGAGGCGACGCCCTCGCCGTAGAACTCGACGAACTTGCCGACCACGCCGTGCGTGCGGAGCATGTCGGTGATGGTGAGCACGACGTCGGTCGCGGTCACACCGGCGGGGATCTCGCCGCTGAGCTTGAAGCCGACGACGCGCGGGATGAGCATCGACACGGGCTGGCCGAGCATGGCCGCCTCGGCCTCGATGCCGCCGACGCCCCAGCCGAGCACGCCCAGGCCGTTGACCATCGTGGTGTGCGAGTCGGTGCCGACGCAGGTGTCGGGGTACGCGCGCAGGACGCCGTCGACGGTGCGGTCGTAGACGACCTTGGCCAGGTGCTCGATATTGACCTGGTGCACGATGCCGGTTCCCGGGGGGACGACCTTGAAGTCGTCGAACGCCGTCTGGCCCCAGCGCAGGAACTGGTACCGCTCGCCATTGCGCTCGTACTCGATCTCGACGTTGCGCTCGAGGGCGTTCTCGCTGCCGAACAGGTCGGCGATGACCGAGTGGTCGATGACCATCTCGGCGGGCGAGAGCGGGTTGATCTTGTTCGGGTCGCCGCCGAGGGCGGTGACGGCCTCGCGCATGGTGGCGAGGTCGACGATGCAGGGCACACCGGTGAAGTCCTGCATGACCACGCGGGCGGGCGTGAACTGGATCTCAGTGTCGGGCTCGGCCGTGGGGTCCCACGACCCGAGCGCCTGGATCTGCTCCTTGGTGACGTTGGCACCGTCTTCGGTGCGGAGCAGGTTCTCGAGCAGCACCTTCAGGCTGAAGGGGAGCTTCTCGTAACCGGCGACCGTGTCGACCCGGAAGATTTCGTAGTCGGTGCTGCCGACCGTCAGGGTGCTCTTTGCACCGAAGCTGTCAACCGTGGACACGATCGTCTCCTTCGTCGGCGAATGCGCAGGCTTCAGGCCCGCATTTCTCCATCTTCCCCGTGCCGCTCGGTCGAAACCAGGAAGGTCGACCTAACCGCGCGGGGCGTCGGATTTATCTTGATGTCAAGATATTATCAGGACTCGCGCCTGGGGTGCAGAGCACGCGCCACGAGCCACGTCACGGCGAGCATCGGCGCGAACAACGGCAGGCCCATCACGATCTTCAGGGTGCCCAGCGCGGTCACGTCGCCCGCGAAATACAGCGGGAGCTGAACCGCCAAGCGCGCGGCGAACAGCGCGGCCCAGGCGATCGACAGCCACGTGTACGCGCGGCGCTTGCGCTTGTCGGCGCGCCACCGCGTGCCCTCGCCCAGCAGGTACCCCGCGGCGAGACCGATCAACGGCCAGCCCACCAGGGCCGACACCAGGAAGGCGGTGCCGTACGCGCCGTTGGTGAAGAAACCGAGCACGAAGTTGTCCTGCCCGCGGCCGGTCACCAGCGACAGCACGGCGGCGCCGACCGTGGCCAGCAGGCCGCCGATCGCGGCGCTGGGCGGCGACTTCGCGATGAGGCGCGCGAGGGTGAACACCACCGCGAGGCCCACCGAGACACCCAGGCTGAGCCACAGGTTTCCCTGGCGCGTCTCGGGGTCGATGGTGACCGTGAAGAGCACGACGAACGCCAGCGACGGCAGAACGGATTCCAGGATGCCGCGCACCCCGCCCATCGCCGCCCAGACGGCCGCGCCGGTGCTGGAGTGTTTGGCGGGGTCGAGGCCCGCACGGCGCGCGGCGTTGCCGAGCGCCGCACTCACGCTGTCGGCCGCCGACGGCGGGTCGAGGGGGACGCGGTCGTCCTCGCGCCCGGGACGGACGGAGTCGTCGCTCATGCCGTGCCGGGGGTCGACGGCATCCGGAGAGGAATGAGATCGCGCGGGGGCATGGGCGACGAACCGCGCACCACGACGATCGAGCGGAAGAGGTCTTCGACGGCGGCCGCGGCCTCGACGTCGCTGGTCGCCGCTCCCCCGATGACGCCGCGGAGGAACCAGCGCGGTCCGTCCACACCGACGAAGCGCGCGAGGCGCTTGCCCGCGCCGTCGGCTCCTGCCACGGGGACCTCGGCGAGCAGCTCCGGCCCGAGCGGGCCCTCACGCTCTTCGACACGGCCGCCCTGCTGCTTCACCTGCTGGCGGATCTGCTCGCGCGTTTCCTCCCAGAGGCCGCTCGTGCGCGGCGCGGCGAACGGCTGCACCTGCAGCGTGGACTCGGTGTAGTCGAGACCGACGGCGACGATGCGCTTGGTCTGCTCCTCGACCTCGAGACGCAGGTTGAGTCCCTCTCGCGGCAGGATCTTGATGCCGCCCAGGTCGATGTAGGGGCGCACGGGGTTGGCCTCGGACTCGTCGAACGGGCCCGCGTTCTCGCGGTCGAGCGGCGCGCTCTTGGTCGCGGGGGCCAGGTCGCTGCCCGCCTCGTCTGCGGCGGTGGTGGTGGTCTGCGACTCGTCGTCGGTCATCGGGTGCTCCCTTGCAAGCTCTGGTATCCGCTCGATCCGAAACCGCCGTCGCCGCGCACGCTGTCGGGGAGTTCGTCGACGGGGACGAAGCGCACGGGCGGGACGGGCATCACGATGAGCTGGGCGATGCGGTCTCCGACCGCGATGTCATAGGCCTCGTCGAGGTCGGTGTTGAGCAGCGCGACCTTGATCTCGCCGCGGTATCCCGCGTCGATGGTGCCGGGCGAGTTCACGATGGTGATGCCGTGCTTGGCGGCCAGGCCGCTACGCGGAACCACGAACGCGGCGTATCCCTCGGGCAGGGCGATGCGCACGCCGGTCGACACGAGCGCGCGCCGGCCGGGCTCGAGACGGACGGCCTCGGCGGCGGTCAGGTCGGCTCCGGCGTCGCCGGGGTGGGCGAAGACCGGGGGCTCGGATGCGACAATTGGGACGTCCACCGTTTCGGTCACCCCCCGAGGGTAATGCAGAAGAGGAGGTGCGGCATCCGCACCGCAGCCGAGTACCGCGAGCGCCTGAGTCCGTCGTTGTGGGCGCTGGTGGCAGCCGCCGTCTGCGGCCCGATGGCCGCCGTCGTCTTCTCGCCGCTCGACACGACCCTCGCCCTGTTCATCGGGCTGGTGGTTTCGGTCGCGATCGTCGCCGCCCTGCTGGCGTTCTCACCCGTGGTGGAGGTGCGCGACGGAGAATTGCGAGCCGGTCGCGCGCACATTCCCGTCGATCTGCTGGGAGTTCCCGCCGGCGTCGTCGCGGAAGAGGCCCGCACTGCCCGTGGGAGTGGTCTCGACCATCGGGCGTGGCATGTGATCCGGGGCGGGATCGACGGCATCGTCACGGTTCCCGTGACCGATCCCGACGATCCGACCCCGATGTGGGTGGTGTCCACCCGCACGCCGGACCGCCTGGTGGCGGCGATCCAGCGCGCTCAGGTCAGGCTGCGCACTCCAGGCAGATGAAGCCGGGGCCGCTCTCTTCGGCGATCTGAGAGCGGTGCTTCACGAGGAAGCAGTTCATGCAGGTGAACTCGTCTTCCTGCGGGGGCAGGACGACGACATCGAGTTCGATGTCGGAAAGGTCGGCGCCGGGCAGTTCGAAGCCCGAGGGGTTGTCGGCATCCTCGTTGTCGATCGACCCCGACGCCTTGTCGGGCACGCGCTCCTTGAGGGCCTCGATCGACTCGCTGTCGTCCTCGGTCTTGCGCGGTGCGTCGTAATCGGTTGCCATGCGTGCAGGTCTCTACTTCCGGATTTCGTGGTGCTGTGCCCTATCGGGTGCCCGATCGGGCGGCCATAGTTTGCATGACCCGATCCCGATAAGCAAATGCTTGCCGGTGGGCGTGCGTGTCGTGGCGAGACGGGAAACTCGCGGCGCGCCCGCGATATTCCCGAAAGCACGGGGCGCGCATGTCAGCATGGGCCCTGACCGCAGATCGGAGGGGTGTTTCGTATGGAACAGCTCAAAGTCATCGGAACCGAAGATGACGTCCTCGTCGTGGCGACGCAGGCGGGCGAGCGATTCGCCCTCGCCATCGACGATGTGCTGCGCGCCGAGGCGCGCCGCGCACGCCGCGACCGCGCCGACGACGATCGTGCCCCCCGGCCGAGCCCCCGCGAGATCCAGGCGCACATCCGCTCCGGAATGTCGGCGCGCGAGGTGGCGACTCTGCTGAACGCCCGCGTCGAAGACGTCGAGCGCTTCGAGGGCCCGGTGCTGGCCGAGCGCGAGCACGTCGTCGCCCAGGCCCTCGCCGTGCCCGTGCTGCTGGGCGGCACCCTCGAGCACGACGCCCCCGTCACCTTCGGCGCCGCCGTGCGCGCCAAGCTCGCCGAGGCCGGCGCGTCGGCCGAGCGTTGGACGAGCTGGAAGGAGGGCACGGGCTGGATGGTCAAGCTCGAGTTCACCGCGAACGGCATCGATCACGACGCCCGCTGGAGCTTCGACCCGCGCCGCAGCAGCCTGTCTCCGCAGAACGCCGATGCGATCCAGCTGTCCCGCCAGGGCTCGCTGCCCGAGGGGCTCATCCCTCGACTGCGTGCCCTCGACAGCATGACCAAGGACGACTCGCGCTTCGACAGCGGAGCCTTCGGCCCGCGCCGCCTCGACATCGACGACGAGCCGGGCGTCGAGGCCACGGGCCCCGTCGCTCCGGCCGTACAGGCCGCGGCCATCAAGCGCTCCCCCGACGCCCCGGTCGCCTCGTCCGAGACGGCCGATCTGCTCGAGGCCCTGCGCCGCCGCCGTGGACAGCGGGAGCCGTTGCCCGGTGTGGCCGAGGTCGAGCCCGAGCCGCGTCCCTCGGCCCCGCCGGTGGCACTGTTCGACGCCGCGGAGTCGGGCTTCGTCGACGATGCCGACGAGAAGACGTCGGAGCCCGAGCGCCCGCAGGCGGATGGCGCCCGACGTACCAAGGGCCGTCCGTCGATGCCGTCGTGGGACGAGATCGTCTTCGGCGCCCGCTCCGACGAGAGCTGAGACCGCGCCGTCCTGCGGAGCGGCCGTCCGACCCGCGGGACGAGTCGTGCCCGCCGACGGTATGTCGCGCGTGACATCAGTTCGACGGCATCCGGATGCCGCGTCTCGGCCTCGCGTCAGGCGAAGGCGCCGAGGCGCAGGAGCGGCACCGTGCGCTCCTCGTCGGTGAGCGATCCGTGCTGGCCGACCATGCGCTGCGGTCGCTTGTCGGCCTCGCGGTCGTCGTAGTAGGCGAATCGGCCGCGCGCGGCCACGAGCACGTCTCCGATACGGGGGCGCACCTCGTCGTCGACCCGGCCGAAGAGCCCCGCGTCGATCGCCTCGTCGCGGGTCATGACCCAGGCCCGCGCGGCCTCGCTCTCGCGCCAGACCGCGGCCACGGCATCCGCCCGCCCCTCGGCCGTGTACAGGTGGAGCATGCGCGGCTCGCCGCCGACGATCTCGACACCGTCGAGCAGCGCGTCGCCCTCGCGCAGCAGCACGTGCTTGTGCGCGGGCACGTCGACCATGCCGTGATCGGCCGTGACCAGCACGCCCGTGTGCGCGTCGATGCCGTCGGCGAGGCGACGGGCAGCGGCATCCACCCGTTCGAGGGTGTCGGTCCAGCGGTCGGATTCCCACCCGTCGCGGTGACCGGCGGTGTCGAGTTCGGGGGCGTACAGATAGGTGATCGATCCCGGATGCCGCGCCGCCAGGTCGGCCGCGAGGCGCACGCGCTCGTCGAGGTCGTCGGAGGGGAGGAACTCCGCCCCGCGCAGCGTCGCCTCGGTGAAGCCGGTGCCGGTGTACGACGGGCGGGACACGACGAAGCTCGGTCGCCCCGCGGCGGCGTGGCGGGCGAACAGCGGCTCGCTGCGCTGCCAGGTGTGCGGGTCGAGGCCGTCGGTCTCCCACCCGTGCAACTGGTTCGGTGCCAGATCGGTGCCGGGGACGCGGGCGCGATAGCCGACGATGCCGTGCACGCCCGGATCGGTACCCGTCAGCAGGCTCGACAGGGCCGCGGCGGTGGTCGAGGGGAAGACGGTGCGCGCCACGTCGCGCCGACCCCCGACCGAGCCGAGGAAGCGCGCGTGGCCGCGACGGGCGGCGAGGTTGTGCGAGCCGAGGCCGTCGATGAGGAACACGATGGCACTGCGCGCGGGGGCGAACCACTCCGATTCGCCGGTCAGGGCGGCGATCGACTGCTCCACCACACCGGTGAGGCTCCGGGAGCGCGGCGGGTCCGCCGGTAGGCTGAGTGACATCTCGGCAAGTCTTCCACACGACTCCCGATCCCCGTCCTGACGCGACGCCCGCCCGACCCGAGGCCGCACCTATGCCCGATTCCCGTTCCTCCTCCTCCGCCACGTCGTCCGTCGTCGAGCGCATCGAAGACGTCGATGTCTTGACCGAGATGCAGGGGTCGTTCCTCGAGTACGCCTACTCGGTCATCTACTCGCGGGCCCTCCCCGACGCCCGCGACGGACTCAAGCCGGTGCAGCGCCGCATCCTGTACCAGATGGCCGAGATGGGGCTGCGGCCCGACCGCGGGCACGTCAAGAGCGCCCGCGTCGTCGGCGAGGTGATGGGAAAGCTCCACCCCCACGGCGACGCCCCCATCTACGACGCCCTCGTGCGCCTGGCCCAGTACTTCTCGCTGCGGGTGCCCCTCGTCGACGGCCACGGCAACTTCGGCTCGCTCGACGACGGTCCCGCTGCGCCCCGTTACACCGAGGCGCGCCTCGCTCCCCCGGCGATGGCGCTGACCGAGAACCTCGACGAAGACGTCGTCGACTTCATCCCGAACTACGACGGTCAGTTCCAGCAGCCCGAGGTGCTCCCGGCCGCCTTCCCCAACCTGCTGGTCAACGGTGCGACGGGCATCGCGGTCGGTATGGCGACGAACATGGCGCCGCACAACCTCATCGAGGTCGTCGCCGCCGCGATCCACCTGCTGCAGCATCCGGATGCCACCGTCGAAGAGCTCATGGAGCTCGTGCCCGGCCCCGACCTGCCCTCGGGCGGCATCATCGTGGGTCTCGACGGCATCAAAGACGCGTACACGAACGGTCGCGGCACGTTCCGCACCCGCGCGAAGGCCTCGATCGAGTCGCTCGGTCCGCGCCGCACCGGCATCGTCATCACCGAACTGCCCTACCTCGTCGGCCCCGAGCGCGTGATCGAGAAGATCAAAGACGCCGTGCAGGCGAAGAAGCTGACCGGCATCGCCGACGTCACCGACCTCACCGACCGCAACAACGGCCTGCGCCTGGTGATCGGCATCAAGACCGGCTTCGACCCCAAGGCCGTGCTCGAGCAGCTCTACCGCCTCACGCCGCTCGAGGACTCCTTCGGCATCAACAACGTCGCCCTCGTCGACGGTCAGCCGCAGACCCTGGGCCTGCGCGAGATGCTGCAGGTCTACATCGATCACCGCATCCGCGTGGTCACCCGCCGAAGCGAGTACCGCCTCGCCCGCAAGCGCGAGCGACTTCACCTCGTCGAGGGCCTGCTCATCGCGATCCTCGACATCGACGAGGTCATCCAGGTCATCCGTTCGTCCGATGACAGCGAAGAAGCGCGCACGCGCCTGCAGGAGGTCTTCGACCTCTCGCACCCGCAGGCCGAGTACATCCTCGAGCTGCGGCTGCGCCGCCTCACGAAGTTCTCGCGCATCGAACTCGAGGCCGAGCGCGACCAGTTGAACGCCGAGATCGCGCAGCTGGTCGAGTTGCTGGGCAGCGAGACGCTGCTGCGCCAGCAGGTGGCGAAAGAACTGGATGCCGCGGCCGAGGCCTACGGCACCCCGCGCCGCACGATGCTGCTCAACGGCGGACCCGTGCAGCCCCGTTCGGCGAGGGCCGCGGCCGCCGCCGCCGACCTGCAGATCGCCGACGCCCCGTGCCGCGTCTACCTCTCGGCCACCGGCCGCATGGTGCGCGCCGAGCTCGTCGCCGACGCCCCCGCCGGCGGTGTGGTGCCGCCCGCGCGCCGGTCGAAGCACGACGCGATACGCTCGTCGGTCGACACGACCACGCGCGGCGACATCGGGGCGGTGACCTCCGCCGGGCGTCTGGTGCGCTTCTCGCCGGTCGATCTGCCGTCCGTCCCCGCCAACTCGGTGCAGGTCGCCGCGGGCACGAAGGTCGAGCAGTACCTCGCGCTCGCGAAGGGAGAGAAGGTCGTAGCCCTCGTGCCCCTGGTCGACTCCCCCACGATCGCGCTCGGCACGGAGCAGGGCGTCGTCAAGCGGGTCGCGGCGACCGAGCTCGGCACGAAGGACGAGATCGAGATCATCTCGCTGCGTGACGGCGACCGGGTCGTGGGCGCCGCTCCCGCCGGCGACAACGCCGAGCTCGTGTTCATCGCGAGCGATGCGCAGCTGCTGCGCTTCGAGGCCTCCTCCGTGCGACCCCAAGGACGATCGGCGGGCGGCATGGCCGGCATCCGCCTCTCCGACGGCGCGCGGGTGATCGACTTCGCCGTCGTCGGGGCCTCGGCCTTCGACGCGGTGGTGGTGACCGTCGCCGGCTCGTCGGCCGCGCTGCCGGGCACCGATGCCGGAAGCGCCAAGGTGTCCGCCTTCACGGAGTTCCCCGCCAAGGGGCGCGCCACCGGCGGAGTGCGCGCTCAGCGCCTCCTGCGCGGCGAAGACGCCCTCGTGCTGGCGTGGGTCGGAACCGACCCGCGCGCGGTCGGCCCCGACGGCTCCGTGCGAGCGCTGCCGGATGCCGGCGCCAAGCGCGACGCCTCAGGTCAGCCCCTCGACGCCGTCGTCGGCGCGATCGGCACCGTCGTCCGCTGACCTGCCGTCGCCGGTGTGCGCCCTGGGGCGTGCGCAACGGCGGGAGTTTCGGACGGCGCGCCGGCGGGGCCGAGCCGCGCGCGGCGTGTCGGCCGAAACTCCCGCGGGTTGTGCACGGATGGGGCGGCGAGGCCCCGGTGTGCGCAACGGCGGGAGGTTCGGGCGGCGCGCCGGCGGGGCCGGGCGGCGCGCGGCGTGTCGGCCGCGGCATCCGCGGTTGTGCAGGGGTGGGCCGTGATGGCCCCACCGGCCGTTCGGCTCAGACGTCGATGCGCTCGCGCGCCAGGCGGTCGCTGGAGTCGATGATGAACTCGCGGCGCGGGGCGACGTCGCTGCCCATGAGCAGATCGAACACGGATGCCGCGGCCTCCATGTCCTGCACGCGCACGCGGCGCAACATGCGGCCGGCGCGGTCCATGGTCGTGGTCGCGAGCTGGTCGGCATCCATCTCGCCCAGACCCTTGTATCGCTGGATCGGCTCCTGCCAGCGCTTGTTGCCGCGCTTGAGCTTGGCGAGCAGGGCGTGCAGCTCCTGCTCGCTGTAGGTGTAGATCGTCTCGTTGGGCTTGGAGCCCGGGTTCATGACGATCACGCGGTGCAGGGGCGGCACGGCGGCGAAGACGCGCCCCTCTTCGACCAGCGGCCGCATGTACCGGAAGAACAGCGTCAGCAGCAGCGTGCGGATGTGCGCACCGTCGACGTCGGCGTCGCTCATCAGGATGATCTTGCCGTAGCGGGCGGCGTCGAGATCGAACGAGCGGCCGGAGCCGGCACCGATCACCTGGATGATCGAGGCGCACTCGGCGTTCGACAGCATGTCGCTGATCGAGGCCTTCTGCGTGTTGAGGATCTTGCCGCGGATGGGCAGCAGCGCCTGGTACTCGCTGTTGCGCGCGAGCTTGGCCGTTCCGAGGGCGGAGTCGCCCTCGACGATGAACAGCTCGGAGTCGTTGACGTCGTTGGAGCGGCAGTCGACGAGCTTGGCCGGCAGCGACGACGACTCGAGGGCGTTCTTGCGCCGCTGCGTCTCTTTGTGGGTGCGCGCCGAGATGCGGGCCTTCATTTCGGAGACGATCTTCTCGAGCAGCTGCGCGGTCTGCGCCTTGTCGTCGCGCTTGGGCGAGGCGAAGCGCGCCGCGAGCTCCTTCTGCACGACGGATGCCACGATCTGTCGCACCGCGGGCGTGCCGAGGATCTCTTTGGTCTGACCCTCGAACTGCGGCTCCGGCAGGCGCACGGTCATGACGGCCGTGAGGCCGGCCATCAGATCGTCTTTCTCGATCTTGTCGTTGCCGACCTTGAGCTTGCGGGCGTTCTGCTCGACCTGCGCGCGCAGCACCTTCATGAGCCCCTGCTCGAAGCCCTGCTGGTGCGTGCCGCCCTTGGGCGTGGCGATGATGTTCACGAACGAGCGGGTCGTGGTGTCGTAGCCGGTGCCCCAGCGCACCGCGATGTCGACCTCGCACTCGCGCTCGACCTCGGTGGGGATCATCGATCCGCCGGGCTGCAGCACCGGCACGGTCTCGGTGAACGTGCCGGTACCGCTGAGCCGCCAGGTGTCGGTGACCGCGGCGTCGGGCGCGAGGAACTCCGCGAACTCCGAGATGCCGCCGTCGAAGCGATAGCTCGTCTCGACGCGCTCCTCGGTGCGCTCGTCTTGCACGACGATCTCGAGGCCCGGCACGAGGAACGCCGTCTGGCGCACGCGCTGCACGAGCTCGTCGAGGCCGAAGGCGGCGTCTTTCGTGAAGATCTGCCGGTCGGCCCAGTAGCGGATGCGCGTGCCGGTGACCCCGCGGGGCGCCTTGCCGATCACGCGCAGCTCACTGCTGCGCTCGAAGGGCGTGAAGGTCGAGTCGGGGGTGTCACCCGCGAACTGTCCGGGCTCGCCGCGGTGGAACGACATCGCGTAGGTCTTGCCGCCGCGGTCGACCTCGACGTCGAGGCGCTCCGACAGCGCGTTGACGACGGAGGCGCCGACGCCGTGCAGACCACCGGATGCCGCGTACGAGCCGCCGCCGAACTTGCCGCCGGCGTGCAGCTTGGTGAAGACGACCTCGACACCCGTGAGGCCGGTGCGGGGCTCGACGTCGACCGGGATGCCGCGGGCGCGGTCGCGCACCTCGACACTGCCGTCGGCGTGAAGCACGATGTCGATGCGGGACCCGTGGCCGCCGAGGGCTTCGTCGACGGAGTTGTCGATGATCTCCCAGAGGCAGTGCATGAGACCACGCGAGTCGGTGGACCCGATGTACATGCCCGGGCGCTTGCGCACGGCTTCGAGGCCCTCGAGGACCTGCAGATGATGGGCGGAGTACTCGGACGTCACGATCTCCCAGCGTAATCGGGGGTACCGACATCGCCTGCCAGACACACAGCGAGGTCGGGTCACCGTACGCGCACAGCGAAATGTGATCAAGCCGCGGCATAAGGGAAACATCCGCGTGGTTGTATATGGAGACTCGCCCACGACCACCTGAGGAGGGCACCCGACATGACCACCACGACTGCACCCGAAGCGTCAGCCGTCCTCGATCACCGCCTGACGGCGGCGGATCGCTGCGACTCCTGCGGCGCGCAGGCCTACATCGCCGCCGAGGTGAACGGCAGCGAGCTGCTGTTCTGCGCACACCACGGCCGCAAGTACGAAGAGAAGCTCCGTAGCATCGCCACCTCGTGGCACGACGAGACGGCTCGTCTCAACGCCGCCGACTGAGACCATCACGTCGGAACGGGCCCCGTGCACTCGATCGAGTGCTTCGGGGCCCGTTCCGCGTTTCAGGCAGCGTTCGAGACGTAGGTGCGCGCAACGGTCGGCGATACGCGGAGCGCGATCTCCTCACCGATGGTGTCGATGAGTTCGGCGAGGTCGGTCGCGCTCTGCAGGGCCGCGGGGCCGAACACAGCGATCTCGTCTCCCGGCTGAGCGCCGGTCCACGGTGCGAGTACGGTCTCGGTCGGTGCGATCGCCTCGACCCGTCGCGGTCCCTCGGGGGTGAGCACGTCGAAGCGCGCGCCCAGGGCGCTGGGCAGCCCGTGCAGGCTCCCCACGTCGAGGTGCACGCCCGCGGCGTCCACCGAGGTCACGGTGGCCGACAGCGTGGCGATCGGCTCGATGCCGAGCTCCTGCTCCCCCGGGCCTCCGGCGGGACGGATGCCGTACGAGAACGCGCCGACGCGCACGAGGTCTTCGCGGAACTCGCCTCTCGCGAAACCGGCCGCGCTGGCGGCCAGGTGCGAGAAACGCGGATCGAGCCCGGCCGCGCGGGCCGTCTCGCGCGCCGCCAGGAACAGCGCCCGGGCGTCGTCGTCATCGGCATCCGAGGCCTCGGAGATGTGCGACCAGATGCCCTCGAACGCGACGCGCCCCGCCGTGACCAGCTCCGCGGTCCGCGCGAGAGCGGCCTCCCACCGTTCCGGACGGATGCCGTTGCGGTGCAGGCCCGTGTCGATCTTGAGGTGCACGCGGGCAGGCCGATCGGCCTCGAGCCGGGACAGGTCGTCGAGGAGCGCTTCGTCGCCGATGCCGAGATCGAGGTCGGCCGCGATGCCCGCCGCGAGATCGTCGGCTCCGCCGATCAGCCACACGAAGATCCGCACGTCGGGCCCGGCGATGCGCCGGACAGCGGCCCCCGTGACCACGTCGAAGGCGCCGATCCAGCGGACGCCCTCCGCGACGGCGCGCGTCACGATCGGCTCCAGCCCATGCGCGTAGGCGTCGTCTTTCACGACGAGCATGTGCGCCGCGGGTGCCACGGCCTCGCGCACGCGACGGAGGTTGCGGGCGAAGGCGTCGAGGTCGACGCGGTAGACGGCGCTCACGCGGTCACCCGCCGATCAGCGCGGACGCCGACGACGGCGACGATCTCCGCGGCGCCCAGGCCCGTGGCATCCGTCCACTCCTCGAGCGAAGGATGCCCGTCGGCCGGGTCGCCGAAGAAGACGACCTCGGCCCCGCGCTCGACCGTCGCCTCCTCGACGTCGACCACGCAGACGTCCATCGCGACGCGCCCGACGATGCGGTGCCGACGCCCGCCGATCGCGACGGTGGCGGCGTTGCCGAGAGAGCGCACCACGCCCTGGGCGTAGCCGCCGGTGACGAGGGCCACGGTGGTGTCGTGGGGCGCGCGATGCGTGTAGCCGTACGAGACGCCCTCTCCGCGCAGCAGCGGCTTGGTGCCCAGCGCGCGCCCGCGCAGCGACAGAACGGGCTGCGCGTGCGAGCCGGGCATGCCGAACAGGACCGCGGCGTCGAGAGGGGCGGCATCCATTCCGAGATCCTCCAGCACCGAACGCACCCACTCGGCGCCGTGCCCCCACGCGTCGGCGGCGAGCACGTCGTCGCCGCCGGTCGCGATGCCGGCGGCGAGGGCGAGGGGCGCGTTGCGGCGCAGGGCGGACTCGGAGACGAGGGCCACGGGTGCCACTCCCCCGGCCTCGGGCAAGCGGGCAGGGAGCGTGGAGGTCACCCCTCTAGACTAACGAGGTCCGTGATCCCCGACCCCGGAGCCTCATGCCTCACAAGGGTTTCTCCCCCGTCACGCGCCTCCGCTACCTCGCCGGACGCGCCCGCCGCATCGATGTCGGCTCGGTCGTCGAACGAGCCAAAGAGGCCTCGAGCCAGCACGGCAAGGCCCTGCCGCTCGTCGTCGCCGACATGCTCTACCAGGCCGGTGTGAAGAACGTCGGCTTCCAGGACTACATCGACTACGACTTCGCGATCCTCACCCCCGCCGAGCGCTCCACGTACATGACGCACCCGGTGTCGAACCAGATCTCGCAGAAGTACGACCACCCCGACTACCGCGGCCTGTTCCAGGACAAGGTCGAGTTCGACCGGAAGTTCAGCGAGTTCCTGCGCCGCGAGTGGATGGTGGTGGATGCCGGCAACGCCGACGACCTGCGCGCCTTCACCGAGCGCCTCGGCACCATCGTCACGAAGGAGCCGGTCGGTCAGGCCGGCACCGGCGTGCACCGCTACCACGCGACCGAGGTCGAGGACTGGAGCGCCTTCCACCGCGGACTGCTCGAGCGCGGCGAGATCCTCGTCGAAGAGGTCATCCGCCAGCACGACGATCTCGCGGCCGTCTGCCCCGGAACCGTCAACACCACTCGCGTCACCGCGTTCTTCGACGGACAGAAGACCCACATCCTCGCCATGGCGCAGAAGTTCGGCCGCGGCGCGGTCAGCGACCAGATGACCTTCGGCGGCTTCTACACGATGCTCGACGAGAACGGCCACGCCCTCGGCGCCGGCTACGACTCGCACGGCCACGTGCACGAGCTGCACCCCGACTCGGGCGCGCGCATCGCCGACTTCCAGCTGCCGATGATCGACGAGGTCAAGGCGTTCGTCGACGAGGTCGCGCGCATCGTTCCGCAGGTGCAGTACGTCGGCTGGGACATCGTCGTCGGCCCCGACGGCCCCGTGCTCGTGGAGGGCAACTGGGGCGCCGGCGTGTACGAGAACAAGCCGAGCGTGACCGGCATCCGCACCGGACACAAGCCGCGCTACCAGGCCGCCATCGGGTTCTGATCCCGGATGCCGAGAGGCCCGTCCCCCGCGTGGGGGCGGGCCTCTTCTGCGTAGCGCGGGAGGGTCCCTGAGCTTGTCGAAGGGTCCGGGGTGCGGCGTGGGGTGCGGTGGTTTCGACGGGCTCAGCCACCTCGGTTGGGGGCTCTGCGGATTGCGGTGGCTTCGACAGGCTCAGCCACCTGGGTCGGAGAGTTGCCGGCATCCGGGAACGCGAAAGGCCCGCCCCGAGAACGGGACGGGCCTTTCGACGAGTTCTGTCAGTTGTGGCGCACGATGCCGAGCGGCGTCGACTCGTGACCCTGACCGAGCGGGTTGTCCTTGAGGATCGCGACGAGGCGCTTCTCGCCGGCCTTGTCCATCGTGGAGCCGAGGATGTTGCCACCCAGGTCGTTGATGTCGACCACGGCCACCTGCAGGTCGCCGCCGAGCAGCGACTTGAGGCGGGCGGCCACCTCGCGGGGGCGCTCGGGTCCGAGCACGACGGCCTGGTTGTACGGCGGGATCGTGCCCTTGGTCGGACCGTCGATCGCACGCGCCTTGTCGCCGGCGATGCGGTAGAAGTCACCCTTGCGTCCGAACGCCTTGGTCACGGCCGAGACGGCCGCGGCGAACAGGATGCGGGGCGTTCCGCACTCGCGCAACGCCATCTCCATCGTCTCGGGCATGCCCAGGCCGATGCCGTAGGGCGTGCGGGTGACGTACTTCGACAGGAAGAGTGCGAGCTTGCGGGGCTTGATCGTGTCGAGCTTGAACGACCGGCCCTGCGTGATCGCGACGATCTTCTCGGTGACGAACAGCAGGTCGCCCGGCTGCACGGCATCCTTCGCGTACTCGAGGATGAACGCGTCGAGGTCGTCGCCCGGCATGACGACCCGCGTGCGGATCGGAATGCGGGCGTACGAGGTGCCCTCGACGGTGACGGTGAGCGCCTTGCCGGCGTTGGCCTCCGCGCTCATTCGAGGTAGTCCCGCAGCGACTGCGAGCGGCTGGGGTGACGCAGCTTCGCCATGGTCTTCGACTCGATCTGGCGGATGCGCTCGCGCGTGACGCCGAACGTGTCGCCGATCTGGTCGAGCGTCTTGGGCTGACCGTCGCCGAGGCCGAAGCGCATGCGGATCACGCCGGCCTCGCGCTCGCTGAGCGAGTCGAGGAGCGACTCGAGCTGGCGCTGCAGCATGGTGAAGCCCACCGCGTCGGCGGGGACCACGGCCTCGGTGTCCTCGATGAGGTCACCGAACTCGCTGTCTCCGTCTTCACCGAGGGGCGTGTGCAGCGAGATGGGCTCGCGGCCGTACTTCTGCACCTCGATGACCTTCTCGGGGGTCATGTCGAGCTCGCGGCTGAGTTCTTCGGGCGTGGGTTCGCGACCGAGGTCCTGCAGCATCTGACGCTGGACGCGCGCGAGCTTGTTGATGACCTCGACCATGTGCACCGGGATGCGGATGGTGCGGGCCTGGTCGGCCATGGCGCGGGTGATGGCCTGTCGGATCCACCAGGTGGCGTAGGTCGAGAACTTGAAGCCCTTGGTGTAGTCGAACTTCTCGACCGCACGGATCAGGCCCAGGTTGCCCTCCTGGATGAGGTCGAGGAACTGCATGCCGCGACCGGTGTAGCGCTTGGCGAGCGAGACCACGAGGCGGAGGTTGGCGCCGAGCAGGTGGCTCTTGGCGCGCTGACCGTCGCGGGCGACCCACTGCAGGTCGAGTCCGAGCTGGCCCGTCTTCTCGGCCGCCGACATGTTCGACAGCTTCTCTTCGGCGAACAGACCGGCCTCGATGCGCATCGCGAGCTCGACCTCTTCGGCCGCGTTCAGGAGCGGGACCTTGCCGATCTGCTTCAGGTAGTCCTTGACCGGGTCGGCGGTGGCGCCGGTGATCTGCGCGGAGTAGACGGGGACGTCGTCTTCGTCGCTCGAGGAGATGACGATCGCGCCGGTGGGAAGAGCCTCGGCGGGCGCCGCCGGGGTCTCGTCGTCATCGTCGTCGTCGGTCTTCTTCGCGTCGGTCTTGGCCGCGTCGTCGGAATCGTCGGCGTCCGTGGTGTCGTCGGCTTCGAGGTCGACGTCGGCTTCGACTTCGGCGTCCTCTTCGTCTTCGAGGTCGTCGTCCTTCTTGGCCTTCGTCTTCGCCTTCGCGGGCGCAGCCTTGGCCTTGGCGGGGGCCTTCTTCGCGGGAGCCTTCTTCGCGGTCGTCGTCGTCGACGCCGTCACGGTCTCCTCGGAGTTCTCGAGCTCGGTGTCCTTCGCACTCCGGGAGCGGGTCTTGGTTGTCGTGCCTGCCACGTTTCGCCTTTCACCGGGAACGTACGTTGCACGGCCGCCGGTCGTTCTCGGACACTAGTAAGACCCTTGTCAAGTCCCGAGCCGAGGAGCGGGGCTCCTGGACCGGGTGACAACGGGTCAGGTTCTTCATTGTCTCACATCCCCAGACCGGGACTTGACGTGGACCGGGGATCTATGCGTAGACAACGTCTCCGCGCCCCCGCGCATTCCCGTCGGCCCGGTCAAGCCGGGAACACCGCCGAGCGCTGCGGGAGAAGAGCGAGCCGGATGCCGAGTCCTGCGGCATCCGGGATTTCCGAACACCGCGCGCGGAGAGCGGTGCGGGCGGATGCCGAGTCCCCCGGCATCCGAGATCGTCGCGGCCGGGATCAGCCGAGCTTGCCGCGGCGGTCGTCGTCGCCGGGGCGCGAGGCGAGGAAGCGCTCGAGCTCCGCGGCCAGTTCGTCTGCGCTGGGCAGGTCGCCCGTGTGGATGATCGGGGTGGCCGAGGTGGAGCCGGCCATGTAGGCGTCGTAGCGCTCCTCGAGTCCCTCGAGCATGCGGGTCAGCTCGTCGCTGCCCTCGACCTGCTCGGTCACCTTGGCGATGAACTCGCGGTTCTCTTCGCGCAGCACTTCTCCGGAGAAGACGAGGCCGGTCGCCACGGTGAGGCTGTCGAGACCAGCCAGGGCGGCGGCGGGGTATTCGGTGTCGCCGAGGTAGTGCGGAACGAGAAGAGCGAAGCCGGCGACCTTGGCGCCCGCCTCGGCGAAGCGGTACTCGAGCAGGTGTCCGGCGGTGGAGGGCACCTGCGTGTGCGGACGCCAGACGGAGTGAGCCTCGGCGAGGTCGGGGCGCGTGCCGCTGACGGTGGTGCCGATGGGGCGCGTGTGCGGAACGGGCATGGGGATCGCGTGCACCCAGCTGACCGACGACACCTGCAGGCCCGCCGACAGCTCGAGGACCGTCTCGGCGAAGGCCTCCCACAGGAAGTCCGGCTCGTAGCCGGCGAGCAAGAGGAAGGGATGCCCCAACGAGTCGTGCGCGAGCGACAGCTCGAGGCGCGCGGGGCGGTAGTCGGTCAGGTGGTCTTCGACGAAGGTGATGACCGGCCGACGCGCCCGGTAGTCGAGGAGCGCGTCGTTGTCGAAGACGAACACGGGGTTCGGCTGGAGGTCGTCGCGGAAGTACTCCACGAGACGAGACACGGCTCCGCCTGCATCGGTGAACCCGGTGAGAGCGATCACGAGCGGCAGGCCCGACGGCACGGGCGGCGCCGCGGGGGCGCGGTCGTACAGCGGGACGGATGAGGGCATGCTTCCACTCTACGAGCGGTCGCGAATGCGTCGGCGGCGGTGCGTCCCGCTGCTAGCGAACACGGGCGAACCTAGGATGGATCCCATGCCGTTCCCCTCCGTGGCGTACACCTCCGCCCCCTCCCTCGAATCCGACGCCGACGCGATCCTCCTGATCGTCCCGACCGTTTCGGAAGGAGCACCCGATCCGGACGGCTGGTCCGGACTGTTCGCCGCGCTGTCGGCGGTGGGCTTCACGGGGGCCGCCGGCTCGTTCCAGCGCGTGCACGTTCCGGGTGTGTCGACCCCGGTCGCCGTCGCGGGCGCCGGCACCGACCCGGGCGAGTCCGCCCTGCGCGATGCCGCGGGAACGGGGCTGCGACAGCTCACCGGTTTCGCGCACGTCGCCGTGCAGTCGCTGGTCGCCTCGGCCTGGAGGCCGCTCGCCGAAGGAGCCGCTCTGGGCGGCTACCGGTTCGCCGACTACAAGAAGAAGTCCGCCAAGCCCCGCGCCACCCAGGTGACGGTCACGGGCACTGACGCCCCGTCCGACGCCGACGTCGCGGCCGTTGCCGCCGTCTCGGGCGCCGTGGCCTTGGTGAAGGACCTCGTGACGACCCCCGCCGAGTGGCTCGGACCCGCCGACTTCGCCGACGCCGCCGTCGCGGCCGTGAAGGGACTGCCGGTCGAGGTCGAGGTGCTCGACGAGAACGCCCTCCGCGAGGGCGGCTACGGCGGCATCCTCGGCGTCGGGCAGGGATCCGACCGCCCGCCGCGCATGGTGCGCCTCGACTACGCGCCGGCCGGCGCCGAGCGTCACGTCGCCCTCGTCGGCAAGGGCATCACGTTCGACACCGGTGGGCTGTCACTGAAGCCGCCGGCATCCATGGTCGGCATGAAGTACGACATGTGCGGAGCCGCCACGGTCCTCGCCGTGCTGAAGGCCGCCGCCGAGATGGAGCTGCCGGTCAAGGTCAGCGCCTGGCTGTGCATCGCCGACAACATGCCGTCGGGTCGCGCGACGCGCCCGGGTGACGTGCTGCGCACCCTCGACGGCACCACGGTCGAAGTGCTCAACACCGACGCCGAGGGGCGCCTCGTGCTCGCCGACGGTCTCGCCGCGGCCAGCCGTGAGAACCCCGACCTCATCGTCGACGTGGCGACTCTCACGGGCGCCATCACCGTCGCCCTCGGCAACCGCCACACCGGCGTCATGGGAGAGGAAGCGGCCGTGGCCGAGTACCTCGCGGCGTCGGCGCGCACCGCCGAGCTCGCGTGGCAGCTGCCGCTGCCCGACCACATGGTCGACGACCTCGACTCCCCCATCGCCGACCTGCAGAACGCGAAGATCGGCGACCCCGCCGGTGGATCGCTGTTCGCGGGGCTCTTCCTCCGCCACTTCGTCGGCCGGGTTTCCGATGCGGCCGACGCGCCTCGCATCCCGTGGGTGCACCTCGACATCGCCGGCGTCGGCATGAACAAGGCGGCGCCCTTCGGGTACACCGACAAGGGCGTCACCGGCGCGACCGTGCGTTCGCTGGTGGAGATGATCTCCGCGGGCGGCGAGCGATGACCGATCACACCGCCGACGTCGTCATCCTGGGCGGCGGCAGCGGCGGCTACGCGGCGGCCCTGCGTCTCGCCGAACTCGGCAAAGACGTCGTGCTGGTCGAGAAGGACAAGCTCGGCGGCACGTGCCTGCACCGTGGGTGCATTCCGACCAAGGCGCTGCTGCACGCCGGCGAGGTGGCCGACGCCGCCCGCGGCGCGGCGGACATCGGCGTCGACGTGACCTTCGGCGGTATCGACCCCGCGCGCGTGCGGTCGTACCGCGAAGGGATCGTCGCGAAGAAGTTCAAGGGCCTCGAAGGATTGATCTCCGCCCGCGGCATCCGTGTCGTGTCGGGGGAGGGCTCGCTCGAGGCCGGACCCGCCGTCCGTGTCGGCGACGACGTGTACCGCGGCACCGACGTGATCCTCGCGACGGGCTCGTACAGCCGCAGCCTTCCGGGCCTCGAGATCGGCGGACGCGTGCTCACCAGCGAGCAGGCCCTCGACCTCGACGTGATCCCCGACCGCGTGGTGGTGCTCGGCGGCGGCGTGATCGGCGTGGAGTTCGCGAGCGTCTGGCGTTCGTTCGGCGTCGACGTCACGATCGTCGAAGCTCTCCCCCACCTGCTCCCGGCCGAGGACGTCTCGTCGAGCAAGGCCCTCGAGCGCGCGTTCCGCAAGCGCGGCATCGCGTTCCAGCTCGGTCGTCGATACGACACGCTCACTCAGACGGCGGACGCCGTGACGGTGACGCTCGACGACGGCAGCGAACTCGTCGCCGATTACGTGCTCGTCGCGGTCGGTCGCGGTCCGGTCACCGCCGGTCTCGGTTACGAGGAGGCAGGCGTCGTGCTCGACCGCGGCTTCGTGCAGACCGATGAGCGCCTGCGCACCGCCGCCCCGCACGTCTGGGCCGTCGGCGACATCGTCCCCGGACTCCAGCTGGCCCACCGCGGGTTCCAGCAGGGCATCTTCGTCGCGGAGGAGATCGCGGGGCTCTCCCCCGTGCTGGTCTCCGACATCGACGTTCCGCGCGTCGCCTATTCGCACCCCGAGGTGGCCTCCGTCGGCCTCACCGAGGCGCAGGCTCAGGATCGTTACGGATCCGAGGCCGTGAAGGCGTACGAGTACAACCTCGCGGGCAACGGCCGCAGCGAGATCATCGGCACCTCGGGCATCGTCAAGATCGTCCGCCGCGTCGATGGGCCCGTCGTGGGCGCCCATCTCGTGGGCGACCGCGTGGGCGAGCTCATCTCGGAGGCCCAGCTCGCCGTGGGCTGGGAAGCGCATCCGGAAGACATCGCCCCGTTCATCCACGCACACCCCACGCAGAGCGAGGCGCTCGGCGAGGCCTTCCTGGCACTCGCGGGCAAGCCGCTGCACGCACTCTGACCACAAACCGGTCACTAAGCTAGATACCGCATCCGGTACGAAGGAGACATATTCATGAGCACTTCCGTCGTCCTCCCCGCTCTCGGGGAGAGCGTCACCGAGGGAACGGTCACCCGCTGGCTCAAGCAGGTCGGTGACACCGTCCAGGAGGACGAGGGTCTGCTGGAGATCTCGACCGACAAGGTCGACACCGAGATCCCCTCGCCCGTCTCGGGCGTGATCGAAGAGATCCTCGTGCAGGAAGACGAGACCGTCGAGGTCGGCGCCGTCCTGGCGAAGATCGGTGACGGCTCCGGCGCCGCCTCGTCCGACGACGCCCCTCAGGAGGCCCCGGCCGAGGAGCAGTCCGCTCCCGCCGAAGAGGCGGCCGCCGCCGAGGCCGCTGCCGAGCAGCCCGCCGCCGAGCAGCCCGCTGCCGAGTCCGCGCCCGCCGCGAGCGGCGACTCGACCGAGGTCAAGCTCCCCGAGCTCGGCGAGAGCGTGACCGAGGGCACCGTCACCCGCTGGCTGAAGGCCGTCGGCGACGACGTCGCGGTCGATGAGCCGCTGCTCGAGATCTCGACCGACAAGGTCGACACCGAGATCCCGTCGCCGGTCGCCGGCACGCTGCAGGAGATCCTGGTCCAGGAAGACGAGACCGTGAACGTCGGTGCCGCTCTGGCCCGCATCGGCAGCGGTGCCGCTCCGGCCGCGCAGCCCGAGGCGCCCGCCGCCCCGGCCGCCGAGGAGAAGCCGGCCGAGCAGCCCGCGCCCGCCGCGGAGGAGAAGCCGGCCGAGCAGCCCGCCCCCGCCGCCGAGGCGAAGCCCGCCGAGCAGAAGCCCGCTGAGCAGCCCGCCCCGGCTGCGTCCGCTCCGGCATCGGCTCCGGCCGCGTCGTCCAACGACGATGTGACCTACGTCACCCCGCTCGTGCGCCGCCTCGCGCAGCAGCAGGGCGTCGACCTGGCTTCGGTCAAGGGAAGCGGCGTCGGTGGACGTATCCGCAAGGAAGACGTGCTCAAGGCCGCCGAAGCCGCGAAGTCGGCTCCCGCCGCTGCGGCTCCCGCCGCGTCGGCCCCGGCCGCGGCCCCCGCTCCCGTGGAGGTCTCGCCCCTGCGCGGAACGACGCAGAAGATGTCGCGTCTGCGCAAGGTCATCGCCGAGCGCGCCGTCGCGTCGATGCAGGCCACGGCCCAGCTGACGACCGTCGTCGAGGTCGACGTGACCAGGCTGTCGGCGCTGCGCGACCGCATGAAGGGCGAGTTCCAGCAGAAGACGGGCGACAAGCTCTCGTTCCTGCCGTTCTTCGCGATCGCCGCGATCGAGGGCCTCAAGGCGTACCCGATCATCAACTCGACGGTCGAGGGCGACGAGATCGTCTACCCCGCCCACGAGAACGTGTCGATCGCCGTCGACACCGAGCGCGGCCTGCTGACGCCGGTCGTCAAGGACGCCGGCGACAAGAACATCGCCCAGCTGGCTCGCGAGATCGCCGATCTCGCCGCCCGCACGCGCGACAACAAGCTGAAGCCCGACGAGCTCGCCGGTGGCACCTTCACGCTGACCAACACCGGTTCGCGCGGCGCGCTGTTCGACACGCCCATCGTGTTCCTGCCGCAGTCGGCGATCCTCGGCCTCGGTGCGGTCGTGAAGAAGCCCGGTGTGGTCTCGGTCGACGGCAAGGACGCGATCTCGGTCCGTTCGTACGTCTACCTCGCCCTGTCGTACGACCACCGCATCATCGACGGTGCCGACGCCGCCCGCTTCCTGGGCACGGTCAAGGCTCGTCTCGAGGCGGCGCAGTTCGAGGGCGACCTCGGCATCTGATCCCACCGAGCGCCGGCTCATGATGGCTGGTCCGCGACCGTTCTGACGGCGCGGACCAGCCATCGGTCTCTCTGGCGCACGAGCGTGACGTACTGCGTGACGTCGGCGCTCTTGAGCGAGACGACGGCCACTCCCCCGAAGTCGTCGATCAACGAGACCTGCCCGCCCGCGGCCATCGGCAGCAGCGGTTCGCGCGGGAACGCCGAGTCCTCCTCGTGAGCCGCTACGCAGGCCGGTTCGTCTTGGCAGGCGTCGATCTCGCCGAACAGCGCGCGAGCGCCCTCGACCACGTCGTCGATCAGGGGAAGGCGTTCGTCGGCGGGCTCGGCCGTAGACAGGACGACGGTCGGCGTGGGCGTCGACGCTGAATCTGCGACGATCGTCGTCGCAGTGGTCGCGGCGGGGTCGTGCTGGCCTGCCGGGAGCAGCAGCGCCAGCGCGACCGCGAGGACGGCCGCCGTCGCCGTACCGATCAGCGCCACGCGCATCCGTGGCGAAGACCGCCACCGCGTGCGGAACTCGGCGAAGCTCTCACGGACGGCCTCGGCCAGATCAGCGTCGACGAGCCGCAGCGCCAGAGGCGACTCCCCCTCATCCGGGCGAACACCCGGAGACGGCGAACTGACGTGTGCGGGAGTCAACGGCCCCAGCACGAGCGGCTCGGGTGCGGCATGCGCGAACAGCCGCCGTTCGAGGGCGTCCCACTCGCGCGGGGGTCTCGTCAGCACCGTCTCGTGCGCGCGGGACAGCAGACCTCGCGTGTCGTCGTCTGCAGCGGCATCCGTCAATCGCTCCAGACACGACGCCGTCTCCTCGATGGGGTCGCCTCCGGCCGCGTCGGGGATGGCGACGGGGCGCCCCTCCGCCGTGAGCCACCACGTCGTGCGCGCGATCCTCCCGACGACGGAGCGGCACCCTCGCAGCAACCCCACGGCGGCGGTCACGGCCTCGCCGGGGACGAGTGCGACGGCGCTGAGGGCGCGCCGCCGGAGGTAGGCGTCGAAGGATTCGACGAGGACGGATGCCGTGGCGGTGCTCATGCGCCGATCGTCGCCGACCTCCCCTCGGCCGCGTGGAGCCGCCCCCTCGATCCGTGGACGATTCGGCCGATTCACGCACTGGGGAGGAGGAGTCCGCGTCGAAGATAGAATCGTCACCATGGCCGCTCGCACCACCACGCCCGAGAAGCGTCCGGGCTTCTTCTCGCAGATCAAAACCCTGTACACCTTCACCCAGAAGGAGTACAAGTGGCTGCCGTTCCTGCTCGCCGGCATCGTGCTGGTGGGCATCGCCCTCGGCGTGCTCGTCGGTTTCCTGATCCCGCCGCTGGCGGTGTGGAGCGTCATCCTGTGGGCCGTCACCGGTCTGCTCGCCGGCATCCTGGCCGGCATGATCACGATGACCCGCCTGTCGACGACGGCCATGTACAAGAAGATCGACGGCATGCCCGGCGCGACCGGTCACGTGCTGTCGTCGTCGCTCGGCCGCAACTGGCAGGCCTCCGAGGCGCCCGTCGGCGTCAACCCGCGCACGCAGGAGGCGCTCTACCGCGCCATCGGCCGCGGTGGTGTCGTGCTGATCGGCGAGGGCAACCGCAGCCGCCTGACCCGCCTGGTCGGCGAAGAGCGCTCGCGCGTGCTGCGCGTCGCCGCCGGTGTGCCGGTCACGGTGCTCTACGTCGGACACGGCGACGACGAGGTGCCGATCGCCAAGCTCGCCTCGACCATCAAGGCGTTGCCCAAGAAGGTCGACCGCTCCACGATGGCCGCCGTCATCAAGCGCGTGTCGTCGGTGTCTCAGGGCCTGTCGTCGCTGCCGATCCCCAAGGGCGTCGACCCGACCAAGATGCGCGCTCCGCGCCCGCGCTGACCCCCATACGACGACAGCCCCCGCTCAGGCGGGGGCCGTTTCGTGTCAGCTGCGGACGAGGATCGTTCCGACGGCCTTGTCGTGCAGGCCGCGCTGGTCGGAGTCGAAGACGACCGCGGGGATGATCAGGGCCAGAAGGATCGTGCGGACGATCGGGCGCCATAGGCCGACCCAGCCTCCGGATGCCAGCTCGAGGCGCATCCCCATGATCCGGTGCCCGGGGCTTCCGCCGATGAGCGGGATGAACAGGATCTGCACGGCGAAGAAGATGAGGTTGGTCGCGACGGGGTTCGCGAACGGCACTCCCGTCACCGGGTCGGGGGTGGAGAAGAAGGCGAACCCGATGAGTCCCGCGCTCGCGACGTCGATCAGGAGGGCGGCGATCCTCCGGCCCGGACGGGCGATCGAGCCGCGTCCTTCGCGGGGAAGGCCGAGCCGTTGGCCCGGGTAGTCGTTCTCTGCGGGGAGGGTCACGGCATCCAGCGTAATCGGGCCGACGTAACATCCCGGAAACACGCGAGATATGACCGGGACACCGGTTCTGGGTAGGGTCGAGGAGGCTGGCCGAGGCCGGCATGATCCCGAATGTTCTACCTCTGGAGTCTTCATGTTCAAAGATTCGTCCGAGGTGCTCAAGTTCATCCAGGACGAGGACGTCAAGTTCCTCGACATCCGTTTCACGGATCTTCCTGGTGTGCAGCAGCACTTCAACATCCCCGCCTCGACCGTCGACGAGGAGTTCTTCACCGTCGGACAGCTGTTCGATGGCTCGTCGATCCGCGGGTTCGCGAACATCCACGAGTCGGACATGCAGCTGATCCCCGACGTGACGACCGCGTACGTCGATCAGTTCCGCGAGGCCAAGACCCTCGTCATGATCTTCGACATCTACAACCCCCGCAACGGTGAGATCTACGGCAAGGACCCGCGCCAGGTCGCCAAGAAGGCCGAGAAGTACCTCGCCTCCACCGGCATCGCCGACACCGCGTTCTTCGCCCCCGAGGCCGAGTTCTACATCTTCGACGATGTCCGCTACGAGGTGAAGCAGAACTCGAGCTTCTACTCGGTCGACTCCGAAGAGGGCGCCTGGAACACCGGTCGCGAAGAAGAAGGCGGAAACCTCGCCAACAAGACCCCCTACAAGGGCGGCTACTTCCCCGTCTCGCCGGTCGACAAGACGGCCGACCTGCGCGACGACATCACCCTCAAGCTGATCGAGGCGGGCTTCGCGCTCGAGCGTTCGCACCACGAGGTCGGTACCGGTGGTCAGCAGGAGATCAACTACCGCTTCGACACGATGCTGCACGCGGCCGACGACATCCTGAAGTTCAAGTACATCGTCAAGAACACCTGCGAGCAGTGGGGCAAGGTCGCGACCTTCATGCCCAAGCCGCTCTTCGGTGACAACGGCTCCGGCATGCACACGCACCAGTCGCTGTGGAACGACGGCAAGCCGCTGTTCTACGACGAGACCGGCTACGGCGGACTCTCCGACGTCGCCCGCTGGTACATCGGTGGTCTGCTGGCGCACGCGCCCGCCGTCCTCGCCTTCACCAACCCGACCCTCAACAGCTACCACCGCCTGGTGAAGGGCTTCGAGGCGCCGGTCAACCTGGTGTACTCGGCCGGTAACCGCTCCGCGGCCATCCGCATCCCGATCACGGGTACCAACCCCAAGGCCAAGCGCATCGAGTTCCGCGCTCCCGACGCCTCGGGCAACCCGTACCTCGCGTTCGCGGCGCAGCTGATGGCCGGCATCGACGGCATCAAGAACCGCATCGAGCCGCACGAGCCCGTCGACAAGGACCTCTACGAGCTCCCCGCCGAAGAGGCCAAGAACATCCCGCAGGTTCCGAACTCGCTTCTCGACTCGCTCGAGGCTCTGCGCGCCGACCACGAGTTCCTGCTCGCCGGTGGCGTCTTCACGCAGGAGCTCATCGACACCTGGATCGAGTACAAGATCGAGAACGAGATCCAGCCGATCGCCCAGCGCCCGCACCCCTTCGAGTACGAGCTGTACTTCGGGGTCTGATCGCCCGATCGTCCACGTCGACGCCCGTCCCCGCCGTTTCGCGGGGGCGGGCGTCGCCGCGTTCGGCGGGGGCGGTCGGACCTCCCGACGTCGCTCTCGGGGCGTTCATTCGTCCGTCCCCGTGCGGACGGTCGCACAGGCGCACAGGGGATAGCTCGTCGCTGGGAGTCAGCGACGCGGCGACTTGTCCGACCGGTGCATCACAATGCCGCGCCAGATGAGGACGACACCGAAAGCGATACAGAGTGGGGCAAGCAACCAGACCGGGATGCCGCGACGAGTGATCTCACCCAACGCGCCGGACGCTGCGGCGCCCCAAAACAGTGCGATCCCTACGACGGACACCATCCCTCCGAAGCAGATGATGATCTGCGCCGTTGCGCGGTCCTGCGGAGCGCGGTCGTTCCAAGCCATGAGCACGAACGTAGCGGACCTCGAGGACCGGAGGTACGCCCACGATGTCAGGCGCTCACAGAGTCGAAGTGGCGGCAGGCAACGCTCCCCCCATCGCGACATTCACGAGGGGCAGAGCATCGCCATCGGTGGTGACCGTCAGAGGGCGATCGCGGCTATTCGACGAGAGCGTGGACGCCCCGACTTCTCCGCCATAGCCGAGCGTGAAGCCGGGTTCGAGACCCTCCCCCAGGTGGAGGGCACCAAGCCCGTCGACGAGGGTCGCGGCGTCGGCAGTGTGGCGAGCGTCCCGGCCCGGTTGCGGCACTGAGAGCCGGTGTTCAGCCGTAGCTGAAGCACGCGTCTCTCTTCGGCTCACGTGGGCTCTCAATCCCCCAGAGCGGGGGTTCTCCGGATGAGCGCACCCGCAGTGAGCACGACCAACCCGGTGACGAAGATGAGCATTGCGACGAGCATCACGGTGGCGTCGTGGGGCAGCATCGCGCACCCGGTGGAGGTGTCCTCGTAGTCGCAGCTGCGCCAGGGCTGGAAGAAGTAGAGGATCACCAGGGCGCCGCTCAAGATCGCGACGGCCGCGCCCGTCCCGAGCAGACGCGTTCTGGTGGTCATGGGCCTATCGTATTCACGCCCCACCGCACCGCAGCTCCCGCTCGGAAAGCGGTTTCAGGAGCAGGCGTGCTTCGACCAGATCTCTATGGAGCGGTCGCTGTCCGGGTACCCGGCTGCCTCGAGCTCGCCCTTCACGTGCAGGCTGACCGCGAGCAGGTATGCTTCCCCCTCCACCTCGGCTGGCGCATGCTCACGACGCTCCTGGTCGTTCATCGACAAGTCGAGCAGACTGCTCGCCGCGGCCAGGGAGTCGACGGTCACTGGCGCCGTGGCGAGTGCCTTTTCAGCGATCCGGAGTATCTGGTCGGGGGCGTCACCGCGCGGTACGCCCAGCCACCAGGAGCCGACGCAGTCCTGGCCGGCGGCGGTGAACTCATCTACCCGGTCCGCGGGGCCGAGCGCGGCAGCGCACCCGGTCGCGAGAACCATCGCCCCGGCCATGGTGGTTCCGAAGGTCACCATAGACCAGAGTCGTGATCGCATGCCGCCAGCGTACGGGGTCATGCCGCCTCGCATCTCCCCCGTCGGGTGGATGCGATCGCCGACCGGCGCTCGTAGCGTGGCGGGATGAGCGACGAGAAGGACACCGAACCGGAGGAGCGCCGGCAGCGCCTCGTTGCACTGGGACTCAGCCTGGGGCTGTGTTTCGGCGCCGCGGTCGGGGCTCTCGTCTTCGACAACGTCGGCCTCGGCATGGGGCTCGGTCTGGCCATTGGCCTCGGGATCGCCGCCACCGTCAGCAAACGCCGCTGACCGCCCTCGACCTCCGCCAGGGAGACGTCGGTGGGTGCTGCCGTCGCCGTCCCATTCGGGTGAACGCCGCTGCGAGCACGTGCAGATTCTCAGCCCGCGCGCGCCGCGCGCTTCTGTTCCTGGAACACCCGGATCGCCTCGTATCGTTCCGCCGACCGGGCCTGTCGCTTCGCGGCCTCCTCTTCGCGCACCTTCGGAGGGGCGGCGGTGACGAGGTCGTCGAGCAGATGTCGGACGGATGCCGAGATCTCGGCGACGGCGCGATCGAAGACCTCTTGATTGGCCGTGACGGTTTCGTCGTGCCCACGATCTTGCGCACGAACTGGAGCGCGGCGTCGTGGCACTCGGCATCCGTCGCCGGAGGCTCGAAGTTGTGCAGGGGGACGATGTTGCGGCACATGCCCGCCAGGGTAGGCCCGTCCGCGCCGGAGGGCGAGTGCGTCAGCGGGCGCGGACTGCGCGAACGCGCGGTAGCGCCCGCCTCAGATCGGGATCTCGACGAGCCGGAACCAGCGTCCGCTCGGCTGCAGGCGCGACAGGACGGGGAGGAAGTGGGGGTCGCTGACGTGTCCGTCGAAGTCGACGCTCGCATGCCCGCGATCGGCGAGACGGTCGAGCGAGCGGCGGAGGCAGCCCTCGACCAGCTGCTCGCCGTCGGGCTGGTCGCGCGAAGTCGCCTCGGTCACGATCAGGTGCGGGTCGCTGTCCTGATAGCAGAGCGAGATCGCGAGCACGTCGCCGGTGGCACTGACCGCGACCGATGAGGCGTCGATGTCGAGCGCGTCCCAGAGGTCCTCGTTGAGGGCGTCGGCGAACACCTCGCGCACCGGGCTCCACGTCTCGTGCGTCCAGCGGTACATGTCGGCGTGGGCGGCCTCGATCCGCGCACGGTCGACGCCGGCAAGGGGCTGCACCCGGGGGTCCGGGCGGAGCACCGCGCGGGCGTCGAGCGCGACGCGCACCGGCGGCACGACCTGGATCGTCACGGCGCCGAGCGCATCGGCGAACAGCAGTGCAGGGTCGTCGACGTAGCCGCGGGCGACGAAGGGGACATCGTCAGAGCGCAGCGTCGCGAGGTGGTGCACGAGCGCGGTGCCGATCCCCTGCCGGCGCCGCTCGGGATGCACGACCACCTCGAGCCAGAAGTGCGTGTCGTGCACGCGCGAGAGCCAGATCGCGCCGGCGGCGACGATCTCACCGCGCTCGATCGCCACCGCCGACCGCGTCTCATCGTCGCGCCAACGGTCGCGGGCGAGGGTGCGACCCTCCCACCACCACGGCGAGCCGGAGAGGTCGTCGTCTGTCAGCGCGCGAAAGTCCACGCCCCCACCCTCGCAGACCGCTCGGGTTCCCGGCATCCGCACAGGCGCCCCTCCGCCGCGATGTCGGAGGTCCACGCAAGGATGGAGTCATGCAGGACTCCCCCTACGCCTCGCGTCCGTGGTCGACCTCCTACGCCGAGGGGGTGCCGCTCGACATCGACGCGCCGTCGCAGACGCTGCCCGAGATGCTCGCCGCGAGCGTCGCCGCCTACGGCAAGAAGACTGCGCTCGAGTTCTTCGGCGCGACGACGACCTATCGCGAACTGGGCGACCAGGTGTCGCGCGCGGCCGAGGGGCTGCGCCGGCTCGGCGTGCGCTCAGGCGACCGGGTGGCCCTCATCCTGCCGAACAGCCCGCAGCACGTCGTGGCGTTCTACGCGGCGCTGCGGCTCGGCGCGATCGTGATCGAACACAACCCGCTCTACACCCCGCGCGAGCTGCGCCACCAGTTCGAAGACCACGGCGCGCGGTTCGCGATCGTGTGGGACAAGATCGCCGACACCGTTGCGGAGTTCCCCTCCGATCTCGCGCTCGAGCACATCGTCAGCGTCGACATCACCGCCGCGCTGCCGCTCGGCAAGCGCCTCGCGCTGCGCCTGCCGGTCGCCAAGGCGCGCGCCGCGCGTGCGCAGCTCACGACCGAGCCCACCTCGAAGCGACCGACGGCGTGGGCGAAGCTGCTCACGCGAGGCACGCTCTCGCGCAAGCATCGCGGTCCGCAGCTCGACGACATCGCCCTGCTGCAGTACACCAGCGGCACCACGGGCACGCCGAAGGGCGCGGTGCTCACCCACGCCAACCTGCGCGCGAACGCGATGCAGGGGCGCGCCTGGGTTCCGGGTCTGCACGACGGCGAAGAGACCTTCTACGGCGTGCTGCCGCTGTTCCACGCCTACGGGCTCACCCTGTGCCTGACCTTCGCGATGAGCATCGGCGCGAAGCTCGTGCTGTTCCCGAAGTACGACCTCGAGCTGGTGGCCGCCGCGGCGAAGGAGAGCCCGCCGACGTTCCTGCCGGCCGTTCCGCCGATCTACGACCAGCTGGCCCGCGCCGCCGCCCGCGGCACGATCGACCTCACCAGCGTGCGCTTCGCCATCTCGGGGGCGATGAGCCTTCCGGTCGCGACCGTCGACCGGTGGGAGGCCGCTACCGGCGGCCTGCTCGTCGAGGGGTACGGCATGACCGAGTCGTCTCCGGTGGCGCTGGGCAACCCCATCGGGCCGTCACGTCGTCCCGGCACCGTGGGTGTGCCGTTCCCGAGCACCGACATCCGCGTGGTCGACCCCGACGACCCGTCCGTCGACCGACCGCTCGGCGAGGCCGGCGAGCTTCTTCTGCGCGGACCCCAGGTCTTCCAGGGGTATTGGAACCGACCCGGCGACACCGCCGAGACCCTGTTGCGGGGCGGCTGGCTGCGCACGGGCGACATCGCGACGGTCTCGACCGACGGCTTCGTCACCATCGTCGACCGCTTGAAAGAGATCATCATCACGGGTGGCTTCAACGTCTCGCCGAGCGAGGTCGAAGACGTGCTCACCTCGCACCCCGACATCGCCGGGGCTGCTGTGGTCGCGCTGCCGAAGTCGCAGGGCGGAGAAGACGTCGCAGCCGCTATCGTGCTGCGCGACGGCGTCGAGCTCGAGCCCGAAGCGATCCGCGACTTCTGCAAGACGCGCCTGGCCGCCTACAAGGTGCCGCGCCGGGTCATCGTGGTCGACGACCTGCCCCGTTCGTTGATCGGCAAGGTGCTGCGGCGCGAGGTGCGCGAGCGTCTGATGAAGTGAGTTCGAGGTCGGCGGATGCCACGCATGCGGCATCCGCCGACCTCACCCGTAAAAGAGTTTGTCGAAGACGCGCCGCGCGCGGCGAGTGGCGCCGAGGTAGTCCTCTTCGACCTGCGTCGCCGAGCGCGGCGCGTACTCCAGAATGCGGCCGATGCCGTCGAGCTTTCCGCGGTCGACCGGCAGTACGTCGCTCGTCTGGCCCGACAGGAGCGTGTTCGCCGAGCGCAGGCGACTGGCCAGGTGCCAGGCCGCGGCGAGCTTGTCGGCGGCGTCGTGCTCGATGATGCCCGCGTCGGCCGCCGCGCTCAGCGCATCGAGCGTCGAGGTCGTGCGCATGCCCGGAACCGCGCGCGCGTGCTGCAGCTGCAACAACTGCACGAGCCACTCGACGTCGCTGAGGGACCCCGGGCCGAGCTTCAGGTGACGCGCGGGATCGGCGCCCTGCGGCAGTCGTTCGTTCTCGACCCGTGCCTTGATACGGCGGATCTCGCGTAATCCGTTCTGGTCGGCGGTGACCGGGTAGCGCACCTCGTCGGCCAGCTCCATGAACGCGGCGATCAGCTTCACGCTTCCGGCGACGCCGCGCGCCCGCAGCAGTGCCTGGGCCTCCCACGACAGCGACCAGCGCCGGTAGTACTCGGCGTATGCGTCGAGCGAGCGCGCCAGGGGGCCGCTGCGACCCTCGGGCCGGAGCTCGGCATCGAGATCGAGCGGCAGACGGTGGTCTTCCGAGTGCTCGCGCACGCCCGCGACGATCTTGAGGGCCAACTGGCTCGCGCGCTGCGGGTCGACGCCGTTCGCCCGGTAGACGTACATCACATCGGCATCCGACCCGAAACCGAGCTCGCGACCGCCGAAGCGCCCCATCGCGATGATCGCGAAGTCGAGGTCGTCGTCTTCCGGGGGCACCACCACGCGCCGGACGGCCCGCAGGGTCGCCTGGATCGTGACCTCGGTAATGGTGCTGAGCGCATCCGACAGCTCTTCGAGCGACACCGTGCCCAGCACCGCCGCCATCGCGACGCGCAGCATCTCGCGCCGTCGCAGCGCACGCACCGAGCGCATCGCGTCGTCGATGTTCTGCCAGCGCGTCTGGATCGCGCGCGCCTCTTCTTCGAGTGCCTTGCCCGAACGGGGGCGCAACAGCGCGTCGTCGTCGAGCCACGCGACCGACTCGGGGATCCACTCCATCAGCTCGCCGATGTAGCGCGAGCCCGAGAGCACCCGCGTGAGGCTCTCGGCTGCGCCGGCGGAATCGCGCAGCATCCGCAGGAACCACGGGGTGTTGCCGAGGCGTTCACTGATGCGACGGAAGACCAGCAACCCATAGTCGGGATCGACCCCGTCGGCGAACCACCGGATCATGATCGGCATGAGGTGCCGCTGGATGGTCGACTTGCGGCTCAGTCCGCTGGTGAGGGCGGCGATGTGGCGCAGAGCGCCGGCCGGGTCGCGGAAGCCGATCGCGGCGAGGCGATCGCGGGCTTGCGCGGTCGACAGCGTGCGCTCGCCCTCGGGAAGGGCGGCCACCGCCGACAGCAGCGGGCGGTAGAACAGGCGCACGTGGATGTCGCGCACCTCGCGCTTGATGCCCTCCCAGACGGCCTGCACCCCGGATGCCGAGTCGGCAAGCCGCGACGCGCGTGCGAGCACCCGCAGGTCGTCGTCCTTCTCGGGCAGCAGGGCCGTGCGGCGTAGGCCGCGCAGCTGCAGACGGTGCTCGAGCAGTCGGAGCAGACGGTAGTCACGGCCGAAGGCCTCGGCCTCGGTGCGGCCGATGTACCCCTCGGCGACGAGCGCGTCGAGGGCTTCGAGCGTGCCGCGCTGGCGGATGCGCTCGTCGGTCAGGCCGTGCACGAGCTGCAGCAGCTGCACGGTGAACTCGACGTCGCGGATGCCGCCGGGCCCGAGCTTCAACTGACGGTTGACCTCGGCCGCGGGGATGTTGTCGGTGACGCGCTCGCGCATGCGCTGGACACCCTCGACGAAGTTCTCGCGCTCCGCGCTGTGCCAGACCAGGGGCTGCATCGCGGATACGTACTCGGCGCCGAGCGTCGCATCGCCCGCGATCGCGCGGGCCTTCAGCAGGGCCTGGAACTCCCAGCTCTTCGCCCAGCGCGCGTAGTACTGCTCGTGCGAGGCGAGGCTGCGCACCAGCGCGCCCTGCTTCCCCTCGGGGCGCAGGTTCGCGTCGACCTCCCAGAGCGGAGGCTCGATCTCGGCGCCCGAGATGCCGCGCATCGTCTGCACGGCCAAGCGTGTGCCGATGTCGATCGCGCGGGCTTCGGACACCACCTCTTCATCGGCCGAACCGCCGACGAAGATCACGTCGACGTCGCTGACGTAGTTGAGCTCGCGCGCGCCGGTCTTGCCCATCGCGATGATCGCGAAACGGGTGGCTTCGACCTGTTCGCGAGGGAACGCGCCGGGCCCCGCGCCGCTCACCCGCGCACGCGCGACACTGAGCGACGCCTCCAGGGCCGCCCCCGCGAGGTCGGCGAGGGCCGACGACACGACGCCGATCGCGCCGGCCGGGTCGTCTTGGCTGAGGTCGTACGCCGCGATGCGGGCCAGCAGACGCCGGTAGCGCACGCGCAGCGCCACCCACGCGGCATCCGTCGCATCTCCCGCGAACCCGTCGACATCGTGCACGGATGCCAGGAGCTCGGCGCGCATCGTGTGCTCGTCGGGAACGGTGAGCCCCGCACCCGAAAGGTGCACCAGCTCGTCGGGGTGGCGCAGGTAGAACTCCGCGAACCCGTCGGACGCGCCCACCAGATCCCACAGGGCACGCCACGCGCCGGCGTCGGTCGAGACGGTGCGAACGGCCTCCCTGTCACGCCGGGCGACCTGCAGGATCGCCAGCACCGCCCGATCGGGGTCGGCCACGCGCTGCGCGAGCGCCATGGCATCCGCCCGCTCCACACCGAGTTGCTCCTCGAGCTCGCCGAGCAGGGAGTCTGCTTCGGCGAGCCGCGAGAAGCCGGTGCGAGCGAGCGCGGTGAGCGCGGTCGACCGATCGCCCGAGGTCATGGACCCTCCGTCAGAGCGCCTCGAGGTTGCTGGCGAGTTCGAACGGCGTCACCTGAGCGCGGTACTGCTGCCACTCGCGACGCTTGTTCAGTAGCACGTACTTGAAGACCGTCTCGCCGAGCGTCTCGGCGACCAGCTCCGACTCCTCGAGGTACTCGAGGGCGTGGTCGAGGCTCGCCGGCAGGGGCGCGTAGCCGAGGGCGCGGCGCTCCGAGTCGCTCAGCGACCACACGTTGTCTTCGGCCTCGGCGGGGAGCTCGTACTCTTCTTCGATGCCCTTGAGGCCCGCCGCGAGCATGAGCGCGTACGACAGGTAGGGGTTGGCGGCGGAGTCGAGCGCGCGGTACTCGACCCGCGTCGACTGCCCCTTGTTCGGCTTGTACAGCGGCACGCGCACGAGGGCCGAGCGGTTGTTGTGGCCCCAGCAGATGAAGCTCGGAGCCTCGTCGCCGCCCCACAGTCGCTTGTAGGAATTCACGAACTGGTTGGTCACGGCCGAGATCTCGTTGGCGTGACGCAGCAGGCCCGCGATGAAGTGACGGCCGACCTTCGACAGCTGGTACTGGCCACCCTCTTCGTAGAAGGCGTTCATGTCGCCCTCGAAGAGCGACAGGTGCGTGTGCATGCCGCTGCCGGGCTGGCCGCTGATCGGCTTCGGCATGAACGTCGCGTAGACGCCCTGCTCGATCGCGACCTCTTTCACGACGGTGCGGAAGGTCATGATGTTGTCGGCCGTGGTCAGCGCGTCGGCGTACCGCAGGTCGATCTCGTTCTGGCCCGGGCCGCCCTCGTGGTGGCTGAATTCGACCGAGATGCCGAGGTCTTCGAGCATGCGCACCGACCGGCGACGGAAGTCGTGCGCCGTTCCGCCGGGGACGTTGTCGAAGTAGCCCGCGGAGTCGACGGGCTGCGGGCGTCCGTCGGGACCCAGCTGCGACGACTTCAGCAGGTAGAACTCGATCTCGGGGTGCGTGTAGAACGTGAACCCGGCGTCGGCGGCCTTGGCGAGCGTGCGCTTGAGCACGTGCCGCGGATCGGCGACCGCCGGCTGCCCGTCGGGCGTCGTGATGTCGCAGAACATGCGCGCGGTCGGGTCGATCTCACCGCGCCACGGCAGGATCTGGAAGGTCGTGGGGTCGGGGTGCGCGAGCAGGTCGGACTCGTACGACCGCGTCAGCCCCTCGATCGCCGAGCCGTCGAAGCCCAGTCCCTCGGTGAAGGCACCCTCGACCTCGGCCGGGGCGATCGCCACCGACTTGAGCGTGCCGACCACGTCGGTGAACCACAGGCGCACGAACTTGACGCCGCGCTCCTCGATCGTGCGCAAGACGAAATCGCGCTGCTTGTCCATCGTCATCCCTCGTTTCGGTGGGCGTTCAGCGGGCGGAGCCGGAGCCCCAGTCGTCACGGGCCTCTTCTTCGGCCCACTGCTGCGAACGCTTCTTCAGCAGCTCCGGAGCCTGCGCGGCCTCTTCGGCGGTGGCGAAGGGGCCGGCACGATCGACCGCCGGAGACTCGAACCCCTGCTCGACCTCGCCGGTCTCGAGGTTGTACCAGTACTGCTTGTTCTCGTCGCTCACGATGGCTCCTCACATGGGTCGCGCCCCTCGGCGCGAACCGCCGGTGCTCCCCCGATCCTACTGATCCCGACCGTCCGGCTGGCTAGGCTGAGGGGTATGGCAACGAATGCATCTCGCGCGGTCGGAGTGGACATCGGCGGAACCGGCATCAAGGCCGGAATCGTGGATTTGGATGCCGGGGAGCTCGTCAGCGACCGGGTGAAGGTCGCGACGCCGGAAGGTGCGGAGCCGGCCGACGTGCTGGCGGCGGTGAAGCAGGTGCTGGAGACCCTCGAAGCCCCCGACGACCTGCCCCTGGGCGTGGCGTTCCCCGCGATCGTGAAGAACGGCCAGACGCTCTCGGCCGCGAACGTGTCGAAGTCGTGGATCGGCTTCGAGGCCGAGAAGTTCTTCGAGCACGGCCTGTCGCGCGACATCCACTTCGCCAACGACGCCGACGTCGCCGGTATCGCCGAGGTGCGCTACGGCGCGGCAAAGGGCGTGGAGGGCCTCGTGATCCTCACGACGCTCGGCACGGGCATCGGCTCGGCCATGATCTACGACGGCGTCCTCGTGCCCAACAGCGAGCTCGGTCACCTGCAGCGCGCCGGCCACAAGAGAGACGCCGAGCACTTCGCCGCATACTCGGCGCTGGAGCGCGAAGAGCTGTCGTGGGAGAAGTGGGCGAAGCGCCTGCAGTGGTACTACGACTACGTCGAGTTCCTCTTCAGCCCCGACCTCATCGTCGTCGGCGGCGGCGTGTCGAAGCACTCGGAGCACTTCCTGCCTTTGCTGAAGCTGCGCGCGCCGATCCTGCCGGCGAAGCACCGCAACAACGCGGGCATCATCGGCGCGGCCTCGCTCGCCGTGCCGGTGCCCGAGGCGCTGCCGGCGGTGGCCCCGAAGGCCGACCCGAGCTGAGGACACGGCATCCGGAGCTCCCTCAGGCCGCGGCTATCTGACGCACGCTGACGGCGTTGCGCCAGACGACCGGCGCCCAGTGCCCGCCCTCGCACGGCACCTCGAGCATGACGACGCGGTCGTTGCCGCCCGTCGCCCACGCGGGTTCGCGGGTGGCGGCGCGGTTCGGCCACGTGACCCACGCCCACACCGGGCGCTTGTCGGCGTACCACTCGATGGGGCGCGCGCCCCAGGTCTCGGGCTGCAGCGTGCAGGGGGCGATGGATGCCAGTACCCGAGCGACCATCTCGTCGCTGACCCTCGTCGATCCCATGCACCGGACCCCTTCTCCGGCCGAGTTCGAGTGTAGAACATATGTCCGACACTCGATGGGTGGTGGACGGTGCGCGCACCCGTACCGAACCGCGCTGCGCGGGTCAAACCGATGCGCTCCTCCCCCGCCGCCCCCTAGTGTCAGCGTCATCCACGCACACGACACAGAGGGGGAATCATCGTGAGCAATGACTACAGCGGCGCGGCCGCAGGACTCGGCATCGGGGTTCTGATCATCGGGTTTATCGTCTACATCGCGATCCTCGCGCTCGCGATCTGGGTCTCGTACCTGATCATGCGGACCGCGGTGAAGAACGGCATCCTGCGCGCCGACGAAGAGCGCGCGCGTCGCGGCATTCCGGGTGGGGGCATGGCGCCGCCGGCAGGTGGATACAACTCGGGTCCCGGCGCGTAACCCGCCGATCGCCACGACGGCCCCGCATCGCTCGAGGGAGCGGGCGGGGCCGTCGTCGTGTGCGGGGGCGCCACGCGTTCGCAATAGCAGAGAGCGCTTGCGTCGACCGAGGATTGCGGCCCCCTGACGCGGCTGACACGATCCGAGGTATGGCATCCGGACCGCAGCGCCCCACCGTTTTGATCGGCCTAGGAGTGGCATTCGTGCTCATCGGGTTGCTCGGCCTTCCCCTTTTTCTCGGCGACCCGTTGGGAACGACCGGTCGCGGGATCCCGATGTGGCTCGCGCTCCCCGTCGTCTGGGTGGGCGGCGTCGCGTTCATCGCGTACGGCTGGTACTGGCGAGTGCGGGGCCAACGCAGCCGATGAGCGTCGTGTGGGAGTTCGTCGCGTCGGTCATCGACTCGATCGGTGCCGTGATCGCTCGTCTGATCGATCGGCGGAAGGGCGACCAGAACAACGACCCTCGCTGACGTGAGACCGTCGGCGGGCGGTGAGTGCGAATGGGCCGGCCTGTACGCCGGGTTCTGTCCGGGGGTTCCGTCGACAAGCTCAGGAACCCCGTGGACGGTCATCTCTCTCGGCGACACGTTGCCGTGTCGCTCCAGCGGCCTACCCGGGGACTCGGCGAGCCGCGTTGTCATCCCCTGTCTGGCCTTGCTCCGGACGAGGTTTACCTCGCGGGTCGTGTCACCACGACCCCGGTGGTCTCTTACACCACCCTTTCACCCTTACCCCGCGGCCCGAGGGACGCGAGGCGGTCTGCTCTCTGTGGCACTGTCTCGCGGATTGCTCCGGGTGGGCGTTACCCACCGTCCTGCCCTGTGGAGCCCGGACGTTCCTCGGCACGGGCGAACCCGTGACGCGACCGTCCAGCCGACCCATTCGCATCGGCCAGTCTACCGGTGGGCGTCCTCAGCCCTTCTCCGCGGTCGCCCCGATGCGCAGGTCGAGCGGGAAGTCGATGGGGAACGTGCCGAAGAGCAGACGCCCGGCGGCGGCTGCGGCTTCGCGCACCGCCTCGGCGACGGCATCCGCGTGCTCGATCGGGGTATGCACGACGATCTCGTCGTGCAGGAAGAACGCCAGGTGCGGTCGTCGCGCGAACACCGCACCGGATGCCGCGGCCGGGGCATCGGCATCCGTCACCGGAAACGCCGCCAGGCGCCCCCGAAGGTCGGCGAGCCACGCGAGCGCCCACTCGGCCGCGGTGCCCTGCACGACGAAGTTGCGGGTGAAGCGTCCGCGGTCGCGCGCGGAACGGCGGGCGCGGTTCTCGTCGATCCCGGATGCCGCCGACTCGCTCGCCAGCGACTGCAGGGCACGCCACGACTCCCCCGCCGCGGGCGAGGTGCGGCCGAGCCACGTGTGCACGACGCCGCCCTCTTCGCCGGTGCGTGCGGCGTCGTCGACGAGTTGCATCGCGCGCGGGAAGGTCCGGCGCAGCCGCGGGAGCAGTCGGCCGCTCTCGCCGGTGGTGGCGCCGTACATCGCCCCGAGCATCGCGAGCTTCGCCTCGGCCCGGCTCGCCACGGCTCCGCGCTCGACGATGCCGGCGTACAGGTCGCGTCCGGCGGCCGCCTCGGCCAGAGCGGTATCGCGCGCCATCGCGGCGAGCACGCGAGGTTCCAGCTGGGCCACGTCGGCGGTCACGAGCGTCCAGCCGGGGTCGGCGCGCACCGCGGTGCGCAGCGCGCGCGGGATCTGCAGGGCTCCCCCGCCGGATGACGCCCACCGCCCGGTGACGACTCCGGCCGGCACGTAGACGGGACGGAAACGACCGTCGCGCACCCATTCGGCCAGCCACGCCCAGCCGTTCGCGGTATACAGGCGCATCTGCTTCTTGTAGGCGATGAGCGGGGCGACGGCCGGGTGGTCGTGCTCCGACAGCTCCCACCGACTCGTCGACTGCACGAGCAGACCGGCGCGGTGCAGGGAGCGCAGCAGACGAGGCTGCGAGTCGAGAGAGGCCCGCGGGTCGCCCAGGGCGTCGCGGACGACGGCGGCCGTTTGCTCGATGCGTTCCGGGAGCCCGCCGCCGCGCCGCGGCCCGAGCTCGGCCTCGAGCAGGCGTTCGTGCGCCTCGATGCTCCACGGCACGCCCGCGGTGTGCAGTTCGACGGCGATGAGCGCACCGGCCGACTCGGCCGCGGCCAGCAGCCGCAGCGCGCCGGGAGTCGCTGAGGCGGCAAGGGCGGAGTGCTGACGTCGGTATTCGGCGACGGCCTCTTCGGCGGACCCGGGGACCCCGGATGCCGACTCCCCGAGGTCGAACAGGGCGTCGCCCGCGTCGGGTTCGCTGGAGGCCGCGTCCCAGGCGGTCGCGCGGCGGAGGCCGGCGTCGTCGGTGACCGCGACGGCGTCGCGCAGGATCGCGTGCACGAGCCGCAGGTCCCACGCGCGTGCGACGCGCACGGCGGCATCGAGCAGAGGCGGGTAGGCGGCGGCGGTGTCGGACCAGACCCAGCGGACGTCGCCCGCCTGCTCGCGCTCGTGGACTGCCACGACGAGGTCGTCGACTTCGGTCGAGCGCGCCGGGTTCGCGTCGGCGTCGAGGTCGATCAGGACGAAGGAACCGGATGCCGCGCGGGCGACGACGACCGTGTCAGAGGCCACGGCCGTCTCGGGTCATCGGGACTCTTCAGTGCGGACGAGGATCGCGCCGCACTCGGGGCAGAACACGACCTCGTCGGTCTGCGCGCGGCGGACGACGGCGAGATCGCTCGGCGGGAGCACCATGCGGCACGCTTCGCATGCGCCGGCGAGAAGGAGTCCGGCGCCGTTTCCACGCGACGCGAGACGCTCGTAGAGCCCGAGCAGATCGGCGGGGATGGAGGCGGCTACGGCGTCACGGTCACGGCGCGCGCCGTCGAGGCGTGTGTTCGCGTCGGTGACGGTGGTCTTCGCCTCGGCGCTGAGCTGAGCGCCCTGCGCGTTGGTGTCGGCGATCACGGCTTCTTGCTCGGCGACAGCGGCATCCGCTGCCTCGAGACGCTCCATGAGCGCGATCTCCATGTCTTCGAGGTCGCCCTTGCGGCGCTTGAGCGAGGTCAGCTCGCTCTCGAAGCCCTGAGCCTGCTTGGGGTTCGACGACGCGGCGAGCCGCTCGGTGTCGCGCGCGATGCGGGCATCGACCACGGCGACGTCGGACTCGAGGCGCTTCAGCTCGGCGTTGATGTCGTCGCGGGCGTTGGCACGCGTCGTCAGCTCTTGGGTGAGGGTCGCCCGCTGCGCGATCAACTCGCGTACGCGCTCGGCCTGCGGCGGGTTGCCGGCGACCTTCTCGTCACGGCGGATACGCGCGTCGAGGTCGGCGAGGTCGAGCAGTTTGCGCTGGTCGGCGGGATCGGCATTCACGTCCCCCACGCTACCCCGGGCCTCCGACATCCGCGGCACGCGAGCGCCGACGCCCGCATCGCTCCGCGGCGGGTCGGTGGGGTCGCGGCATCCGAACACCACGCCCCAGGAGTGGGGCGTCTACCGGGCTAGACTCGAGGCACCAGGGCCTTTAGCTCAGCTGGTAGAGCGCCACGTTTACACCGTGGATGTCGTCGGTTCGATCCCGGCAGGGCCCACCCCTTCGAGCCGCGCCCTCCGTCCCATCCTGGAATCATGGGCGGATGGACCAGCTCATCCCGATCGACCTCGAGACGTGGCCCCGGCGTCAGCACTTCGAGCACTACCTGCGGACGTCGCCGTGCACCTACGCGCTGACCGTCGAGATCGACGTCACCGACTTCGTGGCGGCGGTGCGCGCGTCGGGTCGTCGCACCTACATCGCGCAGATCTGGGCCATCTCGTCCATCGTGAACCGGCGGGACGAGTTCCGCATGCGGCTCGACGAAGTGGGCGCGCCTGCCGTCTGGGATCGCGTGCACCCTGTCTTCACCGTCTTCCACCGCGCCCGGGAGACCTTCGCGTGTCTGTGGGTTCCGTATCTTTCCGATTTCGCCGCATTTCACGAGAGCGCGGAGCAGACGATCGCCGAGTACGCCGACAGCCTCGACTTCTTCCCGCAGGGTGAGCCGCCCCTCAACACCTTCGACGTCTCGAGCGTCCCGTGGACGAGCTTCACCGGCTTCACTCTGAACATCGAGAGCGGGTCGTCGCACCTGTCGCCGATCTTCACTCTCGGCAGATACGTCGAGCGCGGCGACCGCGTGCTGATGCCGCTCGCCTTGCAGGTGCACCACGCCGTGGCCGACGGCTTCCACGCAGCGCGCCTCGTCAACGAGGTGGAGGAATTGCTGTCAGACGGTGCCTGGCTGACGGCGTCGCGCTAGTTCAGGATGTTCACGCTGCGCGCGATCACCAGCGCCAGCAGGATGAAGCCCGACACCGCCTGCACCATCATGAACAGCTTCGCCCTGCTCGACAGCGGCATGACGTCGGTGGGGCTGAAGGCCATGGCGTTGGATGCCGAGAAGTAGAGGTAATCGACGTAGCCGGGCGCCCAGTCTTCGGTGTCGGACGAGCGGCGCGCCACCTCGCTCACCGCGTCGCGGTCGGAGTCCTGGGGGAACTGGAAGTCGGCGGCCGGCAGCTCGTCGCGCGCGTCGCGGCGGCGGGCGATGGGGCCGCCGCGGTCCATCTCCCAATAGACGACGGCGTAGCCGATGACGTTGATCGCCCACACCTGCGCCGCCCCGAGCAGCGTCGAGGCGCCGCTCCCCTGCCCCTGCAGCAGCTGGTTCACCAGCAGGAAGAACGCGATCTGATTGGCGACCAGCAGGATCACCGTGAACGCGATCGCGAACACGCGGCCGATGCGCGAGTCGCGGGTCAGACGCGAAGGGTTCGTCACGACCATCGGAATCGCGCACAGGATGCCGACGACCACCACGACGTAGCGCAGGACGCCGCTGGCCTCGCTCGGCAGCACGGCGTAGAGCCCCGTGCCGACGGCCAGGGCGATCAGGACCGGCCAGCGGTGTTCGGGCCTCGTGCGGAAGCCTTCGTGCGTGCTCACGCGCTCAGGCTAGACCGGTCGGACGTCCGCACCGGGCGGGCGCGTCGGCACACGGCATCCGTCGCTCTTCGTCTTCGTGAAGGGCGCGTCGTCTCGACATCGAACCGTCACGGTGACCCGGGGCGGGCCCGCGAGCGCCGCGCGCAGCCGATGTCGTCGCGACTCGCTAGGCTGGACGCTGGTTGATTGTGCGGAGCGAACAAGGGTTGCCGCACTTGTATGGCGATTCTCTGGCATGACCTGCCAGACGACGAAAGGTCTTCCGTGACTGTTCACGACCAGGATCCGTATTCGCAGGGGCCGCAGGACAGCGACCCGGAAGAGACCGGCGAGTGGCAGGAATCCCTGCGCCAGCTGGTCCAGGCGAAGGGTCCGGCTCGCGCTCGCGAGATCATGCTGAGCCTGTTGAAGGGCTCGAAAGAACTGCACCTGAACGTGCCGATGGTTCCGACCACCGACTACATCAACACGATCTCGCAGAAGAACGAGCCCGAGTTCCCCGGTGACGAGGAGCTCGAGCGCCGCTACCGCAAGTGGATCCGCTGGAACGCCGCGGTCACCGTGCATCGCGCCCAGCGCCCCGGCATCGGTGTCGGCGGCCACATCTCCACCTACGCCTCGTCGGCGGCGCTGTACGAAGTGGGCTTCAACCACTTCTTCCGCGGCCTCGACGACCCGTCGGGTGGAGACCAGATCTTCATCCAGGGCCACGCCTCCCCCGGTGCCTACGCCCGCGCCTACCTCGAGGGTCGCCTCACCGAGGCGCAGCTCGACGGTTTCCGTCAGGAGAAGTCGCAGGCGCCCAACGGCATCCCTTCGTACCCGCACCCGCGCCTCATGCCGGAGTTCTGGCAGTTCCCGACCGTGTCGATGGGCCTCGGCCCGATCAACGCGATCTACCAGGCGATGTCGAACAAGTACCTGTCGAACCGCGGCATCAAGGACGTCAGCGATTCGCACGTCTGGGCCTACCTCGGCGACGGCGAGATGGACGAGGTCGAGAGCCGCGGACAGCTGCAGGTCGCGGCGAACGAGGGCCTCGACAACCTGACCTTCATCGTCAACTGCAACCTCCAGCGCCTCGACGGCCCGGTCCGCGGTAACGGCAAGATCATCCAGGAGCTCGAGAGCTTCTTCCGCGGTGCCGGTTGGAATGTCATCAAGGTCGTCTGGGGCCGCGAGTGGGACGACCTGCTCGCCCGCGACACCGAGGGCGCGCTGCTCAACCTCATGAACAGCACCCCCGACGGCGACTACCAGACCTACAAGGCCGAGAACGGCGCCTACGTCCGCGAGAACTTCTTCGGTCGCGACCCCCGCGCCCTCGAGCTCGTGAAGGACTACACCGACGAGCAGGTCTGGGGCCTCAAGCGCGGTGGCCACGACTACCGCAAGGTGTTCGCGGCGTTCAAGGCGGCCAAGGAGCACAAGGGCCAGCCCACCGTCATCCTGGCGAAGACGATCAAGGGCTACGGCCTCGGACCGCACTTCGAGGGCCGCAACGCGACCCACCAGATGAAGAAGCTGACGCTCGACGACCTCAAGGCCTTCCGCGACGCGATGGACATCCCCGTCACCGACGCGCAGCTCGACGAGAACCCGTACCAGCCGCCGTACTACAACCCCGGCGAGCAGGACGAGACGATCAAGTACATGCTCGAGCGTCGTCGCTCGCTCGGCGGGTTCCTGCCCGAGCGTCGCACCACGCACGTCGGCCTCGAGCTGCCGGGCGACGCCGCCTACGCGCTGCCCAAGAAGGGCTCTGGCACGCAGGAGATCGCCACCACCATGGCGTTCGTGCGTCTGCTGAAAGACCTGCTGCGGGTCAAGGACTTCGGTCACCGCATCGTGCCGATCATCCCCGACGAGGCGCGCACGTTCGGTATGGACGCGTACTTCCCGACGGCGAAGATCTACAACCCCAAGGGTCAGCACTACACCTCCGTCGACCGCGAGCTGCTGCTGGCGTACAAGGAGAGCCCGCAGGGCCAGATCATCCACGTCGGCATCAACGAGGCGGGCGCCCTCGCGGCGTTCACCGCGGCGGGCACGGCGTACTCGACCCACGGCGAGCCGCTGATCCCGGTCTACGTCTTCTACTCGATGTTCGGCTTCCAGCGCACGGGCGACGCCCAGTGGGCGGCCGGCGACCAGATGGCGCGCGGCTTCATCATCGGCGCCACGGCCGGTCGCACCACCCTGACCGGTGAGGGCCTGCAGCACGCCGACGGTCATTCGCAGCTGCTCGCCTCGACGAACCCGGCGACGGTGTCGTACGACCCGGCCTACGGCTACGAGATCTCGCACATCGTCCGCTCGGGCATCGAGCGCATGTACGGCGGCAACCACCCCGACCCCAACGTCATGTATTACATGACGGTCTACAACGAGCCGTACGTGCAGCCGGCCGAGCCCGAAGGGGTCGACGTCGACGGCATCGTCCGCGGCATCCACCACATCTCGGCGGGCGAGGGCGATGGGCCCCGCACGCAGCTGCTCGCCTCGGGCGTCGGTGTGCCGTGGGCCTTCGAGGCCCAGCGCCTGCTGAAGGACGACTGGGGCGTGACCGCCGACGTCTGGTCGGTCACCTCGTGGAGCGAGCTGCGCCGCGACGGTCTCGCCGCCGACGAGCACAACTTCCTGCACCCCGAGGAAGAGCCCCGCGTGGCCTACCTCACCGACAAGCTGAAGGAAGCCGACGGCCCCGTCGTCGCCGTCAGCGACTGGATGCACGCGGTGCAGGACCAGATCCGCCAGTGGGTTCCGCAGAACTACTGGACCCTCGGCGCCGACGGCTTCGGCTTCTCGGACACCCGTGCCGCGGCCCGTCGCTTCTTCAAGATCGACGGTCCCTCGCTCGCCGTTCGCGCCCTGCAGGCGCTGGCCGAAGAGGGCAAGGTCGACCGCGCGGTCGTGGGGCAGGCCATCGAGAAGTACCGCCTGCACGACGTCAACGCCGGCACCAGCGGCAACGCGGGTGGCGAGGCCTGAGCGCGTGACGAGCACCACCGACGGGTCCGGTTCCGCCTCCACGGGCGGGGCCGGGCCCGACCGGTCTGCGGGCGCGATCGCGGCCGCCGCACAGGAGAAGGCCGACACCCTCACCTGGCTCCGCCGCATCTCGGGCGACCTCGCGACGGCGACCATCCAGCGCCTCGAAGAGACGCTGCCCTGGTACGCCGAGATGCCCCCGGCCCGGCGTTCGGCGGTCGGGCTCGTCGCCCAGGCGGGCATCACCTCGTTCCTGCAGTGGTTCGAGGAGCCGGCATCCACTCCGGCGATCGCCGCCGACATCTTCGCCGCGGCCCCTCGTGAGCTGCTGCGCAGCGTCAGCCTCACGCAGACCCTGCAGCTCGTGCGCGTCACCGTCGAGGTGATGGAGGAGCGCGTCGCCGGGCGCAGCGAGAAGGTGCGCGAGGCGATGCTGTCGTATTCGCGCGAAGTCGCCTTCGCCGCCGCCGACGTCTACGCACGCGCCGCCGAGGCCCGCGGCCTGTGGGACGCCCGGCTGGAAGCGCTGGTGGTCGACTCGATCCTCACCGGCGAGGCCGACGACGAGCTCCCCAGCCGCATCGCCGCGCTCGGCTGGCACGGGCACGGAGAGGTCGCGGTGCTGGTGGGAACCACTCCCCCGCAACTCGACGTCGACCAGGTGCGCCGCACGGCGCGCAAGCTCGGCGTCGACGTGCTCATCGGGGTGCAGGGCTCGCGTCTCGTGCTCGTGGTCGGCCGTGCCGATCTCCCCGCTCGCAGCAGTGGCGAGGACGGCGTCGAACTCCCCTTCCCCGAGATCGCCAAGCGTCTCGAACCCGGGTTCGGCTCGGGTCATCTGGTGCTGGGCCCGCCGGTGCCGGCCCTCGTCGACGCGGGCCAGAGCGCCCGCGCGGCCCTCGCCGGATTCGCCGTGGCCCGCGCCTGGAGACACGCCCCGCGCCCGGTCGAGGCCGACGATCTGCTGCCCGAGCGTGCCCTCGCCGGCGACGCCGTCGCAAAGCAGACCCTCGTCGATCGCGTGTACCGACCGCTGCAGGCACACAGCGCCGATCTGGTGGCGACGCTGTGGAGCTACCTCGACAACGGGCGCTCGCTCGAAGCGACCGCGCGTGAGCTGTATGTGCACCCGAACACGGTGCGGTACCGCCTCAAGCGCGTGTCGGAGGTCATCGGGTGGGATGCCACGGGGCCGCGCGAAGCGCTCATTCTGCAGACCGCGCTGATCCTCGGCTCGATCGGCACCGACGCCACACGGCGTCGCGGCCTCGCCAGTCGGCGACCGTCCGCTTCGCGCTGAGGCGTGTCGCCCCGGGGTCGAGCGGGAGCCGACGGCTGTCCGCCGGCGACGAGAACAGGAAGATGCGGCCGGAACAGGTCGTATCGGCTCGGATCGGCCTGTCCTCGATGCGCAAGCCTGTCCTCGTGACACCGAGCTGGTCGAGCGACGACCGGGGTCACCGTCGTTTCGGCCGGGTTTCGACCCCGTTCGACGCGAAACACGCCCGCTGATGCACGGCGCGCACAAAGACACGCCGCATATCTGTGTCGATATCTCCATAAGCGCGGGCCCGATCGTTGGCAGGATGGAAACGTGATCATCGCCGTCTTCCCGGGACAGGGCTCGCAGACCCCCGGATTCCTGACCCCGTGGCTCGAACTCGACGGAGCGCGCGAGCGCCTCGAGGCCTTCTCGGAGCAGGCGGGCGTCGACCTGGTCGCCGCCGGCACCGAATGGGATGCCGATCAGATCCGCGACACCGCCGTCGCCCAGCCGCTGATCGTCGCGGCGAGCCTGCTGTCGTGGTCTGCGCTGAATGACCGCTCCACGATCGCCGTCGCCGGCGTCGCGGGGCACTCGGTGGGCGAGATCGCCGCGCTGGCGGCATCCGGCGTGCTCTCCGACGAGGACGCGCTGCGTCTGGTCGGACTCCGCGGCCGCGCCATGGCCGAGGCCGCCGCCACCGTCGAGACCGGCATGAGCGCGGTGGTCGGCGGAGACGAGATCGCCGTGCTCGAGCGCCTCGAGGCGCTCGGACTGACCCCCGCCAACTACAACGGCGGCGGACAGATCGTGGCCGCGGGCGAGCTGCCCGCCCTCGCGGAGCTCGCCGCCGAGGCGCCGCGCGGAACCCGTGTGATCCCCCTGCAGGTCGCGGGCGCCTTCCACACCCGCTTCATGGAGCCCGCCGTCGAGACGCTGCGCGCCGCCGCGGCCGAGGTGCAGGTGTCCGACCCCGCAACGACGCTGTGGACCAACTCCGACGGCTCCGTCGTGGCCGAGGGCCGTCGCGCGCTCGACCTCGTGGTCGCCCAGGTCTCGTCTCCCGTGCGCTGGGACCGCTGCATGGCCTCGTTCGCCGAGCAGGGCGTTACCGGCATCATCGAACTCTCGCCCGCCGGCGCCCTCACGGGCCTCGCGAAGCGAGCACTGCGCGGCACCCCCACCGTGGCAGTCAAGTCCCCCGACGACCTCGACGCGGCCGTCTCACTCCTGAAAGAAGACCAGGCATGAGCACCCCCACCCTCCGTCAGCTGCAGGGAGCCGCCCACACGCGCATCTACGCCTACGGCGCCGCGCGCGGTGAGAACTTCGTGCCCAACGACGACCTCGTGGGGCCCATCGACTCCAGCGACGAGTGGATCCGCCAGCGCACCGGCATCGTCACGCGCGTGCGCGCGAACAAAGACACGGATGCCATCGACCTCGCGACCGAGGCCGCGCGCGAAGCCGTCGAGAAGTCGGGCATCGCCCCCGACCAGATCGACGCCGTGATCGTGGCGACCATCAGCAACCCCAAGCAGACGCCCTCGGCCTCGGCGATCGTCGCCGACCGCATCGGGGCGAACCCGGCCGCGGCCTACGACCTCAACGCCGCGTGCGCGGGCTTCGCCTACGGCGTGGGCCAGGCCGATGCCCTCGTGCGGGCGGGCCTGGCGACGCACGTGGTCGTCGTCGGCGCCGAGAAGCTCAGCGACGTCGTCGACCCCACCGACCGCAGCATCTCGTTCCTGCTCGGCGACGGCGCGGGCGCGGTCGTCGTGGGCCCGAGCGACACCCCGGGCATCGGCCCCACCATCTGGGGTTCCGACGGATCGAAGGCGGATGCCGTGGGCATGAACGCCACGCTCACCGACTTCCGCGACGGCCTCGCCCCGTGGCCGACCCTGCGCCAGGAGGGCCCCACGGTCTTCCGCTGGGCCGTCTGGGAGATGGTCAAGGTCGCGCGTCAGGCGATCGAGGCCGCCGGCATCGAACCCGCCGACCTCGCCGCCTTCGTCCCGCACCAGGCGAACATGCGCATCATCGACGAGTTCGCCAAGCAGCTGGGCCTGCCAGAGACCGTCGTGATCGGTCGCGACATCGAGACCACGGGCAACACCTCGGCGGCATCCATCCCGCTCGCCACCCACCGCCTGCTCGAGGAGCACCCCGAGCTCAGCGGCGGCCTCGCGCTGCAGATCGGCTTCGGCGCCGGACTCGTGTTCGGCGCGCAGGTCGTCGTCCTCCCCTGACGCGTCGGCGTCGAACCCTAGACTGATCGGGGCCTGACAGGCCCGCCCCCAAGAAACAGGAGACATCATGGCATTCACCAACGACGAGGTTCTCGCGGGCCTTGCCGAGCTCATCACCGACGAGACCGGTATCTCGGCCGACGAGGTCGCCCTCGAGAAGTCGTTCACCGACGACCTCGACATCGACTCCATCTCGATGATGACGATCGTCGTCAACGCCGAGGAGAAGTTCGGCGTCACCATTCCCGACGACGAGGTCAAGAACCTCAAGACCGTCGGCGACGCCGTGACCTTCATCACGTCGAACCAGTCCTGACACCTCCCGGTGGGGGCTCCGGCCCCCACCGGTCACGACCTGTCGGCCGCACCAAGGATTCTTCGCTCATGAGCACACCCCGCATCGTCGTCACCGGCATCGGAGCCACCTCGCCCATCGGCGGAACGGCACCCGAGAGCTGGTCCGCCCTGCTCGCCGGAACCTCCGGCGCCCGTTCCCTCGAGCACGAGTGGGTCGAGCAGTACAACCTGCCCGTCACCTTCGCCGCCGAGGCGCTCGTGCGTCCCGAGACCGTGCTCGAGCGACCCGTCGCCAAGCGGCTCGACCCCTCGTCGCAGCTCGCCATGGTCGCGGCCAAAGAAGCGTGGGAAGACGCCGGCTCCCCCGACATCGACCCCGACCGCCTCGGCGTCGACTTCGCCACCGGCATCGGCGGGGTCTGGACGCTCCTCGACGCGTGGGACACCCTGCGCGAGAAGGGCCCGCGCCGGGTCATGCCGATGACGGTGCCCATGCTCATGCCGAATGCGGCGGCCGGAAACCTCTCGCTGCACTTCAACGCCCGCGCCTTCGCGCGCACCGTGGCGTCGGCGTGCGCGTCGAGCACCGAGTCGATCGTCAACGCCGTGCAGCACATCCGCGATGGTCTCGCCGACGTGGTCATCGCCGGTGGCACCGAATCGGCCATCCACCCGATCACCATCGCCTCGTTCGCGTCGATGCAGGCACTGTCGAAGCGCAACGACTCGCCCGAGACCGCGTCGCGTCCCGCCAGCGTCGACCGGGACGGCTTCGTCATGGGCGAAGGCGCGGGCGTACTGATCCTCGAGACCGAGGAGCACGCCAAGGCCCGCGGTGCCAAGATCTACGCCTCGATCGTGGGCGGCGGCGTCACCGCCGACTCGTACCACATCACCGCGAACGACCCCGAGGGGCACGGCGCCGCGCGCGCCGTCCACCTGGCGCTCGAGATGGCGGGCGCGTCGGTCGACGACGTCACCCACATCAACGCCCACGCCACGTCGACCCCCGTCGGCGACCCGAACGAATACAAGGCCTTGCGCGCCGTGTTCGGCGACCGCGTCGACGAGATCCCTGTCTCGGCGACCAAGGCGTCGACCGGTCACCTTCTGGGTGGCACGGGCGCGCTCGAGGCCATCTTCACGGTGCTCGCCCTGCAGAACCGCGTCGCGCCCCCCACGATCAACCTGACCGAACAGGACCCCGACGTTCCGTTCGCGCTCTCGGGCTCGCCCGTGGAGCTCGGTGCCGGCGACCAGCTGGCCATCAGCAACTCGTTCGGCTTCGGCGGTCACAACGCCGTCGTCGCGATCGCCTCGGTCTGACCGTACGAGAACGCCCCCTGGCATCCCCCCGACTGCGATCGGGGATGCCAGGGGGCGTTCTGCATGTCAGGCGAGGGATACGCGGTCCCGGTGCCGGGTGTGAACACCGGCCTCCGGTAGTGGCGCCTCCCCCGTCCGACGCATGAGGCAGACGCGCTCAGCCCACTTTGTGGAGCCAGACGATCTGCTGGTCGTCGCCGGCGTGCCGGAAAGGTTCGAGTTCTTCGTCCCAGGCCGAGCCGAGCGCGACGTCGAGCTCGCGCTGCAGCTCGAACGCATCGCCGGCGGCGACCTCCATGGCGTAGCGCACCCGGTCTTCACCGATGACGACGTTGCCGGCCGCATCGGTCTGAGCGAAGTGGATGCCGAGGCCCGGGGTGTGCATCCAGCGTCCGCCGTCGCTGCGGGGCGTGGGGTCTTCACTCACCTCGAAACGCAGATGCTCCCAGCCGCGGATGGCACTGGCGAGAGCCGCACCGGAACCCACCGGGCCCTCCCAGTAGAACTCCGCGCGGCGGCTGCCCGTCAGCACGGGCTGCTCGGCCCAGTCGAAGTTGACGGCACGGCCGAGGGCGCGTCCTACCGCCCACTCGAGGTGGGGGCACAACGCGCGGGGCGCGGAGTGAATCAAGATCACTCCGCGCGAAGACGTGATCGCCATGGTCTCTCCTTCGTCAGGTACGTCTTCCCCTACGACCTGTGATGGAGTGTGGCGATTGTTCGGTTGTCCCGGCCATTATCGCCCGCTCATAACGAAATCACAACACTGTGATTCCGATGTGCGTCTGGCGCGGGTTCCGGGCCCTCCGACAGGCACAGGGACCGGGGGCTCAACTGAACCAGAGGGCCCAGTAGAGCGCGAAGTTGCGGTTGCCGTACGACGAGCACTCGTCGCCGGTGCCCCAGCGCGCCGCGATGGCCGCGGAGTTCGGCTGGTAGGGCGTGTAGTTGTACAGCGCCGCCGTGGCCTCATTGGTGATCGCGACGTCGGAGCCCCCGCACGCGGGATCGGGCGAATACGCGAGGTAATGGGTGCCGGGCTGACGCATGAAGTCCGAGGCGCTGTACGTCTTGAGGTCGGTGGTGCCCTGCGCGACCTGCTGGGCGAAGCCCGCGATGCCCGGGTCGCACGCCGCGTCGTCGGGGCAGCGGGCTCCCATCGCGGCGCCGAGCTGCTCGGCAGAAGGCGAGCGCGCGACGCGTCCGGCGACGAGACTCTGCTCCTTCTGCAACGTGACGAGGATCACCTTCGCCGAGATCCCGCACGCGCGCTGGACGCGGTCGATGATCTCGGCCGCCGTGAGCGAGCCGCCGTCGTAGCCGTCGCAGACGGTCTGACCCGTGGCATCCGACACGACCGGACCTCGCGCGGGAAGATCCGTGCGCAGCACCGACAGGCAGGAGTCGTTGCGGCACTCCCCCACCTGGTCGTCGAGGAAGCTCTGGATCTCGTCGGCGGTCATGGCGTTGCCGTCGTAGAAGGCGTCGTCGCTGATGAGGGTCCCCGGATCGAAGCTCGACAGGTCGATCGTCTCTCGACGCTGCTCGGTGTTCCACGCCGTCGTCCATGCGCTGGTGAGGGAGACCAGCGGAATGACGGCCAGCACGACGAGAGAGACCAGAACGGCCGCGACGACGCCGAAGGCGATGCGCCGACGACGAAGCTGCCGGGCACGGGCGGTGGGGCGGCGACGCCGGACGGGCCGAGGACGAGCTCGGCTCGGCCGGGTTCGAGTGTTCGCCACCCCCTGATCGTGCCGCACCGCGCTGACCGCGCGCTGCACGCGAGGTGCGGCGCGTCGGCCAGCGCGGTGTCTTTCACCTCTGGGGCTGACCGGGCGGTGCACATGACGTGCGGCGCGTCGGCCAGCGCGGTGTCTTTCACCTCCGGGGCTGACCGCGCGCTGCACATGACGTGCGGCGCGTCGGCCAGCGCGGGGGCGCTCAGCTGCCGGGCTGGGCGGGGGCGGTGCCGTCGGCCGGGGGCGTGGGCGCGGAGCCGTCCGCGGGCGGGGTGGGTGCCGTGCCGTCTGCCGGCGGGGCGGGAGGCGTCGGCTTCTCTCCGTCGGCGGGAGGCGTCGGCTTCTCGCCCTCGGCGGGCGGGGTCGGAGCCGTACCGTCGGCCGGCGGGGTCGGCTTTTCGGTGCCGGGCGCACCGGGGCCGTGGCCGGGACCCGCGGGGCCGCCAGGCCCGCACTCGCCCGGGCCGGAGCCGTCGGCGGGGGCTCCGGTGGGTGCGTCGCTGGGCGTGGCGCCGGAGGTCGCGCTCGAGCCGGGCGTGGGGGTGCCCGGGGTCGCGGCGCCGGGTCCGGTGGATCCGCCGTCGGCGCTCGGTGCCGAGGTCGCCAGCGTCAGCGGGGTGGTCGTCTGCGCGGCGAGGGCGGCCGAGCCGCCCGTCAGGCCCGCGGCGACGATGACCGCTCCCGCGATCAGCGCGGGGCGACGCCACGAGCGGCGACGGGGCTCGGGGGCCTCGTCGAACCGCGGCAACGGCTGGGTGGGGTTGTCGTCGTTCATGGTTCTCGCTCTCCGCCGGTGGCGTTCACCGGCTCGAGTTCCACATTTCGCGGCGGGACTGAAGCGAACCTGAAGTCGGTGAGGGTCGGGGCATCGCATACGCAAGCCATAACGCCCGTTCAGCGCCGGGCCGTAGCGTCGGGCGGATGTCTGCTCCTGCCCGCGTGCTCGTCCTCGACGACGACGAGACGATCCGCACCGCCGTCACGGTCGCCCTCCGCGCCGACGGCTACGTCGTCGACGCCGCACCCGACGGCCTCGATCTCTCGGAGCGGCTGGCCGCCTTCCGCCCCGATCTCGTGGTGCTCGACTGGATGATGCCCGGGCCCAGCGGCATCCGGCTGCTGCCCGTCATCCACACCGCGGGCGACACCGCCGTCATCATGCTGACGGCGCGCGACGAGGTCGACGATCGCCTGCGCGGATTCGCCGAGGGGGTCGACGACTACGTGGTCAAGCCCTTCACCATGGCCGAGCTGGTCGCGCGGACGGGGGCGGTGCTGCGCCGTCGCGGGCGCCTGCCCCAGACGATCGCAGTGGGCGATCTGGTCGTCGATCCGGATGCCGCCACGGCCCATCGAGCGGGAGCGTTGCTCGATCTGACGGCCACGGAGTTCCGTCTGCTTCACTTGTTCGCCGACAGTCGGGGCCGCACGTTGTCGAAGGCGCAGATCCTCACGCAGGTGTGGGGATTCGACGACTACGACCCCAACCTCGTCGAGGTGCACCTGAGCGCTCTGCGCCGCAAGATGGAGCAGCACGGTCCGCGCCTCATCCACACCGTGCGCGGCCTCGGCTATCGGTTGAGTGCCGCGTGAGCGCCGCCGTCGCCCGTGAGGGCGCTCCCCTGCGCACCGGATCGCTGCGCCGCCGCACGATCGTCGCGGTGCTCGCGCTGGTGGCCGTGCTGCTGGTCGTGCTCGCTGTGGTCGTCGACGTGGCCCTCGGAGCGCGCCTGCGCGGTCAGATCGAAGACCGCCTGCGCGACCGGGCGGCCGCGGCCGCCTCTCTCGTGGGCGTCGTCGACGACACCGACCTCGCCGAGCGGTTGTCGGATCAGGGACTCGCGGTGCGCATCGACAGTGCAGGCGGCGACTCGGTCGTGGCGGGACCCAGCCCCGAGCAGTTGCGCGACGCTCCTCCGGGCCCGGGCGGCGGACCCGGAGGGAGTCCGGGGCAACGGTCGCAACCGCAGCCGAGCGCCTCGAGCGACGTGACCGTCACCGCTTCGGCGCTCTCGGGCGACGACCAGCTGGTGACGCTGCAGTCGACGTTGAGCGATGGCTCGACCCTCACGCTCACGGCGTCGGCGGTCGGTGTCGGTGACACGCTCGCGCAGGTGCGCTGGATCCTCGCGATCGCCTCGGTGGGCGTTCTCGTGATCGCTGCGGGTGCCGTCACGATCGTGGTGCGCCGGAGTCTGCGACCTCTCGACCGCGTGTCCGACGTCGCGCGGGCGATCGGTGCGGGCGAGCGCGAGCGGCGTCTGCGGCCGACGCGCCCCGACACTGAGATCGGACGCGTGGCGACGGCCCTCGACGACATGCTCGACGACGTCGTGGGAGCCGAGCAGACCGCGCGCGAGGCCGAGGCGCGTTTGCGGGCCTTCCTCTCCGACGCGGCGCACGAGCTGCGCACGCCGGTCGCCGGCATCCGGGCCGCTGCCGACACTCTCGTGCGCGCCGATCTCGACGGGCCCGAGCGCGAGGTGCTCGCGACACAGGTGGCGCGCGAGGCGGCGCGTGCGTCGCGCCTCGTCGACGACCTGCTCACGATGGCCCGCGTCGACCGCGGGCTCGAACTCGAACGGGTCGACGTCGACCTACAGGAGGTCGTGCGCACCGAAGCCGAACGGATCCCCCTCGTGCATCCCTCGATGCGCGTGGAGGAGAAGCTTCCGGATGCCGCGGTCCCCGCCCGCATCGACGTGGGCCGTATCGGCCAGGTGCTGTCGAACCTCGTCGAGAACGCCGCGCGGGCGACGGGCGGAACGGGTGCGGTGACGCTGGAGCTCGGCATCCGGAACCACGTCGCCGTGGTCACCGTGAGCGACGACGGACCCGGGGTGCCCGTGGATCAGCGCGAGCGCATCTTCGACCGGATGGTGCGGCTCGACTCTTCGCGCACCTCGGCGGCCGGTGTCGGACTCGGGCTGCCGATCGCGCGCGGAATCGCCCGCGCACACGGTGGCGACGTGCGATGCGTGCCGGTGGCGGCGGGAGCCCGGTTCGAGGTCGTGCTCCCGCTCGCCTGAGCGTCAGTGCGCCTGCCGGCCCACAGGCTGACGAGCCGGCGCGGGTTGTGGGGCGATGCCCGCCGCGGTCAGCGTGAGGCCGTCGGCTCCGCTCGCGTCGTGCATCATCTGATCGACGAGAGCGCGATCGATCACGGGCTCGCGGCCGCCGTAGAACTGCATGACGAGGGCGTTCGAGGCGTGGATCCACAGACTCGCCTGCCGTACGCCCTCGTTGACGGGCAGCTGGAGCATGAATCCCTCGTTGCGTCGCAGCTTGTTCATCACGACGATGCGGAGGTGGGCAAGGATGCGATCGTCGATGTCGAACGCGGCACGGTCGCGGTAGATGAGGCGTCCCATTACTGGTCCTTTTCCGGCGCGACGAATCGCACCTGTGTTGCGTGGGGGACCGCGCCGGGAAGCGCAGCAATGGGGGCCCGACCATTGTGGCACCGATCTGGACTTACGGTGTATCCCTTTCTCCATCATCGAGGTGAATCCTCAGAATCGGCTTTGCTTCGCTCGATAAAGTCGAAGAGATCAGTGATCACCGACCCACGAGAGAGACAACCCCGTGAGCCCTCACCGCACCTCCACCGACCAGGAGGGCCGATCTTCGAGCCCCCTCTTCCGGAGAGGGGGTGAGATCTGATGCTGGCTGCGGCCCTGACGCTTCTGTTGGGGATCATCGTGACCTTGGCGATCATCGTCGCCTGCGGATTCTTCGTCGCGCAGGAATTCGCCTACATGTCCGTCGACCGCTCGCGTCTGACCGCGAGAGCGGAAAAGGGCGACGCGCAGGCGAAGCGCGTTCTGGCGATCACCAAGCGCACATCGTTCATGCTCTCGGGTGCCCAATTGGGAATCACCGTGACCGGCCTGTTGATCGGGTACGTCGCCGAACCCCTCATCGGTCAGTCGATCGGCACGCTGCTGGGCGGAGTGGGCGTCGACCCGACCGTCTCGGTGCTCATCGGCACCGTCGGCGCGCTGCTGCTGGCGACGGTGGTGACGATGATCTTCGGCGAGCTGTACCCGAAGAACCTCGCCATCGCGAACCCCGAGCCCCTCGCCCGAGCCCTCGCCGTGCCCACCCGCATCTACCTGCTGATGTTCGGCTGGCTGATCACGGTGTTCGATCTGGCGGCCAACGCACTGCTGCGCCTGCTGCGCATCGAGCCGCTCGAAGACGTCGACGAGAGCGCGACCGCGCGCGACCTCGAGGCGATCATCGAGGAATCGCGCCAGAGCGGCGACCTGCCCGACGACCTGTCGATGATCATCGACCGCATCCTCGACTTCCCCCAGCGCGACGTCGAACACGCCATGGTGCCGCGCTCTCAGGTCGACTCGGTCACCCCCGACACGACCGTGGGCGAGGTACGCGCCCTGATGGCCACCGGCCACACGCGCTACCCCGTGATCGGCGACGAGGACTCCCCCGTCGGAGTGGTCGAGCTCATCGACCTGTTGCGCGAACAGCCCGCCGACGACGCCCCCGTGGCATCCGTCATGCGCACCGCCGTCGTCATCCCCACCTCGATGCAGCTGCCGGTGGCCCTGGACCGCATGCGACGCTCGCGCAACGAACTCGCCTGCGTGGTCGACGAGTACGGCAACTTCGACGGGATCCTCACCATCGAAGACCTGACCGAGGAGGTCATCGGCGAGCTCTCCGACGAGCACGACGCTGAGGTGAGCGAGGTCTCGTCCGTCGGCGACGACGCCTGGAACGTTCCGGGCGACCTGCACCTCGACGAACTCGAGCGTCTCATCGGGCACGACCTCGCCGAGAGCGACATCGAGACCGTGGCCGGGCTCGTGATCGACGCGCACGGCGACCTCCCCGCCGTGGGCAGCGTCGTGCGCATCGACCTGCCCGAGCGGGCCGGAGAGACCATTCAGGGGCTCGACATCGACCGCTGGCTCGCCGTCGAGGTGGTCGCCGTCGACCGGCACGTGCCCTCGCAACTGCGGGTGCAGCTGCACGAGGTGGACCGTGACGCGGTCGAAGAGCCGACCCGCGACGAGGAGGTGACCCGATGAACGGCTGGACCGTGGCCCTGATCACCACCGCGCTCATCGTCGCGAGCGCCTTCTTCGTCATCGTCGAGTTCGCGCTGCTCGCCGCTCGCCGCCACCGCCTCGAAGAGGAAGCCGCGACCAGCGCGTCGGCCCGCGCCGCTCTGCGCGGAGTGAACGAGCTGACCGTCATGCTCGCGTTCGCGCAGCTCGGCATCACGGCCTGCACCTTCCTGCTCGGTGCGGTCACCAAGCCGGCCATCGATTACGCGCTCGCGCCCGTGTTCGAGGCGTGGGGCCTGCCCTACGTGCTGGCCGACATCATCGCGTTCATGCTCGCGCTGATCGTGGTCACCTTCCTGCACCTCGTGATCGGCGAGATGGCGCCGAAGTCGTGGGCGATCGCCCACCCCGAGACGGCGGCGAAGGCCACCGGCATCCTGGCCCGTGCCCTCACCTGGCCGCTGCGCCCGTTCCTGCTGTGGATCAACCACATCGCGAACCGGCTCGTGAAGGCCTCGGGTGTCGAGCCGGTCGACAAGGCCGCAGCCGGTGGGCAGGACGCCGACACGATCCGCGAGCTCGTCGCGCACTCGCGACAGGCCGGAACGCTCGAAAAGCAGTACTCCGAGCCGATCGCGCAGGCGATCGCCCTCGGCACGCTCACCGTCGGCGACATCGTGCGCACCGACCGCTCCCCCACGGCCGTTCCGGCGGATGCCACGGCGGCCGACATCCAGGTCGTCGCTGCTTCGTCGACGCACTTGCGCATCCTGGTCGGGGCGGGCGCGAGCTCGCGCGTCGCTCATGTGCGCGACACCCTGGCCGTCGACCCGTCGACCCCGGCCCTCGAGATCGCCCGCGAACCGCTGGTGCTCGAGCCCACGGCATCCGCGTACGACGCCCTCGCCCGCATGCGCCGCGGTCGCGTGCAGCTGGCGACGGTCGTCGACGACGAGCGACTGCTCGGCGTGGTGACGGTCGACGACCTGCTGCGCGAGATCCTGCCCGGGCCGGGCGAGGTCGCGGCGGTGGCCGCGCGATAGCGGGATTCGGGGCGGAACTCTCCGTTCGGGGCGTGTTTTTCGCGCCCCAAGGTGAGGATTCCGCCCCGAACCGTTGCGAGCGCGAGCACGACCGCTCGCGGCGGAGTGTCAAGCCGTCAGAGCGGCGGGGGAACGCGGCGTACCGTCGCTCGCGTTCACCCCCCTCATCTCTTCGGAGGACACTCATGAGCAAGACCTGGTTCATCACCGGCGCGTCCAAGGGCTTCGGCCGCGAATGGGCCGAGGCGGCCCTGGAGCGCGGCGACAACGTCGCGGGAACGGCCCGCAACCTCGACGACGTGCAGGAGCTCGTCGACGCCTACCCCGACACGTTCCTCGCGCTGCAGCTCGACGTCACCGACCGCGCGGCCGACGTCGACGCGATCCGGAAGGCGCACGAGAAGTTCGGCGCGCTCGACGTGGTCATCAACAACGCCGGCTTCGGCCACTTCGGCATGGTCGAGGAGCTCACCGAAGACGAGGTGCGCGCGCAGCTCGAGACGAACTTCTTCGGCGCCCTGTGGGTCACCCAGGCGGCCCTGCCGATCATGCGCGAGCAGGGCTCGGGCCACATCATCCAGGTGTCGAGCATCGGCGGCATCAGCGCGTTCCCGACCGTCGGCGCCTACCACGCGTCGAAGTGGGCCCTCGAGGGGCTGTCGCAGTCGCTCTCGCAGGAGGTCGCCGACTTCGGCATCCACGTCACCCTCATCGAGCCCGGCGGATACTCCACCGACTGGTCGGGCCCGTCCGCCAAGCGCAGCGACGAGATCGACGCCTACAAGGCGGTGCGCGAAGAGGCGGCGAAGCGTCCGTCGGCCGCCGATCCCGGAAAGCCCGAGGCCACGCGTGCCGCCATTCTGAAGGTGGTGGATGCCGAGAACCCGCCGCTGCGCATCTTCTTCGGCAAGGCGCCCCTCGGCATCGCCGAACGCGACTACGAGTCGCGCCTGAAGACCTGGCGCGAGTGGCAGCCGGTGTCGGAGGAGGCGCACGGCTCGTAACCCCGCGTGCGGGGCCCGCCCCGGTGTACGGGACGAGCCCCGATGCGCACAGATCGCCCCGCGGACGCCTGAGCAGGCAGCCGCGGGGCGATCTCGCGTCGCACTACTTCGCGACGACCACCTTCAGCGGAGTACTCGTGGTCACTCCCCCGGCGTTCACGAACTCGATCGTGTACGTGTACGTCCCGATCGCCCGGCCGGTGACGGGCACGACCACCTTCTGCGCGGCGGGTGTCGCCGCGGCGAGCGCTCCCGACGCGATCTCGACGTCGTTCTCGAGCAGGCGGTACGAGGTGGCGTTCGTGCCCCACCACAGGTTGGCCGTCACGGAGTACGCCCCGTCGCGGTCGCTGTTGTCAGAGGAGAGCACGGGTCTGCCGGGAGCGGCATCCGTCACCGTCACCGTGAGCGGCTTGGTCGCCGTCGTCCCCTTCGAGTTCACCAGCTCACCCGTGAACTTGTAGGTGCCGTTGCTGAGCCCGGCGATCTCGACGACGCTCTTCTGCGCGTTCGGCGTCGACATGGTCAGGGGCATGGTCGCGACCAGCTCGCCGTCGCGGTAGAGCTTGAAGAGCGAGCCGTTCGAGCCCCACCACAGGTTCATCGTCAGCTGGAACGTGCCGTCTTTCAGGCCCGTGTCCCAGCCGTCGTTCGACGAGAGCACGCCCGTGCCGGGTGCCGCGGTGGCCCCGTCGTTCGAGGGGACCTCGGGCAGGGTGATCGTCGGCGTCGCGGCCGAACGGTCGCCCTCGCCGACGGCGTTGACGGCCGCCACCTCGAAAGCGTGAGCCGAGCCCGGCGCGAGGTCGGACAGCGTGCACGTGGCCTCGGCGACCTCGCACACGGGCTCGGTGCCGCCGGCCTCGTAGACCCGGTACCCCGACAGCTCGGCACCCGTCTGAGCGGGGGCCTCCCACGCGACGGTGATCGACGTGTCGGACGCCGCGGTCGCGGAGACGTTCTGCGGCGCCGTCGCGCGGGTGGTGTCCTTCACGGCGAGCCACGAGATGACGGGCTTCTCGCTGCCCGCGCCCTCGTTGGTGATGACGTAGTCGACGGTCGCCGCCTCGCTCAGGGTGAAGGTGAGGTCGCCGGTGAGCGGTCCGCTCACCCCGGTCAGCGGCACGTTGCCCTTGGCGAGCTCGGTTCCGCCGACCGACACGGTGTGGTTCATCGTGCGGTTCAGACCCCACCACTCGGTGAAGCCACCGGTCAGCGTGTACTGCCCCGCGGGCAGCGGCAGACGGTAGGTGAGCCGGGTGGTGTCCTGATAGAGACCGGTCGAGAACTTGTCGGTGATGTCGGTCGAGCCCTTCACCTTCATGCCGTCGGCGACGTATCCCCACTGATCGGCGGAGGTCGAGACCTGATCGACCTTGTCGTTGCGCAGTGTCGGTACGGCCTTCTGGACCGCGGTGAACTGCGGCGAGGGGGTCGTGCCCGTTCCGGAGTCGATGTAGTACACGAGCCCCGCGGGGATCACCTCGTAGGCGGCGACGACCTTCTGTCCGCCCTCGGTGAAGCGACCGGTGAGCACGAGCTTGCGCAGCGCGGTGCGCTTCTGGGCGGCCGAGTCGGCATCCCAGGTCACGGCCTTGTCGACGCCGTCGACCGCGACCGTCGCGGGCAGCTCGTCGTCGGCCTCCAGGGTGCCGACCACGCCGAGATCGCGGGGAAGAGCCTGCACGTAGACGAGGGCGAGGCGGGCGTTGTAGCCCGAGGTGCCCGTGGTGCCGAACTCCAGACGCACCACGCCGTCGGCCGACACGTTCACCCGCTGCGCGACCGGGGTGGCGGCGCCGTTCGAGACCGCGGACTGCGTGGTCTCGGCGGCCCCGGGCGCCCGCACCTTGCTGTAGACGTTGGTCGTCAGGCCCGCCCGCGGAGCCTGCACGGCGACGATGTTGTACGAGCCGGCGGGCAGGGTGAGGCTGTAGACGATCGGCTTGGTGAAGTCGGCGCCGACGTACGACGAGCCCCAGTCGGTGGGTGAACCGGCCGCAACGGTCGTCGCGGAGGTCGCGTAGCCCCAGGTCGCGGCCGTGCTGCTGCCGTCCCACTTCTGGTCGGCGCTGTCGTTGCGCAGGTCGGGGAACGCCGCCTTTGCGGTGGCGAACGCCGAGCCGGCGGCCGCACCCGACGAACCGGAATCGATGAAGTACGTCAGATCGGCCGGGAGGGTCAGCACCGTCGCGGTGATGCGCTGGTACACACCCGCCGCGGTCTTCTCGGTGGTGCGTCCCGTCGCCGTGAACGAGCTCAGCTCGGCAGCGGAGCCGGCCGCGGTCGCCGAACCCGCGGTCCAGGTGACAGCGGCATCCGCGCCCTCGAGCGACACCGTCGCGGGGAGGGTCCGACCCGGGAGGGTCATCGACAGGGTGCCGACGTCTTTCACGTCGTCGCTGACGTCGCGCGGGGTGAGCTGATCGACGGCGATGCTCAGACGCGCCTCGAGAGCGCGGGCGCCCTCGGCATCGAGCCCGTACTCACCCGGATCGGCGACCGCGTCGCGAGCGGCGTCGCGGGTCGACTGCAGCCTGGCCCACGAGTCCACGCTGTATTCGTCTTCGTCGAGGGCGGATGCCGTGTCCACACGCGCGGCCAGAGCCGTGGTGTCGACTTTGCTCGCGTCGGCGTTCGCCGTCACGACTCCCACCGCGTCGACGTTCAGCGCGTCGGCGTTGGCGGTGCGCACCTCGACCGTGTGGGTGCCGTTGCGCAGCCCCCGCAGCATGTACGCGGTGCGTTCGCTGCCCGCGGCCAGCGTCGGCGCAGCGGCGACGAGCTGCTCGCCGTCGACGATGACGTCGAGGGTCGGAGCGCCCGAGTTGGTGCCGATGATGTCGAGACCGGTTCCCTCGAAGGTGTACGCCATCGTGGCGCCCTGCCGGGTGCTCTTCGAGGCGGTGCGTTGCCACTCGAACATGCCCTGGCCGTTGACGTGGCTCCACTCGTCGTCGAAGCGCAGAACGGATGCCGAGGTGTCGCTCCAGCTGGTCTGGTGCATGCCGTCGATGATCTGGGTGTAGTACGGCGTGTAGCCGGGCACCGTCTCGACGGTGAGGTTGTCGAAGCGCACGAAGGTGAAGCTCGACCCGAGCTGGATGCGTCCGGTCGCCTGGGGCGCGGCATCCGTGTACGAAGCCACGTCGACCCCGTTGATCTGCGCGGTGTAGACATCGCCCGCGACCTCCACGGCGATGCGGTTCCACTCGCCCGCGCCGGTGCGGAAGTCGACGCCCGCCGTCGCCGAGGCGTTGCCGGTGGAGAGCACCGTGCCGTAGCGCTGGAAAGACCACGCCCCGGTGGGCTCGACGCGCAGCTCGGCCGCCGACACGGCCTGACCGTTCGCGGTGCCGCCCTGCTCACGGGCACCGATGGTGGCGTACTGCGCCCCGTCGGCCTCGAACATCACGTCGGCGCCGACGACGTAGTTCGCCCACCGCGCGTCGCCGATGGTCGTCTTAGGGTCGCCGCCGTTCCAGGCGCCGCCGGCCATACCCGAACCGATCTGCTGGCGCAGCACGCGCCCGTGCGCGGCGTCGGAGGTCGCGACCGACTCGAACGCGCCGTTCGTGTCGTTGCTGTAGCGCGGGGTCGCGCTCTGATCCTCGGCCTGCACGCTCGGAGTGCCCGACGGCTTGTCGGCCGCTCCCCTGCTGGAGAGATAGCCCTCGCCGCTGTCGACGAGGGTGCGCGTGTCGGGGTCGTAGCCCTGGATGTCGCCCGTGCCGCGGTAGTCGAAGTCGTCGGCGTACAGGTACGCGTCGTCGGTCACGCCGTTGACGTTGCCGGTGGAGTCGGTGTCGAGAACGTTGCGGCCGCCGTCGGACGCGGTGTACTCCGTCGTCGCGGGGGCGGTGCGTCCGAAGCCCTCGCGCGGTGAGACCACCCCGGCACGTGTCTCCGCGTGATCGAGCGTGGTGGCCGTCACCGTCGACCAGGCCTTCACGGTGACCGTGTAGCTCCCGTCGGCGGCCGGCGCCATCTCGGCGAGGGGACGGACGTAGTTGGCATCCGCCGCCTGCCCCGCATCGGCCGCGCGCGTCTCCCACACCTCGAGCGTCTTGTCGTCGCCCAGCGGCATCCCGTCGACGGCGACGCGGTAGGTCTTGCTGAACGAGCTGTCGTTCACGATGACGGTCGAGAAGTCCGCACCGTCGGGGGCGGCGAGGGTCGTGTACGACGCCCCACCCGCGCGGGCACCGCTGGGCGGGTTGCCCGTGCCGAGCTCGCTGCCCGAGGCCTGCGGGATCGCCCGCCAGATGCCGGCCGTGTTGTCGGAGTTCTCCCACCCGAGCTTCGCGAACTGCGTGAACTGCTCGAGCACCGCGAGTCCGCCGTCGTACGAGATCCAGCCCGACCAGGGCTCGCGCGCGTTCACGAGCTCCTTCGAGGAGTACTGGAAGCCGTCGTAGAACGACCCGATCGCGGGCTGGAAGATGTTGAGCGTGCGGCGCGACGCCGAGAAACCCGTGGTGACCCAGTTGCCCATCTCGAGCGCGCTGCCGGGGCCGCCCATCGAGGTGCCCACCCCGCCCTGCTCGTTGCTGTTGGTGTTGTTCGGGCGGTCGGCGGAGTTGGAGAACGTCGACTGGCCCTCAGAGTTCCACACCTCGCGGTCGAGCTGCTCGGCGATCTTCTTCATGTTGCCGTTGCGGTCGTCGGCGCTGCTGTAGTGGAACCCGACGATGTCGACCGCGTCACGCAGCGAGGAGTCGCTGCCGGTCATCCCGTCACCCAGGGCGACCGGAGGAGTGCCGACCGTGTCGCCGGCGATCGTGCGGATCGAGGTGTACAGGTCGCGCTCGGTCGCCGAGGCGAAGCCATTGTTCGGGTCGCCCGCGGTGGCGCCCTCGTAGCCCGTGGTGTCGGTGCGCAGCCACCCCGAGAAGTCCTTGTACAGCTGCAGGTCGGGGTTGGAGGTCTCGTTCGCATCGGGGTTGATCGAGTCGATCATGTAGCCGAACTGCCGGTACGCGGCCAGGGTGGTGTTCTTGAACCAGACGTACTGGTCCTGATTGTTCTTCACCCACGTCGGGCGGTTCCAGCGGAGGATGCTCACGTGCACCGGGCCGTGCGCGACCGTCTTCGCGTCGGCGGCGAGCTGGAATCCGGGCTCGCGGAGCACGTTCGGATACTCGTCGCGCGAACGCATCGTCGAGGCATTGGGCCCGGTCGAGGTGTTGCGGTCGTTGCCCATCTCGATCTTGACGGTGTTCATGATCGGGAAGTCCCCGCCGAACAGCGTCTCGATGAGCTCCCAGTACTTCTCGGGATGCTGCGACTTGTAGTCCAGCAGCAGGGCGCTCGTGGAGTTCGCGCTGAGCACGCCGAAGCCCTTGAAAGTCAGGCCGTTGACGTTCTTCGCAGCCGCGGCCACGTCGGTGCCGCGCACGGTCACAGTGACCGGATCGGCCCCCGCCGCCTGCGCCGCGGTCGGAATGAGAAGCGCGCCGACCATCGTCGCGGTGACGAGCGCGGCCGCCGCCGCCACGCGGCCTGGGCGACGGGGATGAGGTCGAACCGGGGGGATCGGTGCCGTGACCATGGGGAGTCTCCTTCGACGGGGGCGCGGCGTCGGTCCGTTCCGATCGCTGCGGGGGCACGCCCGTGTGCCCGCCCACATCGTCGGTCACCGTTTACGTCGAGCGGAAGCGAAACGAACACGATCGATCATTCTTGAATCCATACGTACATCGCCCTACGCTGTCCGATCATGAGCGCAGGTTCTCCGCCCTTCGGGCTGTCGCGCCGCGAACGCATCCTCGACGAGCTGCGGCGCACCGGATCGGTTCGGGTCGCCGACCTCGCCCGCGACCTCGGCGTGGCCGAGCTGACAATCCGACGCGACATCGGCCACCTCGCCGACCGCGGGCTCCTGACGCGCGTGCACGGCGGGGCGACGCTGCGCAGCCGGCTCGACACCAGCGTTCCCGCCGACGCGCGGACGTCGGCGCCCATCCGCTTCCGGGTCGGCATGGTCACTCCCTCGCTCACCTACTACTGGCCCCACATCATCGTCGGCGCCCGCGCCGCCGCCACCGAGCTCGGCGTGCAGCTCGTGCTCCGCGGCGCGAGCTACTCAGTGGCCGACCAAAGACGGCAGATCGCCTCGCTCGTCGACTCGGGGAGCCTCCACGGCCTGATCGTCGCGCCCGAGACCACCGGCGCCGACGGGCGGGCGTTCCTGCACTGGCTCGAGTCGCTTCCGCTTCCCGTCGTGCTCGCCGAACGCCGAGCGGCATCCGCCCTCGCCCTCACCAAGCTCGAATGGGTCACGACCGATCACGTCTTCGGTGGGTCGCTCGCGGCCGACCACCTCGCGGCGCGGGGACACACCCGCGTCGGGATCCTCACCTCGGCCGGCTCGCCCACCTCGTCGCAGCTGCGACGCGGGTGGGAGCGCTCGATCGCCGAACTCGGGCTCGAGTGCCCGGTCGACGTCGACGCCTCGCTCGACGCGCTCGACGCGCCCGCCCGCGAAGGGGTCGTGGCCGACCTGCTGGCGCAGTGCCGTGCGACCGGGACCACGGCGCTGCTCGTGCACTCCGACCCGCAGGCGGTGCTCGTGCAGCAATACGCGCGCGATCACGGGTGGCATGTTCCGGAGGATCTCGCGGTCCTCGCCTACGACGACGAGGTCGCCGAGAGCGCCGAACCGCCGATCACGGCCCTGCGCCCCTCGAAGCAGCACGTCGGGCGTCTCGCGGTGGAGACGATGGTCGGGCGTTTGACCGAGGGGGCGAGCCGCCCGGTGCAGCGCACGTACGTGCTGCCGGTGCTGCACACGCGCGAATCGACCTGATCGGCGGGGAACTGCTCTCGGCCGGAGACGCCACGCGCACCGGACCCTCAGGATTCGCGCAACCGACTGCGCTCTCCGGCCGACCGGGCGGGGTCGCCGCAAGGTGCGCCGAAGATTCGCCCCGGTCGCTCAAGTCGGCCGATCCGGCCCCTAACCTGGCGATGCGGACGACGGTTCGTCCGCCCCTCCTGGCCCCGGACCCGAAGCGGGGCCGGGAGGGCCCCCGCTCCCTCGGCCGCCGCCCCTGGGCCCGGTGCGTGCAGGGGCGCGTTCCGCGACCGCCCCGGTGCATGAGGAGTGCCCCGTTTCGGTACGGCGTCGAACCGACGTTGACCGGCCCACCGGGCGGCATCCCGCGGGGGTGCGATGATGGGCCGGTGAGCACAGATGCCGGCTTCCCCCCGCGGCGCAGCCGGGGACTTCTCCAGTCGTGGGTCGACGACTACCTGCAGACGTCGACGCTCAACGGCGCCCGCATCGACGTCGCCCCGCAAGACGCGGAAGACGAGCTGGACACCGGCCTGGTGATCATGCGGCCGAAGGGCTCGGCCCTGTGGGTCTACATGCAGCCGCGTGGCTTCGACGATCCGCTCTGGGAGCTGACGATCCCCTCGCGCGACTGCGACGTGACCATGAGCGCTCTCGAGCTCGGCGGGCTGGCCTCGGTGGTGCTCGACGCCGCTCGCCTGTGCACCTACCTGCAGTTCCGCTCGCTCGAGTGGGATCGCGCCTCAGGGCGTCACCGCACCTCATCGTGAGTAGGCGTCGACGAGGAGTGACCCCCGGATGCCGCGGAACGTCTCGATGAGCCGATCGAGCGCCCCGCGGTTGTAGCTCGCGAGCTGCAGATCGTAGGGGCCGAGCGGTTCGAGCTTTCCGGTGCGCAACCGCACGACCTCCCACCCCGCGGACCGCAGCGCTCGGTCTTTGCGGCGGTCGGCCTGCTCGCGCTTTCCGACGTGTTCGAGGCCGTGCCGGCCGATGGAGTCGTACTCGACCGCGATGCGCAGCTCGGGGAACACCAGGTCGGGCCACACCTCGAGGTGCTGGAAGAACGGTCGCGCCACCCGCACGGCGTTGAGGCCCGGGGTGAGGGCGAGTCGTTCGTGCAGGTCGGCACGCAGTCGGTCTTCGACGGCCGACGCGGGCTTCGGCGCACACGGCGAGACGAACGCCTCACCGACGGGGATCGCTGGCGTCTTGTCGCACACGGGCGTTGCCTGCCGGGCCCGACGCGGGCGCAGCACGGCGTTCGCGGTGACGGCGGGGGTAATGACGGAATCTCGCATGGGCAGGGCCGCCGTGCGCGTCGGATTCGCCTGCTCGCTGCACTCGGGGCACCACGCGCTGCGCCGCCTCTCGCGCCCGGGTCGCAGTCGCTGTTCGCTGGGGGTCGCGGCGAAGCGGTGCCCCGCGTCGCACTGCCACAGCAGCAGCACGTCGGCGGCGGGCGGCACCTGGCTGAGCGCGATGCCGGCGTTGAGGTCGGGGTGGTACTGCCGCACCAGCGCGGGGAACGCCGCCCACGACTCGCGATACGACCCCACGGCATAGGGCACGTCGGCCCCCTTCGACCACTGCCGTCGCGCCCACCAGGCCTGCACTCGTTCCGCCACGCGGACGACGGTAGCGAGGGGCTCCGACATCGGGGCGCGGCCCGGCGTCGGGACGGTCCGGCGAGGAAGAAAGCCCTCCGCTCAGGACGAACCAGGCGGAGGGCTTGAGTAGGGCGGGTGGGACTTGAACCCACGATCGTCGGGTTATGAGCCCGCTGCCTTGACCAGCTTGGCCACCGCCCCCAGCGCCGTCGAGCCTACCGGCATCCGTCGGGCGCTACCCAACGACGCGACACGTTCAGCGGGTGGTGAGTCTCGGCACCCAGCACCGCACCGCCCGCTGGTACGCGACGTAGTCGTCACCGAAGGCCGCGACCAGATCGGCCTCCTCGTGGGGGCGGATCGCGTAGTTCCACACGAGCGAGCCGGCGAGGGCGTAGATGACCACCATCCACGAGCCGAGGATCAGGCCCACCCCGACGCCCTGCACGATGCCCGCGACCGCCATCGGATTGCGCACGAGGCGGTAGGGGCCCGCGATGACGAGCCGGTTGGTGGCGGCCGAGGGCAGGGGTGTTCCGTCGCCCTTCGTGGTCAGCGCCGCGGCCGACCACAGTCCGAGGGCACTCGCGGCGACCACGACGACGACACCCGCGACCCGGACGCCCCCGGGCGCGGGCAGCGACAGCATGCACCGCTGTTCGAGCGCCGCGATGACCACCGGGAAGACCACGAGGAACAGGCCCCAGAAGACGACGATCTGCCCACTCGTCATCACGACGTGCACCAGGGCCGAGGGCCGCGAGGGGGCGCGCCGGAAAGCGAACGGCCCGACCAGCAGCCACTCGGTCGGGATGCGGCCGAGGGTGAGAAGCACGAACGCACCGATAGAGCCGGCGCTCGCGGCGATCATGATGACCACGCCCCACCCGGCCTGGGTCGTGATCGTCGCGTACATCGCGAGCAAGACCGTCACCAGCAGCGTCCACACGGCGACCAAGCCCGCCACCCACCGCGCGCTGCGCACGGGCAGCACGACGACGAGGGCGGATGCCACGACGAAGAGCGGGATGTCGAAGGCCGCCACAATCACCGGGTCGAGGTCGCCGAGGGTCTTCTCGCGCACGAACGGCACCGTGAAGACGGCGACCCACCAGGCAGCGCCTCCCGCGGCCTGCAGCGCGAAGTACCCCCGCGCGAGGGCGGCGGGGCGGCGAATCCCACGCGCGGGCACGTGACGACCCGTCAGTGCACGCGGGGCTTGGCGGGCTTGCCGTCGGAGGTGATCTGCGGGTGGTGCTTGGTGAGCTGGATCACGCCCCACGTGGCGATCGCTCCGGCGATGACGAAGCCGACGAGCGCCCACGCGGGAGCGGTCGAGGCCTCACCCAGTACGAGCAGGCCGATGAGCACCGCGACGATCGGGTCGATCACCGTGAGGCCGGCGATCACGAGGTCGGGCGGCCCGACCGAGTAGGCGGTCTGCACGAAGTACGCGCCGACGGCGACGGCGGCCAGCAGCGCGACGAGGCACAGCAGCGTGAGCCACTCGAAGTTGCCGGCCTGGGCGCGGCTGATGACGACCTTGGCGAGGGTCGCCACGAAGCCGTAGATGACGCCCGCGGCCATGATGTAGAACAGCGCCTGCGCGCGGCGGCGCACGAGCACCCAGAAGATGCCGAACACCACGACGACCACGGCCAGGATGCCGAGGATGATCAGCAGTTCGCGCTCGGTGACGACGTGCTCGGTGGCGAAGAACGCCGCGATCGTGACGAAGACCAGGATGCCGCCGATGCACAGCGCGATCGCGATGAGCGACTGCCTGGTCGGCTTCTGGCCCGAGACGCGGGCGTTCAGCACCGTCGTGATGACGAGGGCGATGGCCCCCAGCGGCTGCACCAGGATCAGCGGCGCGACTGACAGCGCGGACAGCTGGCACACGATCGCCAGGCCCAGCATGACCGTGCCCGCCACCCACGAGGGCCGCGTCAGCAGAGAGGTGAGCTGCGAACGCGACAGGCCGCCGGTGGTCTTGCCGCCCGAGAGGCGTTCGACCTTCTGCACGCCGCGGTGCTGGTACTGCGCACCGAACGACATGAAGACGGCGCCGAGCAGCGCGAGCGGGATTCCGAGAAGGATGCGCGGGTCGCGGAAGACACCGACGAGTTGGTCGATTCCGTCGCTGAGAGTTGCATCGAGCGGAGTCACCCTCCGACGATAGCCGCACGCCCGCTGGATAGGCTGGTGACGTGGCCGTACTCCCGATCCGCATCATGGGCGACCCCGTGCTGCACGCTCCCGCTTCCCGCGTCGACGCGATCACCGATGAGGTGCGTCAGCTCGTCGCCGACATGTTCGAGACGATGGACGCCGCCCCCGGCGTCGGTCTCGCCGCCCCGCAGGTGGGGGTGGGCCTGCGCATCTTCACGTACACGTACGAAGACGACGAGGGGCAGCCCTGGCGGGGCGTGGTGATCAACCCGGAGCTGTGGATCCGCCCGCTCGAGCCCGGTTACCCCGACCCTGACGACGAGAGCGAGGGGTGCCTGTCGTTCCCGGGCGAGCGCTTCCCGCTGCGCCGCTCGGAGGCGGCGCTCATGACGGGCACCGATCTCGACGGCAACGCCGTGCGCGTCGAGGTGTCGGGGTGGCGTGCGCGCATTCTGCAGCACGAGTTCGACCACCTCGACGGCATCCTGTACGTCGACCGTCTCGACGAGGAGGATTCCCGGGTGGTCGCCAAGATCGCCAAGAAGCGCAAGTGGGGCAAGCCCGGCGCGTCGTGGACCCCGGGCGTCGACGACATCGAGGCGTGAGCGCTCGCGCGCGATGACCGGCCGGGAGCCGGCATCCGGAACCTCGCCCGTCAGCCCTCGATTACATTGGGGACGAAGCGGCAGTAGTAGTCGGTGATCGGTCCGTCGGATTCCCGGATGCCGACGCCGTAGCTCTCGTCGTTCACCACCCACGATCCGAACACCGGGTGGTTGCTGCCGTTCGCACCCGGGAAGTCGGGGAGCTCGTGATACTGCTGCCACACGCGTTCGCGGCCGAGGCCCTCGCGGCGGTACTCCTGCCCGTTCGAGGTGACGCTGCCGTCGGCGCGATGGACGCGGATGCCGTCTCCCTCACGCCCGAAGACGGGTTTGACGACGAAGTCGGTCAGGCCGTTCGGGCCGTCGGCGTAGGCGGGCAGCAGGTTCGGGTGGTCGGGGTAAAGCCGCCAGAGGGCGACGAGTAGGAGCTTGTTCGAGAGGAACATCTTCCACGCGGGCTCGTACCACCGGCCGAACAGCCCGCGCCCGGCGATGAGCAGGGCGCCGAACTCCTGGTCGCCCACGACGCGGTCGTCGCCCGAGACGACGTCTTCCCATGGGTAGAGCTTGAACAGATTGCGGATGACGGGGTACTGCGTGCCCGGTTCGTCTCCGGGGAGGGCCTGGATGCTGCGCGAGGAGCCCCACGGCTCGGGTACGCCGACGAACTGGCGGGCGCCGTGATGCCAGCCGATGTCCTTCATCTCGATGCCGGTGTGCTCCCACCCGGCCTCGCCGGCGAGGTCGCGCATGTAGGCGACGGTGTCCCAGTCTTCGCCGTAGATGTCGGCGTCGGAGTGGGCGACGAACAGGCGCCCGCCCTCGCCCTCGCTGAGCGAGCGGTGCAGCAGAGTGCGCCAGCGTTCGACGAGGGCTTCGTGCAGGCCGTTCCACTGGTCGGTGTCGGCGGGCAGGGCTCCCGTGCGCAGGCGGTCCTGCAACCAGAACCACTGGGTGACCGAGGCCTCGATGAGGCCGGTGGGGGTGTCGGCGTTGTACTCGAGCATCTTCGCGGGGCTGCCGTCGCCGGCGTAGGCCAGGTCGAAGCGGGCGTAGACGTCGGGTTCGTCCTGTTCGAGCGACCACTGGGCGAGCTCGAACGCCTGCGGGGTGAGACCGAGGTGTCCGAGGGCTCCGGTCGCCAGGTAGCGGGCGGCCTCGCGGCTCATGCGGTGCAGCTCTTCGGTCTCGCGCTCGAGCTGCTCGACCTCGGGCAGGGTGAAGACGTAGGCGGCGCCGTCGTTCCAGTACTCGACCGCGGAGCCGTCGTCGCGCACCGAGCGCGAGTAGATGAGGCCGGACTGCTTGATCGTGCGCTGCCAGTCGGGGCGCGGGTCGAGCTCGATGCGGCGCATCAGCCGCCGTGGCTTCCGTCGGAGCCCGAGCCGCCGAAGCCGCCGCGTGACACGCTCGCGCCCTCGCTGGAGATGCCGCGGGCGGCGGTCTTGCCGGAAGGCAGGGTGTCGGTGCCGCCCGTCGCGGTCTGACCCACCGCCGGAACCGTCCGGTTGCTCGAGCCGAGCGCGTAGTAGTACCAGCCGGCGCTGCCGCCGTGGTTGTTGCAGTCGTCGTCGGGCAGGCGCTTCTCGGTGGAGTTGTCGCGGCAGATCTGCGCGTAGTCCTCCGACACGTTGGAGCCCTGTCCGCATCCGGTGAGGCTCGCGGCCAGAGCGGCCACCACTCCGACGGTCACGGTGCGCGAGGCGCGGCGACGAGCGGCCGTGTGCATGAAGATCTCCTTCGCGGATGCCGGTGCGGCACGCCATCGCCGATGCTCTCACACGCGCGGGGTGGGTGGCGTCGTTCCGGCTCGCCTCGCGGTCGTCCGGGCGCGCGGCCCGTCAGTACAGGCCGCGCGCGAGCAGCTCGCCGCGCAGGATCGGCGTGAGCCGCTCGGCGAAGGCGGGGGTGATGTGCGTGTCGTCGTAGCGCACCGGGGTGTCGCCCGCGAAGGCCGGGCACACACCCGCCGAGCACGTGAACGGCAGGGCGCTCATCGCCGCGTCGCCGGTCGCGGCGGCGCGCGACTCGGTGGCGGTCTCCATCTGGGTCCACACGTCGTCGACGGCCGACAGGCAGGTGAAGGGGCCGGACAGCGGTGAATAGCAGCGGCCGAGATCGAGCCCGTGCGGCGGAGGGGCGAGGTACACGGTGCGACCGGGCGGGGCCCATCCGCTGACCTCGTTCGAGACGGCGGATGCCAGCGCATCGGCGCCCAGATCGCGTCCGTCGACCGTCCGGCCCAGGGTGAAGGCGTTCGAGACGATCAGCAGGTCGGCGGGGGCGGCCGCGATCATCGCCGCGACATCGGCCTTGCGCTGCGCGCACACGGCCATCACCGCGGGGTCGCGGCTCTCGACGAGAACGTCGGTGAAGCGGCATCCGTAGAGCCCCGCCGCCGTCACGCGCCACTCGCCCCCCGAATCCTCGGCCAGCTTCGCGAAGGCCGGGGCGTAGGCCATCGCGCTCGAGTCGCCCACCAGGTAGAGGTGGTGCGGAGCGTCGGCGCTCCCCCACGTGCACCGGTCGGCGGAGGGGGCGGTGTCGGGGGTGAAGCAGTCGTGGGCGCGGTTGTCGCTCGACGACGCGCGCATCGCCTCATCGAGTGAGGGATGCAGGTCGGGCCACGACGTCGCGGTCGCGGCCGACGCGAGCTCGGCCTGCAACGACTCCAGCGCGTCGCTCGCCTCGGCCGCGGTGTCGGCGGGATCCTCTGCTGTCGGCGCCGCGACCACGCCGATGCCCGGCAGGTCGGGAAGCCCCGGAATCGTCGGCGCGCCGTACGCGACGAACACCGCGAGCACGGTGGCCCCCGCGCCGATCGCGAGGGTGGCGCCGGCGAGGGCGACCCGCGGGGCGAAACGCGCGCGCCACGACGCCCAGTCCCGCGCGGGAGCGGGCTGCTCGACACGCTCGGCGACCTCGGCGGCGGAAGGGACGGGGACGGATGCCGAGATGTCGGGCGAGGCCTCCGCCGCGACCCGCGCCGGGGCGGCCTCCTCGACGCTCGCGGTCGCCGAGGCGCGGGAGCCCGGGTAGTACCGCTGACCCGGCACCCAGCCGGCCGGCCGGGAGGCGAGAGCGGACGGGCGCGGCGCGGGAGCGGGCTGGCGCAGGGCCGGGGGTGCGGCATCCGGAACCTCCTCGACCGTCGTCGGGGCCGGCGGCCGACGTCGCCACGGTGCGCGATGCAGCGGCTGCTCGACGCCGAGGAAGGTGGCGACGCTCACGACGATGATCGCCAACGCCGTGATGGCCGTGGCGGCGGGGCCGGGCGCGAGGAGGACTCCGGCGAAGACGATCAGCGGCAGGTGCCAGAGATACAGCGAGTACGACACGTCGCCGATCGCGACCGCGACAGGGTTGGAGAGCATGAAGAGGTGACGCTGTCGCGGGTCGCCGCCGACCCCTCCGGCGATGACGAGCGCGGCGCCCGCCACCGGGAGCGCCGCCCACGGCGCCGGGAACGCCGAGTCGGGGTCGATCACCACGAACGCGCAGGCGATGACGCCGAGTCCGACCCATCCCGCGAAGCCGCCCACCGCGCGCGGCACCCGGGCGAGGAGCGGGACCGCCGCGGCCAGCGCCGCACCCACCGCGAGTTCGCCCGCGCGCGTGAGGGTCGAGAAGTAGGCGAGGCTCGCATCGGCCGGGGTCTGCGCGATCGCCACGGCCGCCGACCCGGCCACCACGGCCAGCGACAGCACCCCCACCGCGATCCGGCCGCCCGCGGCCCGGCGCGCGGCGACCGGAAGCGCGACGACGGCGACCATCACCAGCAGCGGCCACCCCAGCGAGAACTGCTCCTCGACCGACAGCGACCAGAAGTGCTGCAGGGGCGGTACGTCCACCGTGGCGAAGTAGTCGCGCCCCTCGAGCCCGAAGCGCCAGTTCGACGAGAGGCCCAGCGCCGCCAGCGCGTCACCGAAGACGCTCTCGGCCCGCGAGGGAGAGAAGACGAGCGCCGACGCCCCGCTCACCGCGGCCAGCACCAGGACGGCGGCCGGGAGCAGGCGTCCGATCCGCCGCGCGAAGAAGGCCCCCAGCCGCACGACGCCGTCGCGCGCGAGGTCGCGCAGCAGGATGCCGGTAAGGAAGAAGCCCGACAGCACGAAGAACACGTCGACGCCGACGAAACCGCCGTGCGGCCACCCCGTCAGGTGCGCGGCCACCACGGCGAGGACCGCGACGGCGCGCAGTCCCTGCAGATCGCGGCGCACGGGCGAAGCGGTGGCGGTCACGTCGGGTCCTCTCGAGCCGGCGTCCGACGGCCGCAGAAAGCTTAGTGGAACCGCTCCCACGCGATCGGCCACGCACCGCGCATGCGTCCCGGCACGCACTCTCGGGCCGCCATCCGCAACGGGCGTTCGCCGGCACTGCCTCCGCGCCAGATCACGAGCCCGCCGAGGGACCACCATTATGGTTCGCGTCGCGAATAATCTCCAGCCCCGATCGATGGCTCCTCGGCACCCGTAGTGTCCGAAATGACGGGTAGCTCGACTCCCGTTCCCGCCCACCCCGGCGGCACTCCGCGTGTGAAGGACCTGATGAGTCACGCCCCCGATTCCTCGATGCCCCACGTGGGCGACGTCTTGGCGGCGCGGTACGTGCTGACCGAACGCATCGGAGCGGGCGGGATGGGTCGCGTGTTCCGTGCGCGCGACGAGGTGCTGCGCCGCGACGTGGCCATCAAGGTGTTCTTCACCGACCCCAGCGCCGAGCCCGACCCGCTGCGCCGCATGTCGGAGGCCCGCGTGCTCGCGGCTCTCGACCACCCCTCGCTCGTCACCCTCTACGACGCGCGCCTGTCGGGCGACGACCAGGTGTACCTCGTCATGGAGCTGGTCACCGGCCCGTCCCTGCAGCGGCGCATCGAAGAGGCCGAGATCCCGCCCGCCGAGATCGCCGGCTACCTCCACGATCTCGCCACGGCCCTCGGAGCCGTGCACCTCGCCGGAATCGTGCACCGCGACGTGAAGCCCTCGAACGTGCTCCTGCGTCCGATGCCGCAGGGTCCGCGTTCCCACGAGGCCGTGCTCGCCGACTTCGGGGTCGCTCACCTGCTCGACGCGACCCGCCTCACCACCCCCGGCACGATCATCGGCACCGCTGCCTACCTCGCCCCCGAGCAGGTGCGCGGCGAAACGCCGCAGCCGGCCTCCGACATCTACGCCCTCGGTCTCATGACGATCGAGGCGCTCACGCGTCTGCACCCGTTCGGCGGCGGATCGCTGCAGGAGACCCTCCTCGCTCGCCTGGCTCGACAGCCCACCATCCCCGGCCATCTCGGCTACGAGTGGCGGTCGCTGCTGGCCGCGATGACGGCACCGGATGCCGCGGAGCGACCCGACGCGCGCACCGTGGCCGAGCGCGCCGCCACCCTCATGAGCTCCCCCGCCACGGCATCCGCGCCTCTTCCGCCCACGGGCGCGTCTGCTCTGGATCCGGCGCTGACCGAGACCGCCCCGTGGGCCGTGCCGGTCGCCGCCACCGCGGCTGCGGCCGCGCGACCCGCGTCTAACCCTGCTTCGGACTCGCTCGACGAAACGGCACCGTGGGCCGTGCCGGTCGCGGCGTCGAGCACGACGGATGCCGTGGGGCGTCGGCGTCGTGCGCGCCTCCTGCCCGCCTCTGCCGTCGCTTCTCGCGACGCGATGCGTCGCCGCTGGATGTGGGTCGGCGCCACAGCCGGAGTCGTCGTCGTGATCGGACTCCCCCTGCTCGGATTCTCGCTGCAGGCGGCGGGCGACACCACGACCGTGGGACCGCCCGCACCCTCCCCGACCGTGAGCGAGTCGGTCGCACCGGCCGTCGACCCGGCCCCCGCAGCCACCGCCGCCGTGCAGCCCGCGGCGAACGTGCCCGACGAGACCGGGGGGTCGAGTGGCGGCGGGTCGTCGCGTACGGTCGACACCACGCCGAACGAGACCGCCGTCGTTCCCCCGGCCCCGGCCGACGACACTCCCCTGCAGATTGCCGAGCCCGAAACGCCCGCGAAGCAGACCGAGCCACCTGCGAAGAACGCGTCACCGAACGGCAACGGCCCCGGTTCCGCCAACGGCAACGGCTCGTCGAACGGCACGGGCACACCTGGCGAGAAAGCCAACGGGTCAAAGAACGGCACCGGACCGGGCTCCTTCAACGGCAAGGGTCCGAACGGCAAGGGCGCGACCGGCGCCGGCAAGAACTGAACCGATGCCATCACCTCGCGTCTCGGGAGCAGCCCTCCTCGTCCTCGCGCTAGCCGGAGGCGTGGCATCCGTCATCTTCCTCCCCGCCGGCGGGGTGGTCAGCGTCGTGAGTGCCCTCGGCCTCGCGCTGTGCGCCGCGGCGGTGGCCTTGTCTGCTGTATGGCTCGGACGGAAGTCGTGGGAGCCCGAGTCCGCCCCCGCGTGGAAGCCCGTCGACCGCGCGCGCGATCGCGAGCGCCTCCGTCGCATGACGCGCGTGCAGGGGATCGTCTGCCTCGTGCTCGGAATCGGCCTGATCGCCGTGGCCGTGGTGTTCCCCACCGATGCCGGAACCCTTCGCGCATCGGTCATCGGGGTGCTCGTGCTGGTGCTGGGGGTGATCGGCCTGTTCTCTTCGCGACGCGTGGCGGCGCGGGTCGAAGACGATGCCCCCGACACGCAGCCGGATGCCATGCCCACCGGATGGGTGCTTGTGACGCCCCGCGACCGGGGCACCATCCTGCTGTTCGCGCTCCCCGGCCTCGCTCTGTCGGTCGTGGCGGTGTGGCAGATGACGTCGCTCCTCCTGTTGATCGCGCGCGCCAGCACCCTCGGTCTCGTGATTGCGGTGCTCGCCCTCGTCGCCGCCGTGATCGGCGCGGGCGTGTGGATCGCGCGGCTGCTGCCCGAGGTCTCGGTCGATGTCGGCGCCGGGCTCGTTCGTACCGGTTCGCGCGAGGTGCCCTGGTCGAGCTTCACCGCGGCCCGGCTGCAGGCGTCGTCGACGTTCGTCGGAGGCCCGCGGTCGCTCTTCCTCGTGCTCGAGGGGCCTGAGAAGCTGCGCGCGCCCCTGCTGCTGCGCCGCCGCGGCGACCTCGCGATGAGCGACGAGCAGCGCCGCGCGGCCCTCGCTGCCCTCGACGGCGCCCAGATCGCGCTCCCCCGCGCTCCCGAAGACCCGAAGGGGAAGTTCTCGCGGTCGCTCTTCCCCCAGCACGTCGACGCCGCCCAAGCGCGCGAGCTCGTGGCCCACCCGCCGCGCAGCGACCAGGACCTGCCGGTGGCGGGGGTCTGACGGTTCAGAAAACACGAAAGCCCGACGCGCGTGCGTCGGGCTTTCGTTCGTGGCTCCCCGGCTTGGACTCGAACCAAGAACCTATCGGTTAACAGCCGATTGCTCTGCCAATTGAGCTACCGAGGATCATGCTCACCTCGCGGCGGGCAACCCCACGATACTAACAGCACGCGAGGGTGACGGAAAAATCAGCCCGCCGAAATCCGTCGCTCGGGCGTGCCGTCGGGAGTCCACTGCAGCGCCTCGTCGCCGTGTCCCAGGCCGATGGCGTGACCGGCGTGCAGCACGAGCACATCGGCATCTAGATCCTTCGGCGCATCGGCGTCGTTCGTGACGATCAGCGAGGCCATCCCCCGCTCGTCACGGCGGCGCGTGATCGAGGCGCGCGCGGCGGCGCGCACCTCGAGATCGAGGTTGGCGTACAGGTCATCGGCGACGAACAGGCGCGGCTCGAGCACCAGGGCGCGAGCGAGCGCCACGCGCTGGCGCATGCCCGCGCTGAGCTCGTAGGGGTACTTGGGGGCCGTGCCCAGCGGAAGCTCCATCTCGTCGAGCAGCGTCGCCACGCGCACCGCGAGGGCACGCGTGTTGACCTTGCGGTCGCGGCTTGTGATCGGCTCGGCGATGACGTCTTGCACGGTCAGTCTCGAGGGAAGCGCTGCGCCGGCGCCCTGCGGCAGGTAGCCGGTGTGGAAGATCCACTCGCGTCGCGCCCGGCCAGGACGCCGTGCAGAGATGCCGTGCACGCGCGCGTCTCCCCCGATTACGGTCAGTCCGTCGTCTGGGTGACCGGCCAGCAGCGAAACGAGCGAGGTCTTGCCCGAACCCGTGGCCCCCTGCACGATCAGGGTCTCGGCGGTGGGGAGGGTGAGGGTGATCCCGTCGATCACGCGCACCCCGCTTCGCGCGAGCGAGAGGTCGTCGGCGCGGAGGGCGACGTCGGTGTCGAGGTGCCGGGGCATTCCCTCATCCTTACCCACGGAGGGGGCGGATGCCAGCCGTTGCGCCCGCGGGTCGTTCGGGGTCGCGCCTCAGGACGCGATCAGGCGCTGCCGGTCGGCGTCGAGCTCGCGCAGCTGCAGGCCGAGGTTGCGTCCCTCTTCGGAACCCGGCGCGACGCGTTGGATCCCGCGCACCAGCTCGGCCTTCTGCCGCTCGATCTCACGCAGCAGCACGCCCCGAGCGAGGTCGTTGGCCGCCGCCACGGCACCCTCTTCGGTGCGCGCCGGGAAGGCGGCGGTGAGCAGCTCGACGGCGAGCGTGCGGAATGGCTCGCGCACCGCCTCGACCGCGGTGACCGCCCAGCCGGGTTGGGAGAGGTCGGTGGATGCCAGCGCTGCCCGCACGGCCTCGAGAGCCGGGTGCCCGAACGGCGTCTGCAGGGCGCGAAGGAACAGGTCGGGCTCGATGCGGTGCCCGTACTGCAGGAACGCCATCATCGCGCCCCGCTCGAGAGCGACGTCGCGCGTGTTGGGCAGGGACGCCATGGTCACCGACACCGCGACGGGGGCAGCTGTCTCTCCGCCCCGCTGCGCGTCGCGCTTCTCGGCACGGTCGGCGCCGCGGGCCGCGCGCTCGACGGCCGACTGTACCTCGGGCATGTCGAGACCGAGGCGGCGGGCGAGCACGCGTACGTAGCCCGGGCGCAGCGCGGGGTCGCGGATGTCGGCCACGATGGGCGCCGCGGCGCGCAGGGCGCCGGCCCGACCCTCCACGCTCGAGAGGTCGAAGTCTGTGAGGCGTTGATCGATGACGAACTCGAACATCGGCGCCTTGTTGTCCATCAGCGCGCGCACGGCTCCGTCACCGCGCTGCAGGCGCAGGTCGCACGGGTCGAGGCCTTCGGGGGCGACGGCGACGTACGTCTGCGCGGCGAACCGCTTCTCGTCGGCGAAGGCGCGCAGCGCCGCCTTCTGCCCCGCGGCATCCGGATCGAAGGTGAAGACGACTTCGCCCGACGAGCTGTCATCGCCCATCACCCGCCGCAGCACCGTGATGTGGTCGCTGCCGAAGGCCGTGCCGCACGACGCGATCGCGGTGGTGATGCCCGCGAGGTGGCACGCCATGACGTCGGTGTAGCCCTCGACCACGACGACCCGGTGCGAGCGTGAAATGTCGCGCTTGGCCAGGTCGAGGCCGTAGAGCACCTGCGCCTTCTTGTAGATCGGCGTCTCGGGGGTGTTGAGGTACTTGGGGCCCTGGTCGTCGTCGTAGAGCTTGCGCGCCCCGAAGCCGATGACCTGGCCGGTGATGTCGCGGATGGGCCAGACGAGGCGTCCGCGGAAGCGGTCGTAGACGCCGCGCTGTCCCTGCGAGACCAGGCCCGCCTGCAACAGCTCGTCGCGGGTGAACTTCTCGGCCAGCAGGTGATCCATGAGGTGCGACCAGCCCTTGGGGGCGTAGCCCACGCCGAAGTGGGCGGCGGCCCCGGCGTCGAAGCCGCGATCGCCGAGGAAGCGGCGGCCGGTATCGGCCTCGGGAGTCATGAGCTGGGCGCGGAAGTACTCCGCCGCCGCGGCGTTCGCGGCGTACAGGCGCGAGCGGCCGGTCGTCTCGGGCGCCGGCCCGCCGTCTTCGTAGTGCAGCGTGAAGCCGACGCGCGCGGCCATGCGCTCGACGGCTTCGGTGAACGAGACGTGGTCCATCGCGCGCAGGAACGAGTAGACGTCGCCCGATTCGCCGCAGCCGAAGCAGTGGTAGTACCCGACCTGCGGGCGCACGTGGAAGCTCGGGCTCCGCTCGTCGTGGAAGGGACACAGGCCCTTCATCGACCCGACGCCGGCCGACTTCAGCGCGACGCGCTCACCGACGACGTCGGCGATGTTGACCCGCGCCTTGACCTCGTCGACGTCGGACTGGCGGATGCGGGGCATCAGGCATCCGCTCCCCGGGCCGCGCGGGCGCCGGGAGCCCAGACGCCGAGCTCGGCGGCATCCACTTCTCCCACGAGCCGGCCGTGCCACGCGATCGCGAGCTGGTCGGTGAGGCTCGCGACCTGGTCGACCACGACCCGCCGGCGCGCAGCGTCGTCGGTGGCCGCGGCGAAGTCGGGGGCGTGAAGGGCGTCGAGGGCGCCGGGGTTCTCCCACAGGGCGGATGCCAGGCGCTTGAGCACGTGGCGCTGCTCGCGGTACAGCACCTTGCGGCCGTCGATCGAGACGACGGTCGCGCCGATGATGCCCTTGAGCACCGCCATCTCGACCTCGACCTCGGCCGGCACGATGACGTGAGCGCGGTAGCGGGTGAGCTCGTCGGCGGGGTACGCCTCGCGCGTGGCCGCGGTGGCGGCGCGGGCGAAGCGGCCGATGAGGTCGGACGTGAGGTTCTTCAGCCGTGCGAGCGCGGGGCGCGTGCCGTCGAACGAGGTGATCCATTCGGGCATGGCCATGAGCCGCTCGAGGCCCGCGGCGAGGTCGTCGCGCACGAAGTCGTACCCGACCCAGCGCTGGATCGCATCGAGCAGCCCCTCGCGACCGACGCGCGAGGCGAGACGGGCGGGGTCGACGTAGCGGTTGACCATCGCGTCTTCGAAGTCGTGCACCGAGTAGGCGATGTCGTCGGAGAGGTCCATGACCTCGGCCTCGATGCAGCGCTGGCGGGCGGGGGCGCCCCCGCGCATCCAGTGGAACACCGGCTCGTCGTCGGGATACACACCGAACTTCAGGCGACCGCCCGGGTCGGGCACGGGCTCATCGACGGTCCAGGGGTACTTGCACGTGGCGTCGAGGCTCGCGCGCGTGAGGTTGAGGCCGTACGGCTCGCCGTCGGCGCCGAACGACTTCGGCTCGAGGCGGGTGAGGATGCGCAGGGTCTGCGCATTGCCCTCGAAGCCGCCGATGTCTTCGGCCCACTCGTTGAGCGCGCGTTCGCCGTTGTGGCCGAAGGGCGGGTGACCGAGGTCGTGGCTCAGGCACGCCGTGTCGACGACGTCGGGCGACAGCTGCAGCGCGGTCGCGAGCTCGCGGCCCACCTGCGCGACCTCGAGCGAGTGCGTGAGGCGGTTGCGGGCGAAGTCGGCGGGGCTCGCGGGACTCAGCACCTGGGTCTTCGCGGCGAGACGTCGCAGCGCCGCCGAGTGCAGCACGCGGGCGCGGTCGCGCGCGAAGTCATCGCGCTGGGAGCGGTGGTTCTCGACGTGGAAGCGTGCCGCGTCGACGTCGTCGTAGCCGAGCGGTCGGGCGACCGTCGGCGACGCCTCAACCGCCACTGTGGTGCAACTCCGCGTCGGCGAGGGCGCGACCGGCATCGTGGCCGATCTCGCGGGAGTCGAGCCAGCCGTCGGGCAGGGCCGGCCGCTTCGGCGTGCCCGCGCGACCGCGCTGCCCCTCGGCGGCTGCTCCCGGGTACGGGGCGTCGAGCTCCATCGTGGCCAGCAGCTCGTCGATCTCGTCGAGGGTCGAGGCGGTCGCGAGGCTCGCGCGCAGCTCTCCGCCGACGGGGTAGCCCTTGAAGTACCAGGCGACGTGCTTGCGGATGTCACGGCATCCGCGCCCCTCGTCTTCGAAGAACTCCACGAGCAGCTCGGCGTGGCGGCGGAAGGCCTTCGCGACGAAACCGAGCGTGGCGTCGACGGGCTCGCCGTGGGCGGCTCCGGGCCCACCCAGCGCGCGCGCCAGGTCGCCGAAGAGCCACGGACGACCGAGGCAGCCGCGACCGACGACGACGCCGTCGCAGCCGGTCTCGTCCATCATGCGCACGGCGTCGTCGGCCGACCAGATGTCGCCGTTACCGAGCACGGGAACGCTCGTGACCGTCTCTTTGAGCTTGGTGATCGCGGCCCAGTCGGCCTGGCCGGAGTAGAACTCGGATGCCGTGCGGGCGTGCAGCGCGATGGACGAGACCCCCGCGCCCTCGGCGATGCGCCCGGCCTCGAGGTAGGTGAGGTGGTCGGCGTCGATGCCCTTGCGCATCTTGATGGTCAGCGGCTTGTCGCCTGCCGCCTTCACGGCGCGCTCGACGATCTCGCGGAACAGCGAGGTCTTCCACGGAAGGGCCGCTCCCCCGCCGCGGCGCGTGACCTTGGGCACGGGGCAGCCGAAGTTGAGGTCGATGTGGTCGGCGTGGTCTTCGGCGACGATCATCTGCACGGCCGCTTCGACGGTGGCCGGGTCGACGCCGTAGAGCTGAATCGAGCGCGGGGTCTCGGACTCGTGATGGCGGATGAGCCGCATCGTGGTGTCGTTGCGTTCGACGAGCGCGCGCGTCGTGATCATCTCGCTCACGTACAGGCCGGCACCGTATTCGCGACACAGGCGCCGGAACGCCGTGTTCGTGATGCCGGCCATGGGAGCGAGCACGACGGGAGCGTCGAGTTCGATGTTGCCGATGCGGAGCGTCCGCGCCGGAGCCAATGCCGTATTCACAGTTCCATTCTCCCAGACGGTCGCACGCACCGGTGCCCGCCCCCGAACGGATCGGGAACGGGCACCGGTTGTGCAGAAGGGGTCACGCGTCGGCGGTCTCGGCGACCTCGCGACGCTCGCCCCACACCTGGCGGGCGATCTGGCTGAAGGCCTCGACCGGCTGCGCACCGCTCACGCCGTACTTGCCGTCGATGACGAAGAAGGGCACGCCGGTGATGCCGAACTGACGGGCCTGCTCCTGGTCGGCGCGCACGGCGGCACGGAAGCGCTGCGACGAGAGGGCCTCGCGGGCCTCGGCCTCGTCGAGACCGACCTCGACGGCGAGGGCGATGAGGTCGTCGTCGCGACCCACGTGCTTGCCCTCGAGGAAGTACGCCGACATGAGAACCTCGGCGAGCTGGAGCTGCTTGCCGTTCTCCTTCGCGAAGTGCAGCAGTTCGTGCGCCTTCACGGTGTTGGTGTGCTTGAGGATGTCGAAGCGGTACGCGAGTCCGGCATCGGCGGCGACGCCGGTGACGCGGTCGAGCATCTCGCGCGCGGACTCGGGCGAGATGCCCTTGTGCTGCGAGAGGTAGTCGACCTCTCCCCCGTCGAAGTCCTCGGGTGTGTCAGGCGAGAGCTCGTAGGAGTGGTACTCGATCTCGACGACCGGAGCGTCGTCGTCGGCGGCCGTGGCGGCCAGGCCGTTCTCGAGGTTCCGCTTGCCGATGTAGCACCACGGGCAGGCGATGTCACTCCACACGTCGATCTTGATGGCATCCGTCATATCGCGTGCAACCTCTCGCGAGAGCGATCTATTCCGTGAACGGCATCCATTCTCGCGCCCCGGATGCCGCGGCCCTACGGCACCGCAGGTCCGGTGTAGTCGGCGAGCAGCGGCGGAGGCAGGGGGCCCTTGATGCGTCGGCCCGACCCGGTCTCCTCCCACGCGTGGGCGAGGATGCCCACCGATCGCGCGAGTACGAAGAGCCCCCGCGCGAGCTCGGGCTCGACGCCCAGCTCGCCGTAGACGATCGCCGAGATGCCGTCGATGTTCATCGGCACACCGCGGGAGGCCAGCGCCTGCTCGACCGCGAGGCCCGCGCGCAGGTGGTCGCCCGACACGGCCCCGGATGCCGCGGCCTCCTCCACGAGGGCGAGGAGGGGATCGCGGCGCGGGTCGACGGGATGGAAGCGATGCCCGAACCCCGGCACGAAGGCCTTCCGCGCGCGGTGCTGCGCGAGCTCGTCGGCGGCGAGGTCGTCGAGGGGGCGCCCCTCGTCGAGGTGTGCCCGCACCATGCGGTTCAGCATCGCCACGCACTGCTGACCGGCGCCGCCGTGCGTGTCGCCGAGCACGTTGATGCCGTTCGCCATCGCCGAGTTGATGCCGACCCCGCAGGTGGCGGCCATGCGCGCGCTCGCGATCGACGGCGCCTGGGGTCCGTGATCGACGCTCGCGACCAGGGTCGCCTCGAGCAGACGGCCCCGCGCGGGGTCGAGGGTCTCTCCGGTGACCATCAGCCAGATCGTCTCGACGAACCCGGCGGTGCCGATGAGATCCTGCACGGGTCGACCGCGGAACGCGATCTCGCCCGGCTGGATGCGGGTGATGGCGGTCGCCCACCACGCGGTGACGGGGGCCAGCTGATCGTCGTTCATACGGCGCCTTCCTCGTGCAGGGCGGCGATGTCGTCGGCGCTGTAGCCGAGGCCCGCCAGGATCTCGTCGGTGTGCTCCCCCAGCAGCGGAGGAGCAGTGCGGGGCGCGGAGGGGGCACCGTCGATCCGGATGCCGTTGCCCAGCACACGGAGGGGTTCGTCGCCGCCGCCCGGGAAGGGCAGCTCGTGCACGAGCCCGCGCTCGCGGATCTGGGGGCTGCTCAGCATCTCGTCGACACGGAGGACGGCCGCCGCGGGAACGCCCGCCGAGCTGAGGACCTCTTCCCACTCCGCGGCCGGTCGCGCCGCCAGCGCCGTCTCGAGCTCGGCGGTCAGCGCCGCCCGATGGGTCTTGCGGCTCTCGCGCTCGGCGAACCGTTCGTCGGCGACCAGCTCGGGTCGATCGACGAGGGCGCACAGCACCTCGAACTGCTCCTGCTTGTTCGCGGCGATGTTGAGCATGCCGTCACCGGTCGCGAAGGCGCCGGAAGGTGCGGCCGTTCCGTTGTCGTTGCCCAGCGGACGCGGCTCATGGCCGTCGACGAGCAGGTTCGACACCACCCACCCCATCGCGGTGACCGCGGTCTCGAGCATCGAGACATCGATGACCGTGCCGACCCCGGTGCGGGCGCGACCGGCGAGCGCGCTCGAGATCGCGAAGGCCGCCGCGAGCCCGCCGATCGTGTCGGCGAGCGGGAAGCCCGCCCGCAGCGGACCGGTCTCGTCGGTGCCGGTCACGCTCATCATCCCCGAGTACCCCTGGATGATCTGGTCGTACGCGGGCTTCGTGCGCATGGGTCCGGTCTGGCCGAACCCCGACACCTGGCACAGGATGAGGCGGGAGTTCAGGGCGCGCAGGGCATCCCACCCGAACCCCAGCCGCTCGAGCACGCCGGGGCGGAAGTTCTCGACGAGCACGTCGGCGGTCGCCACCAAGCGACGGAGGGCCTCGGCACCACCCGGCGTTTTCAGATCGAGGGTGATCGAGCGCTTCTGCGCGTTCTGCGCCAGGAAAGAGACGCCCAGCAATTGCGCGTTCAGCTCGGCCGACGTCCCAAGGCGACGTGCGAGGTCGCCGCCGTCGGGGGTCTCCACCTTGATGACGTCGGCGCCCATCAGCGCCAACTGATATGCCGCGTAGGGGCCGGCCAGCACGTTGGTCAGGTCGAGCACGGTCACACCCGTGAGGGGGCCCGACACCGTGGCATCCGTCATGCGGCGACCTTCTGCTTCCGCGCCGCGCGCACCTTGGTGAAGATGACGCCCACGATGGCGAGGGCGAGCACCGAATACAACGTGATCGAGATGGGACTCGACACCAGGATGCCGGCGTCGCCCTCTCCGACGGCCATGGCGCGGCGGTACTCGGTCTCGGCCAGGGGCCCGAGGATGATCGCGATGAGCATCGGGGCCACCGGCAGACCGTAGCGGCGCATCAGGAAGCCGAGCAGGCCCACGGCGAGCACGAGCACCAGGTCGAGGATCTTGCTGCTCGTGGCGTACACGCCCAGCATGGCGAACACCGTGATCCCGGCGTAGAGGTAGTGCTTGGGCACCTTCAGCAGCTTCGCCCACAGAGGCGCGAAAGGCAGGTTGAGGATGAGCAGCACGACCATGCCGACGAAGAAGCTCGCGAGCAGTGCCCAAACCAGATCGGGTGCCCGCTCGAACAGCAGCGGTCCGGGCTGCAGACCGTACTGGCGGAAGGCCGCCAGCAGGATCGCGGCCGTCGCCGAGGTGGGAAGCCCGAGGGCGAGGAGGGCGCCCATGGCCGTGCCGGCAGTGGCGTTTCCGGCGGCCTCGGGCCCGGCGACGCCCTGGATCGCGCCGCGACCGAACATGGGCTTCTTGCGGCGGCCGTCGAGCTTGCGCTCGGTGCCGTAGGCCAGGAACGTCGGCACCTCCGAGCCGCCGACGGGGATGATGCCGAATGGCACGCCGATCGCCGTGCCGCGCAGCCAGGCGGGCAGGGCCTGGCGGAGCTCGCGGAACGACAACCACAGGCGCCCGCTCGAGGCGAGCAGCTTCGTGTCGTCGGGGGTGCCGCGGCGTCCGGCGACGCTGAAGACCTCGCCGAGGGCGAGGAGGCCGACCGTGATGACCACGATGTCGATGCCGTCGAACAGCTCCGGCAGGCCAAACGTGAAGCGCGAGGCGCCCGACGCTCCGTCGATGCCCACGACCGAGATCGCGAGGCCGATCGCGAGGGCCGCGAGGCCCCGCACCACCGAGTCGGTGACGACGGCCGAGATCGCCACGAACGCGAAGACGGCGAGGGCCAGGTACTCGGCGGGCCCGAAGAGGGTCGCCAGCTCCGCGAGGCGCGGAGCGAAGAACACCACGAGGATCGAGGCGATGATGCCGCCGATGAAGGCGCCGATCGCGGAGGTCGCGAGAGCTTGCGCGGCGCGCCCGCTCTTGGCCATTCGATGGCCCTCGATGGAGCCGGCGATCGCGGTGCTGTTGCCGGGGGTGTTCATCAGGATGCCGGCGATGGAGTCGCCGAAGAGTCCACCGAACAGCACCCCGGCGAACATGATGAACGCGCCGATCGGGTCGAGCGAGAACGTGACGGGGAGCAGCAGCGCGACCGCCATCGCCGAGCCGAGGCCAGGCAGGACGCCGACTGCGGTGCCGAGGACGGCCCCGATGAGCACCCACAGCATGTTGATGGGGGTGAGGACGACGGCGAAGCCCTCCCCCAGGTTGACCAGCGCATCCATCAGAAGAGGCCCTCCAGGATTCCAGGCGGCAGGTTGAGTCCGAGACCACCGGAGAAGGCGATCTGCACGATGGCGGAGATCGCCAGCGAGAGGAAGATGTCGAAGATCGGACGGCGGCTGCCGAGCGACCGTGCGATGCCCCAGAACAGGAAGGCGCCCGAAAGCAACCAGCCGAGCGGGGTGAGAGCCGCGATGAAGACGATGACCGTGCCGACGGCTCCGGCCAGAGCCCACAGGTTGCTGCGCGGACGAACCGTGGGGACGTCGGGTTCCCGCCCCTCGACGGCCGCGATGAGCGCCTCGTCGTCGAGGTCGGACTCGTGTTCGGGCGCTGCGGCGTCGACGACCTCGACCGGCTCGGGTCGGCGGATGACGTCGAGCGCGAGGAGGACGGCCAGCACGATCACCGCGGCGGCGACGATCGCGGGAAACAGCTGCGGACCCGGGGGTGCCGTGTTGGCCGGAACGGTCATGGTAAGCGTGCCGACGACGAGGCCGATGCCGACCAGCAGCATGATCGCGGGAACGATGAGTCCGGTGCGACGGCGCCAGAACCCGTCGGAGGGTCGGGCTCGATGCGTGCGCGGGACGGTGGGGATGACGCCGCTCACAGGCCCAGCTCCTCGATGATGGCGTCGACGCGCGCTTGGTCTTCTTCGATGAAGGTCGCGAACTCGCCGCCGGTCAGCAGGGCGTCGCGCCAGCGATTGCGATCGAGCACCTCTTCCCACTCGGGGGTGGCGGCCATCTGCTCGACGATGGCGACGAGCTCGTGGCGTTGGTCGTCGGTGATGCCGGGAGGGGCGACCAGTCCACGCCAGTTCGGCAGGTTCACGTCGACGCCCTGCTCGATGAAGGTCGGGATGTCGATGCCGGGTACCGGCTCTTCGGCCGAGACGGCCAGCGCACGCAGGCGGCCCGCTTCGATCTGGTCGCTGAAGTCGTTGTATCCGCTCACGCCGACCGCGACCGTGTTCGACAGGAGGGCGGTGAGTACCTCGCCGCCACCCGCGTACGAGACGTAGTTGAGCTCGGCGGGGTCGATGCCGGCGGCCTTCGCCGTCAGTCCGGTCAGCAGGTGGTCGGTGCCACCGATGCCCCCGCCGCCAACGGCCTGACCGTGGGGGTTCTCGCGCCAGGCCCGGACGAAGTCGTCGAGTGTCTGGAACGGAGAATCGGCGGGCACGATGAAGACGATGTAGTCCTCCGCGAGTCGGGCGATCGGGGTGGTATCGGCGAGGCTCGCGGCCGAGCCGTTCGCGGTGATCGCGCCCTCCATGACGGTGCCGGTCATCATCAGGTTCGTCGGATCGTCGCCGAGCTGCACGAACTGGCCGAGGCCGATCGTGCCGCCGGCGCCCGGCACGTTCACCACCTGCACGTTGTTGACGACCGAGGTCGAGCGCAGGACCTGCTGCGATTCGCGCGAGGCAAGGTCCCACCCGCCGCCGGGCGCGGCCGGGGCCATGATGGTCAGTTTGGTGCGTGGATCGGCACCCGCGGTCGAGCCGCTGGCGTTCACCGCGGCCACGCCGACGAGGGCGGCGGTGGCCGCGATCCCGAGCGCGTTCCATAGGACGCGTCTGGTTCTCACGTCGTCACTCCTTCGTGATCTGGTGGGTATTGTGGTGTCCATCTAGTGGACTCCAACGTCCACCTGACGGTACACTCGATCTCGGAGCGCGCGCAACCGGTGCGACGCGAGAGAGATGACGATGTCGGTGAGCAACGAGAGCGGCGAGACGTCCGTCGCCGAGGGTGGCGGCGTCCGCGCCGTGACCCGGGCGTTCCAGGTGCTGCAGAGCTTCACCGCCGATCGACCGGTGCTCTCGGTCGCCGAGATCGTGCGCGACAGCGCCCTCCCCCGCACCACCGTGCTGCGGATGATCGACACCCTCGTCGGGGAGCGCATGCTGCGGCACGCGGCCGACGGCCGCATCACGGTCGGCGCGCGCCTGATCCGTCTCGCGGCATTCGCCGAGGCGGCGTGGGCGGTGCCCGAAGAGACGGCTGATCGCATGACGCGCCTCGCGCAAGAGACCGGCGAGACCGCGAGCCTCTACGTGCGTAGCGGCATGCGACGCGTGGCGGTCGCACAGTCGCCGAGCCCCTACTCGCTTCGTCACGTTGTGCAGGTCGGCGACGAGATGCCGCTCCTGGTCGGCGCTTCGTCCACTCTGCTGGTCGCCGCGAGCGGTCCGGATGCTGCGGAGCACGTGCTCGCCTCGGTCCCGGGCGACGAGCGTCCCGGTGTCGACGCCGACGCCTTCCGAGCCGCCGTCGCCGCGGCCGCCCGCGACCGTCACGCCGTCTCGCACGGGGCGCGCGAACCCGGGAACAGCGGTGTGGCCGTGATCGTCCGCGACGGCGATGACCGTCGACCCGCGGTGGTGCTCGGCCTCGGCGGCCCCACGGCTCGCTTCACCGAGGAGCGCGTGGGCGTGTTCCTCGAGGCGCTCGAGGCCGCGGCATCCGATCTGCGGCACACCGGCCTGCCACCCGCACTCGACTGAATCCACCCCGACGAGAGGACCGCCCGACGATGAGCACTCTTTCCGAAACCGCTGAGTATCCCCCGCCCGGCACCTACGCCGCCGCCACGATCGGCGATGCGATGGAGCGCTTCGGGGTGGCGCGCGGCATCTCTCCGCTCTGGTCGGGTGCGGTCGTCTCGGGCCCCGCGGTCACCGTTCTGACGCGACCCGGTGACAACAAGGGCGTGCACGCGGCCTTCGAGGTCATCCGCGCCGGCGAGATCCTCGTGGTCGACGGCGGCTCAGACGACACACGTGCGCTCATCGGAGAACTCGTCGCCGAGAAGGCGAAGGCGCTCGGGGTGGCGGGCATCGTGCTCGACGGCGCCGCGCGCGATGCGGTCGAGTTGCGCGAGGTGGGCGTTCCCGTGTTCGCGCGGGCCGTGACGCCCGCAGGTCCCTGGAAGACCGGGCCCTACCGGTTGGGTCAGACGGTCGCCCTCGGGGGCGTTCCCGTCGCGCCCGGCGACTGGATCGTCGGCGACGCCGATGGTGTCGCGGTCGTCCCCCGCGCGCGGATCGCCGAGGTCACCGCTGCCGCCGACGAACTCGTGCGCGGCGAAGCCGACCGCCGCGCCGCGAACCGCGCCCTGACGCCCCGTGGCTGAGGCGCAGACGGGCCGACCGGTCGTCTGGATCCCCCGGGAGGTGCACGCCGACGCGGTCGCCGATCTCGAGACGTGGGCCGACGTGCGCCGGGGCTGGGGCAGGCAGGCGTCGACGGAAGACGCGGTTGCCCCGCTCGTGCAGGGGGTCCTCCTCCGCACGGCCCGGCTCGACGCACCGCAGTTGAGCCGCATGCCGCGGCTGCGCATCGTGGCGCGCCACGGCGTGGGCACCGACACCGTCGACACCGCGTTCGCTCGAGAGCACGGCATCCGGATCACGACCACTCCCGAGGCGAACGTGCTCTCGGTCGCCGAGCACGCCATCGCCCTTCTGCTGGCGGTGCGGCGGGGCATCGGTGCCGCCGTGAGCGGTCGCGGCGAACGCGTCGACTTGATCGGGAGCGAGCTCAGCGGATCGACGCTGGGTCTCATCGGTTTCGGACGCATCGCGCGGCACGTGGCGCGGATCGGCCAGGGCGGGTTCTCGATGCGCGTGCTCGCCCACGACCCGGGTCTGAGCGACGACGAGGTGCGCGCGGCGGGAGCCGAGCCGCGCTCGCTCGACGACCTGCTCGAGCAGTCCGACGCGGTCAGCGTGCACGTCCCGCTCGTCCCCGCGACGCGCGGCCTGCTCTCCACCGCGCAGTTCCGACGCATGCGGTCGCACGCCGTCGTGCTCAACACCTCACGCGGCGGGGTCGTCGACGAGCAGGCCCTTCTGGCGGCGCTCGATGCCGGCGAGGTGGGAGGTGCGGGCCTCGACGTCTCGGAGGTCGAGCCGATGCCGGCCGATCACCCGCTGCGCGGTCGCGCCGACGTCGTCGTGACCCCGCACATCGGCGGGCAGACGCGTGAAGCCATGAGGCGGGTCGCGATGGAGGCGGCGGCCTCGCTGCGGGCTGAGCTCGCCCCCTAGAGCCTTACGCCGTGGGCTTGTCCACCGCTCCGCCGAACCGGCGATCGCGCGACTGGTAGTGCCCGATGGCGTCCCACAGGTGCGTGCGGCGGAAGTCGGGCCACAGGGTGTCGAGGAAGACCATCTCGGCGTACGCCGACTCCCACAGCAGGAAGTTCGAGGTGCGTTGCTCGCCGCTCGAGCGCACGAACAAGTCGACGTCGGGCATGTCGGGTTGATACAGGTTCTTGCGGATGAGCTTCTCGGTGACGGCCGACGGCTTGAGCTTGCCGGAGGCGATGTCGTCGCCGATGCGGCGCACGGCATCCACGATCTCGACCCGGCCGCCGTAGTTGACGCACATCGTCAGCGTGAGCGTCGAGTTGCCCTCGGTGAGGCGCTCGGCGTGCTGCAGCTCTTTGATGACCGAGCCCCACAGGCGCGGCTTGCGACCCGACCAGCGGATGCGCACACCCCACTCGTTGAGCTGGTCGCGTCGGCGGTGCAGCACCTCGCGGTTGAACCCCATGAGGAAGCGCACCTCGTCGGGTGAGCGCGACCAGTTCTCGGTGGAGAAGGCGTAGACCGACAGGTGCTTCACGCCCGCCTGGATCGCGCCCGCGACGACGTCGAGCAGAGCCGCCTCGCCCGCGCGGTGGCCCTCGACGCGGGTGAGTCCCTGGCGGTTGGCCCAGCGACCGTTGCCGTCCATCACGATCGCGACGTGCTCGGGTACCGCACCCTTCGGGAAGGCCGGCGGGTACTCGCCGGTCCAGTCGAGGGGGCGGTAGGGCACGGCGTCGCGGTTCGTGAACGGCTTGGGTGTCATCGATGCGACTCCAGGTGCGAGAGGGAGCGGATGCCGCGCTCCAGGTGGAACTGCGCGTACGCGGCCACGAGGCCGGAGGCCGCCGCGGTCGTGCGTCCGGGGGCGGCGTCGATCGTCTCCCACTCCCCCGCCATGAGGGCGCGGAGCATGTCGACCGTGTCGCGCGCGACGCGCGGCGAGCCCGCCGGGGCGCAGGTCGAGCAGATGACGCCGCCGAGCTGCGGGAGGAAGTAGTCGTGGTCTCCGACCGTGCCGCAGCGCGCGCACTCGGTGAGACCGGGAGCCCAGCCCGACAGGGCCATGGCGCGCAACAGGTACGAGTCGAGCACGCTGCGCTCGGAGTGCTCGCCGCGGGCGAGGGAGCGCAGCCCGCCGACCAGCAGCAGGTACTGCTGGGGCGTCGCCTCGGCCTCATTCAGGCGGTCGGCGGTCTCGACCATGGCGCTGGCGGTCGTGTACACGTCGTAGTCCGCCACGATCTCGGCCCCGTACGAGCCGAGCGACTCGGCCTGCTGCACGATGTCGAGGTTGCGCCCCTTGAACAGCTGTACGTCGGCGACCATGAACGGCTCGAGACGGGATCCGAACTTCGACGAGGTGCGGCGCACGCCCTTGGCGACCGCACGGATCTTGCCGTTGCGGCGGCTGAGCAGGGTGAGGATGCGGTCCGCCTCCCCGAGCTTGTGGGTACGCAGGACCACGACCTCGTCGCGGTAGGTGGGCACAGTCCATTATCGGCCTGCCCACCCGTGAGCGGCCTGCGCGGCGCGCCTGGGCGAACGCCGTCGGGGCGGGAGAATGGATGCCGTGAACGAGTCCGTCTTCGTCATCCCGCTGTGGGCGGATCTCACCGCCGTCGCCCTGGGCGGCGTGCAGGGCGCGCTGTTCGCCTCCGGCTTCCAGGGGCAGCGGCGCCTCGACCTGCTCGGGGTGGCGATCATCGGCATCCTGCTCGGCATGGGCGGCGGTCTCATCCGCGACCTGCTGCTGGGGCTCACCCCCGCGACCCTCCAGAGCAACTGGTACCTCATCACCGCGACCCTCGCCTCGATCGTCGGCATGCTGCTGTCGGGGATCTTTCAGCGGCTGAACCGCGCGATCGTCATGCTCGACGCGGTGGTGATCGGCCTGTTCGGCGCGTTCGGCACCTCGAAGGCGCTCGCCCTCGGCATGCCGGCGGTTCCCGCGGTGTTCGTCGGCGTGCTCGCCGCGGCGGGAGGCAGCGTGCTGCGCGACGTGCTGATGGGCTTGCCGGTCGCCATCATGCACGTCGGTTCGCTGTACGCCGTGGCCGCCGGCGGCGGATGCGCGGTGCTGGCCACCGTCGCCGCGTTCGGCGTGCCGCTGCCGGTCGCCGCGGTGATCGGCGTGGCGGTCACGACGGTCATCCGCGTGCTCGCCGTGCTGTTCGACCTGTCCCTGCCCGAGCAGCGCAAGCTCTATCGCCGCAAGGTCGCGGTCGAGACCACCGGCATCCCGATCATCCGCATGGACGACCCGGAGTGAGCAGGTCTCGGCGCGCGTGAGGGGTCACTTCGTGTCGCCTCGGGCGCGCGGAGGCGACAGTTTTCGACCTCTCACTCGATGCGGCGGGGCGACCGAGGCGGGGCTCAGCGCGCGTGAGGGGTCACTTCGTGTCGCCTAGGGCGGGCGGAGGCGACAGTTTTCGACCCCTCACGCGGTGCGGGCGCGGTCAGGTGAGCGGCGCGACCTCGTCGCCGACGCGGATCGTGCCCCCATCGGCGACCGGCAGCAGCAGGATTCCCAGCGTCGGCTCGGACTGACCGAACTCCGTCGTCAGCACCCGCAGCAGGCGGGCGTCGCGCACGCCCGTGTCGGGGTTCGCGGTGATCGCGGCGCAGCGCTCGATCGGCTTCTGCACCTCGAACTCCACCTCGCCGATCCGCACGCGACCCTGCCACTCGAGCTCGGCCCACGGCGCGGTACCGCTCACCACGATGTTCGAGCGGAAGCGGCGATCGTCGACGGGCGCCGGCACCGCGGCATCCACCTCCTCGACGGAGGCTGCGCCGTGCAGCGAGATGAATCCGCGTGGGCGGTCCTGGAAGCGTGCGGTGCGGCCGTCGCCGAGAAGACCCAGGGGCAGGATGCCGTCGGCCTCGAGCAGCTTCGCATCGCTCGTCGTGCGCAGGTAGGCGGTGATCGCCTCGCTGAGTCGGGCACGGCCCTCGTCGCTGAGATCGGCGGTGACGTCGATGTCGTCCACCTGCAGCCGCAGCGTCAGCGCCTCGTCGTCGAGGGTGAGGTCGACGCGCGCCAACGTCGGGAAGGTCATGAGCGCGAGTCCGCGGCTCTTGGGGAACGTGGCATCCGCCGGCTCGAGGGCATCGGCGAAGCGGAAGACGAGCGAGCGGTCGCCCTGCACGCGGCCGTCGTCCTGGACGACGAGGCTGTCGCGCTTCTCAGGCGTGAAGCCCTTCACGGGATAGCGGTAGAGGGCGTCGACGCAGATCACGGTTTCATCCTCGCATCGACGCCCCCTCGCGCGATCACCAGCGGGCGAGAACCTCGCCGTGCGGCAGCAGGATCCACCCGTCGGGGTGCTCGGCCCACTCGCGCCACGCATCCGAGATGCGCTGCAGCTGCGCGTCGTCGGCGAGACCGAGCCGCTTCGCGTGCCCGGCGAACGCCGAGGCGAGAACGCGGTCGGCCCACATGCCGCCCCACCACGCGCGCTTGTCGGGCGTGTCGAACACCCATACGCTCGCGCTCGGCTCGATGCGGGTGAACCCCGCCTCGCGCGCCCACGCCTTGAGGCGCCGACCCGCATCGGGCTCGCCCGACGACCCGCGGTGCACGCCGTGATAGATCTCGAGCCAGTCGTCGAGGGCGGGGATGAGCGGATGCCAGATCACCCCGCCGTAGTCGACGTCGCGCACCGCGACGAGGCCGTCGGGCCCGGCGACGCGGCGGAACTCCCGCAGCGCGTCAACGGGCCGCTCGAGGTGCTGCAGCACCTGGTGGGCGTGCACGATGTCGAACGAGGCGTCGGGCACGTCGAGGGCGTAGGCGTCGCCGGTGCGGAAGGTCACGCTCTTACGCTCCCCCGCGGCGGCACGGGCCACCTCGACGACATCGGACGCGGCATCCACCCCGACGACCTCCCCCGGGAAGACCCGGTCGGCGAGGTCGACGGTGAGGGAGCCGGGGCCTGCACCCACATCGAGGATGCGGGCGCCGGCGGACAGCGAAGACACCAGGTAGGCCGCCGAGTCGGCGACGGTGCGTACGGCGTGGGAACGCAGCACGCTCTCGTGGTGTCCGTGGGCGTAGGCCACGGTCGTCTTCTCTTCTGCGCGGGTCAGACGCCGGCCAGGGCGCCCGAGTCCTGACGGGTGCGGATCGCGCGGTTGACGCCCGACACGATCGCCTTGAGCGACGCGGTCGAGATGTCACCGTCGATGCCGACGCCCCAGAGGCGCTGGTCGTCGACCTGCAGCTCGACGTAGGCCGCGGCCTGCGCGTCGCCGCCCGAGCTGAGAGCGTGCTCTACGTAGTCGTACAGCGTCACGTCGAAGCCCTGGGCGCGAACGATCTCGAGGAATGCGGCGACGGGTCCGTTGCCCACGGCCGAGGCCGGGTGCGTCGTGTCACCGTCGCGCAGTGAGACCTCGAGGTGCACGTCGCCCGACATGTCGCTCGACGAGCGCGTCGACAGCAGCTCGAAGCGGCCCCAGCGCTGGTCGTCGACCGTCGACGGCAGGTACTCGTCGTTGAAGATGTCCCAGATCTGCGCGCTCGAGACCTCGCCGCCCTCGGCGTCGGTGCGGGCCTGCACCACGCCCGAGAACTCGATCTGGAGCTTGCGGGGCAGGTCGATCGCGTGGTCGGCCTTCAGCAGGTAGGCGACGCCGCCCTTGCCCGACTGCGAGTTGACGCGGATGACGGCCTCGTACGACCGGCCCAAGTCTTTCGGGTCGATCGGCAGGTACGGAACCGCCCACTCGATCTCGTCGACGGTCTTGCCCTCGGCGGCCGCGCGGGCCTCCATCGCCTCGAAGCCCTTCTTGATGGCGTCTTGGTGCGAACCGCTGAACGCGGTGAAGACGAGGTCGCCGGCCCAGGGGCTGCGCTCGGGAACGGGCAGCTGGTTGCAGTACTCGACGGTGCGCTTGACCTGGTCGATGTCGCTGAAGTCGATCTGCGGGTCGATGCCCTGCGTCAGCAGGTTGACGCCCAGGGCGACCAGGTCGACGTTGCCCGTGCGCTCACCGTTGCCGAACAGGCAGCCCTCGATACGGTCGGCGCCGGCCATGTACCCCAGCTCCGCGGCGGCCACGGCGGTGCCGCGGTCGTTGTGCGGGTGCAGCGACAGGATGACGTTCTCGCGGTGGTTCAGGTGACGCGACATCCACTCGATCGAGTCGGCGTAGACGTTGGGCGTAGCCATCTCGACCGTGGCGGGCAGGTTCAGGATGACCTTGCGCTGGGGGGTCGGCTCGAAGACTTCGAGCACCTCGTTGCAGATGCGCAGGGCGAACTCGAGCTCGGTACCCGTGTAGCTCTCGGGCGAGTACTCGTAGTAGACCTCGGTCTGGGGAATCGTCGCCTCGTACTTCTTGCACAGGCGCGCGCCCTCGAGCGCGATGTCGACGATGCCCTGCTCGTCGGTGCGGAACACGACCTCGCGCTGCAGCACGCTCGTGGAGTTGTACAGGTGCACGATGGCCTGCTTGGCGCCGGCGATGGCCTCGTAGGTGCGGGCGATCAGGTGCTCACGCGCCTGGGTCAGCACCTGGATGGTGACGTCGTCGGGGATCAGGTTCTCGTCGATGAGCTGACGGACGAAGTCGAAGTCGGTCTGGCTCGCGCTCGGGAACCCGACCTCGATCTCCTTGTAGCCCATCTTCACCAGTAGGTCGAACATGACCCGCTTGCGCTCGGGGCTCATCGGATCGATCAGCGCCTGGTTGCCGTCGCGCAGGTCGACGGCGCACCAGCGGGGTGCGGCCTCGATGCGCGTGGACGGCCACGTGCGGTCGGGCAGGTCGACCCGGATCTGCTCGTGGAACGGACGGTACTTGTGCACCGGAGCGGAGGTGGGCTTCTGGGTGTTCTTCATGATGTGTCGCTTCTTTAGATTCGTTCGGTGGGGCCGACGACGATCTCCGCGACGAGGAAGGCCCTTAGATCGAGGACTCGTCGCGGCAACTAAGAAGAAGCTGGCCACCGAAGCGCATGCAGCGATCGTAGCAGTCCCTCACGAGGCGCTCCGTCGGGCGGCCGCCCACTCGTGGTCGAGCACGGCGTACACGAGCAGGTCGCTCCAGCGGCCCTTGAACCACTCGCTCTTGACGAAGTGCGCTTCGCGCCGCATGCCGAGGCGCTCGGCGAGGGCCGCCGAGCGGAGGTTGTCGGCGTCGATCTGCGCGACGAGCCGGCGCAGGCCGTACACCTCGAAGGCCGTGTCGATGAGCGCGCGCACCGCTTCGGTCGCCAGGCCCTGACCGGATGCCGCGGGGCTGACGACCCAGCCCACCTCGGCCGACCCGGCTTCTGCGTCGGGGTGGAAGAGCACGAGGTCGCCGATGACCGCGCCGTCGTCGACACGCTCGACCACGAGCATCACACCGCCCCGCTCGCCCTCGAGACTCGTCCCGCCCATCAGATGGCCGTTGCGGTGCCGGATGTCGTCGGGGGTCTGCGGTTGGAACGGGAGGTAGCGGCACACCTCGGCGTCCCCGCGGTAGGCAGCCATGGCGTCGAGGTCGCGCTCTTCGAACGGGCGCAGGCGCACCCGCTCGCGGGTCACCTCGAGGGTCTCGGGCGCCGGCGGGAGGACGAACGGCGACGCGCTCACGGCAGCAGCGCGACCTTGCCGCCCGGGTGGCCGTCCATGACGAAGCGCACCGCCTCGACGGCATCGGCGAGCGGGTAGGTGCGTGCGACGGGCACCTCGAGGGCTCCGGATGCCGCGAGCTCCAGCACGCGCGCACGCGCGATGTCGCGGAAGCGGGCGCTCTCGGGCCGTGCGCCGGCGATCCAGAGAAACCCGTCGGCCTTCGCGCGCTCGGGATCGACGATCGTCACGATGCGGTCGCGCTCCGCCACGAGAGCGAGCGAGACGTCGATGGCCTCGTCGGTGCCCACGGCATCCCACGCGGCGGCGATCGGGGCGCCCTCGGCCGCCTCTTCGACGCGCTCGCGCAGGCCGTCGCCGTAGGCCACCGGGATGCCGCCGTAGCGACGGACGCGTTCGGCCGAGTCCTCGGCATCCGGACCCACCGTGCCGATGACGCGGACGCCGAGCTCGCGCGCCTGCTGCAGAAGGCTCACGCCCACCGCGCCGGAGGCCGCGTGCAACAGCACCGTCTCACCCTCGGTCACCCGGGTGACCTGGATCATCTCGGCTGCGGTGGTTCCCGCGAGCAGCAGGTTCGCCGCTTCGGGGTGAGAGAGGGCCGCGGGCTTGGCGAAGACGTCGCGGGCCGGAACGGTGATGTCGGTCGCGTACGCGCCCTGCACGCGGAAGGCGACGACCTCATCGCCGACCGTCAGCTCACCCGAGCCGCCGAGGGCATCGGGGCCGACGGCGGTGACCTCGCCCGAGAGCTCGTAGCCGATCGGCACCGGGAACCGGGCGCCGGGACGCGCTGAGGCGACGTGCTTCGCATCGGCCGGGTTGACGCCCGCCGCGTGCACACGGATCGTGACCTCGCCCGAGCCGGGGGCGGCGACCTCGACCTCGTCGAAGCTCCACTGATCGATGGGCCCGGGAGCCGGAGCCGTCCACCTCTTCGCCATGGTCACGCCTTTCGTTTCGGGTCGTCGCCGCTGAGCGTAGCCCCCGGCGTCAGATGTTCTGGGAAGCGGTCAGAAACCGAGGCGGCCCAGCTGCTTCGGGTCGCGCTGCCACTCCTTGGCCACGCGGACGTGGAGCGAGAGGTAGACGCGGCCGCCGACGAGCGGTTCGATGCCGGCGCGGGCGCGGGCTCCGACGTCGGCGAGGCGCGAGCCCTTCTTGCCGATGATGATCGCCTTCTGACTGTCGCGCTCGACGACGATGTTGGCCCACACATCGGTGAGGTCGCTGTCTTCGCGCTTGGCCACGTCGTCGACGGTCACCGCGATCGAGTGCGGCAGTTCGTCGCGCACGCCGTGCAGGGCGGCCTCGCGGATCATCTCGGCGATGCGGTCTTCGAGCGTCTCGTCGGTCGTGACGTCGTCGGCGTACAGGGCGGGGCCCACGGGCATGAGCGCGAGGAGCTCGTCGCTCAACACGTCGAGCTGATCGTTCGTCACGGCCGAGAGCGGGATGACCGCCGCCCAGTCCTCGCGCAGCGCGTCGACCTCGACGAGGCGCTCGGTGATCTGGTCGCGGGTCGCTGCGTCGGTCTTCGTCACCAGGGCGACCTTCTTGGCGCGGGGGTAGCCCGAGAGTGACTCGGCGATGCGGCGGTCTCCGGGGCCGACCTTCTCGGTCGCGGGGGCGCAGAACGCGATCACGTCGACGTCGCCGAGCACCTGCTCGACCAGGTCGTTGAGCCGCTGCCCCAGAAGGGTGCGGGGGCGGTGGATGCCGGGGGTGTCGACCACCACGAGCTGGCCGCCCGGACGGTTGACGATGCCGCGGATGGCGCGGCGGGTGGTCTGCGGCTTCTCGCTCGTGATGGCGACCTTCTCGCCCACGAGGGCGTTGGTCAGCGTGGACTTGCCGACGTTCGGCCGGCCCACGAAGGTCACGAAACCGGATCGGGTGTCGGTCATCTGTCGTTCCTCTCACGCGACGAGGCGTCGGCCTCGGCGTCTTCCTCGTCCATCGTCTCAGCCCGCTCCACGATCACCGTCGCGATTCCGCGGTTGCGGCCGCGCGACGCGCCGCCGGTCATCACGAGTCCGTCGTGCTCGGCGGTGGCTCCGGGCTGCGGGATGCGGCCCAGGGCTTTGCCCAGCAGACCGCCGATGGAGTCGACCTCCTCGTCGTCGAGCTCGAGGCCGAAGAGGTCGCCGACCTCGTCGAGGCTCAGACGCGCATTGACGCGATAGCGGCCGTCGGGCAGCTCGACGACCTCGGTCGAGGGCGCGTCGTACTCGTCGGCGATCTCGCCCACGAGTTCTTCGATGAGGTCTTCGAGGGTCACGAGGCCCGCGACCCCGCCGTACTCGTCGACGACGAGGCACACGTGCACCGCGTCTTTCTTCATCTGCTGCAGGAGCGTCTCGGCCTTCATCGACTCGGGCACGAACACCGCGGGGCGTGCGATGCGGCGGATCGGCGCGTCGCGCCACCCCGCCTCGTCGCGGAAGCCGAACTGCACCAGGTCTTTCAGGTACAGCACCCCCACGACGTCGTCGGCCTCGTCGTCGGTGAGGGGCACACGCGACACGCCCTTCTCGAGGAACAGCGCGAGCGCCTCGCGGGACGAGGCCGCGGCATCCACGCTCACCATGTCGATGCGCGGCACCATCACCTCGCGCACGTAGGTGTCGGTGAAGTCGAACACGGAGTGGATGAGCTCGCGATCGTCTTCTTCGATGAGCTCGTTCTCGGTGGCCTCGTCGATGATGCTGAGCAGCTGCTCCTCCGACGCGAACGAGGTCGAGTGCGGAACGCCCGGCGTCACCCGGTTGCCCACCGCCACGAGCCCGTGGGCGAGGGGTCCGAGCAGGATGCGCATGCCGCGGATCACCGGAGACGCCCCGCGCAGCAGACCGCGCGCGTGCTGGCGCCCCACCGACCGCGGGCTCGCGCCGACCGCGACGAACGACATGCCCGTCATGAGCACGGCCGCGGTGATCACCGCGAGCCAGATGTTGTCGAAGATGAGCATGAAGGCGGCGGTGACGAGCACCGCGGCCGTCGTCTCGGCGAGCACGCGGATGAAGACCACCGCCGTCACGTGCGCGCTGGGGTCGTCGGCGATGCGGCGCAGCGAGCGCGCGTTGCGGCCCGCAGCGCCGAGCTCAAGCAGATCGGTGCGCGAGGTCACGCCCAGCGCCGCCTCGGAGGCCGCCATGAGGCCGCCGAAGGCCACCAGCAGCAGTGCCGCGACGAGCAGCAGTGCTTCGGTCATGCGCGGCGCTGGCGCTCGACGGCCTGGAAGCCGCTGATCAGCTCACGCTGCAGGCCGAACATCTCGCGTTCTTCGTCGGGCTCGGCGTGGTCGAACCCGAGCAGGTGGAGCAGCCCGTGGGTGGTGAGCAGGATCAGCTCGTCGAGCGTCGAGTGCTTGGCGGCGACGGCCTGCGTCTCGGCCACCGCCGGGCACAGCACGATGTCGCCGAGCAGACCCGCGGGGGTCGGAGCGTCTTCGGATCCCGGGCGCAGCTCGTCCATCGGAAAGCTCAGCACGTCGGTGGGACCGGGCTCGTCCATCCACTGCACGTGCAGAGATTCCATGGCGCCCTCGTCGACGAGCACGATGGCCACGTCGGCGTCGGGGCTGACGTGCAGCTCCTGGAGGTTGTACTCCATGAGGCGCAGCAGCACCTGTTCGTCGACCTCGTGGTCGGATTCGTTGTTGATCTCGATCGTCATGAGCGGTTTCGTCTCGGGAGGTGATCGCGGGGACCGGCGGCACCGGGGCCGCGTCGCTCCGCACGGGTGGCAAATTCGGAGGCCTCGTCGCGCTCGCGTCGGGCGGCCAGGCGCTTCTCGTCGTATTCGCTGTACGCGTCGACGATGCGCCCGACGAGATTGTGCCGCACGACGTCGTCGCTGGTGAGGCGCGAGAAGTGGATGTCGTCGATGTCGTCGAGCACGCGCGTCACCAGGCGCAGACCCGACGCGCCCTGCGGCAGGTCGACCTGGGTGATGTCGCCGGTGACGACCATGCGGGTGCCGAAGCCGAGGCGCGTGAGGAACATCTTCATCTGCTCGGGCGTGGTGTTCTGCGCCTCGTCGAGCACGACGAACGAGTCGTTCAGCGTGCGCCCGCGCATGTACGCCAGCGGTGCGACCTCGATCGTGCCCGTCGCCATGAGCTTGGGGACGATCTCGGGGTCCATCATCTCGTTGAGGGCGTCGTAGAGCGGTCGCAGGTAGGGGTCGATCTTGTCGGTGAGCGTGCCCGGGAGGAACCCGAGCCGCTCCCCCGCCTCGACGGCGGGACGCGTGAGGATGATGCGCGTGACCTCTTTGCGCTGCAGCGCTTGCACGGCCTTGGCCATCGCGAGGTAGGTCTTGCCGGTACCGGCGGGGCCGATGCCGAACACGATCGTGTTCTCGTCGATCGCGTCGACGTACTCCTTCTGGCCCGCGGTCTTGGGTCGGATGGTCTTTCCGCGCGACGACAGGATCGCCTCGCCCATGACCTCCGACGGACGGGGTCCGCCGTCGGAGCGCAGCATGCGGTTCGAGCTGGTCACATCGGCCGGGTCGAGGCCGTGACCCGAGCGGGTCATGCTGAGCAGCTCGTCGACGAGGCCGCGGGCGGCGCGCACCGCGTCGGGCGTGCCCGCGAGCGTGATCTCGTTGCCGCGCACGTGCACGTCGACGTCGGGGTGCTCCTTCTCGACCACGCGCAGCAGGCGGTCCTGCGGGCCGAGCAGTTGCACCATGGCCACGCCGTCGACCTCGATGCGGTCGGAGACGGTTTCTTCGGGGGAATCAGCCACCCAGGCTCTTTTCGTTCAAGCCGCCCGCGAGGACGTGGGCGTGCACGTGGAAGACGGTCTGACCGGCGCCCTCGCCGGTGTTGAAGATCAGACGGAAGTCGCCGTCGGAGTGCTCCGCGGCGACGGAGTTCGCGAGGCCGATGACCTCGGTGAGCAGGTCGGGGTCGCCCGCGGCGAGTTCGACGACGTTGCGGTACTGCTGCGTCTTGGGGATGACCAGCAGGTGCACCGGCGCCTGCGGCGCGATGTCGCGGATCGCGAAGGCGTTCTCGGTCTCGGCGACGATCTCGGCGGGGATCTCGCCCTGCAGGATGCGCGTGAAGATCGACGGTTCGCTCATGGCATCCAGTCTAGTGAGGGCCTCCGACACCGGGGCTCGGCCGTTGCGCCGACGCGCGGCGGCGCGGCCGGCTCTGCCCGGTTCGGGGCGAGATCCGTCGCTCGGGGCGGAAGATTCACGCCCCAAGCTGCGGAATCCGCCCCAAACGGCAGCAAATCGTGTCGAGGCCCGGCTCACCAGCGCCCGTGGGCCGCCGACAGCACCGAGATCGCCGCGGCCCCCGCAGTCGAGGTGCGCAGCACTGTGTCGCCCAGGCGCACGAGTCGGGCGCCGGCATCGGTCAGCGCCGAGAGCTCCTCCGGTGCGATGCCTCCCTCGGGGCCGACCACGAGCACGACGTCGCGCCCGTCGGAGGCTTCGGCCGCGACGGATGTGAGACGGTCGGATGCCGAGGGCTCCAGCACCAGCACGAGAGAGGCCTCGGCGAGACGCACGAGATCGGCCGTGCGGGCCACCGTCTCGACCTCGGGGATCCACGCCCGGTGCGCCTGTTTGGCCGCCTCTCGGACGATCGTGCGCCAGCGCGCGAGGCCCTTGTCGGCTTTCGCGTCCCACCGTGAGACGCTGCGCGACGCCTGCCACGGCACGATCGCGTCGACGCCGAGTTCGGTCGCCGCCTGCACGGCGAGCTCGTCGCGGTCGCCCTTGGCCAGCGCCTGCACGAGAACGAAGCGCGGCGACGGCGCGGGCACGACCTCGCGGCCGGTCACCCGCACCTCGACCTGCTTCGGCGAGGCCGCGGTGACGACGCCCGACAGCCAGGTTCCGCGGCCGTCGCCGAGCGTCACCGCCTCATCGACGCGCACACGACGCACAGCGGCGGCGTGGTGCGCCTCGGTCCCGGTGAGCTCGACGGTCTCGCCGGGCTGGGCGCCACCCGCCTCGTCGGTGACGAAGTGCAGCGCCACGGTCAGTGCCGGAAGCGGTCGCGGAACTTGCTGAACATGCCCTGCTGGTGCTCGGCCAGGCGCGGCTTGGGAGCCTTGGTGCGCTTGGCGAACTCCTCGATGAGGGCACGGTCGCGGTTGTCGAGGCGCGTGGGCGTCACCACGTGCACGCCGACCTTGAGGTCGCCGCGCTGAGTGCCGCGCAGCGGGGTGATTCCGCGGCCCTTGATGGTCAGCACGTCACCCGACTGCACGCCGGGGCGCACCTCGAGGTCGACACTTCCGTCGAGGGACTCGATCGTCGCGTTGGCTCCGAGGATGGCATCCGGCATCGACACCTCGAGGGTCGCGACGAGGTCGTCGCCCTCACGGCTGAACGCCTCGTGGGCCTCGACGGTGATCTCGAGGTAGAGGTCGCCGTTGGGTCCGCCCGCGGGGCCGACCTCACCCGAACCGGGCAGCTGCAAACGCAGGCCCGACTCGACGCCGGCGGGGATGTCGACCGAAACGGTGCGGCGCGCACGCACGCGGCCCTGGCCTTGGCACGTTCCGCAGGGGTACGGGATCGTCGTGCCGTGGCCCTGGCACACGGTGCAGGGGGCGCTGGTGACGACGTTGCCGAGCAGGCTGCGCACGGTGCGCTGCACGTGACCCGAGCCGTGGCAGATGTCGCAGGTGACCTCGCTCGTGCCGGGCTGCGTGCACGCGCCCTTGCAGGTCTCGCACAGCACCGCCGTGTCGACCTCGAGGTCGCGGTGGGCGCCGAAGACGACGTCGCCGAGCTGCAGTGTGACGCGCACGAGGGCGTCCTGTCCGCGCTCCCGACGTGACCGCGGACGCGGACCGCGACCGCCGCCGCCCGCTTGCGCGCCGCCGAAGAACGTCTCGAAGATGTCGCTGAATCCGCCGAAGCCGGCTGCTCCCCCGCCCCCGAACGGGCTCTGGTCGCCGCCCATGTCGTAGCGGCGGCGCTGCTCGGGGTCGCTCAGCACGTCGTAGGCGTGCGTGACGAGCTTGAAGCGCTCGGAGGCGTCTTCTCCCGGGTTGACGTCGGGGTGCAACTGGCGCGCCAGACGGCGGTACGCCTTCTTGATGTCTTCGGGGCTGGCGTCGCGTTCGACACCCAGGACCTCGTAGTGGTCAGCCACAATCGCCTTCCTGCCCGCTCGCGCGGGGTCGTTCTCTTTGGGATGCTCGATCTCTCGAAAGTCAACGAGAGCTGTCGTCGTCTTCGAGCATCCGGGTCAGATAGTGCGCGACGGCACGGACCGCCGCGAGATTCGAGGAGTAGTCCATGCGCATCGGACCCAGGAGTCCGACGCGCGCTCCGCCGGTGGAGCCGTCGTAGCGGCTGGCGAGCACCGAGGCCTCGACGAGGCCGAACGGCTCGTTCTCCCGCCCGATGCTGGCCGACAGGCCCTGCTCGTCGGCGACCATCTCGCTCATGAGGCGCAGCAGCGTCACCTGCTCTTCGATGGCCTCGAGCAGCGGGTAGATGCTGCCGCGGAAGTCCTGCTCGCGCTTGGCGAGCGTCGCCGCACCGGCCATCACGAGGCGATCCTGTCGGAACTCCTCGAGTTCTTCGCCGACCACGCGCAGCACGGCGTCGGCGAGGGCGTCGACGACGACCCCAGGGCGGGGGCCGTCGGCCAGGGCAGCGGCCACTTGCTGGGAGCTGTCGGCGACGCTGCGGCCGACCAGCAGACCGCTCACGCGGGCCCGCAGCTGGGTGACGTCGGCCTCGCTCGGCTCGACGGGCACGAACGAGATGCGCTGCGAGACCCGGCCGGTGTCGGTCACGAGGATCACGAGCACGCGGGGTCCGCCGAGGGCGACGAGCTCGACGTGCGAGACGTTGGCCCGCGCGAACGAGGGGTACTGCACGATCGCGACCTGACCGGTCAGCTGGGTGAGCGCGCGCACCGTGCGGGCGAGGAGGTCGTCGAGGTCGCCGGCCTCGTCGAGGAACGACGTGATGGCGCTGCGCTGGGCGCCCGAGAGCGGACGGAGCTCGGCGAGGTGGTCGACGAACACGCGATAGCCCTTGTCGGTGGGCACGCGCCCTGACGAGGTGTGCGGGGCGACGATGAGGTCTTCGTCTTCGAGCAGGGCCATGTCGTTGCGGATCGTCGCGGCCGACACCCCGAAGGCGTGGCGCTCCACGATGGCTTTGCTGCCGACCGGCTCACGCGTGTCGACGTAGTCCTGCACGATCGCGCGGAGCACCTGAAGGCCACGTTCCGACACCATGCGATGCTCCTCCCGTCTGGCACTCGCGTCTCTTGAGTGCCAATTCTACGGGATCGCCCCGACACTGCGCCGGGCGGCTCGCGGAGGCCGCCGCGGGTGACGCCCGCGCGGCGCTCAGACCGTGAGCGCCCGCACCACGGCGTCGGCGAGCAGGCGTCCGCGCCTGGTCAGCACGATGCGCCCGCGCACGGCATCCGCCCCCTCGATCAACCCGTCGGCGATCAGCGCGGCGACGTTCTTGCGGCCCTCTCCGAGGATCTCCGACACCGCCAGGCCCTCGCGGATGCGGCTGCGCAGCAGCACCGACTCCAGCCGGCGGGCGGTCTCGTCGGGGCGCTCCCGAGCAGCCGCGGGCGACTCGACGGCGGCGAGTCGCTGGGCGTAGGCGGCGGGGTGCTTGACGTTCCACCAGCGCAGCCCCGCGACGTGGCTGTGCGCGCCCGGTCCGAAACCCCACCAGTCGGTCCCCCTCCAGTACGCGAGGTTGTGACGCGAGCGGTGCTCGACGCCGCGCGACCAGTTCGACACCTCGTACCAGTCGTAGCCGGCGGCGGCGAGCAGGTCGTCGGCGAGCTCGTACATGTCGGCCTGCAGGTCGTCGTCCGGCATGGCGACCACGCCGGAGCGGATCTGGCGTGCGAGCTTGGTGCCGTCTTCGACGATCAGCGCGTAGGCCGAGATATGGTCGGGCTCGAGGGCCGTGGCCGCCTCGAGAGAGGCGCGCCAGTCGTCGAGCGACTCCCCCGGCGCGCCGTAGATGAGGTCGAGCGAGACGTCGAGACCCGCGCGTCGGGCCGCTGCGACGGCCGTGGCTACATTGGCGGGATCGTGCGTGCGGTCGAGGGCGGCGAGCACGTGCGGCCGGGCCGACTGCATGCCGATCGACAGGCGGTTCACCCCGGCGTTCGCGAGGGTGCGCGCCATCGCGTCGTCGACCGTGTCGGGGTTGGCCTCGACCGTGACCTCGGCATCGTCGCGAATGCCGAACTCCGCGCGCACCGCGTCGAGCATGCGCGCCAGGTCGCCCGGCGGCAGCAGGGTGGGCGTGCCTCCACCGAAGAAGACGGTGGATGCCGAGCGGCGCCCGCCCGCGGCATCCATCACTGCCCCCGCCAGACGCACCTCGGCGTTCAGCGTGTCGGCGAAGTCGTCTTGCCGGGCGCCGCGCAACTCGCTGGCGGTGTATGTGTTGAAGTCGCAGTACCCGCACCGCACGCGGCAGAACGGCACGTGCAGGTACACGCCGAAGTCGGCGGCGGGGTCGATCTCGAGGTCGGCGGGCAGGTGTCCGTCGGCGGGGGCCGGGTCTCCGAGCGGGAGCGGACCGCCCATCAGGACGAGTACAGCGGCGAGATCGCCCGCAGGTAGCGAGCGAACAGCGCCTTGCGCCGACGGCGCACGCGGCTCGTGAACAGCCGGTACGACGGGGCCGTGGGTCGGTCGAAGGCACGCACGACGAACCACACCTCGTCGTTGTCGCGCCACTCGACCGCGAACAGCTCCTCACCGCTGACGATCGAGTGTCCGACGGTGCCGAGGATGAAGCCGACACGACGGGGCTCCTCGAAGACCGAGATCACGCGCAGCTCGGCGTCGGCGCGGTGACCGTCGACCTTGCCGTGCAGACGGACTCCGGCGCCGGGGCTGACGAACGGCGTGCCGTCGGCGGCGAAGCGCTGCTCGGCCTCGAGGCTCGAGGGGGCCACGGGGGCACCGTCGGCGTCGAAGCCCACGCCCGAGTACCCCGCGTTGGCGGCGGGGCGCACGTCGGTGATGCTCAGTTCTCCGGTGCGCAGCGGCGCCCACGACAGCAGCAGCTCGCCGGCGGCGGCGAAGCGCTCTTCGCCGCTGCCGATGCGCCAGGAGTCCTCGGCCGGCACGGAGTGCTCGGGCGGGTACTGCATGAGGTCGTGCGCCTGGGTGGCGCCGACGGCTGCGTAGTCGACCGTGTCATCGGTGAAACTCTGCCTGCGCATGGCTCACCCCTCTCGGTGTCGTGCGTTACTTCTTGGTCTCGACGTCGCCCGACAGGGCGGCGATGAACGCCTCCTGCGGCACCTCGACACGGCCCACCATCTTCATGCGCTTCTTGCCCTCTTTCTGCTTTTCGAGGAGCTTGCGCTTTCGGGTGATGTCACCGCCGTAGCACTTGGCGAGGACGTCCTTGCGGATCGCGCGGATCGTCTCGCGCGCGATGATGCGCGCGCCGATCGCGGCCTGGATGGGCACTTCGAACTGCTGGCGCGGGATGAGCTTGCGCAGACGCTCGGCCATGAGCGTGCCGTAGGCGTAGGCCTTCTCGCGGTGCACGATCGAGCTGAACGCGTCGACCTTGTCGCCCTGCAGCAGGATGTCGACCTTCACCAGGTCGGCGGTCTGCTGGCCGGCGGGTTCGTAGTCGAGGCTCGCGTAGCCCTGCGTGCGGCTCTTGAGGTGGTCGAAGAAGTCGAACACGATCTCGCCGAGGGGCATGTGGTAGCGGAGCTCGACGCGGTCTTCGCTGAGGTACTCCATGCCGAGCAGGGTGCCGCGACGCGTCTGGCAGAGCTCCATGACCGTGCCGACGTAGTCCTTGGGCAGCAGGATGCCGACCTTGACGATCGGCTCCGACACCGAGGCGACGCGCCCGTCGGGGTACTCGCTGGGGTTGGTGACCGAGATGATCTCGCCGGTGTCGGTGGTGACCTCGTACGTCACCGACGGAGCGGTGGTGATGAGGTCGAGGTCGAACTCGCGCGACAGGCGCTCGGTGATGATCTCGAGGTGGAGCAGGCCCAGGAAGCCGCAGCGGAAGCCGAAGCCCAGGGCGACCGAGGTCTCGGGCTCGTACTGCAGCGAGGCGTCGGAGAGCTTGAGCTTGTCGAGGGCTTCGCGCAGCTCGGCGTAGTCGCTGCCGTCGATCGGGTAGACCCCCGAGAAGACCATGGGCTTCGGGTCGGTGTACCCGGCCAGGGCCTCGGTGGCGGGCTTGCGGTGGGTGGTGATCGTGTCGCCGACCTTCGACTGGCGCACGTCTTTCACGCCCGTGATGAGGTAGCCGACCTCGCCCACGCCGAGACCCTTGGTCGGAACCGGCTCGGGGCTCGAGACGCCGATCTCGAGCGCCTCGTGCGTCGCGCCCGTCGACATCATCTGCAGGCGCTCGCGCGGCTGCAACGACCCGTCGATCATGCGGACGTAGGTGACGACGCCGCGGTAGGCGTCGTAGACGGAGTCGAAGATCATCGCGCGCGCCGGAGCGTCGGCCGTGCCGACCGGGGCCGGGATCTTGTCGACGATGAGGTCGAGCAGTTCTTCGACGCCCATGCCGGTCTTGCCGCTGACACGCAGCACGTCGGCCGGGTCGCCGCCGATGAGGCCGGCGAGCTCGGCGGCGTACTTGTCGGGGTCGGCCGCGGGCAGGTCGATCTTGTTCAGCACCGGGATGATCGTCAGATCGTTCTCGAGCGCGAGGTAGAGGTTGGCGAGCGTCTGCGCCTCGATGCCTTGAGCGGCGTCGACGAGCAGGATCGCGCCCTCGCACGCGGCGAGCGAGCGGCTGACCTCGTAGGTGAAGTCGACGTGACCGGGCGTGTCGATCATGTTCAGGGCGAACGTGCCGTCGCTCGTCGACCACGGCATCCGCACCGCCTGCGACTTGATCGTGATGCCGCGCTCGCGCTCGATGTCCATGCGGTCGAGGTACTGCGCGCGCATATCGCGGTCGCTGACGACGCCGGTGATCTGCAGCATGCGGTCGGCCAACGTCGACTTGCCGTGGTCGATGTGAGCGATGATGCAGAAGTTGCGGATCTGCTCCGGCGGAGTGGCAGACGGCTCGAGGGGCTTCAGGGCGCGCGGTGACATGTTCCGTCGATTCTACGGTGGTGCGCCGACATCGCCGTCCGCGAGCGCTCAGGCTCTCGGCATCCGGAGCCTTTTACAGTGGATGCCATGACGGTCCAGGTCGTGCTCGTGCACGGCATCCGCACGTCGGCGACCATGTGGCGCGCGCAGGTCGCGTACCTCGAACAACGCGGCACGCCCGTCACCGCCGTCGACCTGCCGGGGCACGGAACCCGCCGCGGCGAGGAGTTCACGCTCGACGAGGCGTTCGCGACGATCGATCGAGCGGTTCGGGATGCCGCCTCCCGCGGCCCCGTGCTGCTCGTCGGGCACTCGATGGGCGGTCTGCTGTCGATCGCCTACACCGGGAGCGAGGACGCTCCCCCGGTTGCGGGCTTCGTCGCGGCATCCTGCACCTCTTTCCCCCGCGGGATCGGGCTCGCCGCCTACCGCTTCCTCGCCCGACGGTTCGACAGCCTGCCCGACCGCGGGCTCGGCCTGACCAATCGCGTGCTCGACCGCACCCTTCCTCTCGAGACGCGCCCGGATTTCGGAGCCGGCGGGTACGCGTTCGACGCGCAGGACACCGCCCTGGCCTCGCTGTCGGTGCTCGACCTGTTGTCGGCGCTGCGCCGGATCGACGTGCCGCTGTGGTTCGTCAACGGGCAGTGGGACCAGCTGCGCATGAACGAGAAGCTGTTCACCACGATCGCTCCGGATGCCGAGCTCATCGTCGTCCCGCGCACGACCCACCTCGTGACAGCGATGCGGCCGCGCGTCTTCAACGCGGTGCTGAACGTGGCGCTCACGACGGTCGAAGCCTCGACCTGTTAGACTCGCTTCTTGGCTTGCGTGTGGGGTTTTTCCCGACCTCCACGATCGCCGGTGCAGCGCCCCTCTACCGCTCGCCCGGCACTTCCAACACTCACTCAAACGAAAGACCGTCGACGTGGCGAATATCAAGTCGCAGATCAAGCGCAACAAGACCAACGAGAAGGCGCGCGAGCGCAACAAGGCCGTCAAGAGCGAGCTGCGCACGCACGTGCGTCGCACCCGCGAGGCCGTGCTGGCCGGAGACAAGGCGGCCGCCGAGAAGGCGCTCGTCATCGCCGGCAAGAAGCTCGACAAGGCCGTGAGCAAGGGTGTCATCCACCAGAACCAGGCCGCGAACCGAAAGTCGGCCATCGCGAAGCAGGTCGCCGCTCTCTGAGCCGCAGCTTCTCTTCGACAGCCCGTCCCGCATTGCGCGGGGCGGGCTTCGTCGTTTCCGGGGTGGTGGCGGCTGTGCGCATTGTCAGCAGCGGGCCTCCACGCCGCGTCCGCATGCGTGCGCGGCACGGAAGGACGAGGATTGACGGATGCCGAATTCTTCACACCCCGCCGATCGCTCCTCCGACGACCTCGCCGCCGTCCACGTCGACGTCGACCCACGGGTGACGCCGCTCGCTCTCGACCACCGCGGGCGAACGCTTCGCGGGTGGCGGTGGGACGACGGCACCGATGCCCCCGATGCTGCACGCGTGCTGTTCGTGCACGGGTTCAGCAGCACGTCGGCCGGTTCGCGCCAGCTGTTCGTGCAGGCGGCACGGCACCTCGTCTCGCGCGGGGTCGTCGCCAGCTCGTACGACCGGCTGGGCCAGGGCGTGAGCGATGGCGACTTCTTCGACATCACGGTTCGCGACGAGATCGCGCAGGTGCGCGCGATGATCCGTGAGACGGCGGGTGACGGCCGGGTGCACGTCGTCGGCCACAGCCTGGGAGCGGTCGAGTCGGCCCTTGCCGCGGCACAGGAGGGCGAGCGGGTCGTCTCGGTCACGCTCTGGTCGCCCGCCGGAGTGATCGTCGACGACATCACCGTGCACGACCGCGTGATGGGCGAGCCGTTGGCTGCGATGCGAGAGAGAGGCTTCGTGGATCTCGCGGGAATGGCGGTGGGACCGGCGATCGTCGACGACGTGCGCGACGGCCTCGACGTGTACGGTCCGGCCGCGGCGTACACGGGGCCGGTCGACGTGCTGCACGGATCGGCCGACGAGGTCGTCCCCCTCGCGTACGGCCGGCGTTTCGCCGAGGTCATGCCCGGGGGCTCGCTCACTGTGGTCGAGGGGGCGGACCACGGGTGGTCGTCGCTGCCGTGGCGGCGCCGGTTGTTCGATGCGCTCGATCGGCGGCTGGAGTCGACCGTCTGAGGTGGGGCTGGAGCGCCGTCGCGATCAGTCGCCGAAGGGGGCGCGGGTCGCGATGATCGTGATCATGCGCTCGAGCGCGAACACGGCGTCGCGCGACGCGCCCTTGACCTCGGCGTCGGCACGGGCGGTGGCGTGGATCGCCATGCCGAGGGTGTTGCCGGTCCAGCCGACGAGGTCGCGCCGCGCGCGGTCGACCTGCCAGTCCTTCATGCCGAGGCGCTGAGCGAGTACCGGCGACGACTCGCGGCTGCCGGCGACACGGGCCATCGTGCGCAGCTTCATCGCCACCGCGGCGACGAGTGGCACGGGGTCGGCTCCGGATGCCAGGGCGTGACGCAGCGCGAGGAGTGCGGGCCCGTACTGACCGGCGATGGCGGTGTCGGCGACGGTGAACGCCGAGGTCTCGACGCGACCGCCGTAGTACCGCTCGACGATGCGCTCGTCGATGTCGCCCGGGACGTCGGCGATGAGCTGCTGGCACGCCGCGGCGAGTTCGGTGAGGTCGTCGGCGAAGGCCGAGACGAGCGAGCGCAGGGCGACCGGCGCGATGCGCTTGCCCGCGGTCTTGAACTCGCCGACGGCGAAGTCGAACCGGTCGGAGTCGCGCTTGACGGCGGGGCATGCGATCTCGATACCGCCGCCCTGACCGGCGCGGATGCCGTCGAGCAGCTTCTTGCCGCGCACGCTCGCCCCCGTGTGGCGCAGCACGACGGTCGCGCCCTCTTGCGTCTGGGAGAGGTACGAGACGGCTTCGCTGAGGAAGGTGTCGCTGCACTTTTCGACGCCGGTCACGCGCACGAGCCGCGGCTCGCCGAACAGCGACGGCGAGGTGACCGACAGCAGGGTTCCCGCGGCGTAGTCGTCGGCCCGGATGTCGGTGACCTCGAGGCTGGGGTCTTCGCTCTTGAGCATCGCGCGGATGCCGGCCGTCGCGCGCTCGGCGCACACCTCTTCGGGACCCGAGACGAGCACGATCGGCGCGGGCTGTGGGCTGCGCCACGACACCTGCGGAATGGCCGACTTCGCCTTGGCGGGGGCGGAGCGTCGGGGAGCCGGAGTCACTCCCCCAGCCTACCGACCGCCTCCGACATCGGCCGTCGGGCCGCGGCGTCGACGACCGACGCGGGGCGCTGCCATTCTGCGCTCGGGGCACCGGCAGGGCCACGGCAGGGACGATGGCCGGGGCCTTCTCCCGCCACAGTGTGAGTCGTCCCTCGGCGTCAAGCCACACCGCCAACGCGCCGTCCTGATCCGTCCGAGCCGCCGTCGCTCCGATCGAGCTCAGGATCCCGAGGAGCTTCGCGGTCGGGTGTCCGTAGCTGTTGTCTGCTCCCACCCCGATGAGCCCCACCCGCGGATGCAGTTCGCGGTAGAGCTCGGCATCCTGATCGGCGCTCCCGTGATGCGAGACCTTGACCACGGCGACGCGGGGCACGGCGAGCCGCCGGCGCAGGTCGGCCTGCGACTGCTCGCCGAGGTCGCCGAGCAGCACGGTGCGGGGGAAGCCCGGCCCGACGACGTCGAGCGCGACGCTGGCGTCGTTTCCGGGTTCGGCGCGGGGCGGAGGGCCGAGCGCCTGCCACCGGGTCGAGCCGATGGTGCCCGTCAGACCGATCGACGCGGAGTGCAGACGGGCACCCGCCGCGGCGAAGCGCTCGAGCAGCCGCTCGTCCGCCGCTTCGCCCGGAGGGCCGTGCAGGACGACCGCAGCTCGACCGATCAGCGCCCCGGAGCCGCCGACGTGGTCGAGGTCGAAGTGCGTGAGCACGAGCAGGTCGACTCGGTCGATGCCGAAGGTCGTGAGGCAGCGCTCCACCGCCGCAGGTTCCGGACCGGTGTCGACGAGCGCGATCGCCGCGCCGGATCTCCACAGCGTCGCATCGCCCTGACCGACATCGCACATCGCGACCTGCCACGCGCTCGGCACCGTGAGCGGCCCGCCGACGGTGCGCACGGCGGTCTGACCGAGGACGAGGCCGACCACCACGGCCATCGCCGCGGACGACAACGCTGTGAGACGCGGGAGTCGTCGCGGTCGCAGGATCGCGACGCTCACCGCCGCGCCGACGGCGGCGAGCAGGGCGGCACCGAGCAGCCCGTCGGGCCACGGCAGGTTCTGCGCTGAGACGGCGGTCGCCGTGTGGGCGACCGCGGCGATCCACGCGGCGGGGATCCACGCGAGAGCGGTGAGCCCGTCGCGCACCCACGGGAAGGGTGCGATGCACGCGAGCGCTCCCGCGATGGTGGCCGGGGCGGCTGCCGGATCGGCCACGAGATTGGCCGCGACCCCCAGCAGGGGCACGTGCGGGTCGATGAGCACGATCAGCGGTCCGCAGACGAGCTGGGCCGACGTGGGCACGGCGAGCCCGAGGGCGAGGGCGCGCGGCATCCACCGATCCAACCCGACCGCGAGGGGCCGCGCGAGCACCAGGAGAGCGGCGGTGGCAGCCGCCGACAGGGCGAAGCCCAGCGAACGCGAAAGCCAGGGATCGATGACCAGGAGCGCCGTCACAGCGGCCGAGAGCACGGCGATGCCGACCGCCGGTCGCCCGAGGGCCAGAGCGAGCATCGCGACGACGGCCATCGCCGCGGCCCGCACGACGCTCGGCTCGGGGGTGACGAGCGCCACGAAGGCGACCAGCACGACGGTGGCGCCGATCACGCGCACTCCGCGCGGTGCGCCGCACAGCGCGAGCAACGCGAATGCCGCGCCCACCACGATCGCGCAGTTCGCCCCCGAGACGGCCGTCAGGTGCGACAGCGACGCGGCGTTCATGGCCGCCTCGGTGGACGGATCCAGACTCGAGGTGTCGCCGACGGCGAGACCCGGCACCAGACCCGCGCCGGGCTGCGGCAGTCCGCGCGTCGAGGCGACCAGCCCGTCTCGAAGCCCCTCGAACAAGGCCCACACCCCTTCCGGAGGCCGCACGTCGTGCGTCTCGCTCGCGCGCACCACGAGCACCGCCCGTTCCGCGGGGTCGGCCGCGACGCCGCGCCCGACGATGCCGACCTCTCCCCCCATCCCGGTGCCCGCGAGCGCTGCACGTCCCTCGGCGTCGACCATGACGCGCACGGGCACGCCTCCGCTCAGCGCGACGGGCCCGGCGCGCACCGTCGAGGCGATCGCGTCGAACCACGCTCCCCCGTCGGGAGTGCCGTCGATGCGTCCCGCGACGGTGACGTCGAGCTCGAGCTGCCGCCCGCCCTCGGTCTGCAGGGCAGCGACCTGGTCGCGTACGGGCGCAACGGATGTCACGGCCCCTGCCGAAGCCCCCGCGCAGGCGAGGGCCACGGCCACCACGCCGACGACGGCCCGCCGCCGCCACACGAAGACGCCTGTGGCGACGAGCGCGCCTGTGGCGAGCGCGAGAGCGAGCGCGGCGGCATCCGGAACGCCCACCGCCACCCCGGCGGCGACCCAGGTCAGGGCGGCCACCGTGACCGAGCGGAGCGCCCGCCGTCGCAGCGCCCGCCGCGCACTCATACGCGCACCAGGTCGCGGATGCCGTCGAGCATCTTCTGCCCGATCCCGGGCACCGACAGCAGATCGTCGATGCTGGTGAAGCGTCCGTTCTGCTCGCGCCACGCGATGATGCGATCCGCGATCGCCGGGCCCACGCGCGGGAGGGTGTCGAGTTGATCGCGGGTGGCCGTGTTGAGGTCGAGTGGGCCTCCGGCCGCGCCCCCGCCCGAGCCGTCCGCCGCCGGCGAGGCGGTCTCGGCCCCGATCACGGGCACCACGATCTGCTCGCCGTCGGCGACCGGGCGAGCGAGGTTCACCCCGTCGCGCGCAGCCTCCTCTGAGAAGCCGCCCGCGCGGGCGATTGCGTCGGCCACACGGTCTCCCGCGTCGAGGCGGTAGAGCCCCGGCTTCCGCACCGCGCCGGCGACGTGGACGTAGAGCCCGGCCTCCGCGGGGAGCATCGACGCCGCCGTTGACGACGGCACGGGAGCGACCACCTCGGCTCCGGTCGCTCCGCGGAGCATGCCGATCGCGATGGTCACGGCGAACGCGAGCAGTACCAGCACGATGACCCCGCCGATCCCGAGGCGCGTGCGCGCGCGCAGCCGCTCGTCGGGCTCGGTCTCGTCCGTCACGCTGCCACGGTAGGGAGGGGCCGGAGGGCGTCGCGGGGCGGGTTCGACAGATGGGGAGAACCGGACGGGATCGGACGCTGGGGAGAAGCCCCCGTAGCCTGAGGGAATGAACGCGAACGCCTGGCGGTCCGTCGTCTCCGCTCTCGCCGACGAGCGCGCGCGCCGGGTCTACGCCCGCGCCGTTCTCGGCGACGGAGTCGAGGCCGAGTTGGCGACGATGTCGCCGGGTGCCGCACGTCGGGTCGTGCAGACGCTCGTGAAGGCGGGACTCGTGGTGCAGATCGACGACGGGAGCCTACGAGCGACGGACGACGTGTTCTCCGGGGTGCTGGCGGCGGCGCCGGTCGCGGCACAACCCACCGGCGTCGACAGGTTCTTCGTCGACGGTCGGCTCGCGGTCTATCCGGCACGGGCCGCCGACCGCGATGCCGTTCTCGCCCACGTCGCCGATCGCGTGATCGCCGCGGACGAGAGCATCGACGAGCGCACGGTCAACGAGCGTCTCGCCCGCATCGCCGACGACGTCGCCGCGATGCGTCGCTACCTCGTCGACGCGGGCCTGCTCGTCCGCTCGCGCGACGGTCACGTGTATTCACGCGCGGCCTGAGCAACGGGCACGCCCTGCGCGAGGCCCATGGATCGCGCGGCGAACCACAGGAAGCCCCGAAAACCCCGGATGCCACGCCCCCGCACTCCGCAGAGCGCCGGGGACGTGGCATCCGGAACGAAAACCTACTTCGTCGAGAAGCTGACGACCTTCGGCGGACGCACGACCGCGCGCACGATCTCGCGGTCGCCGAGCGCGCGGAGCACCTTCTCGTCGGCGCGGGCCATCGCCTCGAGCTCGTCGGCGCCGATCTTGGCCGAGACCTCGAGCGTGCTGCGCACCTTGCCGTCGATCTGCACGACCGCTGTCGTGGTGTCTTCGACGAGCAGCGTCGGGTCGGCCTGACGCCAGGTCGCGAGCCCCACGAAGCCGTCGTAGCCGAGCGTCTGCCACATCTCCTCCGCGGTGTGCGGAGCGAACAGGTCGAGGGTCATCGCGATGACCTCGGCCGCCTCGCGCACGGCGGGGTCGCTCGGTCCGGGCTTGCCGTCGATGGCCTTGCGGGTGGCGTTGACCAGCTCCATCAGGCGCGCGACGACGACGTTGAACTTCGTCTGCTCGATGAGGTTCGCGGCATCGGCCAGCAGGCGGTGCGTGGCGCGGCGGAGGGTCTTGTCGCCCTCGGCCCAGACCACGTCGGTCTCGCTGTCGACGTCGTGCGCGATGCGCAGCGCACGGGCCAGAAACTTCGCCGCACCCGTGGTCGAGACGTCGTTCCAGTCCTTGTCGTCTTCCACGGGACCTGCGAAGGCCAGGGCCACGCGCAAGGCGTCGGCGCCGTGGGCGTCGAGCTCTTCCTGGAACAGCACGAGGTTGCCCTTGCTCTTCGACATCTTCGTGCCGTCGAGGATGACCATGCCCTGGTTGATGAGGCTCGAGAACGGCTCGGTGAACTCCACCATGCCCATGTCGAACAGCGCCTTCGTGATGAAGCGCGCGTACAGCAGGTGCAGGATCGCGTGCTCGACGCCGCCGATGTAGAAGTCGACGGGGCCCCACTTCGACGCCTCGCGGCCCGAGAACGCCTCGGTCTCGCTGTTCGGCGAGAGGAAGCGCAGGTAGTACCACGAGCTGTCGACGAAGGTGTCCATCGTGTCGGGGTCGCGCAGCAACGTCTGGCCCGTCTCGGGGTCGGTGACCTGCACCCAGTCGGTGGCCGCGCCCAGGGGCGAGGTGCCCTTCGGCTTCAGGTCGAGACCCTCGACCGAGGGCAGCGTGACCGGCAGCTGGTCGGCGGGGACCGGCGTGATCGAGCCGTCTTCCCCGTGCAGCATCGGGATGGGCGTGCCCCAGTAGCGCTGGCGCGAGATGAGCCAGTCGCGCAGGCGGTAGGTCTTGGCCGCGCGGCCGACGCCCTTCGCCTCGAGCTCTTCGATCATGCGGGTGATCGCGTGGCGCTTGCTCAGGCCGTTCAGCGAGCCGGAGTTGATCAGGCGTCCCTCACCGGTCAGCGCGATGCCGGTCTTGACCGGGTCGAGCTCGTCGAGGTCGCCGAGCGGGTCGATCGGCACGCCGTCGGCGTCGAGCTCGATCACGGGGATCGCGCCGGTGACGGGCGCATTGGTGTCGACGACCACTGTGACGGGCAGGTCGAACGCGCGGGCGAAGTCGAGGTCGCGCTGGTCGTGCGCGGGCACGGCCATGACCGCGCCGTGACCGTAGTCGGCCAGCACGTAGTCGGCGGCCCAGATCGGCAGCTTCTCGCCGTTGACCGGGTTGATCGCGTAGTGGCCGAGGAACACGCCGGTCTTCGGACGGTCGGTCGCCTGACGCTCGATGTCGGTCGCGCGCTGCACCTGGGCGAGGTAGGCCTCGAAGCTCTCGCGCACGCCCTGATCGGCGGATGCCGCGAGCTCGGCGGCCAGGTCGGACTCCGGGGCCACGACGAAGAACGTGGCGCCGTGCAGGGTGTCGGGGCGCGTGGAGAAGACCGTGATCTTCTGGTCGCGGCCCTCGATCTCGAACTCGATGTCGGCGCCGACGGAGCGGCCGATCCAGTTGCGCTGCATCTGGATGACCTTGCTCGGCCAGAAGCCCTCGAGCTGGTTGAGGTCGTCGAGCAGGCGGTCGGCGTAGTCGGTGATGCGCAGGAACCACTGCGTCAGCTTCTTCTTGACCACCACGGCGCCGCTGCGCTCGCTCGTGCCGTCGGGCAGCACCTGCTCGTTCGCGAGCACGGTCTGATCGACCGGGTCCCAGTTGACGAGGGCGTCCTTGCGGTAGGCCAGGCCCTTCTCGTACAGCTTCTGGAACAGCCACTGGTTCCAGCGGTAGTACTCGGGGTCGCTCGTGTGCAGCACGCGGCTCCAGTCGAACGAGACGCCGTAGTCCCTCAGGCTCTCCTTCTGCTGCGCGATGTTGGCGTAGGTCCACTCGACCGGGTCGGCGCCGCGCTTGATGGCGGCGTTCTCGGCGGGCAGGCCGAACGAGTCCCACCCGATGGGGTTGAGCACGTTGTACCCGCGGTGGCGCCAGAAGCGCGCCACGATGTCGGAGTAGAGGTAGTTCTCGGCGTGCCCCATGTGCAGGTCGCCCGAGGGGTAGGGGAACATCGCGAGCACGTACTTGCGGGGGCGCGTGTCGTCGTCGCCGCCGGCGCGGAACGGGTCTTTCTCGGCCCAGGCCTGCTGCCACTTCGCCTGGATCGCGTGGGTGTCGAAGCCCCCCTCGCGGGGGTCTGGTGCGGTGTTCTGAGACACGGGTGAAGCCAATCGTGAAGGTCGGGAGGCCACGGGGGCCAACCTCCAGGCTATCGGACCCGCGGGTCACCACCCCGGCGGAACCTCGGCTCCCAGGGCCGCCAGCGGAGCCCGGGCCTTGATGCCCACCTCGGCGACTTCGGATGCCGCGACCGAGCGCCACGTGATGCCGCCTCCGGCGCCGACCCAGGCGGCATCCGGTTCGACCACGACGCTGCGGATGACCATCGCGAGATCCGCGGCCCCGTCGTCGCCGATCCAGCCGAACGCGCCGGAGTAGACCCCTCGCGGGGCGGCTTCGAGTTCGGCGAGGATCTGCATCGCCGACTGCTTGGGAGCGCCGGTCATGCTGCCGGCCGGGAAGACCGCGTCGAGCAGCCCACCCACGGTCGTACCCGGGAGCAGTTCACCCGAGACCTCGCTCACGAGCTGGTGCACGTGCGGATACGTCTCCACCTCGAGCAGGCGGTCGACCCCCACGCTCGACGGGGCGCACACCCGCGACAGGTCGTTGCGCATCAGGTCGACGATCATGACGTTCTCGGCCTGCTCCTTGGCATCCGCCCGCAATTCCTCGGCGAGTGCCACGTCGACCGTCGTGTCGGCCGAGCGCGGACGCGTGCCCTTGATCGGATGCGTGTGCACGCGCCCCCCGCGCACCTCGACGAAGCGCTCGGGCGAGGCGCTCACGAGCGCCGTGTCGCCGCGGCGCACGAAGCCCGCGTGGTGCGAGGTCGAGGCGCGGCGCAGTCGGCGGAACACCTCCAGCGCCGCGAAGCGCCCCGGAACGGTGAAGCGCGTGGTGAGGCAGAGCTGGTACGCGTCGCCGAGGCGGATGCGCTCGCGGCACGCCTCGATCCGCTCGGCGTAGACCTCGGGTGTCACGCGGGCGGATGCCGCGCCCCGAGCCGACGCCGTCGGCACCGCACCCGCCGATGGGGCCTCGGCGGCCCGCGCCGCCAGGCTCTCGTCGCCGATCGCGAACACGCGCCGGTTCGCGTGGTCGAAGGCGAGCATCGCGTCCACGCGCATCCACGCGTCGTCGCCCTCGTAGGAGCGCCACCCGACCCATCCGCCGCGGAAGGCTCCCGCTTCGTGCGAGACGGTTCCGGATGCCGCGGCCTCCGCCCTCAGGGGGTGTTCGGCCGCGTCGGGAACCCCCGTGCCCATCCAGCTCCAGCCCGCGCTCGCGTCGACCCCGGCGTCGAGCCAGAACGCGTGCGGAGCTGTGGAGAACAGGTGCAGGAACACCGCTTCGGGATCGACCCAGTCGCGCAGGGCGAACGAGCGGGCGGATTCGGGCACGCTCCCAGGCTAGGGCGAGCCCGCGGCCCTAGGCTGACGGAGGTGAACGAGATCCTCACGTGGCTCCTCGACGTCGTCCAGAACGTCGATCCCGTGCTGCGCACGATCCTCGCCGGTGTCGCGGTCATGCTCGAGACGAGCGTGCTCGTCGGACTCATCGTGCCGGGCGACACCATGGTGATCGTCGCCGGCACCGCCGTCGCGTCGCCCGTCGAGGGCGTGGTGCTCGCCGCCGCGATCGTCGTCGGCGCCCTGGCCGGTGAGAGCCTCGGGTTCTGGCTCGGCCGCTACTTCGGTCCGCGCATCCGGGCGTCGAAGCTCGGCCAGAAGCTCGGCGAACGCAACTGGGAGCGCGCCGACCGTTACCTCCGCCGTCGCGGCGGTCCCGCCATCTTCCTCTCGCGGTTCCTCCCCGTGCTGCACTCGCTCGTGCCGCTGACGGTCGGCATGAGCGGCTACCGCTACCGCCGCTTCCTCGCCTGGACCACCCCGGCGTGCATCGTCTGGGCCGGGCTCTACGTCACGATCGCCGCGACCGCCGCCGGCACCTACCGCGAGCTGAGCGATCAGATCCACTACGCCGGATACATCTTCGTGGGGATCCTCGCGGCGTTCCTCGTGCTGGTGTTCGTGGGTAAGAAGATCCTGGAGCGCGTCGAGCGCCGACACCTCGCCGACGAGAGCGCCACCCTCGAACCTGCGGACGGCGACGTGAAAGACTGAGGCCGATGCCTCGCTCTCCTCGCGCCAAAGTGCTCTGGTTCGCCCGACTCGAGCGCCGGTTCCACCGGTGGCGCGAACGCCGCGCCCGCGCGCGGGGCCTGCGCCCCGGCGTCACCGGCTTCCCGGGGTACGGCACCGAGGAATGGGTGCGCGTTCTCGGCCGCGTGCTGATCGCCCCGCCGGCCCGCCGCACCTCGAGCGGCGACGTCGAGAGCCTGCGCGGATGGCGCAGCTTCGCCGCCGTTCCGGTCGGCTTCGCGCACGTGACCGTGACGATCGACGGCGTCGAGCACAACGTGCCCGCCGATCGCGGCGGGGTCATCGACGCCAAGCTCCCCGCGAAGCTCAAGCCCGGGTGGCAGAGCATCACGATGTCGGTCGAGGGCAGCGAGCCCACCGAGACGCGCGTGTTCATCGTCGGCTCCGACGTGCGCTTCGGCGTGGTCAGCGACATCGACGACACCGTCATGGTCACGCTGCTCCCCCGCCCGCTGCTCGCCGCGTGGAACTCCTTCGTGGTCGACGAGCACGCGCGCCAGCCCGTTCCCGGCATGGCCGTGCTGCTCGAGCGACTGACGCGGGAGCATCCCGGGACCCCGATCATCTACCTGTCGACCGGTGCGTGGAACGTCGCCCCGACCCTCACGCGCTTCATGCGCCGCCACCTTTTCCCGGCTGGGTCGTTCCTGCTGACCGACTGGGGCCCCACGCACGACCGGTGGTTCCGCAGCGGACGCGACCACAAGGAGCAGAACCTGCGCCGCCTGGCGTCGGAGTTCCCGCAGGTGAAGTGGCTGCTGGTGGGCGACGACGGTCAGCACGACGACGCCATCTACACCGGCTTCGCGATCGAGCACCCCGACAACGTCGCGGCCGTCGCGATCCGCAAGCTCCTGCCGGCCGAGGCCGTGCTGGCCGGTGGCCGCACCGTCGTCGACGATCACTCCGCGGCCGAGGTGCCGTGGGTGAGCGAGTCCGACGGCGCGGGCCTGCTGGACCGCCTGCAGAACACGGGCGTCATCTCGCGCGACGCGTGATCCCGGATGCTGCGGGCCCGGCGCCCTGCGTATCCTCAGCGATTCGCGCAATGTCGGTGGCATCCGGTGCCCTGCGACTGAGGATGTGCGAATCACTGAGGCTGCGCGACGCGTGATTCCGGATGCCGCGGCCGTTCGCGGATCTTCCGCGATTCGCGCAATGTCAGTGGCATCCGGTGCCCTGCGACTGAGGATGTGCGGATCACTGAGGCTGCGCGACGCGTGATTCCGGATGCCGCGACCCCGGCGCCCTGCGTATCCTCAGCGATCCGCGCGAAGTCGGTGGCATCCGGCGTCCTGCGACTGAGGATCTGCGGATCGCTGAGGCTGCGCGACGCCTGATCCCGGATGCCGCGACCCCGGCGCCCTGCGTATCTTCAGCGATTCGCGCAATGTCAGCGGCTTCCGGTGCCCAGCGACTGAGGTTGTGCGGATCGCTGAGGCTGCGTGACGTCTGATTCCGGATGCCGCGGGCCCGGCGCCCCGCGTATCTTCAGCGATTCGCGCGCAGTCGGTGGCATCCGGTGCCTTGCGACTGAGGTTGTGCAGATCACTGAGGCTGCGCGACGCGTGTGCGGATGCCGCGGGCCCGGCGCCCTACGTATCTTCAGCGATTCGCGCGAAGTCGGTGGCATCCGGCGTCTTGCGACTGAGGTTGTGCGGATCGCTGAGGCTGCGCGACGCCTGATCCCGGATGCCGCGACCCCGGCGCCCTGCGTATCTTCAGCGATCCGCGCGAAGTCGGTGGCATCCGGCGTCTTGCGACTGAGGATGTGCGGATCGCTGAGGCTGCGCGACCGCCCGACGTGCGCGCGCGGCCCGATGTCGGAGGTGGCGCGTACGGTGGAGGCATGTGCGGTCGATTCGTCGTAGCCAATGTGGCCAGCGAGCTCGTGGGGGTGCTCCGCGTAGACGTCGAGGCCGATGAGCTGCCCCAGCCCTCCTACAACATCGCCCCGACCTCCCAGGTCGGCATCGTGCTCGACTCGATCAAGAGCGAGCCCCCGGTGCGGCGCCTCGAGGTCGCGCGCTGGGGCCTCGTCCCCGGGTGGGCCAAAGACGTCAAGATCGGCGCGCGCGCGTTCAATGCGCGCAGCGAAGAGGTCGAAGACAAGCCCATGTTCCGCAACGCGCTGATCAAGCGACGGGCCATCATCCCGGCATCCGGGTACTACGAGTGGAAGACGACAGAGGCGGGCAAGACGCCGCACTACATCCACCCCGCCGACGGGTCGCCGATGTTCTTCGCCGGCCTGTACGAGTGGTGGAAAGACCCCGCGCGCGCCGACGACGACCCCGCCCGTTGGGTGCTCAGCTGCACGATCCTCACGCGTGACGCGATCGGGCGTCTGGGGTCGATCCACGACCGCATGCCGCTGTTCATGGACCCCGACTTCGCCGACTTCTGGCTCGACCCGACCACCGAGAACGTCGGCGACATCCTCGATGCCGCGATCGACGCCGCTCCCGACGTCGCCGAGACGCTCGACGACCACGTCGTGTCGGCAGCGGTCGGCAACGTGCGCAACGACTCCCCCGAGCTGATCGAGCCCGTGGAGTGACGCTGCTGCTCGAGGCTCCGACGCTGTCGCGCGCGGAGTGGACCACCGCCGCGGCCGCGCACGCCGAGCGCGCCGATCTGCTCACCGCCGAGCACCGCGCCCGCGCGAGCCGCGCCGAGAAGCACCCTGTCGAGGACTTCCTCTTCACGTACTACTCGTACAAGCCCGCGGTCCTGCGGCGGTGGCATCCGGGCGCCGACGTCGTGCTCGAGCAGGCTCCCGAGCGCGCCGAGTGGCGCTGGTACCGCGCCGAGGGCGCGGACGTGCGGGTGGATGCCGCGCGCTTCCGCGACGAGAAGGGGTCGATGTACCGCGGCATCGTCAACCTGCTAAGGGCCACACGTGAGCGCCCGGGCCAGTTCGGCTGCTTCGGCCTGCACGAATGGGCGATGGCCTATCGCGCCGACGAGGTGCGGCACGCGGTGCCCCTGCGGCTGGGGCGCGCGGGCACCGACGCCGTGGTGGAGGCGCACGATCTGCGCTGCACGCACTTCGACGCGTTCCGGTTCTTCACGCCCGAGGCCGTGCCGTTGAACCGATTGCCCTTGACGCGCGACGATCAACCGCAGCGCGAGCAGCCCGGGTGCCTGCACGCCGGCATGGACCTCTACAAGTGGGCGGTGAAGCTCGGGCCGCTGGTTCCCGGCGATGCGCTGCTCGATGCGTTCGAGCTGGCCCGCGACATCCGCACCCTCGATATGCAGGCCTCGCCCTACGACCTGACCGCCTGGGGCTACGAGCCGGTCGCGATCGAGACACCCGAGGGCAAGGCGCAGTACGTCTCCCGACAGCGGACCCTGAGCGAGCGAGGGCAGCACCTGCGCGGCCGCATCCTGACGGTCGTCACGGGGGTCGACGACACGCCCGGCGGCGCGGATTTCCTGCCGTCGCGAACTCTGTTGTAAGCTCATGGAGTTGCCTCAAACGGGGCGGAAAACAAAACACGGGCCTGTGGCGCAGCTGGTAGCGCACCTGCATGGCATGCAGGGGGTCAGGGGTTCGAGTCCCCTCAGGTCCACCCAGAGAGAGAAAGCCTCCGCTTCGGCGGGGGCTTTCTCGTTCCCCGGCACGGTGCGTTCCCGGTTGGCCGAGATCCGGCAGTCCTCCCCGACCGCACAACCTCGGCGATCCGCACAACCTCAGCCCGAGGGGGCCGGATGCCACCGATGTTGCGCGGATCGCTGAGGTTGCGCCGTGCGCGGGCGCCGCGGCATCCCTCCCCTTCCTCACAACCTCGGCAATCTGCACAACCTCAGCCCGAGGGGGCCGGATGCCACCGATGTTGCGCGGATCGCTGAGGTTGCGCCGTGCGCGGGCGCCGCGGCATCCCTCCCCTTCCTCACAACCTCGGCAATCTGCACAACCTCAGCCCGAGGGGGCCGGATGCCACCGACATTGCGCGGATCGCTGAGGTTGCGCCGTGCGCGGGCGCCGCGGCATCCCTCCCCTTCCTCACAACCTCGGCAATCTGCACAACCTCAGCCCGAAGGCGCCGGAGGCCACCGACCTTGCGCGAATCGCTGAGGTTGCGCCGCGCGCGGGTCATCGCGGCGAGGGGGCCGGATGCCACCGACCTTGCGCGAATCGCTGAGGTTGCGCCGTGCGCGGGGCACCGCGCATCTGTCTCCCCGGCCGCACAACTTCAGCGGTTCGCACAACCTCAGCCCGAAGGCGCGGGAGGCCACGGACATCGCGCGAATCGCTGAGGTTGCGCAGTGCGCGGGCACCGCGGCATCCCGCGACAACGGCCTCGCGCCGGGATCGCGCACAGCGAGGGGCGCCTCCCCTCGAAGGAGAAGGCGCCCCTCGGAGACGTGTCAGCGGGACGACACCGTCTCGCGCGACCTCGCTGCCTGCGTCTCGCGCATGAGCAGCTCGTCGTCGAGCCAGTTCGGCGCCTTGTTGCGCAGGGCGAAGATGTACACCAGCAGCGAGGCGGCGATGATCGCCGTGACGTAGACGATGAACAGCGGCACCTGCGAGGTGCTCTGCGCTCCGGCGTACAGCAGCGGGGCGGTGCCGCCGAAGAGCGAGTTGGCCAGCGCGTAGCCGAGGCCGACGCCCAGAGCCCGCACGTGGGTCGGGAACAGCTGCGCTTTCACGAGCGCGTTGATCGAGGTGTATCCGGTGAGGATGACGAAGCCGCCGAGCAGGATCGCGAACGCCGCGAACTCGTTCGTCTGCTGCGGCAGCATCGTGATGAGGAACCACGTGTAGATCACGCCGCCGACGCCGAAGAACACCAGCAGCGTCTTGCGCCCGACCTTGTCGGACAGCCATCCGCCGAGGGGCTGCATGAGCATGAGGGCCGTCAGCGCGATCAGGTTGATCACGGTTCCGGTGACGACGTCGCCACCCGAGAAGGCCGTCTTGACGATGTTGGGCCCGGTCACCGAGTAGGTGTAGAAGGCGACCGTGCCACCGGCGGTCACGGCGAAGCACAGCAGCAGCGGACGCCAGTTGTTGACGAACAGGTCGCGCATCGAGCCCGGCTGCTGCGTCCTGCCTGCCTTGGTGTCGGCGATGACGCTCTTCTCGAGCGACTCGTCCATGGTGCGTCGCATCCAGAAGACGGCCACGGCCGCGACGCCGCCGATCGCGAAGGCGATGCGCCAGCCCCACTCGGTGATGGCCTGATCGTCGAGGGTGAGCACCATCACGAGGAGCGTGGTCTGGGCGAGCACGTGACCGCCCACGAGGGTGACGTAGTGGAACGACGAGAGGAAGCCGCGGCGACCGGGCATCGCGGCCTCCGACATGTACGTCGCGCTCGTGCCGTACTCGCCGCCGGTGGCGAAGCCCTGCACGAGACGCGCGAAGACGAGGATGACGACGGCGCCGGCGCCGATCGCCTGAGCCGTCGGTGCGAGGGCGATCACGAGCGAGCAGAACGCCATCAGCGACACCGACACCGTCAGCGACAGGCGGCGGCCGTGGCGGTCGGCGAAGCGTCCGAAGAACCACGATCCGATCGGACGCATGAGGAAGGTGACGGCGAAGATCGCCCACACGTAGATGGTCGAGTTCTTGTCGTCGGCGCTGAAGAACTGCGACTCGAAGTAGACCGCGAACACGGAGTAGACGTAGACGTCGTACCACTCCACGAGGTTGCCCGCGGAGCCTTTGAGCGTGTTCGAGATCGACCGCCGCATGCTCGTGGGGATCGTTGTCGTCGTTGACATCGTGGTTCCGATCTGTCGAAGGGTTCTGGAACCCCGCGTCGCCGCCTCGCGATCCCGGCGGCGTCGCGGGGTGTCTTCGCCATCGTGGTCGACCGGAGACGCGGCATCCGGAATCCTTACATCCGCCTTACATTCCGCCCGGCCCGCCCGACCGCAGCCCGCGGGCGCGTCTGCCTACGATGGTGCGATGCACGTACTCGTGGCCGAGGACGACGGCTCCGTCGCCGCAGCGCTGGTCTCAGCGCTCACGCGCGCCGGTCACACGTGTACCCGCGTCGCCCGCGGCAGCGACGTGCTGCTGCGCCACCGCGACGCCCACGTCGTGCTGCTCGACCTCGGGCTCGAAGACATGGACGGCCTCGACGCGCTTCGTCAGCTGCGCGAGGTGACCGCGATCCCCGTGATCGTGGTGACGGCCCGCGGAGACGAGCGCTCGACGGTGCGGGCGCTGTCGCTCGGCGCCGACGACTACCTCGTCAAGCCGGTTCGCCTGCACGAGCTGCTCGCGCGGCTCATCGCCGTCACACGGCGCTACAGCCCTCCCGACGAGCCCACGCGCGTGCACGCCGGTCCCGTCGACATCGACGTGGACGCGCACCGCGTGCAGGTCGGCGGGCGCGAGGTGGCGCTGACGCCCAACGAGTTCGGCATCCTGCTCGCGCTCGCCCGTCGCGCAGGACAGGCGGTGAGCCGCCGGCTCATCCTCGACAAGGTCTGGGGCGATGCCTACGCGGCGTCGTCGCGCTCGTTCGACGTGCATCTGGGTCAGGTGCGGCAGAAGGTGCCCGAGGTCACGATCACGACCATCCGCGGCTTCGGCTATCGTCTCGAGGACGCCGGATGAGACTGCGCGTGCTCCTGCCGCTGCTGGTGTTCGGCCTCATCGCCGTGATCGCGGTGCTCATCCCGGTGGCGCAGTCCATCGCCGACTCGCGCACGCAGCAGGTGTCGCTGCAACGCAGCGCCGCGCTCGACCAGGTCGTGCAGCGGGCGCGCACGGCGCTCGTGCAGAACGAGAGCGCGTCGCTGCAGACCTACCTGGATCGCTTCCACGCGGTGTACGGCGAGTCGGTGATGGTGCTCGACGACCGGGGCGTGCCGGTCGCTGCGGCAGGGACGCTCGTGCCCGACGACCGCGTGTCGGGCATCGTCGGCGCCGCCGCGCGCGCGATCCCCCAGCTCGATCTGCCGCGGGTCACGCCGTGGGCGCCGTCGTCTGCCCTTGTGGCCGTGCCGGTGATCGCGGCGGGAGACCTGTCGACGGGCGTGGTCGTTCTCGAGGTCGACCTGACCGCCGCCAAGGCCGAGGTGACGTGGGCCTGGGCGATCGTCGGCGTGGTCGGTCTGCTGTTGCTGGCCGCTCTCATGGGCGCCTCGCTGTTGTGGACCCGGTGGATTCTGCGTCCCGTGCGCGCGCTGGATTCCGCCGTCGCCGCGCTCACCGCGCACCGCGACCCCACTCCCCTGCCGCCGATGGGTCCGCCCGAGCTGCGCCGGCTGAGCCGGGCGTTCGACGCCATGACGGCCGAGGTCGAGAGCAGCCTCGAACAGCAGCGCGGGTTCGTCGCCGACGCCTCGCACCAGCTGCGCACGCCGCTCGCCGCGATCCGCCTGCGCGTCGACGGTCTTCCGCGCGAGGGCGACGCCGCCGATGACCTCTCCGCAGTCGACGACGACCTCGACCGGCTCGAGCACACGGTCGAGCGCATGCTGACCCTCGCGAACGCCGAGCACCGCGCCTCGGCGCGCAGTCATGGTTTCGACGCCGCACGCGACGACGGCGTCGTGCGCGAGTGCACGGTGTCGGCCGCGGGTCTCGCCGACCGGCACAGCCGGCGTCTCACCGACGCGGGCCTGACCCTTCACGCGGACGACGACGCGCTCGTGACCGTCCCGTGCGGGCAGGCGGATCTCGAGGAGATGGTCGACGTGCTGCTCGACAACGCCGCGAAGTACGCCGGGGTCGGGGCCGAGGTGTGGGTGAGCTTCGTTCCGGATGCCGAGCGGGTCGCGCTCGTCGTGGAGGATTCGGGCACGCGCCTGACCGACGCCGACCTCGAGCGCATGGGCACGCGTTTCTGGAGGAGCACCGCGCAGCCCTCGCGCTCGGGTACCGGCCTGGGACTGGCGATCGTGGCGCAGCTCATGCGCGCCGCCGGCGGCCGGCTCGACCTCTCACGGGCCGCTGCGGGCGGTCTTGCGGCGCGTCTCGTCTGGGAGCACCGATGACGGCCCTGACGCGCCGTGAGGCGCTGGCGTGGGCTGTGCTCGCCGGGTCGACGGCCGTGCTCTCGGGATGCATTCCCGCCGCCGCTCCTCCCCTGATGCTGGGCTGCGGCGAAGCGGGCGGGAGCTACCTGCAGTTCGGCGAATTGCTGGCGGATGCCACGAGGTCCTCGACCCGCCTGCGCATCTCGCCGGTGCCCACCGAGGGCAGCGTCGACAACCTCGCTCTGCTCGCCGCGCGACGCGTCGACCTCGCCCTGTCGCTCGTGGATTCCGCGGCGGCCGCGGATTCCGCCGCCGACGTCGTGGCCATCGGGCGCGTCTACCAGAACTACCTGCAGTGCGTGGTGCGCACGGACGGCGGCATCCGGAACCTCGACGACCTCGCGGGGCGGACGGTGTCTCTCGGGGCCCCGGGATCGGGGGCGGCGGCCACTGCGCGCCGCGTGCTCGAGGTGTCGGGGCTGGCCGGTTCCGCGACACCGCCGCGCGTCGTCGAGCGCACGTTCCGCGAGGCGGTGGACGACCTCGCGGCCGGCACGATCGACGCGCTGTTCTGGTCGGGCGGTGTTCCCACCCCGCAGATCGCCGACCTCGCGACCCGCGTGCCGATCTCGGTGATCGACACCACACCTGCCCTCGACGGTCTCGCCCGCGCGTACCCCGAGGTGTACGCGGCGACGACGATTCCGGCGGGTGTGTACAACGCCCCGCGCGCGGTCCCCACGATCGGCGTCGCCAACCTGCTGCTCGCGCGCAGCGACCTCGCCGACGACCTCGTGCGCGCGCTCGTCGACGCGCTCATCGACGACGCCCCGGCGCTCGTGCCGGCCGATGCCCTCGGCATCCAATACCTGACGCCGGCGAGCCTGATCGACACCGCGCCCCTCGCCCTGCACCCGGCGGCGGAGCGGCGCTATCGCGAACGGTACGGCTGACCCCGGGCGCACGCCAGAACGCCCCCTGCCCGAGCGGGCAGAGGGCGTCGAAGACGCGCAGCTCAGTCGGCGGCGCCTGCCGGCGTGGGCAGCTCGATCGGAACGACCGGGCAGTCCTTCCAGAGGCGCTCGAGGCCGTAGTAGACGCGCTCCTCCTCGTGGAAGACGTGCACGACGAGGTCGCCGAAGTCGAGGAGCACCCAACGGGACTCCTGTCGGCCCTCGCGGCGCAGGCGCTTGTGGCCCGCCTCGAGGAGTTTCTCTTCGATCTCGTCGGCGATCGCGGCGACGTTGCGCTCGTTGCGACCGGTGATGAGAAGGAAGATGTCGACGAGGGGAAGGGGCTCCGACACGTCGAGCGCGACGATGTCGTCGCCGCCCTTCGCGTCGGCGGCGATGGCGGCGATCTGCGCCATCTCGCGGCCGTTGTCGGTGGCTGTCATCGGAAGACTCCTGTCGTGATGGCGAGGCCGAGGGCCACGACCACTCCCAGCGCGAGGATGCCCGTCGTGACGACGAGCACGAGGAGGAGCTTGCTCCCCTTCTCGGGCGCCGGGGGGCGAATGATCTCGCCGGGTTGCTTGACGGTGCTGATGGCCGCACTCGCGGCGATCGGCGTGGGCGACGAGGCGGGCGGAAGCTCGCCGTCGAGGAGCACGGCGTCGGCGTCATGGCCGTCGGTCGTGCCGGGGGCGTGCCCGACCGAGCCGAGGCCCGCGGGAAGGTCGAACGAACCGGTGATCATGATCTCGCCGGTGCCGGTCATCGGGCCGACCAGCGGCACGCCGGTCGGGGTTTGCGAGAGGATCAGCGCGTTGGGCGTTGAGACGGCGCCCGTGCCTCCTGGTCCGCGCGTGATCAACTGATCGAACGACGCGGGCAGGGTGACGTCGGGCGTGACGCCCTCGAGCAGGTCGGAACCCAGCGCCGGGTTGACGACGGAGGCGGCGCCCTGCGGCTCGGAGACGGCGGTCTCGTCGGTCTCGGGAGCGGAGGGGCGGAAGATCGCGGGGAGCACCGGCGCGTCGTCGGCGCGGGGAGCCGGGGCCGGAGGCGCGGGCTGCGACCGCTCGAGGTCGGAGCTGATGATCGGCACGGCGGCCGTGCGGATCTTCTCCTGCTCGCGCACCTGACGGCGGGTCAGACCCGAGACGCCGAACTCGGCGCTCTCGTCGGAGAAGGGCGAGCCGAAGGCCGGGGGGAACGCCGCAGCGGCCGGACGCTCGTCGAGGGCGGCCACGGCGGGCGCGGGCTCGTCGGCGGCGTCGGGCGAGGCATTGTCGGAGGCAGCCTCGACGGAGGGTGCTTCCTCGGACGGAGCTTCATCGGTCGAAGGCTCGTCGGACGGCGCCTCGTCGACGGGCGCCTCCTCCGCGGAAGCGGGCGCGGCCGGCTGGTCGCCCTCGGGCACGGCGTCGATGACCTCGTGCGGCGACGACGCCTCGTCGATGGGGGTCGTCGGGGCCGCGGGCTCGGCGGCCGCGGCATCCGGGGACTCGCCCTCGGACTGCGGGACGATGATGGGCGTCGCGCCGGTCTGGCGGAGCTCACGCAGCTGACGACGGGTCAGGGGCGGAGTCTCGGGGTTCTCGGACGTGCTCATGGCTTGCTCCGGTAGAGGTGGTGCTTCGCGATGTACTGCACGACGCCGTCGGGCACGAGGTACCACACGGGGTGTCCTCGGCGCACACGGGCGCGGCAGTCGGTGGACGAGATCGACAGCGCCGGGATCTCCAGCTGGCTCACATTCTGCGACGGGAGGCCCTCGGTGGTCAGGACGTGACCGGGGCGCGAGACGGCGACGAAGTGCGCGAGGTCCCACAGCTCCTGGTGGTTGCGCCAGCTCAGGATCTGGGCCACCGCGTCGGCGCCGGTGATGAAGAACAACTCGGCACCGGGCCGCTGGTCTTGCAGGTCGCGCAGCGTGTCGATCGTGTACGTCGGGCCCGCGCGGTCGATGTCGACGCGGCTCACGGTGAACTGCGGGTTGGACGCCGTCGCGATCACCGTCATGAGGTACCGGTGCTCGCTCTCGGTGACGTCGTCTTTCTGCCACGGGCGACCTGTGGGGACGAAGACGACTTCATCGAGATCGAACGACTGGGCGACCTCGCTGGCGGCGACCAGGTGACCGTGATGGATGGGATCGAACGTCCCACCCATGACCCCGATCCGAGGGGTGCGCGTCACCGACATACAGCGGGCCTCAGTGGCCGTGCGCCTCGGGGGTGGGCGTGCCGTGCTTCTTCGTGTACGCCTCGGCCTTGTGAGCGTGACGGTTCGACACGTTGCGGTACGACAGGGTGACCAGGCTCAGGCAGACGAAGATCACGAAGGCCAGGGCGCCGTACCAGAAGGTCGTGGCCTGCACGTTGCCGCCCTCGTGGTGTCCGGCCTGTTCGGCGACCTGGGCGAGAAGTGACACGAAAGTCATCAGTGCTCCGTTCGAAGTGTCTGCGCAGAGCGCATTGTCATTTTAGGCGGTCAGGCGCGGACCTGGCCGCCGCCGCGCCCGAGCCACTTGGTGCTCGTCAGTTCGGCGAGCCCCATGGGGCCGCGGGCATGGAGTTTCTGGGTCGAGATGCCGACCTCGGCACCGAAGCCGAACTCCCCGCCGTCGGTGAAACGCGTCGAGGCGTTCACCAGCACGACGGCCGAGTCGACCTCGGCGAGGAAGCGATCGGCGGCGCTCTGGTCGTCGGTGATGATCGATTCGGTGTGCTGGGTCGAGTAGCGGCGGATGTGGGCCAGGGCCTCGTCGAGGTCGTCGACGACGCGCACGGCGAGGTCGAGCGTTCCGTATTCGCGCGCCCAGTCGTCGTCGGTGGCCGGCACGACGCGCGAGTCGGTCGCGCGAGCGGCCTCGTCGCCGTGCACGGTGACACCGGCGTCGATCACGGATGCCAGCAGCTCGGGCAGCAGACGGTCGGCCGCGTCGCGGTGCACGAGCACCGTCTCGACGGCGTTGCACACGCTCGGGCGCTGCGTCTTGGCGTTCAGCACGATGTCGCGCGCCCAGTCGGCGCGCGCGGAGGCGTCGACGACGATGTGCACGACACCGGCTCCGGTCTCGATCACCGGCACCGTCGACTCGGTCACCACGGTCTCGATGAGACCCGCGCTCCCGCGGGGCACGAGCACGTCGACGAGCCCGCGGGCGTTCATCAGCGCGCGGGCGCCGTCGCGGCCGAAGTCGTCGACGCTCTGGATCGTCTCGGGGTCGACCCCCTGGGCGCTCAGCGCATCACGCATGACGCGCACGAGGGTGGCGTTGCTGCTCTGGGCTGCCGAGCCCCCGCGCAGCACCACGGCGTTGCCGGAGCGCAGGGCGAGGGAGGCGATGTCGACCGTGACGTTGGGACGCGCCTCGTAGATCGAGCCGACGACGCCGAACGGCACCGCGACCTTCTGCAACGCGAGGCCGTTGGGCAGGGTGCGGGTGTCGAGCACGCGTCCGACGGGGTCGGGCAGGTCGGCGACGTCGCGCACCGCCGCGGCGAGGGCGGCCACGCGCCCCGCGTCGAGGCGCAGGCGGTCGAGGAGGGCCTCGCCGATGGCATCCGCCCGCCCTCGCTCGAGGTCTTCGGCGTTCGCGGCGACGATCTCGTCGGTGGCCGCCTCGACGGCGTCGGCGACGGCGCGCAGCAACGCGGTCTTGCGCGCGGAGTCGAGCAGCCCGATCTCGCGCGCGGCGTCTTTGGCCAGACGCAGGCGCTCGTCGACGGAGGCGGCGATCACGGACATGCGCTCAGTGTACCGGCGCGCCCACAGCGCCCACCGGGCCCGTTGCCAGGGTCACCGGGTCGGGGTTCGGGGCGAACCAGGTGCCCACCTGATCGCCCGCGAGGGCCGAGGCGACGAGGTCGGCGCTGGTGACCAGCACTCCGACGCCGGCGGTGGAGGCCAGCTTGGCTGCGGAGGCCTTGGTGGCCGCTCCCCCGGTGCCCACGCCGTTGACGACGCCCGCACCGAACTCGAAGTCCGACAGGTCGTCGCCCCAGGCCACGTCGACGATCGGACGCGCGCCCGCTTCGCTCGGCGGACGCGTGAAGAGCGTCTCGATGTCGCTGAGCAGAACCAGGGCGTCGGCGCCGATCAGCTGGGCGACCAGCGCCGCGAGGCGGTCGTTGTCGCCGAAGCGGATCTCGTGCGTCGCGACGGTGTCGTTCTCGTTGACGATCGGCAGGATGCCGAGGCCCAGCAGGCGCTCCATCGCGCGGCGGGCGTTGGAGCGGTGGGTGGCGTTCTCGAGGTCGCCCGCGGTCAGCAGCACCTGCCCCGCGAGGAGCCCGAAGCGGTCGAGCGAGGTCTGATAGCGCCACATGAGCACGTTCTGCCCCACCGCCGCGGCGGCCTGCTGCGTAGCGAGGTCGTTCGGACGCCCTCCCAGATCGAGCAGCGGCAGAGCGGTCGCGATGGCACCCGACGACACGAGCACGACCTCGGTCCCCGCCGCATGCGCGCGGGAGAGGGCATCGACGATCGTGTCGATGCGGTGCGCACCGTCACCGCTGATCGACGACGAACCGACCTTCACCACGACGCGGGCGGCGCCGGGGATGTCGGCGCGCGTCGACGCGGTCACCGCTGGTCGTCCTCGGTACCGGATGCCGCTTCCTGCAGCTCCGCCGAGTCGCCGTCGGGCGTGATGCCCACGGCACGCGCCGCGCGGCGCTCGGCCTCGAGCTCGGCGCGGGCGTCGGCCTTGGCATCCATGCGCTCGTGGTACTGCTCGCGACGCTCCGACGAGGTGCGTCGCGGGTTCTGCACCAGACGCGGGTCGGTGCCGCGCGGAGCGGTCATCAGCTCGGCGGCCGAGGTGAGCGTGGGCTCCCAGTCGAAGACGATGCCGTCGCCGGGGCCGATGACGACGGTCGCACCCGCGACCGCGCCGGCGCGGAACAGTCCGTCTTCGACGCCGAGGCGCGCGAGACGATCGGCGAGGTAGCCGACGGCCTCTTCGTTCTGGAAGTCGGTCTGCTGCACCCACTTGACCGGCTTGTCGCCCAGGATCCGGTAGACGGGACCGTACGTGCCGCCCTCGACCTTGATCTCGAAGTCCTTCTGGGCGCCGCGCGGGCGGATGACGACGCGCTCGGCGGGGGCCTCGGCGATCGTGGCCAGGCGGTGCTGTTCGACGAGCTCGCCCAGGGCGAAGGTCAGTTCGCGCAGGCCCGAGCGGCTGACGGTCGAGATCTCGAACACGCGGAAGCCGCGGGCCTCGAGGTCGGGCCGCACGAAGTCGGCGAGCTCGTGCGCCTCGGGAACGTCGACCTTGTTGAGGGCGATGATCTGCGGGCGCTCGAGAAGGGGCACCTGCCCCTCGGGCACGGGGTAAGCGGCGAGCTCGGCGAGGATGATGTCGAGGTCGCTCAGCGGGTCGCGGCCGGGGTCGAGGGTGGCGCAGTCGAGCACGTGCACGAGGGCCGTGCAGCGCTCGACGTGGCGGAGGAACTCGAGCCCGAGGCCCTTGCCCTCGCTCGCGCCCTCGATGAGTCCGGGCACGTCGGCGATGGTGAAGCGCGCGTCGCCGGCCTGCACGACACCGAGGTTGGGGTGCAGCGTGGTGAACGGGTAGTCGGCGATCTTGGGCCGTGCAGCCGACACGGCAGCGATGAGGCTCGACTTGCCGGCCGAGGGGAACCCGACCAGGGCCACGTCGGCGACGGTCTTGAGCTCGAGGACGACGTCGCCCTCGTAGCCGGGGGTTCCGAGGAGCGCGAAACCGGGCGCTTTGCGCTTGGGCGAGGACAGGGCCGCGTTGCCGAGCCCTCCGAGTCCGCCCGGAGCGGCGACGAAGCGCATGCCGGGGGTGATCATGTCGACGAGCACGTTGCCGTCGACGTCCTTCACGACGGTGCCCAGTGGAACGGGCAGCTCCTGGTCTTCACCGAGCGCGCCCGAGCGGTGGTCGCCCATGCCGAACCCGCCGTTGCCCGCGGAGCGGTGCGGCGAGTGGTGGTACGACAGCAGCGTGGTCGTCTGCGGGTCGGCGACGAGCACGACGTCGCCGCCGCTGCCCCCGTTGCCCCCGTCGGGACCGGCCAGCGGCTTGAACTTCTCACGGCGCACCGAGACGCAGCCGTTGCCGCCCTTTCCTGCACGCAGGTGCAGGGTCACGCGGTCGACGAAGGTGACCATGGCGGGTCCTTCCGGGAAGGGTCGGGCGAAGCCGACGTGAAAAACGAGAAGAGGGGGCGGGCTGAGCCCACCCCCTCTGGAGCGCCGAAGCGCTGTGGATTACTCCGCTGCAGCGGTGACGATGTTGACGACCTTGCGGCCGCCCTTCGCGCCGAACTGGACCGCACCGGGGGCCAGAGCGAACAGCGTGTCGTCGCCACCACGGCCGACGTTGGCGCCGGGGTGGAAGTGCGTGCCGCGCTGGCGGACGATGATCTCGCCGGCGAGAACGACCTGGCCACCAAAACGCTTCACGCCGAGGCGCTGTGCGTTGGAGTCACGACCGTTACGGGTGGAGCTTGCGCCCTTTTTGTGTGCCATCTCTGCGTCTCCTGGCTCTTACTTGATGCCGGTGATCTTGACGCGCGTGAGGTCCTGACGGTGGCCCTGGCGCTTCTTGTAGCCGGTCTTGTTCTTGAACTTCTGGATCACGATCTTCGGACCGCGCTCCTCGCCGAGCACCTCGGCCGTGACCGAGACCTTCGCGAGCTTGTCGGCGTCGGTCGTGACCGCGTCGCCGTCGACGAACAGGACGGCGGGCAGCTGGATGCTCTCGCCGATCTTCGCCTTCTGGCGGTCGAGCACGACGATGGTGCCGACCTGGACCTTCTCCTGGCGGCCGCCGGCGCGCACAACTGCGTAAACCACTTCACACCTGTTTCGTTCGGGAGCCGCGGGGCTCCGGTTGTCTGATGACGTCGGGAGGGTCTGATGACCCAAGTCTCGGTGCGATCCGGCCGACGAAAGTCAGCGGGGTCTCGCTCGTACAAAGCGGACGCGACGCACCAAGGGTCGAGTTTAGCTCACCGGAGGGCATCCGGCAAAAGCACCCGCCCGCGTGTCGACCGTAGGATCGCGGGATGGCGATCCTCATCGACGACCCGCAGTGGCCCGCACACGGTCGACTGTGGGCGCACCTGGTCAGCGACAGCGATCTCGCCGAGCTGCACGCCTTCGCCTCCGCCGCCGGCATTCCCCGCCGCGCCTTCGACCTCGACCACTACGACGTTCCCGACGAGCGGCACGCCGACCTCGTCGCCGCGGGAGCCGAGCACGTGGGCGGTAAGGAGCTCGTGCGACGTCTGCGCGCCTCGGGGTTGCGGATCACGGCACGAGAGCGCCGTCCGGGCGCCTGACGGCCGGCTGTCGGCGTTCTGACGGCCCGCCCGGCCCCTCGGCATCCGCCCCCTCTCCTGCGCGTGAGGGGCCGCCTCCTCGCCTGAGCGTTGCTCGGCGACGGAAAGCGACCCCTCACGGGAGAAGCGGGCTCAGGCCTCGGTGGTCGGCTGCGCGTTGACCGGCGTACCCGTCAGCGCCGCCGTGGTCACGCGACGACGCGAGCGTCCCTGACCGGGGGCCTTGGGCTCGGGCAGCGCCTCGAGCACGGACTCCAGCAGGGCGTCCTTCTCGGTGCGGGGAGCCTTGGGCTCGCGCTTCTTGCGCGGACGCTTCTCGCGCGCCGGGGCCGGGGTCTCGGCGGCGGAGTCGCTCTTGGCCTCGAGCACGGCTTCGACGGATGCCACGACCGCCGCCTCGACCACGGCGGGGTCGTCGAGGGTGGGCTTGACCGTGGATGCCGCGATCTGCGCCAGCGCCGACTTCACGCCCTCGGTGATGGTGTGCGTGCCGCCGGCCGGGGCCGCCGCTGCACCGGTGTTCTGCGCCGGAGCGTTGCCCCCGCCGTTTCCGTTGTTGCCGTTCGAGGGACCGTTGCCGCCGCGGCCGCGACGGTTCGACGAACCGCCGTTCGCGTTGCCACCGCCGTTGGAGGACGAGCCCGCGGGACGGTGCTTGACCACGGGATCGTGGTGCACGACGACGCCACGACCGGCGCAGACCTCGCACGCCTCGCTGAAGGTCTCGAGAAGGCCGAGGCCGAGCTTCTTGCGGGTCATCTGCACGAGACCGAGCGAGGTGACCTCGGCGACCTGGTGCTTCGTACGGTCACGGCTCAGGCACTCGATGAGGCGGCGCAGCACGAGGTCGCGGTTCGACTCGAGCACCATGTCGATGAAGTCGACGACGATGATGCCGCCGATGTCGCGCAGGCGCAGCTGGCGAACGATCTCTTCGGCCGCTTCGAGGTTGTTCTTGGTGACGGTCTCTTCGAGGTTTCCACCCGAGCCGACGAACTTGCCGGTGTTGACGTCGACGACGGTCATGGCCTCGGTGCGGTCGATCACCAGCGAGCCGCCCGAGGGCAGCCAGACCTTGCGGTCGAGGGCCTTCTCGATCTGCTCGGTCACGCGGAACGCGTCGAACGGGTCCTGCTCGCCCTCGTACTTCTCGACCCGCTCGAGCAGGTCGGGGGCGACGCCCTGCAGGTACGACGAGATCGTCTGCAGCGCCTCGTCGCCCTGGATGAGCATGCGCGTGAAGTCCTCGTTGAAGACGTCGCGGACGATCTTGACCAGCAGGTCGGGCTCGGAGTGCAACAGGGCGGGGGCCTGGATGGTCTTGATCTGGCTCGAGACGTGCTCCCACTGCGCGGTGAGGCGCTGGACGTCGAGAGTCAGCTGCTCCTCGGTGGCGCCCTCGGCGGCGGTGCGCACGATCACGCCCGACGACTCGGGGAGCACCTCCTTGAGGATCTTCTTCAGGCGTGCGCGCTCAGTGTCGGGGAGCTTGCGCGAGATGCCGTTCATCGTGCCGTTGGGCACGTAGACCAGGTAGCGGCCGGGCAGCGAGATCTGGCTCGTCAGGCGGGCACCCTTGTGGCCGACGGGGTCCTTGGTGACCTGCACGAGCACACGGTCGCCCGACTTGAGGGCGAGCTCGATGCGACGCGGCTGGTTGTTGGTCTCGACGCCGTCCCAGTCGACCTCGCCGGAGTACAGCACGGCGTTGCGGCCGCGACCGATGTCGACGAACGCGGCCTCCATGCTCGGCAGCACGTTCTGCACGCGCCCGAGGTACACGTTGCCGATGAGCGAGGCGTCCTGGTTGCGCGCGACGTAGTGCTCGACGAGCACGTTGTCTTCGAGCACGGCGATCTGGATGCGACCGGCCTTCGAGCGCACGACCATGACGCGGTCGACGGCCTCGCGGCGGGCGAGGAACTCGGCCTCGGTCACGACGGGGCGACGGCGACCGGCCTCGCGACCGTCGCGGCGACGCTGCTTCTTGGCTTCGAGGCGCGTGGAGCCCTTGATGCGCTGCGGTTCGGTGATGACCTCGACCGCGCGCTGGCGCACGGGGGGCGCCGGAGCCTCTACGACCTCGTCGGAGCCGGTGCCCACTCCCCCGCGGCGGCGGTTGCGGCGACGCGCGTTGGCGGAGCCGCGCTCGGCGGGGGCGTCGTCGTCGCGGTCGTCGCGGTCCCACGGGTCGTCGCGCACGGGAAGCGGCGGCAGCTCGGGGGCGTAGAAGTGCAGGGCCGTCGAGACGGCCGAGACGAAGTTCTCGGGGAGCAGACCGAGCGAGACGGCGGTCGGGCGCGCGGGCTTCTCGGGCTCGGCGGGGGCCGTGGGCTCGGGGGCGGATGCCGGCGCCTCGGCCGTCGCGTCAGCCTCGGGTGCGGCGGGCTCGGTGGTGGCAGCCGGAGTCGCCTCGTCGGCCGCAGCCTCGGCGGGGGCTTCGACCGGAGCGTCGGCGGAGGACGCCTCGGCGGCCGCTTCCTCGGCGGGCGACTCGTCGACCGGAGCCTCGGCGGGCGACTCGTCGACCGGAGCCTCGGCGGGCGACTCGTCGACCGGAGCCTCGGCGGGCGCCTCGTTGGAGGGAGCTTCGGATGCCGCGTCGGGCGCACTCGCGTCACCCTCGGACGCCGCGGCGGCCTCGTCGAGCACCGCGGGGGCCTCGGTGTCGGTCGACGCCGCGTCTTCGGCATCCTGAACCGCGGCCTCTTCTTCGTCGACCGCAGGGGCCGCGAGATCGGGGGCGGTCACGTCGGACGCGGACGTGGCAGGCGTGTCGTCGGTGGGGTTCTGATCGTCGGTCACATCAGCCATGCGGAGGTACTCCCTGGCGGGCGACACCGCGCGTCGCCCGACGAAATCTCATGCGGCGCCGCACCCGGCGGGGCCGCGAACTCACTCGGTCTGCAGCCGGCCTGCGGCTCGTGCTGCGAAGGGCGGTCATCGCCCGAAGTCTTCTGGGTGATGTTCCTGCGGCGCGGCCGCGGTCACATCAGCCTTCATTATCGCACGAACCGCCGCGTTCGCCCACGAGAAGCGTTCCGCCGGTCTCGCGGGCGCGTCGCGACGGCCAGGCGCGTTCAAAGCAACTGCATAGCGGGGCGGTGCGAGAATCGCCCCCATGAGCGAAACCGTCACCCCTCGTCGTCCGGTCGTCGTTGCGATCTGGCTGGTCTTCGCGGGCGTCGTCGGGTGGTGGGCGGCCTTCTCGCTCACGATGGAACGCTTCGCCCAACTGCAGAACCCCGGCACCGCGGCATCCTGCGACTTCAGCGTGCTCGTGCAGTGCTCGGCGAACCTGCAGTCGGCCCAGGGCAGCGTGTTCGGCTTCCCCAACCCGATCATCGGTCTGGGCGCGTGGATCGCTCCGATCGTGGTCGGCATGGCGCTGCTGGCCGGCGCCCGCTTCGCCCGGTGGTTCTGGGTGCTGTTCTGGCTGGGCTTCGTCTTCGCGATCAGCTTCGTCATCTGGCTGATCTCGCAGAGCCTGTTCGTGCTGGCGACCCTGTGCCCGTGGTGCATGGTGACGTGGTCGGTGGTGATCCCGTCGTTCTTCGTGGTCACCCTGCACGTGCTGCGCGAGGGTGTGATCCCGCACGAGCGCGTGCGCGAGGTCGCCGACCGCCTCATGGCGTGGGTGCCGCTTATGACGATCGTGGCGTTCGCCGTCGTCGCGGTGATCGCGCAGCTGCGGCTGAACGTTCTCGCCCAGCTCTGACCCCGCGGGATCGAGGAGCGGTTCCGGATGCCGCTGAGGTTGTGCGGATCGCTGAGGCTGTGCGGATAGGCGACTGAGGGGCGCGGCCTTGCGCCTGCATATCCTCTGCGATCTGCATAATCTCAGCCCGGAAGTCCCGGATGCCGCTGACGTTGTGCGGATCGCTGCGCGGGTGAGGCCGACGCAAGGCCCGGGGGCTTCGACAGGCTCAGCTGCCTCTGTCGTGAGTCCGTCGCAGGGCCCGGGGGCTTCGACAGGCTCAGCCACCTCGCGCGGCTCAGCCACCTCCCCCGAACGACGAAGGCCGCCACCCTTGCGGGGCGGCGGCCCTCACGGCATCCGGGATCAGGAGAACCAGATCGCGAGCTCGCGCTCGGCGGACTCGACGCTGTCGGATCCGTGGACGAGGTTCTGCTGCACTTTGAGGCCCCAGTCGCGGCCGAAGTCGCCGCGGATCGTGCCGGGGGCGGCGGTGGTGGGATCGGTCGTGCCCGCGAGCGAGCGGAAACCCTCGATGACGCGGTTGCCGGCGAGGCGGATCGCGACGGAGGGTCCCGACATCATGAACTCGAGCAGCGGCTCGTAGAACGGCTTGCCCTCGTGCTCGGCGTAGTGCTGGGCGAGGGTCTCGCGGTCGGGCTCGACGAGGCGGATGTCGACGAGCGCGTAGCCCTTCGCCTCGATGCGGGCCAGGATCGCACCGGTCAGGCCGCGGGCGACGCCGTCGGGCTTGACCAGGACGAGGGTCTCTTCGGTAGCCATGGGTCATTCTCCGTTCGAGAGGTCGGGGTCAGCGGCAAGCCGGGCGTTGCGTCGGTCGAGCGCCGCTCCCTTGATCGTCGCATACGCCCACATGCCTCCGAAAATGACGGCGACCACAGCGAGGGCCGGAACCAGGAAACCGGCGAGCAGCAGCACGATCTGAAGACCCCACCCGGCGAAGAGCGCCCAGCGGTGACGCAGCAGGCCCGACACGGCGACCATCGCGATCGCCATGACGACGCCGCCGACGATCCCCCACCACGGCTCGATGCCCGCGGGGAGCACCTTGAGGCCGTAGACGACGAGACCGCCGAGGAAGACGATGATCGATTCGAAGCCGAGCACGACGGAGCCGAGCGACTCCTGCGCGCCGCGCTGGCGCCGCGGGCGAGGGGCGCGGGGCTCGCGCGGGCTCACGCCTGCCACCCCGACTTCCAGTCCTCGAGCTCCGACAGACGCAGGGCTTCTCCGGCGAGCACGACGGATCCGGCGATGACGACGGCCCGGCGGTCGGACTCCGCGGCCCACGCCCGGGCCGCGTCGGCGGCGTCTTCGAGGGTCGGGTGCACGGTGACCGGGAGGTCGGCGGCCTCGGCCACGTCGGCGATCACGTCGGGGTCGGTCGCGCGGTCGCTATCCGGCGCCGTGGCGAACACGCGCGCGACGGCGGGAACGAGGGCCGACATGATGCCGACCGCGTCCTTTCCGTCGAGGATGCCGACCACGGCGCCCCACTCGTCGATGTCGAACGCCTCGTCGAGGGCTGCGACCAGAGCGCGGGCGCCGTGCGGGTTGTGCGCGGCGTCGACCAGCACGGTGGGCGCGGTGCCGACGAGCTGCAGGCGACCGGGCGAGGTGGCGTTGCCGATGCCGTCGGCCACCACGTCGGCGGCGAGGGGCTGGGTGCCTCCCCCGATGAGCGACTCGACTGCGGCGACGGCGAGGGCCGCGTTGGCGCCCTGGTGCGCGCCGTACATCGGCAGGTAGACCTCGCGGTACGCCCCGGCGACGCCACGGATGTCGAGCTGCTGCCCGCCGACCGCGAGGGTCTGGCCCTCGAGGGCGAAGCCGTCTCCGGCCACCGCGACCGTCGCGCCCTCCTTCTCGGCGCGAGCGCGGATCGCGCGCAGGGCCTCGTCGGGCTGCTCGGCCGAGACGACAGCGGCACCCGGCTTGATGATGCCGGCCTTCACCGTCGCGATCTCGGCGATGGTCGAACCGAGACGGTCGACGTGGTCGATGTCGATCGGGGTGAACACCGCGACGTCGCCGTCGGCGGTGTTGGTGGAGTCCCACTCCCCGCCCATACCGACCTCGAGCACGAGCACGTCGATCGGCGCGTCGGCCGCGACGACGAACGCGAGCACCGTGAGCAGCTCGAAGAACGTCAGCGGCGCGTCTCCGGCGGCTTCGAGCTCGCCGTCGACCATGCCGACGAACGGCTGGATCTCATCCCACGCGTCGGCGATCGCGGCGTCGGCCACGGGCTCTCCGTCGACGAGGATCCGCTCGGTGAAGCGCTCGAGGTGCGGGCTGGTGAACAGGCCCGTACGAAGCCCCATCGCGCGCAGCAGGCTCTCGATCATGCGGCTGGTCGAGGTCTTGCCGTTCGTGCCCGTCACGTGAATGACGCGGTACGTCCGCTGCGGGTCAGCCAGCAGCTCGAGCACGCGGCGCGTGCGCTCGACGCGCGGCTGCACCCACTGCTCGCCCTGGCGTTCGAGCAGCGCCGCGTAGACGGCATCCGCCCTGGTGCGATCGGTCATGCGGGGGCTCCGATCCGCGCGACGGCCACCGTGACGGGGCCGACGTTCGCGTAGGTCTTGGCGGCGATCACCGTCTCGTACTCGGCGGGCGCCAGCTCGCCCCGCTCGATCAGGCGACCCTCGGGACCGGCGAGCACGACGGCTTCGGCGAGGGTCTCGGATGCCACGCCCGCGACGTCGAACGCCTGGGCCACGGCCTGCGCGTCGGCGTCTTCGACGAAGGTGAGCGAGAGGAAGATCCGGTCGCTCACGTCGAAGCCGGCGGCCTTGCGGGTGTCCTGGATGCCGCGGATCATGTCGCGCGCCAGGCCCTCGGCCTCGAGCTCGGGGGTGGTGACGGTGTCGAGCAGCACGAAACCGCCGCGCGCGAGCACGGCCAGCGCCTCGCCCTCGGGGCGACCCGCGGTCTCGACGACCAGGTCGTACTCGGTGGGCTCGAGGGCGATGCCGCCCGCGACGACCCGTCCGTCGACCTCGCTCCAGTCGCCCTCTCGGGCGGCCTTGATCGCCTGCTGCACCTGCTTGCCCAGGCGGGGCCCGGCGGCACGCGCGTTGACCGACAGGCGGTGCGTGATGCCGTACTCGCCGGCGGTTCCGTCTTGCAGGGCGACCTGCTCGACGCTCTTCACGTTGAGCTCCTCGCGGAGGATGTCATCGAACTGGGCCAGGCCCGCGGCATCCGGAGTCACCACCGTCAGACGCGGCAGCGGCAGGCGCACGCGCTTGCCCTCGCGCTTGCGCAGCGCGTTGGCGACGCTCGAGACCTCGCGGACGGTGTCCATCGCGGTGCGGATGTCTGCCGCCGCGGGGAACGCCGAGGCGTCGGGCCAGTCGGTCAGGTGGACGCTGCGCCCACCCGTCAGGCCCTGCCACACGCGCTCGGTGACCAGCGGCAGCAGGGGGGCGGCGACGCGGGTCAGCGTCTCGAGCACGGTGTAGAGCGTGTCGAAGGCCTCGCGGCTACGCGGGTCGTCAGTCACGCCCACCCAGAAGCGGTCGCGCGAGCGACGGATGTACCAGTTGGTGAGCACCTCGGCGAAGTCGCGCAGGCGCTCGGCGGCCGTCGTGGAGTCGAGCCCCTCGAGGTCGGCCGCGACGTTCGTCACCAGGTCGCCGGTGAGCGCCAGGATGTAGCGGTCGAGCACGTCGGTGGAGTCGGTGCGCCACTCGGCGTCGTACCCGCCGGCGCCCGACGCGTTCGCATACGTCGCGAAGAAGTACCACGCGTTCCACAACGGCAGCAGGAACTCGCGCACGCCCGAACGGATGCCCTCCTCGGTCACGACCAGGTTGCCTCCGCGCAGCACGCTCGACGACATGAGGAACCACCGCATGGCATCCGAGCCGTCGCGATCGAACACCTCGCGCACGTCGGGGTAGTTGCGCAGCGACTTCGACATCTTCTGTCCGTCGTTGCCCAGCACGATGCCGTGGCACGACACCCCGGTGAAGGCCGGGCGGTCGAAGAGGGCGGTCGAGAGCACGTGCATCACGTAGAACCAGCCGCGCGTCTGCCCGATGTACTCGACGATGAAGTCGGCGGGAGCGTGCTCGTCGAACCACTCGTGGTTCTCGAACGGGTAGTGCACCTGCGCGAACGGCATCGAGCCCGAGTCGAACCACACGTCGAGCACGTCCTCGATGCGGCGCATGGTCGACGTCCCCGTCGGGTCGTCGGGGTTCGGGCGCGTGAGGTCGTCGATGTAGGGGCGGTGCAGGTCGACCTCGCCGTCGGCGTTCACCGGCAGGCGGCCGAAGTCGGCCTCCATGTCGGCGAGCGAGCCGTACACGTCGACGCGCGGGTAGTTCGGGTCGTCGCTCTTCCACACCGGGATCGGCGAGCCCCAGTAGCGGTTGCGGCTGATCGACCAGTCGCGCGCGCCCTCGAGCCACTTGCCGAACTGGCCCTCCTTGACGTTCTCGGGCACCCAGGTGATCTGCTGGTTGTTGGCCAGCAGGTCGTCTTTGATGTCGGTCACGCGCACGAACCAGCTCGACACGGCCTTGTAGATCAGGGGGTTCCGGCAGCGCCAGCAGTGCGGGTACGAGTGCTCGTAGGAGGCTTCGCGCAGCAGTCGACCGTCCTGCTTGAGCAGGCGGATGAGGGGGCGGTTGGCCTCCATCCACAGCTCGCCGGCGACGTCGGCGACGGCGGGGAGGAAGCGGCCGCTGTCGTCGAGCGAGATGATCGTCGGCAGGCCCGCGGCATCCGCCAACCGCTTGTCGTCTTCACCGTAGGCCGGAGCCTGGTGCACGATGCCCGTGCCGTCGCTGACGGTGACGTAGTCGTCGACGAGGATCTTCCAGGCGTCCTGCGTGCCCCACACCGAGGCGTCGGCGTAGTAGTCGAAGAGGCGGTCGTACGACACGCCCTCCAGCTCGGAACCCAGGATCGTGGACTGCACGGCCTCGCGGGCGGCATCCGCGCTCTCGTACCCGAGGTCTTTGGCATATCCCGGGAGCAGGTCTTCGGCCAGCAGGTAGCGGTGGGCGACGGCCTCGAACGCCTCGTCGGGTGTGCCGTCGGGAGCGCGGTGCACGTCGGCGGCGCCGTTCGGCCCGCCCTCGATCACGGCGTAGCGGATGCCGGGACCCACGGCCAGCGCGAGGTTCGTCGGGAGCGTCCACGGCGTCGTCGTCCACGCCAGCGCGCGCACGCCCGTGAGCCCCAGCGCCTCGGCCTTGGCCCCGACGAGCGGGAAGGTCACGGTGACCGACGGGTCCTGACGCATCTTGTAGACGTCGTCGTCCATGCGCAGCTCGTGCGTCGACAGGGGCGTCTCGTCGCGCCAGCAGTACGGCAGCACGCGGTAGCCCTCGTAGGCGAGGCCCTTGTCGTGGAGCGTCTTGAACGCCCACAGCACGCTCTCCATGTAGGTCGTGTCGAGCGTCTTGTAACCGCGCTCGAAGTCGACCCAGCGGGCCTGACGCGTGACGTAGTCCTGCCAGTCGCGCGTGTACTCGAGCACCGACTCGCGGGCCTTGGCGTTGAAGGTCGCCACGCCCATCGCCTCGATCTCGTCCTTCTCGGTGATCCCGAGCTGCTTCATCGCCTCAAGTTCGGCGGGAAGACCGTGCGTGTCCCATCCGAAGACGCGGTCGACCTTCTTACCGCGCATCGTCTGGAAGCGCGGGAAGACGTCCTTCGCGTACCCCGTGAGCAGGTGGCCGTAGTGCGGCAGGCCGTTGGCGAAGGGCGGACCGTCGTAGAAGACCCACTCCTCGGCGCCCTCGCGGTTGGCGATCGACGCGCGGAAGGTGTCGTCTTTCGCCCAGAAGTCGAGCGTGTCGTTCTCGATCGACGGGAAGCGGGGGCTCGGAACGACGGATGCCGTGGCGGCGACGCTCTGCGCGTCAGCGGCCGGGCCGAAGGATGAGGGGCGTGGGTAGGTCATGTCTCTCCGCAGGTTGGGATCCACCTGCGGGGACGATCCGTGCGGACCGCGGTACCACCCCGCGTTGCGCCGCCCCCGTTCGGGATCGGCGCCACTCTCACTGCGGCTGTGACGGGCCTGCCCCGCGCGGTTCTACTGATCCGGTTTCCGAGCGAGTCGAAGGGCCGGACGTTCTTCCGCGTGCTCCCCGGTGATGGCCGGATCGGTGCGTGTGGCTCCAGTCTACGCGAGCCGGGCGCGGTGCGCTGCGGCGCGTGCGCGGCCGTCGAGCGGCCGGACGCGACCGCGGGCTCACGCCCCAGCTGAGCCCAGACCAGCCGCGGCCAGCAGTTCCCGACTGAACGGATGCCGCGGGGCGGCGAAGACGCACGACACGGTGCCCGAGTCGACGACGCGTCCGTCCTTCATCACGATCACGTCATCGGCGATGCCGGCGACCACGTCGAGGTCGTGCGTGACGAACACCATCGCGAGGTCGCGCTCGGCCTGCAGGGCGCGGAGGCGGTCGAGGATCCGTGCGCGCACCGACGCGTCGAGAGCCGACACGGGCTCGTCGAGCACGAGAAGATCCGGCGTCACCGCGAGGGCGCGGGCGATCGCGACGCGCTGGCGCTGTCCGCCCGAGAGCTGCGCGGGCCGCCGCCGGACGAACGCGGGCGAGAGGCCCACCTCCGCGAGCAGCGCGGCGACGGCGGCGCGACGCGCCGAGCGCGCGACTCCCCCGGCGGCCACGGCCTCGGTGAGCGTGCGGCCCACCGTCCAGCGGGGGTCGAGGGCGCCCCACGGGTTCTGCTGCACGAGCTGCACGCGGGTGCGCGCGGCGCCGCGGGCAACCCGCGACGACCAGGGGCGTCCCGCGAAGGTCATGTTCCCGGCATCCGGATCCGCCACCCCGACGATCAGCCGCGCGAGGGTCGTCTTACCCGAGCCCGACTCTCCCACGACCGCGAGCGTGCGACCGCGGCGCACCTCGACCGACACGTCGTCGACCGCCGCTCGGTCACCGAAGCGCTTGGTCAGGGAGTCGGCGGTGAAGATGGGGGCGTCGGTGCGCGGTGCCCGGCCGAGCGGCTCGTGCGACACCGCCTCGACCAGCGCGCGCGTGTGCGGATCACGCGGAGAGGCGAGCAGCTCGGCGGTCGGCCCGGTCTCGACGACGCGTCCCTCGTGCATCACGACGACGCGATCCGCGACGCGGGCGACCGCCCCGAGGTCGTGACTGATGAAGACCACGGCCACGCCATCGTCGGCGATGCGGCGCAACAGGTCGAGCACGCGCGCCTGCACGGTGGCATCCAACGCCGTCGTCGGCTCGTCGGCGACCAGTACGGCGGGGTTCGCGGCGAGCGCGGAGGCGATCAGCGCCCGCTGCCGCAGACCGCCCGACAACTCGTGGGGGTACTGCCGTGCCCGCGTCTCGGCCTCGGGCAGCGACACGCGCTCGAGGCTCTCGCGCACGCGCGCGGCCAAGGCCGTTCCCCGCACGTCGGGCTCGTGGATGCGCACGGGCTCCGCCACCTCGGCGCCGACGCGACGCAGGGGGTCGAGCGAGACGAGGGCATCCTGCGACACGAGGGCGATACGGTCGCCGCGCAGCCCGCGCCACTGCCGCTCACCGAACGAGCGCGCGTCGACGCCGTCGATATCGAGCTCGTCCGTGCGCGCCGTGAGGCCCGCGGGCAGGAGGCCGAGCAGGGCACGGGCGCTCACCGACTTGCCGGTGCCCGACTCCCCCACGACCGCCACGCATTCGCCCGGGGCGACGTCGAGGTCGAGTCCGCGCACGATCGCACCGGCCGGTCCGTCGATGCGCAGGCCGCGCACCCGCAACCCGCTCATGCGTCGCGCTCCTCGGCTCGAGCGCGAAGGATGCGGCCGATCACGCTGACGCTCACGACCGTCGCGGTGATCGCGAGGCCGGGGAACACGGCAACCCACGGCGCCTGCAGCAGCAGGTTGCGTCCGGCGGAGAGCATGAGGCCCCATTCGGCGGTGGGCTCCGTCGGGCCGAGGCCGAGGAAGCTCAGCCCGGCGGCGGCGAGGATCGAGGTGCCGATACCGATCGTGGCCAGCACGCTCACCGCGCCCAGCACGCCGGGGAGCACGTGCCGCACGTGCACGACGGCGGCCGGCACTCCGATGATCCGCGCGGCCTCGACGTGCTCGGCGGCGGCGAGGGTACGCGTCTGCGCCCGCGCCAGGCGGATGTACACGGGCACCGCGGCGATCGTCACGGCGACCGCGACGTTCACCGGGCCGGGACCGAGCACTGCGACGACCAGCAGGGCGACGAGGAACTCCGGGAACGCGAGCAGCACGTCGACGACGCGCATGGCCGCGGCATCCGCCCATCGCGGCGCGACGGCCGAGAGCGAACCGGCGACCACCCCGACGACCAGGGCGAGGCCGGTGGCGAGCAGGCCGATGCCGACCGACCGTCCGGCTCCGTAGACGACCCGTGAGTACATGTCGCGTCCGCTCTGGTCGGTGCCGAACCAGTGCGCCGCGCTCGGCGGCTGCAGGGTTGCGCGCACGTCGGTCAGCAGCGGGTCGTGGGTCGCGAGCAGGCCCGGGGCGACGGCGGCCAGGGCGATGAGGGCGAGCACGGCGCCGGCGATCCACAGCGCGGCGGCCTGACCGCGGCGCTTCACGAGGGCACCGCCGCTCGCGCGGCCACCGCCGGCGCTGCGGTGCGCAGGCGCGGGTCGATCAGGGGCACGACGAGGTCGACGACGGTGTTCACGACGACGAAGACGAGGGCGCTCAGCAGAATCACGCCCGTGATCACCGGCAGGTCGCGGTCGGTGATCGCCGTCAGCGTCACGCGGCCGATGCCGGGCCGGGCGAACACGGTCTCGACCAGCACCGCTCCGCCGAGCAACGACCCGACGAGGTAGGCCGCGAGCGTCACGCCCCCGACGCTCGCGTGGCGGAGCGTGTGGTGCACGCTCTCACGCAGGGGCGTCGCCCCGCGGGCACGCACGGTGGTGAGGAACGGCTCGCGCTCGGCCGCTTCGACCCCGTCGCGCAGCACCTGCGACAGCAGGGCCGCGACCGGCAGGGCTAGGGTCACCGCGGGCAGCACGATCGCGGCGGCATCCCGCGCCCCCGACACCGGGAACCACCCCAGCTGGAACGAGAAGACGCTCAGCAGCAGCAGTCCCGTCCAGAACACCGGTGACGACAGCACGACGAGTTCGATCCCGGATGCCACGGCCCGACCGGTCCGCCCGCGCACGAGCAGCGAGGAGGCAAGGGCCAGCACGACGGCGATCACCAGCGCGAGCGCGGAGAGCTGCAGGGTCGGGGCGAGCTGACGCCCGATGACCTCGACGACCGGCTGGCGCAGCTGGTACGACTCGCCGAGGTCGCCGCGCACGAGCCGGCCGAGGAAGGTCGCGTACTGCTCGAGCACGGGCCGGTCGAGACCCAGGTCGCTGCGGATGCCCGCCTTGACCGCCTCGCTCACCTGCGCCTGCGGTCCGAGCAGCACGTCGACCGGGTCACCCGGGATGATCCGGAACGCCACGAACGCCAGCGTCGCCGCTCCCCAGAGCACCAGGACGACGGATGCCACGATCCCACCGAGGCGCCTCAGCAGGGCGCGTGAGCGAGAGCGGGGCATCCGAACAGTGTGTCTGAAACCCGGCGGCTCAGCCGACCGATGCGGTCGCGAAGAGCGGACGACCGTACAGGTCGAACGTCAGGCCCGAGACATTCGGGGTCACGGCGCTGATCAGGGCCGGGCTGTACAGCGGCACGATGGCGGCCTGCTCGGCGTTCCACTCCTGCACCTGGGCGTAGATCGCAGTGCGGGCGGCCGGGTCGGTCGTCGAGGCACCCTGCTCGAGCAGCGCGTCGAGCGCGGGGTCACTCACCTGCGAGGCGTTCTGGAACCCGTCGGTGGCGAGGTGGCTGCGCAGCAGGTCGGCGTCGACGCCCGAGAAGCCCCAGTCGGTGACGTCGTAGGTCTTGGGTCCGTACTGCTCGTTGTAGGCACCCGGCTCGAGCACCTCGCGCTGCAGGTCGAAGCCGACGGCCTTCAGGTCGCTCTGCACGGCGTTGGCGAGTGCGGCGCGGTCGTCGGGAACCGGGGTCCACGCGATCCACCGGGCGGTGAGGCGCTGACCGTCTTTGGTCCGGATGCCGTCGGCATCCCGACCCGTCCATCCGGCCTCGTCGAGAAGGGCGTTGGCCTGAGCCTGGTCGAAGGGCCAGGAGTTCTCGAGACTCGCGTCGTAGCCGGGGGTCGTCGCGCCGAGGACGCTCCAGGCGCGGGGGTACTGGCCGAAGAAGATCTCGTTCACCGCGGTGTCGACGTCGATCGCGCGGGTGAAGGCCTGACGCACCTTCTGGTCGGCGAAGACGCCGTAGTTCTCGTTGAGGAACAACGAGTACGGCAGGCCCGGGTAGGCGATCGACTTCACGGTGTCGTCGGCGGGAACCTGCTGCACGAGGTTCGGCGGCAGGTTCGTCACCACGTCGGCCTGGCCGCTCGAGAGCGCGCCGACGCGCACCGACGCCTCGGGGAGGATGTCGACGCGCAGCGTCTTGAAGCTCGGCTTGCCGCCGCCGTCGGGACCCCACGTGTAGTCGTCGTTGCGGGTGTACACGATGTCCTGATCGGGCGTGTATTCGGTGAGCTCGAACGGGCCGGTGCCGACGGTCACGTCGGGGCCGCCGGCCTTCAGCTGGTCGGCCTTGGTCTCGAGCACCTTCGGCGAGTAGAAGCCGAGCAGAGCGGTGCTGGCCGCCTGCAGGAACGGCGCGTACGGCTGCGTGAACCGCACCCGCACGGTGTGCTCGTCGACGACGTCGGTGCCGGCGTACAGGTCGCCGCCGAGCATGCTGGCCGCCTGCGCCGAGGCGGTGTCGGGGTTCACGATGCGGTCGAAGTTCGCCTTGACCGCGGCCGCGTCGAAGGGCGTGCCGTCGTGGAAGTTCACGTCGGTGCGCAGACGGAAGAGGTAGCTCGCGCCGCCGTCCTCGACGTCCCACGACTCGGCGAGCCACGGCGAAAACGTGCCGTCGGTCTCTTGGAACACGAGCGAGTCGAGCACCGCGCGCTGCACCATCGCCGACACGTCGAGCTGGCTGGTCTGCGGGTCCATGTGCCCGGCCGAGAGGTTCGCTCCCTCGATCGCCCAGACGACCTCGCCGTCGCCCTGCGCGGCGGGGTCAGACCCGGCGCAGGCGGAGAGCGAGAGGGCGGAGACGGCCGCGACGGCGACCGCCGACAGCACGCGGCGCGAAAGCGAAGAAGGCATGGAGAAACCTCGGAATCTCTGGTGGGAAGGCTTTCAGCTTACCGGGGTTCCTGGACCGAGTGCGGAAAGTAGCCGGCCCGGCGCACGCCGGCAGCGAACGGGTGCGGGTCGGCCTCCTCGGTTCGGCACGGGGCCGCGGCACGCAACCTCAGTGATGTGCGCAATCTCAGTCGGCATCCGCCCGCCCGGACTGAGGATGCGCGAATCGCCGAGCTTGCGCGGCGACGCCTCGCCCCCAGGCGTCGCAACCTCAGAGATCTGCACAACCTCCGTCAGCATCCGCCCCTCCGGACTGAGTTTGCGCGAATCGCTGAGCTTGCGCGGCGACGCCTCGCGCCCAGGCCGTCACCATCGCGGCGACGCCTCGCCCGGCCGTCACCATCCGCCCCTCCGGACTGAGGTTGCGCGAATCGCTGAGCTTGCGCGGCGACCCCCGCCTGCCGCTCGCGACCTCAGCGATCTGCGCAATCTCCGGCGGCATCCGCCCCTCGGGACTGAGGTTGCGCGCATCGCGGAGCTTGCGCGGCGACGCCCCCGCCCGGCCGTCACCACCTCAGAGATCTGCACAACCTCTGTCGGCATCCGCCTCTCTGAACTGAGGTCGCGCGAATCACCGAGCTTGCGCGGCGACGCCTCGCGCCCAGGCCGTCACCATCGCGGCGACGCCTCGCCCGGCCGTCACCACCTCAAAGATCTGCATAACCTCCGTCAGCATCCGCCCCGCCGGACTGAGGTTGCGCGAATCGCCGAGCTTGCGCGGCGACGCCCCCGCCCGGCCGTCACCACCTCAGAGATCTGCACAACCTCTGTCGGCATCCGCCTCTCTGAACTGAGGTCGCGCGAATCACCGAGCTTGCGCGGCGACCCCCGCCTGCCGCTCGCAACCTCAGCGATCTGCACAACCTCCGGCGGCATCCGCCCCTCCGAACTGAGGTTGCGTGCATTGCGGAGCTTGCGCGGCGACGCCCTCGCCCGGCCGTCACCACCTCAGCGATCTGCGCAATCTCCGTCGGCATCCGCCCCTCTGGACTGAGGTTGCGCGAATCGCCGACCTTGCGCGGCGGTTGATCTCCTACGCCTTGTGCAGCCCCTGCGCCACGGCGTGCATGATCTGCTCCTGCACCTCGGGCCAGCGGTTCACGACCTGCTCGTATCCGACGCGGATGACGTGGTACCCGAGGAGCATCAGTTCGGCGTCGTGCCGAATGTCCTCTGTCCGCTGCGCCCCGACGTGGTGTCCCCCATCGACTTGGAGAACGAGTCGCTCTCCGATGAGGAAGTCGACGCGATGACCGGCGATCCAGATCTGCGTCCGGATCGGCAGGCCCAGCCACCGCAGCCGGACGATGACGAACGTCTCGAGCCCGGAATCAGCCCATGGCGACACCTCGTGTACGAGACGTCGTGCGGCACCGGTCCACGGCAGACGGCGCAGGTGCGCCAGCTCGATCACCTTCTTGTTCAGCGCCGAGTCCCAGATCGCACGAGCCGCCTCGTACGGCTGACACGCGGCGACCGTCAGCAGGACGTTCTCGATGTGATCTTCGAGCAGATCCGGATGCCGAGGGACGATCGCCCGATGCCAGTGCACGACAGCGGCAGGCCCGTCGATCCGTCCGCGGCCGGGATACGCGACGTGGGGCTTGTCCGGACGTTCGGCGACCCACAGCCCACGCCTGTCGGCGGCTGTGACGCAGGACAGCACGACCCCCGTCCGCGCCGCGGAGACCAGATGTGCATCCGCAGTCGGAACGGCGATCCAATCCCGTCTGACTCGCAGGACCAGCCCCTGTTGGAGCGCCTGAGCGATGCGGTGGCGGCTGTGCCCCTCTCGGACCAGGCGCGTCGGGCGAACAACGCCTCCGAGTTCAGCGGTTCGCGTCGCGACAGCACGGGCAGAGGTGTCATCCATGCGCGCCATCGTCGCCCGCCTGCACCAGCGAAAACGCAGGGCGGCGGCCCCTGTGGATGAGATGCGCGCTGGGGAGAACTGCTGTCGCGCCGTCGCTGGAGACGGAGCAAACTCGGCGATCTGCACAAGTTCAGTCGGCATCCGCCCCCGGGGGCCGAGGTTGCGCGAATCCCTGACGCTGAGCGGGCGCGGCTTGCGCGCCCGCCCGAACAACCTCAGTGATCCGCACAAGCTCACACGGCATCCGCCCCTCCGGGCTGAGGATGCGCGAATGACGGAGCCTGCGCCGCCGCCCACCCGCGGCCCAACTCCACCTCAGCGATCCGCACAAATTCAGCCCGCATTCGCCCCTCCGGGCTGAGGATGCGCGAATTGCGGAGCCTGCGCCGCCGCCCACCCGCGGACCAACACCACCTCAGCGATCCGCACAAGCTCACACGGCATCCGCCCCTCCCTGCTAAAGATGCGCGAATGACGGAGCCTGCGCCGCCGCCACCCGCGGCCCAACACAACCTCAGTGATCTGCACAAGCTCACACGGCATCCGCCCCTCCGGGCTGAGGATGCGCGAATGACGGAGCCTGCGCCGCCGCCCACCCACGGCCCAACACCACCTCAGCGATCCGCACAAGCTCAGCCGGCATCCGCCCCTCCGGGCTGAATCTGCGCGAATCACTGAGTCTGCGCGCCTCGACGCGCGCTAGCGCGAGACCCCCGGTATCGTGGACGCAGAACCCATCAGGCACGCTCACACAGTGCCGCCCATATCGCTCGAGGAGTACCCCTATGGCCACCATTCCCGACAAGCCCGCCCTGGAAGGCCTCGAGCAGAAATGGGACGCCGCCTGGCGTGAACGCGGCACTTACGTGTTCGACCGCCTGCGTGCTGCCGAGCTCGGCCGCCAGGGCGTGTACTCCGTCGACACCCCGCCGCCGACGGCATCCGGAAGCCTCCACATCGGCCACGTGTTCTCGTTCACGCACACCGACGTGAAGGTGCGCTTCGAGCGCATGCGCGGCAAGACGGTGTTCTACCCCATGGGCTGGGACGACAACGGCCTGCCGACCGAGCGCCGCGTGCAGAACTACTACGGCGTGCGCTGCGACCCCTCGCTCCCCTACGACGCCGACTTCACCCCGCCGTTCGCGGGCGGCGACAACAAGAGCAGCAAGGCCGCCGACCAGGTGCCCATCAGCCGCCGCAACTTCATCGAGCTGTGCGAGCAGCTGACGATCGAAGACGAGAAGCAGTTCGAAGAGCTCTTCCGCGAGCTGGGTCTCAGCGTCGACTGGACGCAGACCTACCGCACGATCTCCGACGACTCGATTCGCACGAGCCAGCTGGCGTTCCTGCGCAACATCGAGCGCGGCGAGGCGTACCAGTCGATGGCGCCGACGCTGTGGGACGTGGACTTCCGCTCCGCGATCGCCCAGGCCGAGCTCGAAGACCGCGACCAGCCCGCCGCGTACCACCGCGTGGGCTTCGCCAAGACCGACGGCTCGGGTGACGTGTTCATCGAGACGACTCGCCCCGAGCTGCTACCGGCCTGCGTCGCACTGGTGGCCAACCCCGACGACGAGCGGTACCAGCCGCTGTTCGGCACGACCGTGCGCACGCCCCTGTTCGACGTCGAGGTGCCGGTGCTCGCGCACCCCCTCGCGCAGAAGGACAAGGGATCGGGCATCGCCATGATCTGCACCTTCGGCGACGTGACCGACATCATCTGGTGGCGCGAGCTCGACCTGCCGAACCGCACCATCATCGGCAAGGACGGCCGCATCGTGGCCGAGGCCCCCGATGTGATCGTGACGGATGCCGCGAAGGCGGCCTACGGCGAGCTCGCGGGCAAGACCGTGTTCAGCGCGAAGAAGCGCATCGTCGAGCTCCTGCAGGAGTCCGGCGCCATGGAGGGGGCTCCCAAGCCGTTCACCCACCCCGTGAAGTTCTTCGAGAAGGGCGACCGCCCGCTCGAGATCGTGTCGACGCGCCAGTGGTACATCCGCAACGGCGCGCGCGACGCCGAGCTGCGCGAGCGCCTCATCTCGCTCGGTCGCGAGATGTCGTGGCATCCCGACTTCATGCGCGTGCGCTTCGAAAACTGGACCAGCGGCCTCACCGGCGACTGGCTCGTGTCGCGTCAGCGGTTCTTCGGCGTGCCGATCCCGGTCTGGTACGGACTCGACGACAGCGGTGAGCGCGACTACTCGCGCGTGCTGACGCCCGACCTCGCGTCGCTGCCGGTCGACCCGACGGTGGACGTGCCCCCGGGCTACACCGAAGACCAGCGGGGCGTTCCCGGCGGGTTCGATGCCGAGCGCGACATCCTCGACACGTGGGCGACCTCGTCGCTCACCCCGCAACTGGCCGGCGGCTGGCAGCGCGACGAAGAGCTGTGGAACCTCGTCGCCCCGTTCGACCTGCGCCCGCAGGGACAGGACATCATCCGCACGTGGCTCTTCTCGACCATGCTGCGCAGCGCCCTCGAAGACGACCGCAGTCCGTGGACGGATGCCGCGATCTCGGGCTTCATCGTCGACCCCGACCGCAAGAAGATGTCGAAGTCGAAGGGCAACGTCGTCACGCCCGCCGACATCCTCAAGCAGCACGGATCCGACGCCGTGCGCTATTGGTCGGCGTCGAGCCGCCTGGGCACCGACGCGGCGTTCGACCCGCAGAACCCGACGCAGGTGAAGATCGGTCGCCGCCTCGCCATCAAGCTGCTCAACGCGGCGAAGTTCGTGCTGTCGTTCCCCGTGCCCGAGGGCGCCGAGGTGACGCACGCGCTCGACGCGTCGATGCTCGCGACCCTCGATGCCGTGGTGCGCGACGCCACCGCCGCCTTCGAGGCGTACGACCACGCGCGGGCGCTCGAGATCACGGAGTCGTTCTTCTGGACGTTCTGCGACGACTACCTCGAGCTCGTGAAGGAGCGCGCGTACGACCAGACCGACGTGGGCCAGGCCTCGGCCGCCCTGGCGCTGCGCACGGCCCTGTCGACGCTGGTCCGTCTGTTCGCGCCTGTGCTGTCGTTCGCGTCCGAAGAGGTGTGGTCGTGGTTCGAAGAGGGCTCGGTGCACACGGCGGCCTGGCCCGAGCCGCTCGGCATCGAGGGCGACCCGGCCGTGCTCACCGCCGTGAGCGCCGCGCTCATCGGCATCCGTCGCGCCAAGACCGAGGCCAAGGCCTCGCAGAAGACGCAGGTGACCTCGCTCACCGTGTCGGGGCCGGAGGTCGAGGCCCTGCGTCTCGCCGAGGGCGACCTGCGCGCCGTGGGCCGCATCGAGACGATCTCGTTCGCCGAGGCCGACACCACCACCGTGACCGACATCGTGTTCGCACCCCAGGAGGCCTGATGCAACTCGGAACCCGCTGGACCGCCCGCGAACAGCCGCCCAAGGCTGTTCCCGAGGTCCTTCACTCCCAGATCGCCGCCGTCGAGGCCGCGCTGAACCCCGACGGGCTCAGCGCGCCCGCTCCGAAGTGGACGCTGACCTTCCTCGAGGGACGCCCCGTGGCCGAGCTCGACACCGGGGTCATCGTGAGCCAAGATGCCACGGGCGAGGTCGTCGTGCGCTACGACGACGACGCCGAGTTCGCTTGAGTTTCATCGCTCGCGATTGTTGAGCCCGTCGACGCTTTCGCGCGTCGGCGGGCTCGCTTCATTGCGGGGCGAGAGGTGGCTGAGCCTGTCGAAGCCACCGGGCGTTCGCGGGTTGCTCGGCACGGTGGCTGAGCCTGTCGAAGCCACCGGGCACACGCGGGTCCCGGGCCCTTCGACAGGCTCAGGGACCTGGGTTGCACGCGCGCTCCGATCCCTCCGACACGCTCAGGGACCTCCGGCGTCACCGCGGCAGCAGGTACCGCACGGCATCCGCCGACATCGCCTGCGACGCGGCGCGACCGGCCCGCCGTGCCGGCTCCGTCTCAACTTCCCACGCGCGACGGCGCATCCGCTCCTCGGCGACACGGGCCATCACCCGCGACAGCGCGAGCAGCGCGGCCTCGAGTCGGGTGGGACGCACCGGCAGGACGATGGTGCGGGTGACGGCGGTCATGCGGAGCCCCTCTCGGTCGGCAGCGGAAAGACGTCGTTGCGGATCGTCACGGGGCGGACGCCCTCGCCCTCCTGGTTGCGGTAGCGCTGGACGGTCTCGTCGATCAGCGCGCCGATGCGCTGCACGAGATCCCGCGACTGCTCGGCGGTCAGGCGCGCGGTCGCGGTCGAGATCACCGACGCGTCGCGCCAATCCTCGTCCTCGTCCCACCCGTGGGTGGCGAAGTGCATGAGCTGCTGGTGGCGCAGCGTCAGCGTCTCGGAGTGCACGGCCTCCATCACGGCGCGTCCCGACGGCGTGTGCTCGAGCTCGGGGTTGGTGAGCGTGACGCTGCCGGCCGGGCGCTCCCACCAGCGTTCGCGGGCGGTTCCCCGATCGGCGACCTCGCGGATGAGGTCGTGACGGGCGAGCGCCCGCAGGTGGTAGCTCGTCGCTCCGGTCGACTCCCCCGTCAGCTCCGCGAGGCTGCTCGCGGTCTGCGGGCCGTACTGGCTGAGGATGTCGTAGAGCCGCACGCGCAGCGGATGCGCCAGGGCGCGGAGCGCTCCGGCATCCAGAACACGCTCTTCGCGGGGCTTCGACTGCTCGACCATGAGTGCAAAGGTACCTTTGCACGTGTTTCTTTGCAACATTTTCTCTGCATCCCATTGAAGACTGCGCCTAGGCTGGATGAATGACGGATGCCGTGAACAATCCCCTCCTCGCGCCGCCCTCGCTCCCCTACGACCTGCCGCCCTACGGCAGCATCGACGTCGAGCACTACCTCCCCGCATTCCGCGCCGGTTTCGCCGCGCAGCGGGCGGAGGTCGACGCGATCACCGCGCAGAGTGACGAGCCCACGTTCGAGAACACCTTCGTCGCGCTGGAGCGCAGCGGGCAGGTGCTCGACCGGGTCGCGCGCACCTTCTACACCGTGGCATCCGCAGACGGCACCCTCGCGATCCAGGCCGTCGAAGAGGAGCTCGCTCCCCTCATGTCGGCGCACCGCGATGCGATCCAGCTCGACGCCGACCTGTTCGCGCGGATCGCCGCCGTGCACGCGCAGCTCGACGACCTCGACCTCGACGCCGAGAGCCGCTACCTCGTCGAGCGGTACCACCGCGAGATGTCGCTGGCCGGCGCCGGTCTCGACGACGCGCAGAAGCAGAAGCTGACGGAGCTGAACCAGCGACTGTCGGTGCTGACGACGACGTTCGAGAAGAACCTGCTCGCCGACACCAACGACCTTGCGGTGGTGTTCGACACCGCGGAAGAACTCGACGGCCTGAGCGAGGGCGAACTCTCGGCCGCGGCGCAGGCGGCCACGAGCCGCGGACTCGACGGTCGCTACGTCGTGAACCTCACGCTGTACACGGGCCACCCCCTGCTCGCCTCGCTCACGAACCGCGAGAGCCGCCGCCGCCTGCTCGAGGCCTCGCGCTCGCGCGCCACCCGCGGCAACGACAACGACAACCGCGCGGTCCTTCGCGAGATCGTGCGCCTGCGCGCCGAGCGCGCCGCGGTGCTCGGCTACCCCTCGCACGCCGCCGCGGTCCTCGCCGATCAGACGGCGGGTTCTCCGGATGCCGCGCGCGACCTGCTGCGCCGACTCGCCACCCCCGCTGCCGCCAACGCCCGCTCCGAGCAGGAGGCGCTGCAGAAGATCGCCGATGCCGACGGCATCCGGATCGAAGCCCACGACTGGGCGTTCTACACCGAGAAGGTCCGCGCTGAGCGGTACGACCTCGACCGCGCCGCGCTGCGTCCGTGGTTCGAGGCCGAGCGCGTGCTGCGCGACGGCGTGTTCTTCGCGGCCGAGAAGCTCTACGGCATCCGCATGACCGAACGTCACGACCTGCAGGGGTACCACCCCGACGTGCGCGTGTTCGAGGTGCACAACGCCGACGGCAGCGAGCTCGGCCTGTTCCTGCTCGACCTGTACACGCGCGACAGCAAGCGCGGCGGCGCGTGGATGAACTCGATCGTGACGCAGTCGGCCCTGCGCGGCACGGCCCCGGTCGTGGTCAACAACCTCAACGTGAACAAGCCCGCGCCCGGAACCCCGACGCTGCTCACGCTGGACGAGGTCACCACCCTCTTCCACGAGTTCGGTCACGCCTTGCACGGCCTCTTCGCCACCGTGACCTACCCGCATTTCGGCGGAACGGCCGTGTACCGCGACTTCGTCGAGTTCCCCAGCCAGGTGAACGAGATGTGGATCCTCTGGCCCGAGGTCCTCACGAACTACGCCCGTCACATCGACACCGACGAGCCCCTGCCCGCCGACGTCGTCGAGCGCCTGCACGCCTCCGAGGCGTTCAACCAGGGCTTCGCAACCAGCGAGTACCTCGCCGCATCGTGGATCGATCAGGCATGGCACGGCCTCTCGGTCGATGAGGCGTCGGCCGACATCGACGTCGCGGCCTTCGAGGCGCGCGCCCTCGCCGACATCGGTCTCGACAACCCGGCCGTTCCGACCCGCTACGCCTCGACGTACTTCGCCCACGTGTTCTCGGGCGGCTACAGCGCCGGGTACTACTCCTACATCTGGAGCGAGGTGCTCGACGCCGACACCGTGGAGTGGTTCCGCGCGAACGGCGGCCTCACACGCGAGAACGGCGACCGCTTCCGCCAGAGGCTCCTGGGGGTCGGTGGTTCCGGCGATCCTCTTGCCGCGTACCGCGATTTCCGGGGTCGGGATGCCGAGATCCAGCCGCTCCTCGAACGCCGCGGTCTCGCCGGCTGAGGTCGGCCGATCGTCGGGCCCGGTCGCGTCGTGCGTCCGGGCCCGACGTCGTCAAACCGCGTACTTGAAGCCGACGTGCGAGTCGACGAAGCCGAGGCGCGTGTAGAACCGGTGGGCGTCCACGCGCGCGGCGTCGGAGGTCAGCTGCACGAGGGTCGCGGCGGTCGCCGCGGCGGCGACGTGCATCACCCACTGCATGACGGCGGTGCCGATGCCCGACGATCGCTCGGTCGACGACACGCGCACGGCCTCGACGAGCAGACGGGTGGCACCGCGCCGGGCCATGCCGGGGATCACGGTGAGCTGCAGGGTGCCGACCAGACGGCCGGCCGCATCGTCGACCACCAGGAGGTCGTTCAGCGGGGCGTCCAACACCCTCCGCAGCGCTGCGGCGTAGGCCCCCTCATCGGAGTCGTCGCCCCGATCACCGCGGGCCGCACTGATCGGGTCGTCCGAGAGCAGCGCCATCAACCCGGGCAGGTCGCCGGGAACAGCGCGGCGCACCCGCACGGCCCCGGTTCGGCTCGAGAGGGTCACGGGGAGGGAGAGATCCGACAGCATCCCTCCATCCTGCCCGCCTCAGAACATCGTGCCGGCCGATGGCCCGGGCACCTGCTGCCCGGTGCCCTGCCGAAATCCGTCAGCGCCAGCCGAGCAAGCGAGCCGCGTGCCGACAACGCCTTCGACCCCCGATCGTCGCCGACGTCGAACCGCTCGGCGCGCAAAGCCTCGACGAGCGTCGCCAGCGCGGCATCCGGACGATCACGCACGATCAACCGGGCCCCGCGGGTCAGACCCCCGACGGTGAGGGGGCTCACCCGCAGCTGCTCGCCGCGCCCGTGGACCACGGGGAACGCGGTCAGGCGCTGCGGCGCTTCTGCGCCAGCACGATCGTCGGCTGCGCCCCGTCTTCGACGGCCGCGCGGGTGATGACGACCTTGGCGATGTCGTCGGCCGAAGGCACGTCGAACATGATCGGGCCAAGCACGTCTTCGAGGATCGCGCGGAGGCCACGGGCGCCGGTCTTGCGCTTGACGGCGAGATCAGCGATCGCGCGCAGGGCATCATCGTCGAACTCGAGCTGAACCCCGTCGAGCTCGAACATGCGCTGGTACTGCTTGATCAGCGCGTTGCGGGGCGTCGTCAGGATCTCCGTGAGCGCGTCCTGGTCGAGGGGCGAGACGGATGCCACGACCGGCAGGCGACCGATGAACTCCGGGATCAGACCGAACTTGTGCAGGTCTTCGGGCAGCGCCTCGCTGAAGAGGTCGGGCGCGTCTTCCTTGCGCTGGAGGGGAGCTCCGAAGCCGACGCCGTGCTTGCCGACGCGGGCCGAGATGATCTCCTCGAGACCCGCGAACGCGCCCGCCACGATGAACAGCACGTTCGTCGTGTCGATCTGGATGAACTCCTGGTGCGGGTGCTTGCGGCCGCCCTGCGGCGGAACCGAGGCGACCGTGCCCTCGAGGATCTTCAGCAGCGCCTGCTGCACGCCCTCGCCCGACACGTCGCGCGTGATCGAGGGGTTCTCGGCCTTGCGGGCGATCTTGTCGACCTCGTCGATGTAGATGATGCCGGTCTCGGCACGCTTGACGTCGAAGTCGGCGGCCTGCAGCAGCTTGAGCAGGATGTTCTCGACGTCTTCACCGACGTAGCCGGCCTCGGTGAGGGCCGTGGCGTCGGCGACGGCGAACGGCACGTTGAGGCGCTTCGCGAGCGTCTGGGCGAGGTAGGTCTTGCCGCAACCGGTGGGCCCGAGCAGCAGGATGTTGCTCTTGGCGATGTCGATCTCTTCGGCGCGCTGCTCCGCGGGCTGAAGGGTGTCGTGCGAGCGCACGCGCTTGTAGTGGTTGTAGACGGCGACGGCCAGAGCACGCTTGGCGGGCTCCTGCCCGACGACGTACTCCTCGAGGAACGAGAAGATCTCGCGCGGCTTCGGCAGGTCGAACTCGGCGACCTCGCCGGCCGACGACTCGGCCATGCGCTCTTCGATGATCTCGTTGCAGAGCTCGACGCACTCGTCGCAGATGTAGACGCCCGGACCGGCGATCAGCTGCTGCACCTGCTTCTGGCTCTTGCCGCAGAAGGAACACTTGAACAGGTCGGCGCTCTCACCGATACGTGCCATCGCGGATCCTCCCGTCACCCGGCCTGCGCCGGTGTGTTACCCGAGCCTAACCCGAGCCCGGGCGAACCGAGGGCATTCGCGCGCGCGGCGGCGTCATGATCGCCGAGGGCGGACTCCCGGCATCCGTTCGCCCGCCGGATCACCACGAACGTCGACCCGCCGCGCTCGTTGCCCCGCCATGGTGGCGCGCGGCGACGCCGAGACTGCATCTCGCTGACATCTCCGCTGCAGCCTGACGCCGGTTCGTCAGCGAGATGCAGTCTCGCGATGTGTGGGGACCGCCGCACGCGCCGCACCGCAAGAGCGCGCACAACGCAGCACTGGCCCCGCGCAGCACTGGCCCCGCCCAGCACTGCCCCGCGCAGCGCTGACGCCGCGCAGCACTGGCCCCGCGCAGCACTGGCCTGCGCGGCACCGAGCCCCGCGCAGCACTGGCCTGCGCGGCACCGAGCCCCGCGCACCGCAAAGCCCGCGCACGACGAAGCCCCGCAGACCGAAACGGGTCTGCGGGGCTTGGTCGTGTCGCGAGTGCGTCAGGCGGTGAGGGCCGCCGGGGTGCGCTTGCGGGTCGTGAGCACCTGGTCGACGATGCCGTACTCCATCGCCTCGGCGGCAGAGAGGATCTTGTCGCGGTCGATGTCCTTGTTGACCTTGGCGACGTCCTGACCGGTGTGGCGCGCCATCGTCTCTTCGAGCCAGGTGCGCATGCGGAGGATCTCCTGCGCCTGGATCTCGATGTCGGACGCCTGTCCGTGACCGGCCTCGCCCATCGCGGGCTGGTGGATCAGGATGCGGGCGTTCGGCAGGGCGAGACGCTTGCCGGGAGCGCCGGCGGCCAGCAGCACGGAGGCAGCCGAGGCCGCCTGGCCGAGCACGACCGTCTGGATCTGCGGTGAGACGTACTGCATCGTGTCGTAGATCGCCGTCATGGCCGTGAACGAGCCACCGGGCGAGTTGATGTACATGATGATGTCGCGGTCGGGGTCCTGTGACTCGAGAACGAGCAGCTGGGCCATGACGTCGTCGGCCGACGCGTCGTCGACCTGCACGCCGAGGAAGATCACGCGGTCTTCGAACAGCTTGTTGTAGGGGTCTTGACGCTTGTAGCCGTAGGCCGTGCGCTCCTCGAACTGAGGAAGGACGTAGCGGCTGGACGGCATGTGAGACGCTGCGCCGCCGAAGGTGGGGATGTTCATGTGGGTGTCCTTTTCCTCTCGCCTCAGACCGCTGCGGTTCCGCCGCCACCGGTGACGTCGGTGGCGTGCTCGCGCATGTGGTCGACGAAGCCGTACTCGAGGGCTTCCTGAGCGGTGAACCAGCGGTCGCGGTCACCGTCGGCGTTGATCTGCTCGACGCTCTTGCCGGTCTGGGCCGCGGTGATCTCGGCCAGACGACGCTTCATGTCGAGGATGAGCTGCGCCTGCGTCTGGATGTCGCTCGAGGTTCCGCCGAAGCCACCGTGCGGCTGGTGCAGCAGCACGCGGGCGTTGGGCGTGATGTAGCGCTTGCCCTTGGTGCCGCTGGTCAGCAGCAGCTGGCCCATCGACGCCGCCATGCCGATGCCGACGGTGACGATGTCGTTCGGCACGAACTGCATCGTGTCGTAGATCGCCATGCCGGCCGTGATCGAGCCACCGGGCGAGTTGATGTAGAGGTAGATGTCCTTCTGCGGGTCTTCTGCGGCAAGCAGCAGGATCTTGGCGCAGATCTCGTTGGCGTTGTCGTCGCGCACCTCGGAACCGAGCCAGATGATGCGGTCCTTGAGCAGTCTGTCGAAGACGCTCGTTGCCATAAGGGGTTCGGGCATGTGTGCTCCTCTTCCGTGATCTGCAATGAATCTACCGGGGGCCTCCGACCCCGGATGCCGTGTTCGCCGCGGGCGGATCAGTGCGGTGTTCCGGCGATTTCTCGCGCGTATCCGGTCACCGACCGGGTATAGCGGGGCAGGTGCGGTGCGAGGGCCTGAAGGGCGACGGATGCCGCCCGCTCGGGCTCGCCGCTCGACACCAGCGCCAGGGCGTAAAAGGCGGCGGCCGCGTCGTGCAGCGGACCGCGGGGTTCGCGCTCGTATTCGGCCTGCAGCATCGCGAGCGACTCCTCGGTCTTACCGAGGTTGCGGATCGTGCTCGCCAGCTGGATCGTGGCGCGCGTGCGGCGCTCGTCGTCGAGGCCGATCTCGAGCGCGCGGCGGTACAGCACCTCGGCCTCGCCCTCGACTCCGGCCGAGTCACGCGCTCCGGCGCGCTCGAACAGCGCGACGGCGTCATCGGCCGGCCGCTCGGCGGCGAGCTCGTCGATGCGTACGATCACGTCTTCGGGGCTGAGCGCGTCATCGGCCCAGACGGCATCCACTCTGTTCTGCCAGTCGTCCATGTGTCGCATCTCTCTTCATCAGGCCTGTCGAGTGTCCACGACGCGCCGCTGACCGTCGGGACGTGCGGCGTGTTTTGGACACTGGGCAGGGGTTGGTGTCCCGGGTGCCGGGCGTCCAGGACACGCCGCGCGATCGACGCGCTGGACGGCATCCGGGAACGAAGAAGGGGGCGGATGCCGTGGCATCCACCCCCTCCGTCATGGCTTACTCGCTGTCAGCGGCGTCGGCCTTCTTCTTCGCCGGGGCGCGCTTCTTGGCGGGAGCCTTCGCGGGGGCTTCCTCAGCGGCGGCCTCGTCGGCGGGAGCCTCGTCGGCAGCTGCCTTCTTCTTCGCGGGGGCGCGCTTCTTGGCGGGAGCCTTCGCGGGGGCCTCCTCGGCCGCATCCTCGTCGGCGGGAGCCTCGTCGGCGGCGTCGTCACCCTCGGCGGGCTCTTCGCCCTCGACGGCCACGAAACCGGTCAGGTCGACGGGCTTGCCGTCGGTGTCGACGACGGTGACCTTGCCGAGCGCGATGGCGAGGGCCTTGTTGCGGGCGACCTCACCGACGAGCGCGGGCAGCTGGTTGCCCTGCTGCAGCGCGTTGACGAAGTCCTGCGGCGCCATGTTGTACTGCGCAGCCGACTGGATGAGGTACTGGGTCAGCTCGTCCTGTGACACCTGCACGTTGGCGTCTTCGGCGATCTTGTCGAGCACCATCTGCGTGCGGAACTGCTTCTCGCTCGCCTCGGTGACCTCGGCGCGGTGCACGTCGTCTTCGAGGCGGTTCTCGCCCTCGAGGTGGGTGTGCACCTCGTCTTCGATGAGCTGCGGCGGCACGGGGATCTCGACGGCCTCGAGGAGGGCGTCGATGAACTTGTCGCGCGCGGCGGAACCCTGCGTGAAGACGGCCTGCTGCGACACCCGCTCGCTGAGCGACTCGCGCAGCTCGGCGATCGTGTCGAACTCCGACGCCATCTGGGCGAAGTCGTCGTCGGCGTCGGGCAGCTCGCGCTCCTTGACGGCGGTGATCTTGACGGCGACCTCGGCCTCTTCGCCCGCGTGCTCGCCACCGACGAGCTTCGAGCGGAAGGTGGTCTCTTCGTCGGCGGTGAGCGACTCGATTGCCTCGTCGATGCCCTCGAGCAGCTCGCCCGAGCCGATCTCGTACGACACGCCCTCGGCGCGGTCGATCTCGTTGCCGTCGATCGTGGCGACCAGGTCGAGCTCGACGAAGTCACCCGTCTTGGCGGGGCGGTCGACCGTCACGAGCGTGCCGAAGCGCGCGCGCAGGCGGTCGAGCTCGGCGTCGATCCCGGCCTCGTCGGCCTCGGCTGCGTCGACGGTCACCGTGATGGTGTCGTAGGCCGGCAGGTCGAACTCGGGACGCACGTCGACCTCGACGTCGACGATCAGGTCGCCGGAAAAGTCCTTGAGCTCGGGGAGCTCGACGATCTCGGCGTTCGGGCGACCGATGACACGGAGGTCATTGGCCTCGACGGCCTCGCGGTAGAACCCGTCGAGCCCCTCGTTGACGGCGTGCTCGATGACGGCGCCGCGGCCCATGCGCTGGTCGATGATCGGCGCGGGGACCTTGCCCTTGCGGAAGCCGGGGATCTGCACGTCGCGCGCGATGTGCTCGTAGGCATGCGCGATGCTCGGCTTGAGCTCGTCGGGCGAGACCGTGATGTGCAGCTTGACCCGGGTGGGGCTGAGCTTCTCGACGGTGCTGTTGACCATGCGGTTCGTTCTCCTCGTGTGGCCCGCGCGCACGCGGGGGCCGGTTGGGCCTGTGGTCTGTGGGGCCGTTCGTCGGGGCGACAGGATTTGAACCTGCGGCCTCCCGCTCCCAAAGCGGGCGCTCTACCAAGCTGAGCTACGCCCCGGGGCGGCGCGCGGCACGCGCCGACGAAACGACCGCTGAAAGTCTAGTCGATAGCCCTGGCTGCGCCCATTTGACCGGCCCCCTTGCGCGACACGACCGACGGATGCCGACTCCCCGGCGTTCGCGAGGGGCCTCAGCGTGTCGTAGAGTAGGTGTCGTCCGACTTCCCGGTTCGTCAGGGAACCGCGGAAATCCGGGGCTGTAGCTTAGTGGTAAAGCCTCTGTCTTCCAAACAGATGATGCGAGTTCGATTCTCGTCAGCCCCTCCACCTCTTCTCAGGCGCCACCGCTTTCGAGCTCGCGCGTGAACGACTCCGGCAGCACGACGTTCTCGCCCGCTCCCGCGAAGAAGCCCGCGACCTGCTCCGGCCGATAACCGGCGATGCCGCAGCCCACCTCCGTCACGAGGAAGCGGAGCTCGTCGTGCTCCGCCGCGAAGGCGACGAAGCGTCGCGCCTGCTGCTCGAAGACGTCGAGCCCCGACATGGTGTCGATCCCGTACGACTGCCCCTGCAGGCCTTCACTCTGACCCCAGATCGCGCCGAAGCGGTCCATCGCGAAGCGCGCCGCTCCCCCGCCGTGCGCGCCCGAGGCGTTCGAGCCGAAGACGAAGACCTCGTTCGGGGCGAGAGAGGTGATGTGCATGCGCGCGAGGTTACGCGCCCGAGGTCTCGCCGTCGCCCGGGGTTGCGGCATCCGGGATCTGCGTCGCGGAACGGTGACGCTCGACGTGCGTGAGATAGGTCTGCGCATTGCGGAGGATCTTGGCGCGCTCGTCGGGAGTGAGCGCACGCCGCACCTTCGCGGGGACGCCGGCGACCAGCGAGCCCTCAGGCACGACGGTGCCCTCGAGCACGACCGCTCCCCCGGCGATGAGGCATCCGGGGCCGATCTCGGCGCCCGACAGCACGACGCTGCCCATGCCGATGAGCGAGCCGTCGCCGATCGTGCACCCGTGCACGACGGCGTTGTGGCCGATCGAGACGTCGGCGCCGATCGTCACCGGGCGGCCGGCGTCCACGTGCACGGACACGTTGTCCTGCAGGTTGCTGCGCTCCCCGATCGTGATGGCGGCGCTGTCGCCGCGGAGCACGGCGTTGTACCAAACGCTCGCGCCTGCGGCGAGGTGCACCTCGCCCACCACACGGGCTCCGGATGCCGCGAACGCGCTCTCATCGATGACCGGGACGGCGCCGGGGAGGGCGAGGACGGAGGCGAGCGGATCGATCGGCATGCGCCGAGGCTAGCCCGCCGACTGCCTACTGAGGGGCTACGCACCGCGGGAGCGGACTACGCAGGCGCGGTGCCGCGGGTACCGCATTGACGCGGATCGGTAGCGGGAGACTCACACCGAACTCTTAGCTTCGGTGGCACAAGCCGCACCCGACACAGGAGTCGTCATGTCGCAGATCACCGAACCCACCCCCGTCGCCGCCGCCGAGCGCCCCGTGCGTCGCCACCGCAAGGCCAAAGCGATCCTCGCCATCGCCGCCGGCACTGCGCTGCTGCTCGGCGGCGGTGGCACGTACGCCTATTGGTCGACCGTGCAGGCGCTCACCGCCACGCCGATCAACTCCGGAAACCTCGACCTCGGTCTCGGAGCGGGCACCTGGTCGCTGAAGGGCGTCCTGGGAGCCGTAACGCCCGTGAGCAACCTCGCCAACGTCCGCATCGTCCCCGGTGACGTGCTGACCCTCACCCAGCCGCTCACCGTGACCCTGACGGGCGACACGCTGGTGGCCGACCTGCAGGCCAAGGTCGGCGCGACCCTGAGCGGCAGCACCCTGGGGCAGAACCTCACCGTCGCGCTGACCATGCCGACGAATTACGGCACCTCGACCGGGAACAACACCTTCCGTCTCACGCAGGCGAACTCCGGCACGACGACCGCGACCGTGACCATCACGTTCAAGCCGGCCACGTCGGGTCAGACGGCGGTCGCCACGAGCGTCAACCTCAACGACATCTCGTTCGCGCTCACGCAGGCCTCCAGCTGAGCGGCGCCCGCCATGTCGAAGCGCGACGAGGGCGTCACGCGACGGCTGCGCTGGGCGGGGCTGCTCGCGGCGGTCCTGGTTCTGGGAACCGGGACCGCCGCGGCACAGGCGTATTGGCAGGCGCAGAAGCCGTTGTCGGGCACCGTGGCATCCGGAGCCTTCGCGATCTCCGCGGTGTGGCAGGGAGCATGGTCGAGTGCCGTTCCCCTCTTTCCGGGTGAAACGCGTGACTCACCCGTCTTGACGGTGACCGAGACGGGGGCCGCCGGCACCACTCTGCGCTGGCGCCTGGCTCCGACCGTGTCCGCTTCGTCGAGCGTGACGACCGAGCTGTACGTGGGAGGGTGCGGAAGCTCCACCATCATCGCCGCCGGCGCGTCCTATGCTCCGCCCGGCGGATTCGCGCCGGGACAATCGGTCGACCTGTGCTTGCGCGTCACCCTGAAAGCGGACGCGCCCTCGAGCATCCAAGGCACCGCCTTGACCCCATCCGTCTCGGTGAAGGCCATTCAGGTGACGCAATGATCGCGCGGAATCATCTGCACCGTCGCCTCGGGATCGGGGTGGCTGCGGCGGTGCTCGTCCTCGCCGCGCCCGCTGTCGGACCCGCGTCGGCGGCGTGGGAGGCGGAGGCGACGGCTGCGGCGCCGGCGCTCACGGCAGGTGCTCTGACGGCGCCCGTCATCGGCTGCGCCACTGGAGGCACGGTCCTCGCACCCACCGCCACCCTGTCGTGGAACACGGTGGCCCGCGCGACGGGGTACCGCCTCACTCTCACTTATCCACCGACCGGGGCCACGAGGGTCCTCGTCGACAGACAGACGGCGACCTCGCTGAGGATCGACACCGGTCTGCTCGAGAGCGTCCTCGGCGGGCTGCTGACGACCTTTCTCGGCTCGACGCCCTCCGTCGTCACCGTTCAAGCCCTCACCGACGGCGCGTGGGTGTCGGTGCCGAGCAACGGTGCCCCGATCGCCGTGACCGGGCTGCTCCAGATCGGATTGCTCGGCGGTGTGAAGTGTCAGCCGTGAACCTCCGACGCGACCACCGCACCACCCCGCCCGACGCTCCGTCGCACCGCGGCTGGGCCCGCGCCCGCGCGATCGTCGGTACCGTCGTGCTCGCCGTGGTGTCGCTCTTCGCGCTGCTCACGGTGGTGCTGCCCCTGACCCTCGGCGCGCAGACGTACACCGTGCTGACCGGGAGCATGCAGCCCGGCATGCCTCCTGGGACCCTCATCGCGGTGCGCCCGGTTTCCATCGACGCGGTGCGGGTCGGCGACGTGGTGACCTACCAGATCCGCTCCGGCGATCCCGCGGTGGTGACCCATCGGGTCGTCGGCACGACCAGCAGCATGGGAGGCGAACGCCTGCTGATCACGCGCGGCGACGCCAACGACACCGACGATCCCCCGGTGCAGTCGGAGCAGCTGCGGGGCACGGTCGTGCTCGCCATGCCTTACCTGGGATACCCGGGTGCCATTTTCGGCGGACAGGAACGCGGGGCGGTCGTCGCCGCCGTCGGTGTCGCGGTGGTGGGCTACGGCCTGGTGCTACTCGCCTTCGACACTGTCCGTGCGCGTCGCAGCAAGGCTGCCGGTCCGGCTGCCGGCGCGTTGATCGCAGTCCTCGTCTGCGCGCCGATCTTCTCCCCCAGCCCCGCCTCGGCGGTGGAGGGGACGGATGCCGCGGCGCCCGACCGACTGCTCGTGAGCGTGGACGGAGAGCGTTTTGTGCGCGACGGCTCGGTCGAGCTGTTCGGCGGGGTCGGCGAGCTCGTTCCCGGCCAGACGGCGGACGCGACGCTCTGGGTGCGCAACGCCGGCGCCGATCCGGCCCGAGCCGCGTTGCGCGTCGACGCCGCTCCGGCCTCCGCCACCGTGCCCGATGCGGCGCTGGCATCTGCGCTCCAGCTCGTGGTCGCCGCCTCGCCCGTGCCCGACGGGGCGGAGTGGGTCAGTGACATCATCCCGGCCGGACAGACGGTGCGCCTCGAGGTGGGGCTGAGGATGGACGCCGCGGCGGGCAACGCCTCGCGCTCCGCCTCAGCCACCGTGTTCCCCGTGGTCACCCTCACGCAGGCCGTCACCAGCCCCGAGCCACCGATCGCCCGTCCGCCGTCGGGGGTGCTGCCGTGGACGGGCGTCGGCGCGCCGCTCACGTTCCTCATCTGCGTCGCCGCCCTCGCGATCGTCATCGGAGTGGCGGTGCGGTCACGACGTCCCCAGAGAAGGTAAGGATTGCCTCTTCACCAGGTATTTAGCCGAGCCTTCTCTTGCTTGCGGAATGCTCCCGTGTGAGTAGCGTTGCACTCACAGACTTCGTTCACTGCGACAAGGAGCAGACATGAGCACCGTTCAGACCCCCGCCGCCACCACCGTCGACCCGACCATGGCCTCCGGCACCGCCCAGTTCCTCTCCCCCGTCGTCATCGGCCTCGAGGCCCTCGTCGTCAACGGCAAGCAGGCCCACTGGCACGTGCGCGGCTCGAACTTCATCGGCGTGCACGAGCTGCTCGACACCGTCGTGGCGCACGCGCAGGACTGGGCCGACCTGGCCGCCGAGCGCATCGTCGCCCTGGGTCTTCCCATCGACTCGCGCCTGTCGACCGTCGCCGCCAAGGCGAAGGCCACCGAGGTGCCCGCCGGCTTCGCGCAGTCCGACGTCGTCATCCGCGCCGTGATCGCCGACATCGACGCCGTGCTGGTCGACATCGAGGCCGCCATCGAGGGCCTCGACGAGATCGACATGTCGAGCCAGGACGTCGCCATCGAGATCAAGCGCGGTCTCGACAAGGACCGCTGGTTCCTCTTCGCGCACCTCGCCGCGTAAGACGGCTTTTCGGAGGGGGTGGTGCTTTTCGGCACCGCCCCCTCCGTCGTTGCGCCCCCGCGTGAGCGGTCACTTCGTGTCGCCTCGCGTCGCGCCGGGCGACAGAAGGTGACCCCTCACGCGCGTATGCGCGCGCGGCGCCAGCCCGCGGGTCCGGCGCCGCGCGTCAGACGCCGTGCGTCACGCGGCCGGCGACGAGAGTCGCTCGCACGGGCATCGCCCGCAGTCCGCGCTCGTCGGCCGTTCGCGGGTCGGCGCCCACGATGACCAGGTCGGCCAGTGCCCCGGGTGAAATCTCCGCGGGGGCGGTGGATCCGCCCGCGGTCGACGCCGCGATGGCCGTGTCGATGTCGACCCGTTGGTGCGGCTGCCAGGCCTCACGTCCGTCGCGGGTGCGGAAGACGGCGGATGCCATGGCCGCCCAGGGATCCAGCGGTGCGACCGGCGCGTCGGAGCCGAAGCGCAGATTCGCCCCGCTGTCGGCCAGGGCGCGCAGCGGGTAGGGCTGGGCGGATTGCTCGGCCCAGATGGCATCCGTCATATCCCGATCATCGAGCGCGTGCTCGGGCTGCACGCTCGCGGCGACCCCCAGACGGGCGAAGCGCGGGATGTCGGCGTGCGCCACGAGCTGCGCGTGCTCGATCGTGCCCACCGCTCCGGTGCGGGCGTAGGCGTCGAGGGCGTGGGCGTTCGCGAGGTCGCCGATCGCGTGGATCGCGCACTCGAGACCCGCCGCGGTCGCGCGCGTCATGAGGTCGACCAGCTGCTCGGGCGGCACCGTGAGCAGGCCGTGGTTGCCGACCTCGCCCGGGTAGTGGTGGGCGCACGCGGCGGTGCGCGTGCCGAGCGAGCCATCGGTGATCGCTTTGAACGGGCCCACGCGCACGAGGTCGTTCGTGGCTCCGCGCACGGGATCTCCGGTGCGCAGCCCCTCGGCGATCGCGCGGTCGAGATCCTGCGGGTAGGTGCCGTACGACACGCGCACCGTGTCGAATCCGCGGGCAACGCGGCGCTGCCACGGTTCGTCGTTCCACGTCATGTCGAGGTCGACGAGGCCGACGATCCCCCGGGCGGCCGCGGCGCGTGCCATGCGCTCGACGGCCCGGTCGGCGGCATCCGGGGCTCCGGCGTTCACGCGGCGCGAGATCTCGAACGCGGCCTCTTCGACGACGACTCCGGATGCCGCGGGCTCGAAGCCCTCGCGACGGAAGGCCGCGCTGTTCATCCACACGCTGTGCACGTCGGCGTTGATGAGGTAGGTCGGCACCTCACCCGTGACCCCGTCGAGCATCTCGAGGGAGGGTGCGTCGGGCCACAGCCCGTCGCGGAACCCCGCGCCGATCCGGCGGCCCTCGTCGTCGGTGGGGGCGAGCGCCATGATCGCGGCCGCCTCGCGGGCGGTCGACACCTCGCCGAGGGGCACGCGGTCGGCGACGAGAGCCCACTGCAGCGCGTGCACGTGGTGATCCCACAGCCCGGGCAGCAACCAGCCGCCCTCGCCGTCGAGCACCACGCCGGTGGGGCGCAGGTTGCCCGTCGGCGCAATGTCGACGATGTGTCCGCCAGCGAGCACGAGGTCGACGGGCTCGGTCGTCGGGAGGAACTCCCGGCCGGGTCCTGCCACGCGGACGGCGCGGACGAACGCGACCTGCTCGCCGATCACGGGCGCACCCGGGCGTCGGCGGCGCGGCGCATCTCGGCGACGAGCGGTGCCCGTTCGGGGCCTTCTTCGGCGAGGCCCGCGATGATCGTCTCGACCACCTCGGGCGTTCTGTTCTGACTCAGCTTGCGCTTCGCCGTCACGCGCGTCGGGGTGAGGCGGAACCCGACGGTTCCGCGCTCGAGACGCTCGACGAATGCAGCGTCGTTGGGCAGGCGGTACAGACCCCGGGCGTCGTCGCCGTCGCCTTCGAAGCGGTCGACGAGCCGTTCGAGCACGCGGAGGTTCTCGTCGGGCGAGAGCAGTTCCGGGATGCCGGAGAGGTGCGCCGACACGAAGTTCCAGGTGGGCACGGCGGGCACGTCACCGTACCAGCGAGGCGTGATGTAGCCGTGCGGGCCCTGCACGACGACGAGCAGCTCCCGCTCGCCGAGGCCGAGGATCGCATCGTCGGGCTTACCGACATGTCCGACGATCGTGAGGTCGTCGCGGGTCTCGTCGAGCATGACCGCGTAGTGCGAGGCGACGAGGCCGTCGTCGGTCTGGCTGACGAGGGTCACCCACGGGTTGAGGTCGATCAGACGGCGGATCTCTCCGACGTCGGTCATCGCGAAGCTCGGGTTCTGACGCACCGGATCAGCCTAGAACGCAGCGACCGGCCGCTCGCGCACCCAGGTCCCTGAGCTTGTCGAAGGGACCGCAACCCACGCCGCGCCCGGTGGCAATCCCCGAGCTCACGCCTGGCACTTCGGGCACCAATAGAGCTTGCGCCCGGCGGCCTCCTCCATCACGATCGCCGTTCCGCACACGCGGCAGGGCAGCCCCTCGCGGTGGTAGACCCAGTGCCGGTCGGCGCGGCGCGCCATCGCGCGGCGGTAGGCGGCGGGATCGAGCCCGTCCATCGTCATCATCTGACCGGTCTCGACGCCGATCGGCAGCAGTGTCGCCCAGTCGCGCCAGATGCCGCGCACGACCTCCTCGGGCACGTCGCGCCCCGGGGTGTGCGGGTTCTGTCGCGCGCGGAACAGCAGCTCAGCGCGGTACACGTTGCCGATCCCGCTCACGACGGCCTGGTCCATCAGCAGCAGACCGATCGGCGTGGGCTTCTTGCGCACCGTCGCGGTGAAGCGCTCCTCGCCCTCAGTGAGGTCGTCGACGAGCGGGTCGGGCCCGAGCTTCGCGATGGTCGCCTGCACCTCGTCGGGTGTCTGCAGTACGCACGCGGTGGGCCCGCGCAGGTCGGCGCAGGTGGTGTCGGTGAGCAGACGCAGGCGCACCTGCCCGACCACCGGCGGAGGCCACTCGTTCTGCTCCTCGAGCCCCGTCGTCTGCTCCGACATGCGCACGCGGGCGCGCCGCGGGGCGCCGATCGAGGTCAGGGAGTTCTCGCCCGCGGCATCCAGGATCGGCTCGTCATCGAGCACGGTGCCGCGCTGGTTCGTCTGCCCCATGCGGCCATTGGCCGAGGCGATGGTCGCATCGACGACCACGTCGCCCGAGAAGTCCCACGCGCCGTACATGCCGAGGTGCACCCGCAACCAGACGTCGCCGTCGAAACGGAGGAACATCTGCTTCGCCACGGCACGCACCTCGACCGCCTCGCGGCCGTCGATGACCGACGCGCCTTCGGCGAAGCGCCCCTGGGGGCTGGATGCCGCGACCGTGCGCCCAACGATGTTGCGGTCGAACTGCCGCGCGATGCGGTGGACGGAATGCCCTTCGGGCATCAGCCTGCCTCGGGGTCGAACGAGTCGCTGGCGTCGGTCATCGTGTTCGGCTTCTCGCCGGCGCGCGGGTCGGGCAGCAGCACCCCGTCCTGCTCGAACGCCGCCAGCTGGCCGATGCGACGGGCGTGACGCTCCTCGCCTGAGAAGGGGGTCGCGATGAAGCGGTCGATGAACGACGCGGCCTCGTCGAACGTGTGCTGACGCGCACCGATCGAGATGACGTTGGCGTCGTTGTGCTCGCGGGCGAGCTCGGCCGTGGAGATGTTCCACACGAGCGCAGCGCGCACGCCGAGCACCTTGTTCGCGGCGATCTGCTCGCCGTTGCCCGATCCGCCGAACACCACGCCCAGGGCGTCGACGCCCGCCGCCTGGTCGCGCACGACCGCCTGGGCCGCGCGGATGCAGAAGGCCGGGTAGTCGTCGAGGGCGTCGTACTCGATCGGCCCGTGGTCGACGACCTCGTGCCCCTGCGAGGCGAGGTGGTGCTGGATCTGGGTGGAGAACTCGAGACCGGCGTGATCGGTGCCGATGTGGATGCGCATGGGCCAATCCTATTGAGAGCCGCGGACAGCGAGGGCGGACATGACGACGCCGCCCGCCCCTCGGAAGGGACGGGCGGCGTCGAGCGTGGTCAGGGGCGGATGCCCGCGGCCACGGGCTTGAACCCGGCGCGGATGTTCTCGCAGCAGCCGGGGCGGCACACGTCGTACCAGGGACCGAGGTCGGTGACGTGCGGGCGCTCAGCCTTCGGGGTGCCCTTGAGGCGCTCCTCGACGAGGTCGATCAGACCCGAGACGTACGCGGGGTCGACACCGGGGGTCGGGGTGCGCACGGCCTTGATGCCGGCCTCTTCCGCGGCCTCCATGGCCTCGGTATCGAGGTCCCAGAGCACCTCCATGTGGTCGCTGACGAAACCGAGGGGCACGATCGCGACGGCTTCCACGCCGCGGCCGGGCAGCTCGGCGATGACGTCGTTGACGTCGGGCTCGAGCCACGGCTGGGTGGGCGGGCCCGAACGCGACTGGTAGACGAGCTCCCATTCGACGGTGGCCACGGCATCCGCCACCTCGGCCATGACGACCTCGGCGACGGCCTTGTGCTGCGCCTCGTACGCACCGCCCTCGCCGAACCCACCATCACGGGGGCCCGAGCGCTCGGCATCCGCCATCGGGATCGAGTGCGTGGAGAAGAGCACGCGGATGTTATCGGGCGCGATGCCCTCGGCGACGAAGCCGGACACGGCGTCTTTCACTCCGCGGACGAACGTGTCGACGAAGCCGGGGTGGTCGAAGAACTGGCGCACCTTGTCGATGGTCACGGTCTCGCCGAGGCCCGTCGACTCGAGCACGCGGGCGTAGTCCTCGCGGTACTGGCGGCAGCTCGAGAACGAGCTGTAGGCGCTCGTGGCGATGGCCAGCAGAGTGGTGTGCCCGGACCCGGCGGCCTCGGTGACGGCCTCTTCGAGGTAGGGGCCCCAGTTGCGGTTGCCCCAGTAGACCGGGAGACCCAGTCCGCGCCGCTCGATCTCGGCTTCGAGCGCCGCCTTCAGCGCGCGGTTCTGCGCGTTGATCGGGCTGATGCCGTCGAAGTGGCGGTAGTGGTGGGCGACCTCTTCGAGGCGCTCATCGGGGATGCCGCGTCCGCGGGTGACGTTGCGCAGGAAGGGGATGACGTCGTCTTGGCCCTCGGGCCCGCCGAAGCCGGCGAGGAGGATGCCGTCGTACGCCACGGGCGTCTCGACCCACTTGGGTCCGGATGCCGCGGCGGGAGACGCATAGAGGACGGTCTCGGGGGTGGTGTCCGTGTCGGTCGTGCTCACGATCACATCCTCGCACCTGCATGAAGAGCCCGGACGCGAGGTATCTCGCTACTAGGCTTATACGGTTGTCGTCGGCGCCAACAGCGTCGACGGTCGTGACGCCCATGGCGTCGTCCGCAATCCACCCAGATCCCCGGGAGAACGCCAGTGCCAGGAGAGAACCTGACCCGCATCGAAGCGCAGGAGCGCCGCGCGATCGTCGACACGCACGAGTACCACGTGCAGCTCGACCTCACGCGTGGCGACGAGATCTTCTCCTCGCGCACCGTCGTGACCTTCGCCGCCACCGAGGGCGCGTCGACCTTCATCGACCTGATCGCCCGTACCGTGCACTCGGTGACGCTGAACGGCCGCTCGCTCGAGCCGTCCGAGGTGTTTGCCGACTCGCGCATCGCGCTCGAGGGCCTCGCCGCCGAGAACGAGCTGATCGTCCAGGCCGACTGCGAGTACACCAACACCGGCGAGGGCCTGCACCGCTTCGTCGACCCCGTCGACGGCGAGGTGTACCTCTACTCGCAGTTCGAGGTGCCCGACTCGCGCCGCATGTACACGGTGTTCGAGCAGCCCGACCTCAAGGCCGCGTTCACCTTCTCGGTGACCGCGCCCGCGCGCTGGAAGATCGTCTCCAACTCCCCCACCCCCGAGCCGCTCGCCGTCTCCGACGACACCGCCCGCTGGGACTTCCCCGCCACCCCGCGCATCTCGTCGTACATCACCGCTCTCGTCGCCGGTCCCTACGAGGCCACCTACAGCGAGCTCACGAGCGCCGACGGCCGCGTCATCCCCCTCGGCGTGTTCGCCCGCAAGAGCCTGTGGCAGTACCTCGACGCCGACTACGTCTTCGACAAGACCCGTCAGGGCTTCGCGTACTTCGAGGAGAAGTTCGGCTTCCCCTACCCGTTCGCCAAGTACGACCAGCTCTTCGTGCCGGAGTTCAACGCCGGCGCCATGGAGAACGCGGGGGCCGTCACCTTCACCGAGACCTACGTCTTCCGCAGCAAGGTGACGGATGCCGTGAAGGAACGTCGCGTCGTGACGATCCTGCACGAGCTCGCGCACATGTGGTTCGGCGACCTGGTCACCATGAAGTGGTGGAACGACCTCTGGCTGAACGAGTCGTTCGCCGAGTGGGCGTCCACGATCGCCACCGCCGAGGCCACCGAGTGGGAGGCCGCCTGGACGACCTTCAACGCGATGGAGAAGACCTGGGCGTATCGCCAGGACCAGCTCCCCTCGACCCACCCGGTCGTCGCCGAGATCAACGACCTCGAAGACGTGCAGGTGAACTTCGACGGCATCACCTACGCCAAGGGCGGGTCGGTGCTCAAGCAGCTCGCCGCCTGGGTGGGCATCGAGCAGTTCTTCGCGGGCGTCGCGGCGTACTTCCAGAAGCACCAGTGGTCGAACACCGAGGTGGGCGACCTGCTCACCGAGCTCGAGACCACGAGCGGTCGCGACCTGGGCGACTGGGCCAAGAAGTGGCTCGAGACCGCGGGCGTCAACACCCTCACCCCGCTCATCGAAGAGTCCGGCGACCCTTCGACAGGCTCAGGAACCGTCATCACGAGGTTCGCGATCGTGCAGACCGCGCCCAGCGACTACCCGACGATCCGTCCGCACCGCCTCGGCGTCGGCTTCTACTCGCTGAACGATGCGGGAGCCCTCGAGCGCGTGCACCGCGTCGAGCTCGACGTCGACGGCGATCGCACCGAGGTCGCCGAGCTCCGCGGCATCCGTCGTCCCGACCTCGTGCTGCTCAACGACGACGACCTCGCCTACGCGAAGATCCGTCTCGACGAGCGCTCGCTGGCCACCGCCATCGCGCACCTGAAGGACATCTCCGACCCGCTCGCGCGTTCGCTGGTGTGGGGTGCGGCGTGGGACCAGACGCGGGATGCCGAGGCCTCGGCCACCGACTACCTCGACCTGGTGCTGCAGAACATCGGTTCCGAGACCGAGTCGACCACGGTGCGCACGACGCTGGGCCAGCTGCAGCTCGCCGCGAACTCGTACGTGGCCCCCGCGACCCGCGACGCCGCGCGCGAGCGCGTCGCCGACGGCCTGTGGGAGCTCGCGCAGAAGGCCGAGGCCGGCAGCGACAGCCAGCTGCAGTTCGTCACCGCGTTCGCGTCGGCGGCCTCCACCCCGGCCCACGCCGAGACGGTCAAGGCCCTGCGCGACGGGTCGACCTCGCTCGACGGCCTCGAGATCGACACCGACCTGTCGTGGCAGCTGCTGGTCTCGCTCGCTTCGGCGGGCGTGGTCACCGCCGCCGACATCGACGAGGCGCGCGCAGCGGACAACACCGCCAAGGGCGGGGAGTTCGCGGCCATGGCCAAGGCGTCGCTGCCCTCGCACGAGGCGAAGCGGGAGGCCTGGTCGTCGCTGATCGACAGCGCCGACGCGCCGAACACGATCGTGCGATCGACGGCCGCCGGGTTCACCAACCCCACCACCGTCGGTGTGCTGGCCGACTTCGTCGAGCCGTACTTCGCGATGCTGCTGCCCATCTGGGAGTCGCGCAGCTACCAGATCGCGCAGTACCTGATCGTGGGCCTGTACCCCGCCGCCCTGGCGAACAAGGCGCTGCGCGACGCGACGCGTCAGTGGCTGTCGCAGAACGCCGACGCCGCCCCCGCGCTGCGTCGCCTCGTCGGCGAGAACCTCGCCGGTGTCGAGCGTGCGCTGGCCGTGCAGGAGCGCGACGCGCAGTAATGCGCCACGCCTGATCGGATGCCCCCTCCCCTCGGGAGGGGGCATCCGTCGTCTGCGGGTCATCCTCTCGTCGCGCACGATCATCCCCACGGCGGACGCGGCGACGGGGTGGTCGTTCCTAACGTGGAACCATGATCGTTGCAGACAACCTCACCAAGCGTTACGGCGACAAGACCGCCGTCGACGGCGTCTCGTTCACGGTGCCTCCGGGGCGGGTCACCGGCTTCCTCGGTCCGAACGGCGCGGGCAAGTCGACGACGATGCGCATGATCGTCGGCCTCGACCGCCCCACGTCGGGACGCGTCACGGTCGCGGGCCAGGACTACCGCAGCCTGCGCTCCCCGCTGACCGAAGTCGGTGTCCTCCTCGACGCCAAGGCGATCCACACGGGCCGCTCGGCCCGCAACCACCTGCGCGCCATGGCCGCCACGCACGGCATCGGCCGTGAGCGGGTCGACGAGGTCATCGAGCTCACGGGCATCGCCTCGGTCGCCGGCAAGCGTGCGGGCGGCTTCTCGCTCGGCATGGGCCAGCGCCTCGGCATCGCGGCCGCCCTGCTCGGCGACCCGCACACGCTGATCCTCGACGAGCCCGTCAACGGCCTCGACCCCGAGGGCGTGCGTTGGGTACGGCAGTTCGTGCGGCACCTCGCCTCCGAGGGTCGCACCGTGCTGCTGTCGAGCCACCTCATGAGCGAGATGTCGCAGACCGCCGACCACGTCATCGTGCTGGGGCGCGGGCGCGTGCTCGCCGACGCCCCGCTGCAGGAGCTCGTGCGCACCTGGACCACCACCACGCTGCTCGTGCGCTCGCCCCGCCTCGACGACCTCGTGGCGGCGTTGAAGATGCCGGATGCCACGATCTCGGCGATCGAGCCGGGCGCGGCCCAGATCACCGGCATCACCCCGCAGACGGTCGGCGACATCGCCGCCGCCCACGGCATCCCCCTGCACGAACTCACGCCCCGCGTCGGCTCGCTCGAAGACGCCTACCTCGCCCTCACCGACGACTCCGTCGAGTACAAGACCAAGGAGCTGGCATGACCGCCCTCGCCTCCGCGCCGGTTCACCGCGCGGCATCCGCCCATCGCTTGAGCTTCGCACACCTGCTGCGCAGCGAAGCGATCAAGATCCTCACCCTCCGCTCGACGTGGTGGTCACTCGGAGTCACCGCGGCGCTGTCCGTCGGCATGTCCTTGCTGATCGCCGTGGCGACCAGCGGCATGGGCGGCGGCATGGCGCCGACGAACGTGATCCTCGCCCCCACGCAGTTCACCATGCTGGTCGCCGGGATCCTCGGCGCGATCGTGGTGACCGGCGAGTACTCGACCGGCATGATCCGCTCGACCCTGACCGCCGAGCCGCGCCGCGGGGCCGTGCTGCTGGCCAGGGCCTGCGTCGTCGCGCTCACCATGGCGGTCACCACCGTCGTCATCTACGCCGTCGCGATCGTCGTGACCACACCGATCACGAGCACGGCCATCGACTGGGCCGCGCCTGCCGACTCGATCGTTCCGCTCGCGCTGGGTGTCGTCTCGATGGCGTCCTTCAGCCTGCTGGGTGTCGGGTTCGGATTCCTCATCCGCAGCGGCGCCGGCGCGATCGCGGCGACCGTGGGCGTGCTGTTCGTGCTGCCGATCATGCTGAGCCTGTTCTCGATCGCGGGTCCCGACTGGATGTGGGTACTCGAGTCGGCGAAGTACCTGCCCGTCAACGCGGCGGCCGAGCTGACCTCCCCCGGGACCGAGAACCTGCTCGAACCGGCCCTCACGATGGCCGGCTGGGTCGTCGGCCCGCTGCTGCTCGGCTGGGTGGCGCTGCGCTCGCGCGACGCGTGACACCCTCGACGGATGCCTCGGCGCTCAGGTGGCGCCGAGGCATCCGTCGTTAGTCTTGATCCGATGTTCGTACTCGCCGAAAACCTCGAACCGTCCCCGTCGCCCACGATCACCTCCCCCGGTGACCTGACCAATCTCGACACCTGGGCCTGGATCGGCGATCAGCTGCTGGGCTTCGGCGGAGTGCTGTTGCGGATCCTCGGGATCATCATCGGGATCGCCGTCGCCGCGTGGATCCTGCGCGTGATCATCCGCCGCGTGGTCGACCGCATCGTCAACGGGGCGAAGAGCAAGGCCCGTGTCGACGACACGCAGGCCCTCGACCGCTCGCCCCTCAGCGCCGTGCGGTTGGTGCAACGCACGCGCACGCTCGGCACGATCCTGCAGAACATCGTCAACGTCATCCTCGTGATCGTCGCGCTCGTCTGGATCGCCGGCATCGTCGCCCCGAACGCCCTCGCCTCGCTCACGCTGCTCACCGCGGCGATCGGTGCGGGCCTCGGCTTCGGCGCCCAGAACATCGTCAAAGACGTGCTGAACGGCATCTTCATCGTCGCCGAAGACCAGATCGGCATCGGCGACGTCGTCGACCTGGGACTCGCGACCGGCATCGTCGAGTTCGTCAGCGTGCGCATCACGCACGTCCGCGACGTCAACGGCACGCTCTGGTACGTGCGCAACGGCGAGATCACGCGCATCGGCAACATGTCGCAGGGCTGGTCACGGGTCATCATCGACCTCGCCGTTCCGGTGGATGCCGACATCGACGACGTCGAGAAGGCAATGCTGTCGGCCGCCAAGACGATGGCCAAAGAGACGAAGTGGCGCTCGCGCATCATCGAGCAGCCCGAGATCTGGGGCCTGGAGTCGATAAGCGGCGACGCCCTCGTCATCCGCCTCGTCATGAAGACCCGCTCGAGCGCGAAGGACGACGTGGCCCGTGAGCTGCGGGCGCGGCTGAAGCGGGCGATCGACGCGATGGGCATCGCGCTCCCCCAGCTGAACTCGATCGTGCTCACCGGGGCCGAGGGCGCGCAGAGCGTGCGCGGCGCCCATCCGCCGAAGACGAAGGAGACCCCGGTCTCACCCGCCGCCAGCCGACCGGTGTGGCGCCCGCGCCGCAACAAGCACGACGCCGCCGACGACCAGGCGGAGCAGCCGACGGAGCCCAAGAAGACGAAGTCGCCGGTGCACGACGCCGCCCCCACGACCACCGTCGATCTCCCCGGGGTCGACACGCCCAAGCCGACGCCCCCGGCGACGCGGGCCGATGAGGAGGGCACCTCGTGACCGAGCCCGTCAGCTTCTACGACCAGGTCGGTGGGATGGACACCTTCCGCCGACTCGTCGACGCGTTCTACCGCGGCGTCGCCTCCGACGAGGTGCTGAAGCCCATGTACCCCGAGGAAGACCTCGGCCCCGCGGCCGAACGGCTCACGCTCTTCCTCGCGCAGTACTGGGGCGGCCCGACGACCTACGGCGAGACGCGCGGACACCCGCGTCTGCGCATGCGCCACATGCCGTTCCACGTCGATCCCGACGCCCGCGACCGCTGGCTCCGGCACATGCGCGTCGCCGTCGACGAGATCGCTCTGCCGCCGGCGTTCGAGGCACCCCTGTGGGACTACCTCGAGCGCGCCGCCTACGCGATGGTCAACACGTTCGAGCCGCGGGGTAGCGGCCCGCAGCAGGACGGACGCCCCGATACGGGGCTGCCCGTCCGCGCGAGCGACTGATCACCGACCGAGGAAGTCTCCGAAGCCGGGGATGTCAAGGTTCGACAGGCTTTCGCCGAACCCGCTGATCTGATCGCCCGCTCCCGATACGGCATCCTGGGCCCCTCCGGCCCATTCGCCGATGCCCGTTCCCTCGGCGAGCGAGGTCAGATCGATTCCGGATGCCATGGCCTCCAGGTCGACGCCCTCCGCGAGCCCCGCGAAGTCGACCCCCGACTGCATCGCCTGGGCGAGCAGGGGTGCGGCAACGGCGCTGACGATCGCGCCTCCCGCGACCGCGGCGAGCAGGCCGCCCGCGCCGACGACACCGGCGCCGATCAGACCCCCCTTCCCGGCTTTCGCGAGGAGGGACGACATGCGCCCCGGCCGCGCCGCCTCGGCCCGAGCCGCGGTGCGCGCGAGGTCGTCGGGCGCGTCGGACCGGGGCCGCTCGTGGGGTGAGAGCTCGGCATCCATCCGCTCCCGCACGTGCGCGCGCTGCGCCGGGGTGAGCCGGGCGAAGGCTTCGCGGTGCATCTGCTCGACGCGGTCGGGGTCGGCCGTGCGCAGCAGGTAGTCGTAGCGTGCGATGGCGGCGCGGTCGTCGGGTGAGAGAGCGGTTCCGGATGCCGTGCGGCGGCCCGCCGCGGGCGGGGCGTACCGATCCGCGGTGTCGGCGGTCGGGGCGCCGGGAGTCCGCGTGCGCGCGTCGCCGGTCACGGCGTCGGCGGCCGAGCGCACCATGTCGCGCCAATCGCGGCTTCCGGAGGCGGAGGGGCCGCTCTTCGCGGCCGAGGCCTTGCCTGCGGCTTTCGAGGCGAGGTCGAACAGACGGGAGAACGAGACCACGGGGATACCTCTCGACGGGCGGCATGCTGCCGCGACGTCAAGGTCTCCTCCGCCCTTTCGGACCGACCTACCCGGAATCCAACCGTGGACTCGTGATGACGGATACGCCGTGTCGGGAGTACTCCCCTTGCTGCTATCCACCGTAAGGCGGCCACCTTTGCGCTTCCTGGACGAACGCCCGGGAGCGCGGGTCAGCTGCCGGTGGCGCGCACCGCGGTCAGCCCCGAGCGCACCGGGCCGCGCACGAGCACGTGCCCGCGGGCGAGGCTGACGCGCGTCCACGCGCCGCTGCGGCGCACGGGCGCCTCTTCGCCGCCGGCGATGAACCCCAGCGCGAAGGCCGCGAACGCCACCCCCAGCGGCAGCCCGGCCAGTGCCTCGTCGGCCTGCCCCCACACCTGCGCGCGGATCACCCGCACCACGTCCTCACCCGCGTCGGCGGGGAGTGCGTCGGCGACGGCGGCGACCCCGTACTGGGCTCGCGTCGCGAGCACGGCGGCGTCGATGGCATCCGTCTGCTCCCACCCGCCCTGGGGCGGCGAGATGCCCGCCCACGCCGGCGACGTCGCCGTGTCGGGCAGCATGACGGCGTTCGCGTCGTCGGGGGCGGGCAGCAACGCCGATGCGTCAACGACGACATCGCACTCGAGCTCGGGATCGATGGCCGAGACGCGCAACCCGAGAACGGTGGGCGTACTGTCCATCAGTCCGCGAGGGGCGAGCGGCGCAGCGGTCGTCACGAGCACACCGCCGCGTGCCCGCAGACGCACCGTTCCGTCACCGAGACGGATCGTGCGACTGGCGAAGGTGAGCAGGTCGGCTGCCGCCTGCGGGTCGGGGAACAACAGGCGGGCGGACACCCGCTCTAAACTAGCAAGTGGTGCGCACCTCGCCGCGCCGGAACGGGAGTCAGCGTGACCGACGCCATCGATCCCGTGGCGTCTCTGCTCGCGGTGCTCGACCTCCGCGACGCCGGCGCCCGGACCACCGAAGACATCTTCACGGGCGTGTCGCAGGCCATGCCCACGGGCCGCGTGTACGGCGGGCAGGTGCTCGCCCAGACGATCGTGGCGGCCTCTCGCACCCTGCCGACCGAGCGCACGGTGCACTCGATGCACGGATACTTCCTGCGGCCCGGCGACCCCGCCGACGGCATCACCTTCTCGGTCGACCGCATCCACGACGGGCGTTCGTTCTCGACGCGTCGCACCCAGGCGTTCCAGGCCGGCGTGCCGATCTTCTCGATGATCGCGTCGTTCCAAGACGAAGACCCCGGCCTCGAGCATTTCGAGCCGATGCCCGAGGGCGTCCCGCAGCCCGAGGACACCGCGCCGGTCGACGCCGAGAGCCTGCACCCGATCAGCCGCCGCATCCTCTCGGCGAGCCCGGTCGACGTGCGTCACGTCGGCTCGTCCGTGTACGCGACGGTCGAGGGACTGCACGTTCCCCGACAGGCCGTGTGGATGAAGCTGCGTCGCACCGTCGGCGACGACCCGGCCGTGCATCGCGCGGCCCTCGCCTACCTCAGCGACCTGACCATCCAAGAGACCATCCTGCGCGCGCACGGCGTCGCGTGGAGTGCTCCAGGTCTGCGCGTCGCGAGCCTCGACCACGCGATGTGGTGGCATCGTCCGGCCCGCGTCGACGACTGGCTGCTCTACGTGCAGGAGTCCCCCAACGCCCGCGGCGGCCGCGGCCTGTCGACCGGGCGCATCTACACGCGCGAGGGCGTCCTCGTCGCGAGCGTCGCCCAAGAGGTCATGGTGCGCGTCCCGCGCGAGTGACCGAGCTTCCGGATGCCGCGGACTCACGGCATCCGGGATCTTTCACCGATCGCGGCGTCGACGTCGACGCTCCGATTCGCGTGAGTCAGCGTCTCGCGGGGCTGTGCCGCTCGCCGTCAGCCCTTGCTGGAGCGCCGGCGGTACTCGATCGGGTCGCCCACGTAGGGTCCCCAGGCCGAGCGCTCGGTCTCGCTCCACCGGATCGGACGACCGCTGGCGGTGTCGACGAGCACCACGACGGCGGTCGCACGTGCATAGAGCACGGGGGCTGCGTCGCCGGCGGGGCTGTAGACCTCGAAACAGATGTCTGCGCTCGAGCCGCCCATCGCACCGATCCACATGCGCACGTCGAGGGGACGCTGGCTGTACGGGACCGGGCGGAGATACTCGATCTCCTGCCGGGCGACGAGCGTCGCGCGTTCTCCGCCGCTCTCGAGCACGCTCATGTCGAACACGGCCGTGGGGAGCGCTTCGCCCTCGCCGTCGCCGCGCCAGAAGGCGCGGAGGCGCGCCTCTTCGAGCAGCTTGAGCATCGACGTGTTGTTGACGTGTCCGAGCGCGTCGAGGTCGCCCCACCGGAGGTGGATCGGAACGTGCAGCCGCGAGGGCCCGGCCGGAGCCGGACCCTCGCTGGGGGTGCTCGCGTCAGTCACGCGTGAGCTTGCGGTAGGTGGACCGCGACGGGTTGGCGGCGTCGGCGCCGAGACGCTCGACCTTGTTCGCCTCGTAGGCCTCGAAGTTGCCCTCGAACCAGTGCCACTGGTCGGGGTGCTCCTCGGTGCCCTCGTAGGCGAGGATGTGCGTCGCGATGCGGTCGAGGAACCACCGGTCGTGCGTGATGACCACGGCGCAACCGGGGAACTCGAGCAGCGCGTTCTCGAGCGAGCTCAGCGTTTCGACGTCGAGGTCGTTGGTGGGCTCGTCGAGCAGAAGGAGGTTGCCGCCCTCTTTCAGCGTCATCGCGAGGTTCAGACGGTTGCGCTCACCACCGGAGAGCACGCCCGCCTTCTTCTGCTGGTCGGGTCCCTTGAAACCGAACTTCGAGACGTAGGCGCGCGAAGGGATCTCGGTCTTGCCGACGGTGATGATGTCGAGTCCGTCGGACACGACCTCCCACAGCGTCTTCTCGGGGTCGATGTTGGCGCGCGACTGGTCGACGTAGCTGATCTTGACGGTCTCGCCGATCTTCAGCGATCCGCCGTCGAGGGGCTCGAGGCCGACGATCGTCTTGAACAGCGTCGTCTTACCGACACCGTTGGGGCCGATCACACCGACGATGCCGTTCGGCGGCAGGTTAAAGCTCAGGTTGCTGATGAGCGAGCGGTCGCCGAATCGCTTCTCGAGCTTCTTGGCGTCGATCACGATTCCGCCGAGACGCGGGCCCGCGGGGATCTGGATCTCGTCGAAGTCCAACTTGCGCGTGCGCTCGGCCTCGGCAGCCATCTCCTCGTAACGGGCGAGGCGAGCCTTCGACTTGACCTGTCGACCCTTGGCGTTGGAGCGCACCCACTCGAGTTCTTCCTTGAGGCGCTTGGCGAGCTTGGCGTCCTTCTTGCCCTGGACTTCGAGCCGCTGGCCCTTCTTCTCGAGGTAGGTCGAGTAGTTGCCCTCGTAGGGGTACAGGTGGCCGCGGTCGACCTCGGCGATCCACTCCGCGACGTTGTCGAGGAAGTACCGGTCGTGGGTGATCGCGATGACCGCACCCTTGTAAGCCTGCAGGTGCTGCTCGAGCCAGAGCACGCTCTCGGCGTCGAGGTGGTTGGTGGGCTCGTCGAGGAGCAGCAGGTCGGGCTTCTGCAGCAGCAGCTTCGCGAGCGCGACGCGGCGGCGCTCACCACCCGACAGCGGTACGACCGAGGCGTCGCCCGGGGGCGTGCGCAGGGCGGCCATGGCCTGCTCGAGCTGGGAGTCGAGGTCCCAGCCGTCGGCGGCGTCGATCTCTTCCTGCAGCGTGCCCATCTCGGCGAGCAGCGCATCGAAGTCGGCGTCGGGGTCGGCCATGAGGGCGGAGATCTCGTTGAAGCGATCGAGCTTGGGCTTGATCGCCACGCCGTCCTGGATGTTCTCGAGCACGGTCTTGCTGTCGTCGAGCTCGGGCTCCTGCATGAGGATGCCGACCGTGAAGCCGGGGCTCAGACGGGCCTCGCCGTTGGAGGGGGTGTCGAGACCGGCCATGATCTTGAGGATCGTGGACTTACCGGCACCGTTCGGGCCGACCATGCCGATCTTGGCACCGGGCAGGAACGACATCGTGACGTCGTCGAGGATCAGCTTGTCGCCCACAGCCTTGCGGGCGCGGACCATGGAGTAGATGTATTCGGCCATATCCGTTCCAGTCTAGGGGCGGTGACGCCGCGCACCGACGAGGGCGGGGCGGCCCCGCTCACCAGTTGATGGCGCGCGTCTGTCCGATCAGGCATCCACCCGACGACAGGGCGGGGAGCACCGAGGTGACGGGGTTTCCGATCGACGGACCGACCTGGCCGACCAGGCACTCGTCGCCCAGGCGCACCGAGAAGGTGATGCTCTCGGCGGGGTTGCCCACCGTCGTCGCATCGGCGGTGACCTGCATCGCCGACTTGTCGAAGCCGGCACTCACCAGAGCGTCGATGTAGGCACGGCCCGAGACCTGGTCGGGACCCGACCAGACCGATTGCACGGTCTGCGTGAACAGTGGCAGCTCGGCGGCGGCAGCGCTCGCGGAGGTCGATGCTGCGGTCGACGGAGCCGACGGCGAGGCATCCGCGTCCGTCGGTGCATCGCTGGCGACCGACGGCGCGGCGTTCGGCGTGGTCACCTCTTGCGGCGCGGGCGACGCCGTGCAGCCGGCGAGGCCCAGCGCGGCAGCGAGGGCGAGGACGGCGACGGGACGTGCGAGAAGGCGAGCCACGCGGTCGAGTCTACGGATTACCCCGAGGGAACCCGTCCGTGCGGAAACTCGTCGCGCCCGCTGTCGTGCCCGTCGCCGCCGCCGCGCTCAGAACGGGCTCGCTTCGCCCTCCGCACCCACCAGCGCGGGCTGCCTCGACTCGTCGGCATCGGGCGACGCGGTCTCCGTCTCCGCGCCCGGAATCGCCCAGCCGTCGGCATCGGTGACGGGGGTCGACGCCTCCGCCTGCACCGACGTCGCTACCGCGGTCTGCGGGCGCGGGGTTCGCGTGAACTGAGAGGTGCCCCACCGCAGGTCGTGTCCGATGGCGTCGACGACGACATCGGCGCTCACCCCCCGTTTGGTCTCGTTCTCCCATTCGCGCACTCGAAGCCGGCCGGTCAGGATCACCCGCTGCCCCTTGCGCAGCGAGGCGAGGGCATGCGCCCCCAGGTCGCCGAACACCGAGACGTTGTAGAAGTTGGTGTGTCCGTCGACCCACTCCCCGCGTTCCCGATCCAGCTTGCGCTCGCCCACCGCCAAGCGGAAGGCGGCGATCGGTTCGCCTCCGCGTGTCGCCCGCTGGTCCAACTCGCCCGTGATGTTGCCCACCAGGGTGATGTGATCGCTCATGCGTGTGTCCTCTCGTCGTGGTGTGCGCTCCGGCACCCGTGTGCCCGACGGGTGCCGGAGCCACGGCAAGACTGACGGGAGCGACGAGGGCGCCGCTGAGCGAAAAGGGCGATCTGTGGATAACCCGCCCGATCCGGCCCGCGGGGAGAAGCGTCTATCGACCGCGCGACGAGCGATGTCGGAGGTCCGGTCTACCGTGACGGCCATGAGCACCGCACTCTGGAACGACCTCGCCCCGGCACCGCGTCCGGTCGGGTGGGGCGCGGCGACGCACGTCGCCGCAGGCCTGTGGCGCATCGCCGACCCACGGGGCATCGTCGTGGGCCACATCCGCGCGATCGCCGCCGAAGGCGGCTGGCGGTACGCGGCCGAGCGCTTCCACACGGCATCGGGTGGCTTCCGCAGACTCGGCGAGTTCTGGTCGTCCAGCGAGGCCGTCGAGTGCCTGCGCTACGCGCGATGACCGCGTCAGACGACGGTGGCGAAGTCCTCGCGCGGCGCGACAGTGCGTCCGCCGCGCACGTCGTCCCACGCCTCGCGCAGAATGTGCGCCGCCTGCTCGAGAGCGGCGGGCGCCGCGGTGAACGGTACGCGCAGGTGTCGATCGTGCCCGCCCTCCACCGCGAACCGCGATCCCGCCGACAGAGCGAGTCCACGCGCCCGCGCGTTCATGACCAACGGCGTGCTCAATGGGTCGCCGAGGCCCACCCACAGCGAGACTCCGCCCGCGACATCGGGCACCTGCCACTCCGGCAGCAGGGTCCGCAACTCCGCCACGAGAGTGTCGCGTCCCGCACGAAGCAGGTCTCCGCGCTGGCGGGCGATCTCGTCGAGCCGGGGCACGATGCGCGCCGCGATCGCCTGTTCGATCTCAGGAGTCCCGAGGTCGTGCACGGGTCTGCCGCTGGCCAAGCGGCGCACGATCTCGGGCGCCGCGCGCACCCACCCCACGCGCAGGCCTCCCCACACCGTCTTTCCGAGGGATCCCACGCGCACGATCCGATCATCGTCACCGAACGGCGCGGATCCCGAGCCGCGATCAATGTCGAGCTGGGCGGTGGTCTCATCGAGCACGAGCACGGTGCCCGCCGATCGCGCCCCCGCGAGGAAGGCGTTGGACTCCGACGCGGTCATCGTCCGCCCCGTCGGGTTCTGGAAGTCGGGCATGAGGTAGGCGAGGGTGGGCAGCGCGCGAGCGAAGCTCTGCTCGGCGCGCTCGAGGTCCCACCCCGACGACGGATCCACGGGCACACCGATCAGGCGCGCACCGACTCGGCGGAAGGCGTCCGCCGCGTGCGGGTAGGTCGGCGTCTCGAGCATGACCCGGTCGGCGCGGCCCACGAGAACAGACGCGATGAGGTGGATCGCGCTCTGGGCCCCCGTCGTCACGAGGATCTGGTCGGGGGACGTCGCGAGCCCTCGACCGGCGTAGTGGTCGGCGATCGCCTGACGCAGACCGAGATCGCCCACGACGTCGTATCCGATGCGTGCGACCAGGGCCGGGGCATCCTGCATGACCTCCTGCACGACGGCCGGAAGCCCGGGCCACGCGGCCGGGCTCGCCTGCTGAAGATCGATGGCGACGTCGTCGGTGTCGTGGCGACCGGGGTCTGTGCGCCGGAGGGGCAGCGTCACACTCCCGCTCCCCCGCAGGCTCTCGATGTGTCCGGTGTCGCGCAAGCTTCGATAGGCGGCCGCGACCGTCGTGCGGCTGAGGTGCAGGGCGGCCGCGAGCTCGCGCTCGGCGGGCAGCGCCGTCGAGGGGGCGAGTCTGTTGTCGAGGCAGAGCAGGCGGATGCCGTCCGCCAGCGCCTCATAGGCAGGACCATTCCCGCGCCATCCGCCGAGTGCAGACGCCAGGGTGCGAGCCGAGATGCGCGAGTCCATGCGGCCAGATTATCGGAATTGGCATTGAGCGATACGTCCAATCGCATGATTGGATCAAAACATGGCATCCCGCATCACCCGTCTCTTCATCGGCCTGGTTCTCTACGGCGTCGGCTGCGCGTTTACCATCGCGGCCGGCCTCGGCGTCGACCCGTGGACCGTGTTCGCCGAGGGGGTCTCGCGAGTGACCGGGATTGGCATCGGATGGGTGACCAACATCATCGGTCTGTGCGTGCTTATGCTGTGGATCCCGCTCCGCCAGAAGCCCGGAGTCGGCACGGTGGCCAACATCCTGCTCGTGGGCACGAGCATCCAGCTCGCCCTGGGGGTCCTCCCCCACCCCGACATCCTGTGGCTGCAGGTGCTCATGCTCGTGGCCGGTGTCGTGATCGTGGCCTTCGCCTCCGGCCTGTACATCGGAGCCCACTTCGGCCCCGGCCCGCGAGACGGCCTGATGACCGGCATGCACGCGCGCTTCGGCTGGCCGATCTGGGCATGCCGGCTCTCGGTCGAGGGCTCCGTCCTCGTACTCGGGTGGCTGCTCGGCGGCACAGTCGGCATCGGCACCGTCATCTTCGCGCTCGGGATCGGTCCCCTCGTCCACATCGCCATGCCCCTGCTCGCGGCCCCGAAGCCCGCGGCGCGGCAGGCTCGCGCCGCCCGGGTCTGATGCCCACGGACGGCGGGTCAGCCTCGTACGTATTGCTGCACGAACCACCCCACGCGTCGGCGGGTGTACCCCGCTGGCCCGGCGAGGAAGCGCCCGGCTGATCGCCGACGCGAGAACGCCCCGCCCGGCGACGACGGCACGGACGGGGCGCCCGTCTTTCAGTGCTCCCGGAACTCCGGCCGGTCGCTGCCAGGCTTGAGGTGCGAGTGAAGGGCGCTCTTGGCGATCTCCATCGTGGGATAGACGCCCAGCCGCTCGTCCTTGCCCGCCATGTGGACGCTGAAGCCCTCGGCATCCCGTTGGATCTTTCCGACGACGCCCGCCGGGCCGTAGGCCACCCAGAGGCGCTTGGTCACGGTGTCTGACATGAGTGCTCCTTTGCTCTCGTTGCCGGGAGAGTACGCCCGCCGCGGCGGTGTCCGCCAGGGGCTGGCGCACGCGCGGGAGCGCCGGGCGATATCCTGGTCGCCGACCCCCAGTAGCTCAGTGGATAGAGCAGCGGCCTTCTAATCCGCCGGTCACACGTTCGAATCGTGTCTGGGGGACCTTGTTTCTTCCGCGTGATTCCGGCGCTGGGCGCAAGCTAGGCGACCGCGCGAGGCGTCGTCGATGTCACGAAAGCTCGCGGCTCTGCCAGCGACAGGGGCACGAAGCCCCCCTCCCCCCCCATCGGAGCCTCAGCGTACGGCGGCGTTCCTCAGTGTCCTCGTCCGGTATTTCTCGTTCCGCCACTGCGCGTCGAGCGAGAAAGAGCACTGCGCCGGCCGCGACACTGCTGCAGAGAGCAGGCGGTCACCAGCCCGCGCCTGCGGAACCGATCGTCCCAGCCCCAAAGCGGGGTCACGCCGGCGATGATGAGCAGCGACGATTTGTCCGTGGGTCAAGACTGGCTCCCGGATGCATCCTCGGCGGTGTCGCGCTCTCCTCTCGGCGCGGTCGCCTCGACGACGTTCGCGGAATTGCTGGACCGACTCAGATGGCGAATTTGCTGCAGCGTCCAGGCGAACGACACGGCCTCGAAGACCAGCAAGATGCCGACGGCGACAATGATCGGCGTCACCTCTCCGGCGACGACCACGCGGAGGACCAGGAGTACCGCCATGAGAACCGCAGTTGAGCCATGGAACACGGCAGACCAGATCAGTGCCCGTCTTGGCCGCCTCGGTTCGCTCGGCTGCGTGATGTCGCGCATGCTCGCAGACTAAGCCCGAGGGGCATTTCGACGGGAGCCAACCGCGCACCACCCGCATGACGGCAGGCTATTCCGCGCGGCCCCGAGTCGGGGAGACGGGGTGAGCGCAGTCTGGGGGTGTGTGTACCAGGACCTGCCCGTGGACCGGAGCCCGCGGGGTCGAGGATCGGCCGCCCGTGGCGACCGTGCCGGCCCCTCGCACCCTCAGCGGACGGAGCGCGTCGCTGAGCCCGACGTCACGCGCCGTACGGGTAGGGTTCCGGATGCCAACTCGTCGCCCCGGGAGACGTCATGAGCGATGAAGCGAGTCTCGGTCGGCGAGCCCGTGATCGTCTCCGCGCCCGGGCCGATCTGTGGGCCCGGATCAGGCCTCTCCTCATCTGCTGCGGGCTCGCGGCCTGGGTCGGCGGAATCACCCTCGGCTACTTCTCCGACGGCCCGTGGCGGGTGGCGAGCTTCGTCATCCACCTCATCGGGCTCGCGGTTTTCTTCGGGGCCTTCATGGGCAGCGCGCCGGTCATCCCTCCCTAGATGTACTGATCGGGGACGTTGATCAATCGAGACATGGGCGGTTGGTTCCCGCATGCTGCGTGCGGGCGATGCTGGTTGTAGTGGTGGAGCCACCCGGATAGCGCCTTCCGGCGTTCTTGCTCGCTGCGGTAGCAGCGGGCATAGGCCCATCCTTCGGCCATCGTGCGGTGGAACCTTTCCACCTTGCCGTTCGTTTGCGGCCGATACGGGCGTGTTCGTTTCGGGACGATCGAGAGTGCCCCGCACGTATCGCGCCATAGGCCGGACCGGTACGCGCCGCCGTTGTCTGACAGCACCCGCTCGATGATGACTCCGCGGTTGGCGAACCACGTCGCGGCGCGCTGCATTACGTCAACGGCAGTCACGGCTGTTTCATCGTCTCTGATCTCCGTGTACGCCACTCGGGAGTGGTCATCGATAACGGTGTGCACGAAGGCGTACCCGAGCTTTGGACCGCCGTACCGATTGCGCGGCTTGTCCGGGGTGGCGGCACGGTTCTTCTCGCCTTGCTGGCGGCCGACGTAGCGCCAGCCCCCGCCGTCGGGGATGTTGCCGATCTTCTTCACGTCTACGTGCACCAGCGATCCTGGGTGAGGGTGCTCGTACCTGCGGATCGGCTCTCCGGTGGCCCGGTCGACATGCGACAGGCGGTTCAAGCGAACCGAGCTGAGTATGCGATGAACCGTTGACGGGGCAATACCCAAACGGGCGGATAGCTGAACAGGGCCTTCGCGGAGGCGTAGACGTAGGGCGATGCAGCGGCGACTGGTCTTCGTGTCTGTCTTGTTCGGCGAGTGGTGCGGCCGCGAGGATCGGTCTTGCATCGATTGCCCCGCCTGGTATCTACCGGCCCACCTCTTTACCGTGGGCCAGGAGACCTGGAATCGTGCTGCGACTTCACTGATCGACCAGCCTTCATCAACGACGAGGCGGGCAACTTTCAGGCGGTGGCGCGGTGTGAGAGCAGCATTTGGATGTGTCATAAGTTCACTCCAAGACGGGAAGGGGCCAGCCGAAACGGCTGGCCCCTTCGGGTTGCGAGTGCAGTGTTCAGCGGGTCTGCGACGCTGCGCGAATGATCTCGGCGAGGTCGCGTGGCCTGCTCCACATGGGCCAGTGCCCTGTGGGGAGGTTCACGACATCGACGCGCTCGAGGTTCGCGATCTCAGCGAACATGGGGTGGCCCGCCTGGACCAGACCCATCAATTGCTCCCCCGAGATCGAGCAGCACACCAGCGTCGTCGGGACGCGGTGGCGGGCATCGTTCGTGAGCTCAACGGATTGACGCAGCACCGGAGCGGGCTCAGGAACGGCCTTCGTCCGGAAACGCTCGAGTGTTTCAGTGCTCAGGCCTTCGAGGCTCGCCTGCTGCCCGAGGTCGTCGAACGACGGCAGGGGCGAGTCTTCAAGCTCGGTCGGGAAATCAGGGGCGAATGCGGTGCCATCGGCCACGGGTCCGGATTCGACCCACACCACCCGGGCGACCAACTCGGGGTACCGGTCGAGGAAGAGGCTAACGGGCGCGTTGGCCCCGCTGTGCGCGACGAGGACCACGCGCTGGTCGCCCTGCTCGGCAACCAAACCCCGGATCGCTGCCGCCTGGTCGTCGACGGTCTTCACAGTGCGGTTCGCGTCATCTCCGTCGAGACCCGGCAACGTCACTGCGATTGCGCGCGTGTGATCGGTCTCGAGGTGCTCAACGACCTCGTCCCAAGCCCATGCTCCCAGCCAGTGTCCGGGGATGAGAACGACAGGTCGGCTGTGATTTGTTGTTGTCATGAGGCCAGCCTCACAGCCACGGCAGACAACAGTGTGTCACTATTTATGGCATGAATCTGTTGAGGTTCGAATTGTGAAGCGAACCGAACGGCTGCACGCTCTGTCCGAGATGCTGCGTCGCAGCGGCGCGCGGGGCATCTCGGCGGGTCGGCTGGCGCGAGAGTTCGAAGTGTCGGTCCGCACCGTCAAGCGGGATCTCGACGCGTTGGAAAACAGTGGGGTGCCGATCTGGTCCCGCCCTGGCCCAGGCGGTGGGTACGGGGTCGCTGAACGCGCATCGCTGCCTCCCGTCAGCCTGTCCCCCGCGCAGGCCGTGGCTCTCATGGTGGCGGTCTCCGCCGCCTCCGATGCGCCCTACGCCGATCTGGCGGGGGCCGGCGTCCGAAAGATCATAGACGTACTCGACCCCAAGACTCGGGCGCAAGCCGACGAGCTCGCCCACCGGATCTGGGTCAACTCGCTCCCTTCTTCCTCACGCTCCATCCGGTCAGCGATAGAGGTGGCGATGGCCGAGCAGAGAGTGCTCCGCATTCGCTACACGTCACGGGAGGGCGCCACGACAGCTCGTGACGTCGAGCCTGTGCTGTTCGCTTCTACGGGCGGCCTGTGGTACCTGGTCGGATGGTGCCTCCTACGCGATGCGATGCGATGGTTCGCCGTGTCGCGCATCGAGCGTGCCGTCGTCACCATGACGGACTGCAGTGGCCACACCATTCAGGAAGTCGGCGAGCCCCCGGCGAACGCCAGGCCCGTCCACGGCCGCGAAGAGTGACTGCCTCGATCAACCTCTCCGGTCAGTACACCTAGAGGAGGATTCCCCCCTCTAGGGGTGGGGAACCCCCGGACCGCATTGCGGGCACCAGATCCGATGTCGTACCCCGTCAGTAGGATGTGGGGATGGTAAACGCCTCCGAGAACGACCGGCTCGTCTGGATCGACTGCGAGATGACGGGCCTCGACCTCGCCGTCGACGAACTGGTCGAGATCGCCGTCGTCATCACCGACTTCGAGCTGAACGTGCTCGACCCCGGGTTCCAGATCGTCATCAAGCCCGACGCCTCGGCCCTCGCCAACATGGGTGAGTTCGTCACCGAGATGCACCGCTCGTCTGGCCTGCTCGACGAGATCCCGCACGGCGTGAGCCTGGCAGATGCCGAGTTCCAGGTGCTCGAGTACATCCAGCGCTTCGCTCCGATCGAGGGCAAGGCGCCGCTGGCCGGCAACACGATCGGCACCGACCGCATGTTCCTCGCGAAGTACATGCCGCGCGTCGACCGCTGGCTGCACTACCGCAACGTCGACGTCTCGAGCATCAAAGAGTTGTCGCGTCGCTGGTACCCGCGCGCCTACTTCCAGGCTCCGAAGAAGAACGGCGGGCACCGCGCCCTGGCCGACATCCTCGAATCGATCCGCGAGCTCGCCTACTACCGCGCCGCGGTCTTCGTGCCGCAGCCGGGCCCCACGAGCGACGAAGCGAAGGCCGTCTCGGCCTCGGCCGTGTCGTCGTTCGCACTGGACGTATGACATAATCGTTCAGTTGTCTGCTGCGGCAGACACATGGTGGCTATAGCTCAGTTGGTAGAGCACCGCGTTGTGGTCGCGGGGGCCGCGGGTTCAAGTCCCGTTAGCCACCCCAACCCCACGAAGGCCCGGAGAGCACCGCTCCCGGGCCTTCGTCGTTCCCGCCGAGAGCAAGCCCCGCGGCCTAGAATCGAACACGGATGGCGGCCCTCGATCGGCATCCACTTGACGGCCCGAGACCCCCGGGAGGCCCGCCGTGCACGACGACGTCGACGCGCCCGCGACGCTGCAGCTCGACTCCGAGGCTTTCGAAGCCCTGGTCGTCGACGAGCTCGACCGGCTCCCCGACGACATGGTCGACGGCCTCGACAACGTCGTGTTCGTCGTCGAGGACCGCCCGGAGGACGGGTCGCTCGATCTGCTCGGGCTGTACGACGGATGGGCCCTGACCGAACGCGACCGTTACGGAGTCGGCGAGCTCCCCGACCGGATCATCCTCTACCGCGAACCGCACCTCGCGGTGTGCGACGACGAGACCGCGCTGCGCGACGAGATCCACACGACCCTCGTGCACGAGATCGCTCACTTCTACGGCATCGACGACGACCGACTGCACGAATTGGGGTGGGCGTGATGGCCCCGATCGCGACGCCCGATCTCGACATCGAGCGCGATCAGCAGACGACCCCGGAGCCGCCGTCGTCGTGGCAGACCGTCGTCTGGAACGACCCGGTAAACCTCATGAGCTACGTCAGCCACGTCTTCCGCACCTACTTCGGGTTCGACACTCCCACCGCCCACCGCCTCATGCTCGCTGTGCACCACGACGGTCATGCCGTCGTCGCACGCGGTCCGCGCGAGGTCATGGAGGCGCACGTGCAGGCCATGCACGACTTCGGCCTCTGGGCCACCGTCAGGAAGGACCCCTCGTGAGCGAGCGGATCGTCGTGCTCGAGATCAGTGGTCTCGAAGCCCTCCATCTCGCCGGGATCGTGGGCCAGTTCCGCGACCTGCTGGCCGACTCGCAGGCTGACGACGACCCCGCCGTCGCGCGGCTACTCCCCGACGCCTACCCCGACGACGAGGCCGCGAGTCGCGAGTTCCGCCGGCTGACGGGGGGCGACCTGCTCGAGAGGCGGGCTCAGGATGCCGCGGCGCTCCTGCAGACGCTCGGCCTCGACGGCGGCGACCGCTCAGCCGAAGACGATCCCGACGCGACGATCACCATCGCGCTCGGCGAAACCGAGGCCCTCGCCTGGATGCGGACGCTGTCGGCGCTGCGACTCGTGCTGGCCACGCGTCTCGGCATCCGGACCGAAGACGACCATCACCCCGACGACCCCCGCTTCGGGGTGTACGACTGGATCGGCTACCGCCTCGACGGGCTGATGACGGCGCTCGACCGGCGCTGAGGCGCTCCCTGACGGATCGTCAGGGCAGGCGCACCCGGAGCCCGGCGCGGGCCGCGGGGTCGTGCGCGGCGATGTGCGCGTCTTCTTGCGCGGCCCATCGGTCCCAATGCGGGCGGTAGGTCTCGCCGTCACGCGCGAGTGCTCGCCTGCGCCGGGAATCGGTCGGGGCCTCGACCCACACGGTGAGGTCCGCCAACCGGGCGACCTCGGGAGTCAGGAGACCCGACCCCTCGACGACGAGCGGAAGGGAGGGGTCGATCGCGTACGCCTCCGCACGCTCGTCGAGCTCCCAATCCCATCGCTCCCACACGCCGAGCAGTCCGCGGGCGTGCGGGAGCAGGATCGTCTCGCGCGCGTAGTCAGTGCCCGCGGCGAGGCCGTCCCACCCGGGATAAACGTCGTCGAGGGCGACCATCTGCACCCGCCCGCGCCCCGGCCACGCGGCCACGAGGCGACGGGCGAGCGAACTCTTGCCGGCTCCGCTTCGACCGTCGATGACGACGACCGGATTCGACGCGCCGATCTCGACGACGCGCGACGACACCGCGGCCACGGCCGCCGTGAGAGCGTCGTCGAGGGGGTCCGCGTTACTTCTTGAGGGCGCGGATGACACGGCTGAGAGCGCGACCGGCCACCCACACGAACGGGATGCCGACGGCGAGCAGCGACACGAGGTTCGGGTCGAACCGCAGGTCGTCGCCGCGACGGATGTAGGCACCGAGCGGGAGCGTGTATCCGCCGCCACCGCCGCCGCCGTTGCCCTGCTCGTCGGAGCCGCCGCCGTACCCGGCCCAGGTGAGGGCGACGGGAACGATGCGGACGCCGTCGACGTCCTGCTGCTCGCCGTAGGCGGAGGTGACGCCGAAGCTGGTGGCCTGCTTGCCGAGTTCCAAAGCGATGTTGGGCATGGCTCCACCGTAGCGGCCCGGCCTCGGAGCGCCGAGGGGCGTTGCGCGAGCGGGGTCCCCGTGTCAGTGGTCGTACGAGGGGCGCGGGTTGGTGGGGAGGGCTCCCCCGCCGCGCGACGGCCCGAGCAGCGAACCGCGGGTGACGGCGCCCCGGCCGAAGCGCGTCGTGGCGTCGTCGAGGGCCCCCTCGACGCGGCGCCACTCGGCGTCGTCGTCCCAGAGGGTGGCGGCCATCGCCGCCGGCTTGAGCTTCTCTCCGCGCACACCGACCAGGCGCACGGACTGGCGTCGGTCGATCCCGTCGAACAACTCGATGGCGGCGTCGCCGATGCGCTGGCCGACCGAGGTGGGTTCGGGCAGCGTGCGTGAGCGGCTCAGCGTGGTGAAGTCGGAGAAGCGCACCTTGATCGAGATCGTCGACGCCTCGTACTGCTGCGTCCGCAGGCGCGCTCCCACGCGATCGGCGAGCCGACGGAGTTCGACGTGCAGCGTGCGGGTGTCGGAGATGTCGGTGTGGAACGTCTCTTCGTGGCCGATGCTCTTCTCGGAGCGCCCCGTGTGCACCTCGCGGGCGTCGATGCCGCGCGAGAGGTGCCAGATGCGCTCGCCCATCGCGGGGCCGAGAACCCGGTCGAGCGCGGGACGCGGGGTGTCGAGGATGTCGGAGATGAGCCGGATGCCGCGGGACTCCAGCGCCTCGGCGGCCTTGGGCCCGACCCCCCACAGCGCGCGCACCGATCGCGGGCGCAGGAACGCCTCGGTGTCGGCCTCGGCCACCACGAGCAGCCCATCGGGTTTGGAGATCGTGGAGGCCATCTTGGCGACGTGCTTGGTCGCCGCGACTCCGATGCTGCACGTCAGGCCCGTCTCTGCCTTCACCCGGGCCCGCAGGTCGCGAGCGATCGTTCCCGGGCTCCCCCACAGCCGCCGCGCACCCCGGACGTCGAGGAAGGCCTCGTCGATCGAGAGAGGTTCGACCAGCGGGGTGACGTCGTGGAAGATCGCCATGACCTGCCGCGACATCTCGGTGTAGCGGTGGTACGGCGGGTTGACGACGATGGCGGTGGGACACATGCGCAGCGCGATCGCCACCGGCATCGCCGACTTCACGCCGTAGCGGCGGGCCTCGTACGACGCGCTCGAGACGACGCCGCGGCCCTCGGACCCGCCGATGATGAGCGGCTTGCCGGCGAGCGACGGATCGTCGAGCACCGCGACCGAGGCGAAGAACGCGTCCATGTCGACGTGCAGGATGCCCGTGCCCGTGTCGTCGGCGTCGGGGCGCGAGACGATGCGCCCCGTTCCGTCACCTCGTCCCATGGCATCCATTCTCCCCCGGACCTCCGACATCGGCCCCGCGGCGCCCGCGCAGGCTCAGCGGTCCGCACGGTCTCAGCCCGCATCGCGCAGAATCCGCTGAGCGTGCGCGAATCACCGAGGTTGCGACGCGCCTCGGATTCACAACGACGGATGCCACGGCCGCAACCCCTCGCGGGGCGCGGTGCCGTGGCATCCGGTGTCGATTACAGAGCGGCGGCGCGCTCCAGCACGAGTTCGCGCACGCGCGCGGCGTCGGCCTGGCCCTTCATGGCCTTCATGACGGCGCCGATGACGGCACCGGCGGCCTGCACCTTGCCATCGCGGATCTTGGCGAGCACGTCGGGCTGGGCGACGAGGGCCTCATCGATCGCGGCGATGAGCGCCCCGTCGTCCGAGACCACGGCGAGACCCCGGGCGTCGACGACCTCTTGCGGGGTGCCTTCTCCGGCGATGACACCCTCGAGCACCTGGCGCGCGAGCTTGTCGGTGAGGGTGCCGGCGTCGATCAGCTTCTGCAGAGCCGCGACGTTCTCGGGAGAGACGAGGTCGGCCGCGTCGCGCTCCTGCGCGTTCGCGACGCGGGTGATCTCACCCGTCCACCACTTGCGAGCCGAGGCGGGAGCGGCTCCCGCGGCGATCGTGTCGGCCACCGCATCGAGCAGGCCGCCGTTGGCGACGTCCTGGAACTCGAGGTCGGTGAATCCCCACTCGCCCTTCAGGCGGCGACGGCGCGCAGCGGGCGGCTCGGGGAGCGCGGCGCGCAGCTCTTCGATCAGCTCGGGTGCGGGCACGACCGGCAGCAGGTCGGGCTCGGGGAAGTAGCGGTAGTCGTCGGCATCCGACTTCGGACGCCCGGGAGAGGTGCGACCGGTGTCCTCGTGCCAGTGACGCGTCTCTTGCGTGATCGTCCCGCCCTTGGCGAGGATCGCGGCCTGACGCTGGATCTCGTAGCGCACCGCGCGCTCGACCGAACGCATGGAGTTCACGTTCTTGGTCTCGGTGCGCGTGCCGAGCTTCTCCTGGCCACGAGGGCGCAGCGAGACGTTCGCGTCGCAGCGGAGGTTTCCGCGCTCGAGCTTGGCCTCCGAGATGCCGAGGCCGCGCACGATGTCGCGGATGGTCGCGACGTAGGCTTTCGCCAGCGCGGGGGCGGAGTGCTCCGCGCCGAAGATCGGCTTCGTGACGATCTCGACGAGCGGCACGCCTGCGCGGTTGTAGTCGACCAGCGAGTACTCCGCGCCCTGGATGCGACCGGTCGCCCCACCCATGTGGGTGAGCTTGCCGGCGTCTTCTTCCATGTGCGCGCGCTCGATCGGCACGGTCACGATGGTGCCGTCTTCGAGTTCGACCTCGACCGAGCCCTCGAAGGCGATCGGCTCGTCGTACTGCGAGATCTGGTAGTTCTTGCCGAGGTCGGGGTAGAAGTAGTTCTTCCGCGCGAAGCGGCTCGACGGTGCGATCGAGCACCCGAGGGCGAGGCCCAGGCTGATCGACGAGCGGATCGCCTCGGCGTTCACCACGGGAAGGGCGCCGGGAAGACCCATGTCGACGGGCGCGACGAGGGTGTTCGGCTCGGCGCCGTGGTGGGCGTCGTTGGCCGGGTTGGGCGCGGCCGAGAACATCTTGGTCGCGGTGTTGAGCTCGACGTGCACCTCGAAACCGAGGACGGGCTCGAACATCTCGAGCGCCTCGTCGAAGTCCATGAGTGCGTCTTTCGCCATCAGAGCGTTCCTTCCGGTCCCTGAGCCTGTCGAAGGGAGGGGGCCTTGTCGAGCAGCGGGCCGCCCCACTGGTCGAGGAGCAGCGCTTCGAGGGCTGCGCCGACACGGTAGAGGCGGGCGTCCTCGCGGGCGGGGGCGAGGAATTGGATGCCGACGGGCAGGCCGTCTTCTTCGGCGAGACCGCTCGGCACCGAGATGCCGGGTACGCCCGCGAGGTTCGCGGGGATCGTGGTCACGTCGTTGAGGTACATCTGCAGCGGATCGTCGATCTTCTCGCCGAGGCGGAAGGCCGTGGTCGGGGCCGACGGCGTCGCGATGACGTCGACCTGCGAGAACGCGGCGTCGAAGTCGTGCTGGATCAGCGTGCGGACCTTCTGCGCGCTGCCGTAGTAGGCGTCGTAGTACCCGGCCGACAGGGCGTAGGTGCCGAGGATGATGCGGCGCTTGACCTCGGGACCGAAGCCCGCGTCGCGCGTCGCCGCCATCACGTTCTCGACCGTGGCGGTACCCTGCGGGTTCACACGCATGCCGAAGCGCACCGAGTCGAATTTCGCGAGGTTGCTCGAGGCCTCGGCGGGAAGGATCAGGTAGTACGCGGCGACGCCGTACTCGAAGTGCGGGGCGCTGATCTCGATGATCTCGGCGCCCTGCGCCTCCATGGCCGCCAGCGACGCGCGGAACGAGTCCGACACGCCCTTCTGGAAGCCGCGATCGTCGAGCTCGCGGATGACGCCGACCTTGAGTCCCTTGAGGACCTCGCCGGTCGCACCCTCGCGTGCGGCGGTGGCGAACGAGGGCCACGCGTCGGACAGCGAGGTCGAGTCGTTCGCGTCGTGACCGCCGATGACGTCGTGGAGAAGACCCGCGTCGAGCACGGTGCGCGTGACCGGGCCGACCTGATCGAGGCTGGATGCCAAGGCGATCGCGCCGTACCGGCTCACTCCGCCGTACGTGGGCTTGACGCCGACCGTGCCGGTGACGTGCGCGGGCTGGCGGATCGAGCCGCCCGTGTCGGAGCCGAGGGCGAGCGGCGCCTCGAATGCGGCGACGGCCGCGGCCGATCCACCGCCGGATCCGCCCGGGATGCGGTCGAGGTCCCACGGGTTGCGGGTGGGGCCGTAGGCGGAGAACTCGGTGGAGGAGCCCATCGCGAACTCGTCCATGTTGGTCTTGCCCAGCGGCACGAGGCCCGCGTCGCGCGAGCGCGCGACGACCGTGGCGTCGTAGGGCGACATGTAGCCCTCGAGGATCTTCGACCCGCTGGTGGAGGGCATGTCGGTGGTGACGAGGACGTCTTTGACCGCAAGGGGAACGCCGGCGAGCTCGTGCAGCTTCTCCCCCGCCGCGCGGCGGCGGTCGATGTCGGCCGCGACCTCGAGGGCGTGGTCGCTCACGTGCAGGAACGCGTGCACGTCGCCGTCCACGGCGGCGATGCGGTCGAGGTGGGCCTGCGTGGCCTCGACGCTCGAGACCTCTTTGCGCGAGAGCGCGGACGCCAGGTCGGCAGCGGTCAAACGGGTGAGGTCAGTCATCGTCCCTGCTCCTTCGTCGCGTCGGAGGTGCGGCCTCCGTGAGAGCCGGTGGGCATGGCGGACATCACTGCTCTTCTCCCAGGATCGCGGTCACGCGGAATCGGCCGTCGGCCTGGTCGGGGGCGTTCTGCAGCACCTGCTCGCGCGTCAGCTGCTGCTGCACGACGTCGGGGCGGAAGACGTTCTCGAGCGGGATCGGGTGGCTCGTCGCGACGACGTCGGGCGTGGCCACCTCGGACACCTTCGCGATGTTGTCGACGATGGCATCCAGCTGGCCGGTGAGGCTCTGGACCTCCTCGTCGCTCAACTGGATCCGGGCGAGCACACCGAGATGGCGCACGAGATCAGGAGTGATTTCAGACACCCCACGAGTCTAGTTCGCGCGAGCTCCGGTCCCCGCCGAGGACCCACCCGTAGGCTGACCGGGTGACGAGCTTCGATCCCCCGCGGCCCTGGACCTCGAGTTATGCACCGGGAGTCCCCGAAGACCTGGAACCCCAGAGCGGATCGCTCGTCGACATCGTCGACGCGTCGGTGCGCGACTACCCCGACGCCCCCGCCCTGCAGTTCTTCGGCCGTGAGACGACGTATGCCGAGATGGCGGACGACATCGTGCGCGTTGCGGCCGCGCTGAAGGAACGCGGCGTGAAGGCGGGCGACCCGGTGGCCATCGTGCTGCCCAACTGCCCCCAGCACATCGTGGCGTTCTATGCGGTGCTGCGCCTGGGCGCCGTGGTCGTCGAGCACAACCCGCTTTACACCCCGAGGGAGCTGCGCAAGCAGTTCGAGGACCACGGCGCGAAGCACGCGATCGTGTGGAGCAAGGTCGTCGCGACCGTGCAGGAATTCCCCGCCGATCTGCGCGTCGACACTCTCGTCTCGGTCGACGTGACCACGGCCATGCCGCTGCGCACGCGTCTCGCCCTGCGCCTGCCGGTGGCGAAGGCCCGCGAGGCGCGCGCAGCGCTGACCGTGAAGACGAAGAACGCCGTCGAGTGGTCCGACCTGGTGCGGCATGCTCCCCTACCCGAGAGCCACCCCCGCCCGGCATCCGAAGATCTCGCGATCATCCAGTACACCAGCGGCACCACCGGCACCCCCAAGGGCGCCATGCTCACCCACGCGAACCTGCTCGCCAACGCCGCCCAGGCCCGTGCATGGGTGCCCTCGATCGTGCGCGGCGAAGGCTGCGTCGTCTACGCCGTGCTGCCGATGTTCCACGCCTATGGGTTGACCCTGTGCTTGACGTTCGCGATGTCGATGGGCGCGCGCCTGGTGCTCTTCCCCAAGTTCGATCCCGACCTCGTGCTCGCTGTCACGAAGAAGCACCCCGCGACCTTCCTCCCCCTCGTCCCGCCGATCGCCGAGCGGTTGCTCACCGCGGCGACCGAGAAGGGCGTCTCACTCGCGGGCACCGAGGTCGCCATCTCGGGTGCGATGGCCCTGCCGCACGATCTCGTCGTGCCCTTCGAGGAGGCCACCGGCGGCTACCTGGTCGAGGGCTACGGCCTGAGCGAGTGCTCCCCTGTGCTCATGGCCAATCCCGTCGCCGACAACCGTGTCGCGGGAACCGTGGGCCTGCCCTTGCCGGGGACCGAGTGCCGCGTGGTCGACCCCGACGATCCCACGACCGACGTGGAACGCGGCGAACTGGTGGTTCGCGGGCCGCAGGTGTTCTCGGGGTACTACGGCAAGCCCGAAGAGACCGCGTCGGTGTTCGTCGACGGCTGGTTCCGCACCGGAGACATCGTCACGATCGACGACGCCGGTTTCGTGCGGATCGTCGACCGCATCAAGGAGCTGATCATCACGGGTGGCTTCAACGTGGCGCCGACCGAGGTCGAGAACGTTCTGCGCCAGCATCCCTCGGTCGCCGAGGTGGCCGTGGTCGGACTGCCGAACGAGCACTCGGGCGAAGAGGTCGTGGCCGCGGTCGTGCCGACGACGCCGGGCGAGTTCGACGCCGAGGCCGTGCGGGCGTTCGCGCGCGGCATCCTGACGCCCTATAAGGTGCCGAAGCGTCTCGTCGTGGTCGATGAACTGCCGCGCTCGCTGATCGGAAAGGTCCTGCGCCGGCAGGTGCGCGACCAGCTGCTCAGCGACTGAGAACGCGCCCTGCACCGAATCCATCGCTCGGCGCAAGGGGCAGGGGGCGATTGGCAGCGCGTCGAGGGATATCACTACGGTGGGGCCATTCCGGACTGACTCGCGCCCGGAAGTGACCTTGGGGGATTCACATGATCAAAACGCGTACGTCTTTCGCGCTCGTCGCCGCATCGGCGTTGCTGCTGCTGACCGGGTGCTCGGGCGGCGGCGACTCGAGCGCGAATGAGGCCGACACGAACGACACCGCCGGAACGAGCGAGGCCAGCTCGTCGGCGCAGGCGTCGAGCGCTCCTGCTCCCGCCGGTGACCAGTCGAAGGCCGACGCCTGCCAGATCGTGCAGGAGCAGTTCCAGGCCGTCAGCCAGGCCGGAAGCTCGATCGACACGTCCGACCCGCAGGCCACGCTGACGCAGTTTCGCGAGCTGGCGACGCAGGTCGACACCGAGTTCGGCGGCATCACGAACGAAGAGGTCGCTCCGGCCGCCCAGAAGGCGAGCGGCGCGCTCAACGAGTACGCCACGTTCCTCGAGGGCCTCATCGCCGATCCCAACACGGCGAGCGGCCTCAGCGACCAGGTGACCGCTCTGCAGGAGAGCTTCACCGACGCGGCGACGGTGTGCGCCGGCTGACCAGCTGACGACACGAGGGCGGGGCAGGAGAGCGATTTCCTGCCCCGCCCTCGTTCTCTGTTCCGGGCTGCGCGTCGCCGCCCCGGGCCGGTTAGTGAGTGGTCCCGGCTCCGGCGGTCGTCACGACGCGTCGGTCGTCGCGACGCGTGGGTCGTCGCGGCGCGTGGGTCGTCGCGGACCCGGCGGTCGTCACGACGCGTCGGTCGTCGCGGACCCGGCGGTCGTCACGACGCGTCGGTCGTCGCGGCCCCGTTGGTCTCCGCTGCGTCGTGGGTCTCCGCTGCGTCGTGGGTCTCCGCTGCGTCGTGGGTCTCTGCGTCGTCCACCGCTGCAGCGTCGGGTTCTGGAGCAGCACCGTCGAGCGCCGCCGGCCCCTGCTCGACCAGGATGCGGAACTGCGCGGCGTCGAGGATGCGCAGACCCAGCTCCTCGGCCTTCGCCAGCTTCGAGCCGGCACCCGGACCCGCCGCGACGAAGTCGGTCTTCTTCGACACGCTCGAGGCCGCCTTGCCGCCGGCGGAGATAATCGCCTCCTGTGCTCCCTCACGGGTGTAGCCGTCGAGGGATCCGGTTGCCACCACGGTGAGTCCGGCGAGGACTCCCCCGGCCGCTGCCGCTGCCCCGGGCCCGGGGTGGCCGGGAATGGAGAACCGTACGCCCGCCGCAGTCCACCGCTCGACGATGTCGCGGTGCCAATCGACCTCGAACCAGTCGATGACCGCGTCGGCGATGATGCCGCCCACGCCCTCGACCGCGGCCAGCTCTTCGCGCGAGGCCGCCCGGATCGCGTCGAGTGAGCCGAACCACTGCGCGAGCGCCCGCGCGGCGACCGGACCGACGTGGCGGATGTTCAACGAGACGAGCAGGCGCCACAGGTCTTTGGTCTTTGCCTTCTCAAGCTCGGCGACGAGCTTGACCGCCTGCTCGGACGGCAGCACTTCGCGGTGATCTTTCCGGATGCCGCGTCGACGCCGCTCCGCGGGATCGAGGTCTTCCGTGCCCGGAGGGTAGGTCGCCGCCCCGAGCTTCTGGAACGGAGCACGCCGTACGGGTTCGCCCGAGTCGGGGTCGACCTTGCGTTCGCCGGTCTCGGAGTCGCGCACCACGACCTCGATGGGCACGAGCTCGTCGACGGTGAGGTCGAACAACCCCGCCTCGGTGTCGAGCGGAGGGCGCTCGGGTATCTCGGGATGCGTGAGCGCTGCCGCCGTCACCTCGCCGAGGGCTTCGATGTCGAGGGCGCCGCGCGACCCGATGTGCTCGACCCGACCGCGCACCTGCGCGGGGCACGACCGCGCGTTGGGGCAACGCAGGTCGATGTCGCCCTCTTTGGCCGGTCGCAGCGGCGTGCCGCACTCGGGGCAGTCGGTGGGCATGACGAAGGCGCGTTCGGTGCCGTCGCGCAGCTCGACGACGGGCCCGAGCACCTCGGGGATGACATCACCCGCCTTGCGGAGCACGACGGTGTCACCGATCAGCACGCCCTTGACCTTCACGACGTCTTGGTTGTGCAGGGTCGCCTGGCGCACGACGCTGCCGGCCACGCGCGCGGGCTCCATCACGGCGAAGGGCGTGGCGCGGCCCGTGCGTCCGACCGAGACGACGATGTCGAGCAGCTTCGTGTTGACCTGCTCGGGCGGGTACTTGTACGCGATCGCCCACCGCGGGGCGCGACTGGTGGCGCCGAGTTCGTCGTGTAGGGCGAGTTCGTCGATCTTGACCACGACGCCGTCGATCTCGTGCTCGACGTCGTGGCGGTGATCGCCGTGGTGGGCGACGAACGACAGCACGCCGTCGATGGAGTCTTCGACGCGGAAGTACGGCGAGGTGGGCAGCCCCCACGACGCCAGCAACGCATAGATCTCGCTCTGCGCGGCGACGGGAGGGTCGGGCCAGGCACCGATGCCGTGGACGTAGAGCGCGAGCGAGTCGATGCGCGCGAGCCCCGCCTCGAGCTCGAGTCCGGATTTCTTCTCGATCTGCTGACGCAGGCCGCCGCTGGCCGCATTGCGCGGATTCGCGAAGGCGGGGAACCGCCGCGCGGCGGCGATCTCGGCCTTCTCCTCGTCGAATACCCGACCGCCGCGGCGGCCCGACGCGCGTTCGCGGGCCTCGGCGACCGCTCGCTCGCGGAATTCGCCCTGCAGACGATTGAGGTTCTCGAACTTCGCGACCGGGATGAAGACCTCGCCGCGCACCTCGACCAGAGCGGGGTGGCCCTCTCCGGTCAGCTCGCGCGGGATGCCCGCGACCCGCAGCGCGTTGTCGGTCACGATCTCGCCGACCCGGCCGTCGCCGCGGGTGGCGGCCGAGGTCAGCACCCCGTTCTCGTAGCGCAGGTTGATGGCCAACCCGTCGATCTTCAGCTCGCTGAGCCAGTGCACGGGTCGACCCGCGGAGGCCTCGGCCTTGACCGCCCAGTCGCGCAGTTCATCGGGCGAGAAGACGTTGTCGAGGCTGAGCATGCGCTCGGCGTGCTCGATCGTCGCGAGGTCGGTCGCCTCGGCGGCACCCACCGACTGGGTCGGGCTGTCTTGCCCCTGCAGTTCGGGATACAGCCGCTCGATCGCCTCGAGACGGTGCATCCACCCGTCGTAAGTGGCGTCGTCGACCAGCTCGGCGTCGCGCCCGTAATAGGCGTCGCGCGCGCCCAGGATGCGCTGCGACAGATCGCCCGCCTCGGCGCGTGCCTGGTCGAGGGTCAGGTCGGGAAGCTGATCGTGCTCGGTCACGTCTCCAGCTTAGGGAGGGGGTACGACATCGCCCCGGGCCTTGCCGGCGACGGTGCGGAGAGAAGCCGCCTCAGACCTCGACCGGCACCGCCGACACCGTGCGGTCGATCGTGAACTGACCGATCACGCGCGTCCCGTCGTAGAGCACGGCTGTCTGTCCGGGCGCGACGCCGTCGAACGGCGTTGCGGGACGCACCGTCAGCAGACCGTCGGACATCGATGCGAACGCCGGCACCGGGTCGGCGTGGGCGCGGATCTGCACGTCGCACGCGAAGGAGTCGGCATCCGGAGCCCGACCTGCCCAGGTGAAGCGCTCCCCCGCGATCTCGGAGCACGCGAGCGCCTCTTTCGGCCCGACCACGACGGTGTTGTTGATGGGGCGCACCTCGAGCACGAAGCGCGGCTTGCCGTCGGCGGCGGGCACCCCGAGCTGCAGGCCGCGGCGCTGGCCCACGGTGAAGGCGTGCGCTCCCTCGTGCGTGCCCACCACGGCTCCGGTGCGGTCGAGGATCTCGCCGCGCTCCGCACCCACCTTGTCGGCGAGCCAGCCGCGCGTGTCGCCGTCGGGGATGAAGCAGATGTCGTGGCTGTCGGGCTTCTGCGCGACCGAGAGTCCGCGCTCCTCCGCCTCGGCGCGCACGAGCGCCTTCGAGGGGGTCGAGCCGAGCGGGAAGTACGTGTGCGCGAGCTGCTCGGCGGTGAGCACTCCCAGCACGTACGACTGGTCTTTGGCGTTGTCGGAGGCCCGGTGCAGCTCGCGCCCCTCGGGCGTGTCGACGAGCGTGGCGTAGTGGCCCGTGCACACCGCGTCGAAGCCGAGCTCGACCGCGCGCTCGAGGAGGGCGGCGAACTTGATCTTCTCGTTGCAGCGCATGCAGGGGTTGGGCGTGCGCCCGGCACGGTACTCCGACACGAAGTCGTCGATCACGTCGTCGCGGAAGCGCTCCGAGAAGTCCCACACGTAGAACGGCATGCCGAGCTTGTCGGCGGCGCGGCGGGCGTCCATCGCGTCTTCGATCGTGCAGCAGCCGCGGCTGCCGGCCCGGAGCGTGCCCCCGGCGCGCGAGAGCGCCAGATGCACGCCGACCACGTCGTGACCCGCCTCGACCGCGCGGGCCGCAGCCACCGCGGAGTCGACTCCACCGCTCATCGCCGCAAGAACTCGCATGCAGCCAGTCTACGAAGCCCGGTCTGGACGAGCGCCGGACGGGGCTCCGGATGCCATGCCGGATGCCACAGCCCGGGCGTACACCTCGGGCAGGCGGGCGAGAAGAGCGTCGACGTCTTCGGCGGTGGAGGTGCGCCCGAGGGTGAAACGCAGCACCGACCGCGCCGCGCGCTCGTCGAGACCGAGGGCGAGCACGACGTGCGACGGCTCGGCGACCCCGGCCTGGCACGCCGACCCGGTGGAGACGGCGAAGCCGTGCATGTCGAGGAGGAACAGCAACGTCTCGCCCGCGGCATCCGGGAACAGCACGTGCGCGTTGCCGGGCAGACGATCCGTCGGGTCGCCGAGCAGCCGTGCGGCCGGGACCCCCGCGCGGATCCCGGCGATCAGACGATCGCGCAGCCCGCGCAGACGCTCGGACTCGGCCTCGCGCTCGATCTCGGCGACGGTCGCCGCCGCAGCGAAGGCGGCCGCCCCCGCGACGTCCTGGGTTCCCGCGCGCAGGCTCCGCTGCTGGCCGCCGCCGTGCACGAGCGGGGTGAGGCGCGCATGTCGCGACACCACGGCCGCTCCGACGCCCACGGGTCCGCCGACCTTGTGGGCCGACACCGACATGGTCACGAGTCCGGATGCCGCCGACCCGGCGCCGCGCCACGCCGCGAAGTCCACGGGGATCTGGCCGAGGGCCGACACCGCGTCGAGGTGCAGCGGGACTCCCGCCGCGGCGGCCGCCGAGGCCAGGCCCGCGGCATCCTGGATCGTCCCGACCTCGTTGTTGGCCACGAGCGCCGTCGCGAGCGCGGCACCCGGGAGAGCCGCGGCGAAGACCTCGGGCACGATGCGGCCGCCCTCATCGAGCGCGACGGGGCGTACCGTCGCCCCCTCGGCCGACGCGAGCCACTGGACCACGTCGAGGGTCGCGTGGTGCTCTCCGTCGGGCAGCACCACCGCGTCTGCGCCCTCGGCGCGCGACCACCACAAACCCTTCAGCGCGAGGTTCGCGGCCTCGGTGCCGCCCGAGGTGAACACGACCTCGATCGGCTGGCAGCCGAGCACCGCGGCGAGGCTCTCGCGGGCGTCCTCGAGCAGGCGGCGGGCCTGCTGTCCCGCGCCGTGGATCGACGACGGATTGCCGAGCACCTCGTGCGCCGCGAGCCACGCATCGCGCGCCTCGGGCCGCAGCGGGGTCGTCGCCGCGTGATCGAGGTATACCCGCATTCACGCCCTCCCGGTTTCGCCTGCCGCGGTGACTAGCCTATGACGCATGGTCCGACCCGAGACTGCCCTGCCCGTCCGCGCCTCCGCCCGCCCCGGGCTGCTGAGCCCGACCCTCGACGACCTGGGCGTGCGCCTGGGTCCCGACGGCGGCACGCTCCGCGTCTGGTCGGGAGCGGCGGATGCCATGCAGCTGCTGATCTTCGACGAGGTCGACCTCGACTGGGCGACCGAGACCATCCCCATGACCCCCGTCGGCGGAGGCGTCTTCGAGGCGTCCTCCTCCCTCCTGCGCCCCGGGGCGCGGTACGCCATCCGCGTGGGCGGTCCGCACGGGCCCGGGCACACCTTCAACCCGCAGTCCCTGCTCGTCGAGCCCTACTCGCGCGGTCTGGTCTCGGGCAGCTACGGCGACTGGCGCTCGGTGGTCGTCGACGGTTCGTTCGACTGGGGCTCGTCGCAGAAGCCGCGGATCCCCCTCGACCGCACGGTGATCTACGAAGGGCATGTGAAGGGCCTGACCAAGCGGCATCCGTTCATCCCCCCGGCCCTGCACGGCACCTACGCGGGCCTCGCGCACCCCGCGATGATCGACCACCTGCTCTCGCTCGGCGTGACCAGCGTCGAGCTGCTGCCGGTGCACGCGTTCGCGACCGAGCCGCGCCTGCTGCAGCTGGGACTCGCCAATTACTGGGGCTACAACTCCCTCAACTTCTTCACCCCGCACGCGCCGTACGCGACCGCCGCGAGCCGCGCCGAGGGACCCGAGGCGGTCCTGCGCGAGTTCAAGGGCATGGTGAAGCTCCTGCACGAGGCCGGGCTCGAGGTGCTGCTCGACGTCGTCTACAACCACACCTCCGAAGAGGGCATCGGCGGCCCCCGCACGAGCCTGCGCGGCATCGACAACCGCGCCTACTACCGCCAGACCGACGAAGGCGTCTACATCGACGAGACCGGATGCGGCAACGCGGTGAACACGTCGACGGATGCCGCTGCGCGCCTCGTTCTGGACTCGTTGCGGTACTGGAGCGACGAGGTGCAGGTCGACGGGTTCCGTTTCGACCTCGCCGTCACGCTGGGGCGCGACGCCCGCCACTCGTTCGATCCGGCGCATCCGCTTCTGACCGCGATCCGGGAGGATCCGTCGCTGACGGGCGCGAAGCTCATCGCCGAGCCGTGGGACGTCGGCATGGGCGGCTGGCAGACGGGAAACTTCGGCGAGGGCTGGCTGGAGTGGAACGACCGCTACCGCGACCGCGTGCGCAACTTCTGGCTCAGCGACATCGACTACGCCCGCCGCGCCGACACCGCCCCCGTCGGCGTGGGCGGCTTCGCCACGCGCCTGGCGGGGTCGTCGAACACCTTCAGCGAGGAACGCGGGCCCCTGGCGAGCGTGAACTTCGTCACCGCGCACGACGGGTTCACCCTGCGCGACCTCGTCTCGTACGACGTCAAGCACAACCTCGGCAACGGCGAGCAGAACCGCGACGGCGCCGACACCAACCGCTCGTTCAACCACGGAGCCGAGGGGAGCACGAGCGACGAGCGCGTGCTCGCCACCCGCCGCAAGGCCATGCGCAATCTGATGGGCACGCTGCTGCTGTCGGCGGGCGTGCCGATGATCACGGCGGGCGATGAGATGGGTCGCACGCAGCGCGGCAACAACAACGCCTACTGCCACGACTCCGCCCTCACGTGGCTGTCGTGGGACCTGGCCCCGTGGCAGGAGCACCTGTTCGCGCACACGCGGCGCCTGCTGAGCCTGCGCCGCGACAACCCGGCGTTGCGCCCCCAGCGGTTCGCGCGGCTCGGCGAGGTGATCCCCTCGGCGTCGGTGATGGAGTGGTTCGACGAGCGGGGCGAGACGATGTCGAGCGAGCGCTGGAACGACCCGGCGCACCGCACTCTGCAGTACCTCGCCACCTCGACGCCCGAAGACGAGTCGCCCAACCGGGTGCTGCTCGTCGTGCACGGCACCGAGGCCGACACCGTGATCACGCTCCCCGACATCGAGGGCGCGGTGTACGTCCCGCTGTGGTCGAGCGCCGACGAGACGCCGGTCGAGACCGCCGAGCGCCATGCCCCCGGCGACACGGTTCCCGTGCCGGGGGCGTCGATGCTGCTGTTCCGCGTCGACTGAACCGGGCCCGCTGTCAAGGCCGGAGCAAACCGTGCGGCGATGTCGGCGGCCCGCGATAGGTTCGGACCGTGGCCACCACGACGATGCCTTCGCCCGAGCTGCCCTGGCGCAGCGCCGCCTCGATCCCGGTGCGTCCGGTCAAGCCGACGCCGACCACGCGCAGCGTGGTCACACCGCGCATCCCGATGGCGCTGCCGCACCCCAGCGTTCCCGGAGGGCGTTTCCGGCCCTCCGCCTACGTCGGCGAGGCGGTGCCCTTCACCGTCACCGCCTTCCGTGAGGGTCACGACCGCATCGGCGTGCAGGTGCGGCTGTTCTCGCCCTCCGGCGACGAGTCGCTGCACCGGCTGAGCCCGCTCAACGACGGGTTCGACCGGTGGTCGACCCTCGTCGCGCCCCTCGAACAGGGCGTCTGGCGCTTCCGCTTCGAGTCGTTCGCCGACGACTTCGCCACGTGGGAGCACGCCGCCGATCTCAAGATCGCCGCGGGTGTCGACTCCGCGCTCATGCGCGAGATGGGCGCCCAGCTCTTCGATCGCGCGCGCGGCGAGAAGAAGCGACCCGGCAGCGACAAAGACCTGCTGTACGACGCGGCGCGCTCGCTGCGCGACCCCGACGTGCACGACGACACCGCGCTGCAGATCGTGCGCGACCCCGCCATCGCCGCGCTGTTCGACGCCCGCCCGATGATGGGCCTCGTCTCGGTCGGCAAAGACGCCGAGCTCCTCGTCGAGCGCGAGCGCGCCGGAGTCGGCGCCTGGTACGAATTTTTCCCCCGCTCCGAAGGGGCACGCCGCGCCGACGACGGCAGCGTCATCAGCGGCACGTTCCGCACCGCCGCCGAACGACTACCCGGCGTGGCCGGCATGGGCTTCGACGTGCTGTACCTGCCCCCGATCCACCCGATCGGTCAGACCAACCGCAAGGGCCCCAACAACACCCTCGTCACCGAGCCCGGAGACCCCGGCTCGCCGTGGGCCATCGGCGGCGCAGCGGGCGGACACGACACGGTCCACCCCGATCTCGGCACGCTCGACGACTTCCGCGCGTTCGTCGACGTGGCGCGCGAGAACGGCATCGAGGTCGCGCTCGACCTCGCGCTGCAGGCCTCGCCCGACCACCCGTGGGTCGCCGAGCACCCGGAGTGGTTCACGACCCTTCCCGACGGGTCGATCGCGTTCGCCGAGAACCCGCCGAAGAAGTACCAGGACATCTACCCGATCAACTTCGACAACGATCCCGAGGGCATCCGCGCCGAGGTCCTGCGCGTCGTGCGGCACTGGATCGCGCAGGGCGTCACGATCTTTCGCGTCGACAACCCGCACACCAAGCCCCTGCAATTCTGGGAATGGCTCATCGCCACCGTCAGCGCCGAAGAGCCCGGTGCGGTCTTCCTCGCCGAGGCTTTCACGCGCCCCGCTCCCCTGCAGGGTCTCGCGATGGCCGGGTTCCAGCAGAGCTACACCTACTTCGCGTGGCGCAACACGAAGGAAGAACTCGAGGAATTCCTCGGCGGACTCGCCCACGACACCGCCGACTTCCTCCGTCCGAACCTGTTCGTCAACACGCCCGACATCCTCACCGAGTACCTGCAGTTCGGCGGGCGCCCCGGCTACAAGATCCGCGCTGCGATCGCCGCGACGGCCGCACCCACCTACGGTGTGTACGCGGGCTACGAGCTGTTCGAGAACGTCGCCCGGCCGGGGTCGGAAGAGAACATCGACAACGAGAAGTACGAGTACAAGTTCCGCGACTGGGAGGCGGCTGAAGCCGCGGGTGACTCGCTCGCCCCCTACCTGCGCATGCTCAACGCCGCTCGACGCGCGCACCCGGCACTGCGTCAGCTGCGCAACCTCGACATCCACTGGAGCGACGACGAGGCGATCCTCGTGTACTCCAAGCACCTCGATGCCGCCCTCTCCCCCACGGGTGAGACCGACACGATCATCGTCGTGGCCAACGTCGACCCGCACTCCGCGCGCGAGACGACGGTGCACCTCGACACCACCGTGTTCGGAATCGAGCCCGGAACGTCGTACGACGTCGAAGACCTCGTTACCGGCCAGGTCTGGACCTGGGCCGACCACAACTTCGTGCGCCTCGACGCCTTCGCCGAGCCCGTGCACATCCTGCACGTCAAGGAGAACCGATGAGCACCCTTCCCCCCGAGATCCTCGATGCCGTGGCCCACGGCGCGCACCACGACCCGCACAGCGTGCTGGGCGTGCACGAGAGCAGCGACGGGTGGGTCATCCGGTCCCGCCGCCCGCTGGCGCACGACGTCGACGCGGTCCTCGCCGACGGCTCGACCGTGCCGCTCGCGCACGTGCGCGGCGGCGTCTGGGAGGCCACAGTCGACGCCCACCCCGGCGCCTACACGGTGCGCGCGTCGTACGACGGCAGCGAGCACGTCGCCGACGACGGCTACCGCCACGCCCCCTCGATCGGCGAACTCGACCTGCACCTGATCACCGAGGGGCGCCACGAAGAGCTGTGGCGCGTGCTCGGCGCCCACCCGCGCGAGCTCGACGGCTCGAGCGGCACCGCGTTCACCGTCTGGGCGCCCGACGCTCGGGCACTCCGCGTGATCGGCGACTTCAACGGCTGGGACGGCACCGGCCACGCGATGCGCTCGATGGGCGGCAGCGGCGTCTGGGAGCTGTTCGTCCCGGGTGTCGGCGTCGGTACCCGCTACAAGTTCGAGATCCTCACGCGCGGCGGACAGTGGATCGAGAAGGCCGACCCGATGGCGCGGCTGGCGGAGGTCCCTCCCGCCACGGCATCCGTCGTGACCGATTCGACGTACGCCTGGGCGGACGACGAATGGATCGACGAGCGCTCGCGCACCGCGCCGATCGATCGACCCATGTCGATCTACGAGCTGCACCTCGGGTCGTGGAAGCAGGGCCTGTCGTACCGCGACGCCGCCGACGAGATCATCGACTACGTCGGCGCGCAGGGGTTCACCCACGTCGAGTTCCTGCCGTTGTCAGAGCACCCCTTCGGTGGCTCGTGGGGGTACCAGGTGTCGGGTTACTACGCGCCGACGAGCCGCTTCGGCGATCCCGACGACCTCCGCTACCTGATCGACCGGCTACACCAGGCCGGCATCGGCGTGATCATGGACTGGGTCCCCGGCCATTTCCCCAAGGACGACTTCGCGCTCGCCCGCTTCGACGGCGAGGCCCTGTACGAGCACCCGGACCCCCGTCGCGGCGAGCACAAGGACTGGGGCACGCTCATCTTCGACTACGGCCGCAATGAGGTGCGCAACTTCCTCGTCGCGAACGCGCTGTACTGGTTCGAGGAGTTCCACGTCGACGGTCTGCGCGTGGATGCCGTGGCCTCCATGCTCTACCTCGATTACTCCCGCAACGACGGAGAGTGGGCGCCCAACCAGTTCGGCGGCCGCGAGAACCTCGAGGCGATCCGCTTCCTGCAGGAAGTCAACGCGACCTCCTACAAGCGCTACCCCGGCATCGCGCTGATCGCCGAGGAGTCGACCAGCTTCCCCGGCGTCACCGCCCCCACCTCCGCCGCGGGCCTCGGCTTCGGCTTCAAGTGGAACATGGGCTGGATGAACGACTCGCTGCAGTACATCGGGCGCGATCCGATGTACCGCTCGCACCATGAGGGGGAGCTGTCGTTCTCGTTCGTGTACTCGTTCAGCGAGAACTTCGTCCTGCCGATCAGCCACGACGAGGTCGTGCACGGCAAGGGCAGCCTCTTCGGGCGCATGCCGGGCGACCACTGGCAGAAGCTCGCGAACATGCGCGCGTTCCTGGCGTACATGTGGGGCCACCCCGGCAAGCAGCTGCTGTTCATGGGCCAGGAGTTCGGCCAGATGTCCGAGTGGTCGGAGTCGCGCAGCATCGACTGGTGGATGCTCGACCAGCCCTCGCACGCGCAGCTGCACGACTTCGTCGCCGAGCTCAACCGCGTGTACAAGGATCAGGCTCCTCTGTGGTCGCGCGACCACGACGGAGCAGCGTTCTCCCGCTTGGGCGCACCCGCGTGGAACCCGAACGTGCTGGCATTCGCCCGCCGCGACCACCACGGCAACACGGTCGCGGTCGTGTGCAACTTCTCGGGAGTGCCGCTCGGCGACTTCCCGCTCGACCTGCCCGAGGCCGGAACGTGGACCGAGGTACTCAACAGTGACGCGGAGGCCTTCGGCGGTTCGGGCCAGGGCAATCTCGGTGCCGTCGTCACCGACGCGAGGGGCAGCGCGACGCTGACCATCCCGCCGCTGGGTGTGCTCTGGTTGCACCACCGCGCCGGCAGCTGAGTCCGCACGAAGCGAAGGCCTCGACCCATTCTCGCGGGTCGGGGCTTGCGTACCCTGCCCGGTGCTGCCCGGGCTCCCGGATCCGGCACTTTCTCCTCGCGTTCATGCACGCCGGAAGCGTTCATGTCCGCGCGGGGGCAGCCGCCGAAGCAAACGGCCCCGCCCTCTCGGAGGAGGAACGGGGCCGTTGTCTTGCGTCAGAACAGCAGCGAGGCCAGACGGGCACGAGCCCGGATGACGCGCGCGTCGTCGTCGCCGACGAGACCGAACAGCTCGAGCAGGCGCTCGCGCACCGGAGCGCGGTCATCAGCCGGCAGCGCCTGGAAGAGGTCGAGCAGTCGACCGAACGCGTCGTCGACATGACCGCCGACCACGTCGAGGTCGGCCACGAGGAACTGCGCATCGAGACCGGTCGGCTCGGCGGCCGCGGCGTCGCGCGTGGCCTGCAGGTCAGCGCCCTGCACCCGATCGAGCAGGCGCACCTGGCCGAGGCCTGCGCGAGCGTCGGCGTCGCGCGGGTTCTCGGCGAGGGCCTTCTCGTACGCGGTGATCGCGCGGGCGTAGTCGCCCTCCTCGATCGCGGCGAAGGCCTCGGCGTGCAGCGGGGGCAGCGGCGGCTCCTCGGGCGCGACGTCGTCGGTGACGCCGTCTACCGGCACCGTTCCGGTGACGCCGTGCTGCGCGGCCAGCTGCAGCAACTGGGCGAACACGTCGCGCACCTGCTGCTCGGGCACCGCCCCGGTGAACAGCGGAACGGGCTGCCCGGCGACGAGGGCCAGCACCATCGGGATCGACTGCGCGCGGAAGCCCTGCGCCAGCTGCGGGTTGGCGTCGACGTCGACCTTGGCGAGCACCAGGCGGCCGCCGAGTTCGATGACGACCTTCTCGAGCACGGGGCTCAGCTGCTTGCACGGACCGCACCACTCGGCCCAGAGGTCGATGACGACCGGCACCGTGCGCGAGAGCTCGAGCACCTCTCCGAACGACGCGTCGGTGACGTCGAACACGAGCGGGCTCGCTCCGCCCGCGGGGGCCGGGGCGGCCGGGGCGCCGGCGGCGGGTGCGGCGGGAGGCTGCGGGCGGTTGCGCAACGACGAGAGGTCGACGGCACCGCGCATGACGGAGCCGGGGGCGGGAGTGCTCACGGGGACACCTTCGCTTCGAGGAGGCTGGAACGGTAGCCGAGCAGGCGGATCTGCTCGTCGGAGCCCTGGCTGGGCACGTAGAAGAACACCTGGTCGGAGTAGGTCGTGGTGAAGCCGGTCGCCGACTGGTCGACGCCGGTCAGTGCCTTGACCGCGGGGTTGTTGTCGAGCTTGATCACGGCGTCGGCATTGGTGGGCTTGGCCGTGTCGCTCTCGTACACGTTGACGGCGACGATCGCGCCGGTGTCGAGCGTGGCGAGGGCGATCGGCGTCGCCGGACCCGCGGAGGCCGAGAAGCTGATCTGCGCGGTGCCGGCACCGGTCTGGTTGAGCTCGTCGGTGCGCTGCGTCTTGTTCGCCTGGATCGCGCTGAGCAGCAGGTCGTTGGCGGTGTCGAAGGTGGCGTACGACGCACTCTTGTCACCGTTGTTGATGATGTCGGCGTAGGCCGCGGCGACCTTGTCCGGAGCGAGCACGAGGAACGACGAGTCCGGCGGCACCTGGGTCGCACCGACGTAGGGGGCGGCGAGCTCGGGGAGGTTGGTCGAGGCCTCCAGGTTGCCGACGTACGACGCCTTGTATTCGTCCCAGGGCGAGTCCTGCGTCAGCATCATGATCGTCGTGGTGGGCGTCGCGGCATCCGCCGACTCCACCACCGTCATCACCGTGCGGGGCCAAGCGGCGGTGGTCTGCGGCAACACGATCTGGACGGGCTCTGCCGGGATCGCCGGAAGGGCGGGACGATCGCTCAGCGCGGCACGCAGCGTGTAGTTGGTCTGACGCTCGGCGAGAGCGGGGCCGGCCAGGCGCTGGCTCGCCGCGTTCGCGTCGAGGGCGGCGTCGGCTTCGGCCACCGTGCTCGACACGCGCGAGACGATGCGCTGAGCCTGCGCCTCGGTCACGGCCGGCGGGAACTGCCCCTCGGGAACGATCACGGTGGGCGTCGGACTCGGTGTCTCCGTCGCGGCCAGCTGGGGCCAGGCGTCGGCCGAGCACCCGGCCATCAGCGCCACCGAGACCCCGAGTGCGGGCACCGCGATCAGGGCACGGCGGGCGCCGCCGCGGCGCGATCGGCTGACCACGCCCTTGGCCTCGGCATCCGCGTCGACGGTCGAGATGGGCTCGGTGACCGGCAGGGGCAGACCCTTGCGGCGCGGGCGACGACGACGACGGACGTGCAGAATGCCGAGCACGTACAGCACGACGCCGATGAACAGCACGACGCCACCGCCGACGATCAGGGGGCCGGCCCACGGGGTCGAGTTGTCGATGGGCCAGGTCACGCTGATGTTCGAGGGGGCGGGAGCGGTGCCGTCGGATGCCACGAGCACGCTCATGTCGGAGGGCAGCTGCAGCGTCGTCGAAAGCGACCCGGTCTGCTCGTACTCGTCGAGCCACAGGTCGGAGTCGACGGGACTGCGTCCGGCGGCGGCGTCGGACGCCGGGGTCACGGTCGGCTCGACCGTCGCGGTCTGCACCGTGCCCTCACCGTCGACGGTCACCGCGGTGTACGGCACGTCGGCCAGCCACGCCTTCATGTCGGCGGTGCGGCCGTAGGAGGCGAAAACCTCGCCGTCGCCCTCGACACGAAGGGTCTGCGCGCCGGGGACGCTCGTCAGAACCGAACCGTCGATCAGCGTGTAGGCCTCGCTCCCATCGGTCTGCACGTTCGCCGATGCCTCGGACGGACCCTGGAAAACCGTGCGCTGGGCGATGCCCGCACCGATCATGGCGGCGGCGATGACGAACGCCACCACGGCCCAGACGAATCTCACGCTTCACACCATCCCCACCGGTGGCTCGGACGCCACCGAAGAATCGACGTTTCAGACTATCCGAGGGCGTCTGAAAGTTCTCGGCGAGGCCCGTCGTACGCTCCGCAGGCTCCGTGCTCAGTATCCTGACCACACGGGCACGACCGCCCGACTGAGGCGGGAGTCGTTCCCATGAAGATCCACAACCCGTTCCGGGTCGCGTTGCTCGCAACGCTCGGTGTCGGCGTCGGCCTGCTCGTGATCGGCAGCGTGCAGAGCCTGTCGACGATCCTGCTCTACGTCGGCACGGCGTTGTTCCTCTCGCTCGGCCTCGATCCCGTGGTGTCGTTCCTCGAGCGCCGTGGGCTCCCCCGCTGGGCGGCCGTCCTGGTGACCATCCTCGCCGTGCTGGGCGTCTTCGTCGGCATCGTGTTCATGATCGTGCCGATCATCGTTGGACAGATCGCCCAGCTCGTCGGACAGATCGAGCAGCTGCTGCAGCCCGGCGCGTGGAACGAGATCGTCTTCAACGTGCAGACCTGGTTCTCGCAGACGCTCCCCTGGCTCAAAATCGACGACGTCTGGGCGAGTGTGCAGCGGTGGTTCTCGACGCTCGACGTCGGGTCGATCTCGACGCTGGTCGGCAACAGCCTGCTCACGGGCGCCGGCGCGGTCGCGGCGGGCCTGGGCGGCGCCTTCATCATCCTGATCCTGACGATCTACTTCACGGCATCCACACCGTCGCTGAAGTCGGCCGTGTACCAGCTCGTGCCCGCCTCCAAGCGCGCGCGCTTCATCGAGCTGGCCGAGAAGATCACCGACTCGGTCGGCTACTACGTCATGGGCCAGGTCAGCCTCGGCGTGATCAACGGTGTGCTCAGCGCGATCTTCCTGTCGATCATCGGCGCGCCGTTCCCCGCGGTGCTGGCCGTGGTGGCGTTCTTCTTCTCGCTCATTCCGCTGGTGGGAACCCTGACCGGCTCGACGATCATCGTGCTGACGTGCCTGCTGCCGGGCCCCGGCTCGCCGACCACGGCGCTCATCGCGCTGATCTACTACCTCGTCTACATGCAGATCGAGGCCTACGTGATCTCGCCGCGCATCATGAACCGCGCGGTGTCGGTGCCCGGTTCGGTCGTCGTCATCGCCGCCCTCGCCGGTGGCGCGCTGCTCAACCTGCTCGGCGCGCTCATCGCGATCCCGGTCGCCGCGAGCGTCCTCATCATCTACCGCGAGGTCATCATCCCGCGGCAGAACGAACGCTGAGCCGCCGACTCAGTCGGCGAGGGGGCCGTCCCACTCGACCGGCAACGGCAGAGCGTCGGGGTTCACCGCGGCGACGATCTCGGTGAGGACGCGTCGCGTCTGGGTCTCACCGACCCACAGGTGCTTGGCGCCCTCGACGGCGATGAGCGTGGCATCCGGAACCGACGCGAAGCGCTCACGGGCCTCGTCGGGCCGCAGGTAGTCGTCGAACTCCGGAACGAGCACGACCATGCGCCGCGCGTCTCCCGCCCATGCCGCCACCTCGTCGGCCGTGGCGCGGTGCAGGGGTGGCGAGAGCAGAATGACGCCCTCGATGTCGTGATCGCGGCCGTACTTCAGCGCGAGCTCGGTGCCGAACGACCAGCCGACCAGCCAGGGTCGCGGGAGGCCGCGCTCACGCGCGAAATCGACGGCAGCGGCGACGTCGAAGCACTCGGCCGCGCCTCCGTCGAACGAGCCCTCGCTCGTCCCGCGCGGCGAGGTGGTGCCGCGGGTGTTGAACCGCAGGACCGCCAGATCGGCCAGGGCCGGCAGCCGGCCCGCCGCCTTGCGCAGGATGTGCGAGTCCATGAAGCCGCCGGCGGTGGGGAGCGGATGCAGGGTCACCAGCGTCGCGACCGGGTCGCGGTCCGCGGGAAGGGCGAGTTCGCCGACGAGGGTCAGCTCGTCGACCGTGCGCAGTTCGATCTCCTCGCGCCGAGCGGGAAGAAGGACGGGTCCGCGAATCTCCATCAGGCGATCCTCCAACAGTGCGTGTGCCAATGTCTGCGTGCCGCGAGGTCGGCGGCGTCGCCGAGCACGCCATCGGCGCGCCAGATGACGACGTGGGCGGTCCCGACGGCAACCGTTCGCCCGCATCCCGGGCAGAGGTATTCCTTCTGCGCCTGCGGGGCCGAGATCGGCTGCACGGTCCACTCGACGCCGCGCTTGACCTCGGTGCGCTTCCAGCCGGCGATGAGGCGATCGAGCGACTCATCGCCGCGGCCCGGATCGGGACGCCGCTTACGGGAGCGGGGCATCGGCGCCGCTCACCACCAGTGGTTGCTGGTCCAGAAGGCGTACGCTTTCGCCCAGCTGCCGTAGCGGCCCACGGCGTAGCCCGTGCCCCAGCGGAGGTTGTCGACCGGGTCGTACCCGTTGCCGGGCACCTTGCTGCAGGGCAGGGCCTGCACGAGACCACAGGCACCCGACGAGCGGTTGGTCGCGTTGGGGTTCCAGCCGCTCTCGCGGCTCACGATGTAGTCGACGTAGCCCATGTCGGCCTCGGAGATGCCGGCCGCGGCCATCCAGTCGGCGGGAGCGCCGCCGCCGCTGTACTTCACCTGACCACCCCCGCCCGAGGACGAGCCCGAACCGGAGCCCGACTTCTTCGAGCCCGACGGCGTCGGCGTGGGGGTCGGCGTCGGCTTCGGCTTCACGTACACGTTGTAGCTGGAGCGCTCGAGCGACGGAGCCTGCTTCTCGCCCGTGGTCGACACCGACTGCACGTCGTCGAGACCCTGGGCGTACAGCGTGACCGTCTTGGGGCCCTCGGCCTGGGCAGGCTGCAGAGCGGCGCCCATCGGGCCGACGTAGGCCGCGGCGAACAGCACCGCGGCGCAGGCGCCGAACACACCGACGACGCCGCGACGACGCGACCACCGCGGGGCGGTGCGGCGCGGGAGGGCCGGGGGCACCACGTCGCCGGCCGAGCCGCCCCGACGGGCGACGCGGCGGGACGATGCACGCGAGAGTTCCGAACCAGAAGTCACAGTGACGCCGATTCTACCGACGCATCGCGACGGCTGCCATCCGCGCGGCTCATCCGACGGCGAGCATGACTTCGACGACGGCGTCGAGCACGGCGTCGACCTGGGTCTCGCGGTATCCCCCGCGCTGCAGACGGAAGGCGACGGCGCGCACCTGCTCGGCCGTCACGGGATCACCCGCGGCGAGATAGCGTGCCACGCGATCGGCGACGACGTCGACCTCGTCGACGCGGTACCCGAAATGCATCCAGCCGACGCGCTCGAAGCGTTCGCCGCGCGGGCGCTGCAACCTGTCGAGCACCACCTGCGCCGTGTCGCGGGTCTCGGCGACCCAGGCGCGCGCACCCAAGCGCGACAGCGCGTGCTCGCGCTCGCGCGCGGCGAAGGCGTCTTCGACCCGCCCGAGGGCCGCATCGACCGCGTGCACGGCGTACCCGCCCTTCACGAGCGGGAAGGCGACGGCACGGATCTCGGAGGAGCGGAGAGTCCCGGTCTCGTCCTGCTCGAAGGCCTCGCGGGCCTTGGCGAGGAAGGCGTCGACGGCGCGCTTCTCGTAGCCCTGCGCCCGCCCGGTCACGGTGGGGAACGGCGTCGCGGCCGCACGGTCGTGGATCGGGGTCTCGCTCATGACACTCCCAACGGGGCGAGCAGGTAGTACAGCGCCAGCGCGGCCGTGGCCGACGGCAGGATCGAGTCGAGGCGGTCGAGCACCCCGCCGTGGCCGGGCAGCCACGAGCTCATGTCCTTGATGCCGAGGTCGCGCTTGACCATCGACTCCCCGAGGTCGCCCACGGTCGCTGTGGCGAGCACGACGGCGCCGAAGATCAACCCGGCCCACCACGGCACCTGCAGCATGAACACCGCGAGCAGAGCACCGGCGATCAGGGCGGCGGCGCACGCGCCGGCGAAGCCTTCCCAGGTCTTCTTCGGGCTGATGCGAGGGGCCATCGGATGCCGTCCGCCCCGGCCGAACGTCAGGCCCGAGACGTAGGCGCCGGTGTCGGCGGCCACTGCGAGGATGAGGAACGCCAGCACCCACCACTCACCGCGCGGCTGCGCGAGCAGGATCGTCGCGAGCGAGGTGAGGAAGGGCACGTACAGCTGCACGAATGAGGCGACGAGCACGTCGCCGATGACCTCGATGTGCGCGCGCCCGTCGTCGGCGAACATCTGGGCGGTGAGACGCCAGACGATGACGACCGCGATGGCCACCAGCAGGGCGATCCAGTGCACCCACGGCCCGAGGAAGAACCCGCTGAGCAGCAGCAGGAAGCCCATCGCGAGCTGCGGGGCGACGTCGACCTTGCGGCCGGCGACCTGCAGGGCGCGCGAGAACTCCAGCACGCCCAGCACCATCGCGGTGGCGGCGAACAGCACGAACAGCCACTTCACGAAGATCAGCGAGGCGACGACGATCGCGCCGATCGCGACACCGATGAGCGTCGCGACGATGAGGTCGCGGCCGGTGCGCTGCTTCAGGCGCTCGTTGGCCTGGTCGAACTCCGCACGGGCGTGGGCGATGTTGCGCTCCGCGTCCGTGCGCATCGCACGCAGCTGCGCTTCGATGGCGGTGGCGTTCTCACCCGTGACCGGCGCACGCCGAGCCGACTCGGCACGACGGGTCCCGCGCTTGTCGAGGGGTCCGGTGTCGCCAATCTCAGGGGCGTCGGGCATGGGGGTCAGACCTCGAGAAGCTCGGCCTCTTTGCGCTTGAGAGCCTCGTCGATCTGATCGACGTGGGTGCGCGTGACGGTGTCGAGCTCCTTCTCGGCGCGGACGAGTTCGTCTTCGCCGACGTCGCTCTTGAGGGCGTCGAGGTCGTCCTTCGCCTTGCGGCGGAGGTTGCGCACCTGCACCTTGGCGTCTTCGCCCTTGCCGCGCACGATCTTGACGTACTCCTTGCGGCGGTCCTGGGTGAGCTCGGGCATGGTGACGCGCACGATGGTGCCGTCGTTCGTGGGGTTCACCCCGAGGTTCGGCATGTCGCGGATGGCCTGTTCTATGGCCTTCAACGCGGACTTGTCGTAGGGGTTGATGACGAGGGTGCGAGCCTCGGGGTTGTTCAGCGACGCGAGCTGCGCCAGCGGGGTCGGCGACCCGTAGTAGTCGACCAGGACCTTCTGGAACATCTGGGGGTTCGCGCGTCCGGTGCGGACGGTCGCGAAGTCCTCCTTGGCGGCCTCGACGGCGCGATCCATGCGCGCTCCGGCTTCGGCGAGGACATCGGCGATCACGGTGACTCCATTCGTTGGAACTGGCTTCTCAGTCTAGTCGCGCGCGAGCCCGGCTCCCCGGGCCCGCGCGCGGCGCGTCACGCGGTGACGAGGGTGCCCATCGTCTCGCCGAGCAGCGCCTGGGTGACGTTACCGGCCGGCTCCATGCCGAACACCCGCATGTCCATTCCGTTGTCCATGCAGAGGCTGAACGCGGTCGAGTCGACGACCTTGAGGCCCTTCTGCAGGGCGTCGCCGTAGGTCACGTGGTCGAGCTTGGTGGCCGAGGGGTCGGTCCGCGGGTCGGCGGTGTAGACGCCGTCAACACCGTTCTTCGCCACGAGCACCTCGGTCGCGCCGATCTCGAGCGCACGCTGGGCCGCCACGGTGTCGGTGGAGAAGTAGGGCAGGCCCGCACCGGCGCCGAAGATGACGACGCGGCCCTTCTCGAGGTGGCGCATCGCGCGGCGCGGAATGTAGGGCTCGGCGACCTGGGTCATCGAGATGGCCGACTGCACGCGCGTGGCGGCTCCGGCCTGCTCGAGGAAGTCCTGCAGGGCGAGGGCGTTCATGACCGTGCCCAGCATGCCCATGTAGTCGGCGCGCCCGCGGTCCATGCCGCGCTGGCTGAGCTCGGCGCCGCGGAAGAAGTTGCCCCCGCCCACGACGATCGCGATCTCGACGCGGTCCGTCGCCTCGGCGATCTCTCGGGCGATCTGGCTGACGACGTCGGGGTTCACGCCCAACTGGCCTCCGCCGAACGCCTCCCCCGACAGCTTCAGCAGTACTCGGCGGCGCTTGGTGGCTGCATCCATCACGTGATGTGTCCTCTCGTCTTGAACAAACTATCCCCCTGCCCGTCGCGACCGATACGGCGGGTCACCGTCGGAGCGCAGGCAGGGAAAAGGCCCGGGATGCCGTGGCATCCCGGGCCTTTCGACGGGCCGTGAGCCTGTCTCGGGGTTACGCGCCGACCTTGAAGCGCGCGAAGTCGGTCAGCGTGAGACCGGCGTCGGACGCGACCTTGGCGACGGACAGCTTGTTGTCCTTCGCGTAGTCCTGGTCGAGCAGGGCGACCTGCTTGAAGAACGCGTTGACGCGGCCTTCGACGATCTTGGGCAGGGCGGCCTCGGGCTTGCCCTCGTTGCGGGAGATCTCGGTGACGATCTCGCGCTCCTTGTCGACGTCGGCCTCGGGCACGGCGTCGCGAGTGAGGTACGAGGGGTTGGCGAACGAGATGTGCTGCGCGATCGAGCGAGCGGTCTCGGCGTCGTCACCCGTGTAGGCGAGCACCACGCCGACCTGCGGGGGCAGGTCCTTGCTGGTCTTGTGCAGGTAGACCTCGAACTTGTCGCCCGAGATGGTGCGCACGCGACGGAGCTCGACCTTCTCGCCGATGATCGCGGCCTCGTCCGAGATGAGCTGCTCGACGGTCTTGCCGTCGACGTCGGCGGCCAGGGCGGCCTCGACGGAGTCGGCACCGACGGCGGCGGCCGCGTCGGCGACCTTGTCGGCCAGAGCGATGAAGCGCTCGTTCTTGGCGACGAAGTCGGTCTCGCAGGCGAGCTCGAGCAGGGTGACCGAGCCGTTGTTCTCGCGCGCGGCGACGAGGCCCTCGCTGGTCGAACGGTCGGCACGCTTGGCGTTGCCCTTGGCACCCTTGAGGCGCAGGATCTCGACGGCCTTCTCGACGTCGCCGTCAGCCTCTTCGAGCGCCTTCTTGGTGTCGACCATGCCCGTGCCGAGCTGCTCGCGCAGCGCCTTGATGTCGGCGATCGTGAAGTTTGCCATGGTGTGGCGTCTCCTTGTCGTTTGCGTTCTGTATGTGAGCCCGGCGGGGCCGTGTCGCCGCCCTCCGAAGAGGGGGCTGTCACGACCCCGCCGGATCGTAGCCTGTGCGGGTGGCGCACCGTTCACGCGGAGGCGAACGGAGTGCCTCGCGGCTTACTTGCTGTCGGTGGCCTCGGCGTCGGCGGCCGGAGCCTCGACGGCCTCGGTCGACTCGGCGGCGGGAGCCTCGTCGGTCGCCTCAGCCGCAGGAGCCTCGTCGGTCGACTCGGCGGGAGCCTCGGTCGACTCGGCGGGGGTCTCGAGCAGCTCGCGCTCCCACTCGGCGAGGGGCTCAGCGGCCTCTTCTTCGCCGGCGGGCTGGTGACGCTGGATGAGGCCCTCGGCGGCGGCGTCGGCGATGATGCGCGTGAGCAGGCTCACCGAGCGGATCGCGTCGTCGTTGCCGGGGATCGGGTACTGGAACTCGTCGGGGTCGGCGTTCGTGTCGAGGATGCCGATGACGGGGATGCCGAGCTTCTTGGCCTCGTCGACCGCGAGGTGCTCGCGCTTGGCGTCGACGACCCAGATGGCCGAGGGGGTCTTCTGCAGGTTGCGGATACCACCGAGCGACTTGTGCAGCTTGTCGAGCTCGCGCTTCTTGAGCAGGAGCTCCTTCTTGGTGAAGCCGCTCTCAGCCGGGTTCTCGTAGTCGAGTTCCTCGAGCTCCTTCATGCGGGCGAGGCGCTTCGACACCGTCTGGAAGTTGGTGAGGAGGCCACCGAGCCAGCGCTGGTTGACGTAGGGCTGGCCCACGCGGGTCGCCTGCTCGGCGAGGACTTCCTGCGCCTGCTTCTTGGTACCGACGAAGAGGATGGTGCCGCCGTGCGCGACGGTCTCCTTGACGAACTCGTACGCCTTGTCGATGTACCCGAGCGACTGCTGCAGGTCGATGATGTGGATGCCGCTGCGCTCGGTGAGGATGAAGCGCTTGACCTTCGGGTTCCACCGGCGGGTCTGGTGTCCGAAGTGAACGCCGCTGTCGAGCAGCTGGCGGATGGTGACGACGGCCATGGTCGTACTCCTGTTTCTGGGCGCTTTCACGCCGTGGTTGTGGTTGTTCGCGTCAGACGGTCCGTCTGACGAGCCTGGTGCCCGGCGCACACCCGCCGACCGCCGGAGCGGGGGACCATGGGGTGTGGATGCCGCGCGATGCGCTGCCCGTGAGGGCGACGCGATGCGCTGTGGGCACGCGGAGTCATCCCGACATGCGAGATGCACCGCCCAGCATACAGGACACCTCCTCCCCACCGTGCCTTCCGCCGCGCGCGTGCACCGAGGTGGCGATCGAGCCCGCTCGGCCCCGCCGAGACGGTGAGACTGCCGGAATGTCTCCCGTTCGGCTCCGTCTCGTCCGCGCTCTGGTCGTGCTCGCCGCGACCATCTTGGTCTGCGGGGCGGCCGGTCCGGGGGATCCCCTCGCGACGAAGGGATGGGTCTGGCCGACCGACCCGGTACAGGTCGTCCGCCCGTTCGAGGCGCCCGCGCACCCGTACGGGCCGGGTCATCGTGGCCTCGACCTGACGGCGTCGGGAAGCGTGCGCTCCCCCGCCGACGGACGGATCGCGTTCGAAGGCGAGGTCGCCGGGCGCGCGGTGGTCACGATCGACCACGGCGACGGGCTGGTGACGACGCTCGAACCGGTCACGACGGAACTCGCGGTGGGCGATGCCGTCGCGCGGGGCGCCCCCGTGGGGGTCGTCTCGACGGGCGGGCACGCGGGCTCCGGCGAGGTGCACTTCGGCGTGCGCCTCGACGGCGTCTACGTCAATCCGCTGCGCCTGCTCGGAGGAGTCCCGCGTGCGGTCCTTCTCCCCTGCTGTTGACCGGGGCGAGGGGCGGATGCCGTCACCCGACCTGGTTGCCGCGCCCTTCGACCGTGGTGGAGCCGACTCCGCCGTCTGCGCGGACGACGTTGTCCTGACCGCGCACCGTGACCGATGAGATCGTCCCGCCCGACTGCACGGTCGTCCGGTCGCCGCTGAGGTCGGCACTGCCGATCGCTCCGGCGGAGGTGACGGAGCCGTCGTTCCCCTGCACCACGAGCGAGTCGATCGACGCGACGGTCACGCGCGCGCGATCGCCCGAGATACGCAGGGTCTGCACCGTGGCGCCGGACGCGTCGACGGTGAGCGCCGAGCCCGAGACGTCGAGCTCGGCGCAGGTGCCGACGATCCGCACGGTCTGTTCGGCGCCCGACACGCTCTGCGAGCCGCCGTCACCGCACGAGAGGGCACCGGGGTCGTCGCTGGGCGCCGAGGGAGCGGTCGTGGGGACAGGCGCGACGCTCGTCGACGGTGCCGGCGAGAGGGTGACGACCGAGGGCGAGGGCACCGAGACGGTCGGAGCGGGGGCGGATGCCGACATGCCGGGCGGGAGGCGCGTCTCGACGGGCTGCGGGACCGGCGCGCACGCCGCGAGAACGGCCGCCAACGCGAGGGCACCTGTCAGCAGGGCGGGTGTTCGGGCTCTTCGCACTCCCCCACGCTAGGACGCGGTCGTGCGTGGCGCCACCGCGGCGCGCGGAGCCGGGTCAGGCGCGGGGGTGCGCGAGCCGGTAGGCCTCGCGCAACCGTTCGGCCGAGACGTGGGTGTAGATCTGGGTCGTCCCGAGGCTCGCGTGTCCCAGGATCTCCTGCACCGAGCGCAGGTCCGCGCCGCCGTCGAGCAGGTGGGTGGCCGCGGAGTGCCGGAGGGCGTGCGGGCCCAGCACCTCGGCTCCGACGCTCGGGGCGACGGTGGCCGAGACGAGCGCGTGCACCGCGCGCGGGCCGAGACGGCCGCCCTTCGCACCGAGGAACACGGCGCGCGGCGCTCGCTCGACGACACGGCCGCGAGAGACGGCCGACTCGGAGGCATCGGCTCCCGCAGCCGAGGCACGCGCCAGGAGCACGGGTCGCCCGCGTACGAGATAGGCCTGCAGAGCCTCTCCGGCGGGCAGGCCGAAGGGGACGACCCGCTCTTTGTCGCCCTTACCGCGCACGCGCAGGGTGCGACGCTCGTGGTCCACGTCGTCGAGGTCGAGTCCGCAGATCTCCGACACGCGGGCGCCGGAGCCGTAGAGCACCTCGAGCACGGCATGGTCGCGCAGAGCGAGGGGGTCGCCGTCCGCGGCGCGCACGCGGGCCGCCTCGAGAACGCCGTCCAGCGCCTCCGCCGTCGCCACGGTCGGCAGGGTGCGCCCCCGCTTGGGCGTCACCAGACGCTGCGACGGGTCGAGCGCGATGATCTCCTCCTCCATCGCCCACGAGAACAGGCCGCGCACGCTCGAGGTGCGTCGCGCAGACGTCGCCTTCGACTGCCCCGCCTTGGTGGCCCGCCACTGCCACTCCCGCAGATCATCGACGCTCACCGCTTCGATCGCCACGTCGCCGACCACGGCGACGAGATCGGTCAGATCCGAGCGGTAGGCGCGGACCGTCGCGGGCGACAGGCGCCGCACCTCGGCGAGGTGGGTCAGATACCCCTCGACGGCTTCGGACAGACGCATGGCTTCAGCCTGCCCGTGCACGCGAAACCCGCCTGCACGCCACGCGCAGAGCGGGAAAGCACGGCACGCCCCTGCTCATCCCCTCTGCCCGGCGCTCGTCGCGCGCCACAGACCGGCATCGTCGCGGGTGACGCGGCCCTCGAGCTCGGCGAACCCCAGCAGCACCCCCGCCTCCTCGGGGGCCAGACCACTGCGCCGCGCCACTTCGGTGGTCGACCGGCGCGAGCGCGCCGACAGCGCGTCGAACAGGCGCGTGGTCTCGTGAGGGACGCGATCGTCGGTCCCCGTCGCGTCGCCGGACGGGCCCAGCATGTCCCAGACATCCGACGCGGAGGTGATGCAGACGCCGCCGTATTCGCGCAGCACGCGGTGGCATCCGGCCGAGGCGGCGCTGGTGACCGGACCGGGCACCGCCCCGAGCGGTCGACCGAGGCTCGCCGCGTGTGCCGCGGTGTTGAGCGAGCCACTGCGCCACCCCGCCTCGACGACCACCACCGCGTCGGCCATCGCGGCGATGAGTCTGTTGCGCGCCAGGAACCTCCACTTCGTCGGCGCCGCTCCACAGGGGGTTTCGCTCCACACCGCGCCCCGGGCGGCGATCTGCCCCAGCAGGGCCTCGTGTCCGCGGGGGTACGGCCGGTCGACACCTCCGGCCAGCACGGCGATCGTCGGTCCGCCAGCGGCCAGAGCGGCGCGATGGCACGCTCCGTCGATCCCGTACGCGGCTCCCGACACGACGGTGGCTCCCGCGGCGGCGAGATCCCCCGCGAGGTCGGCGGCGACCCCCTCACCATAGGCAGTGGCCGCGCGCGCTCCGACGAGGGCGATGGTCGGAGCGGCGGTCGTCTCGTGTCCGCCCCGGCGCCAGAGCGCGAGCGGGGCATGGTCGTCGAGGTCGTCGAGCCGCGCCGGCCACGCGGGATCGCCGGGAACGATGAACCTCGCCTCCGCACGTCGGGCCGATGCGAGGGCCGCCTCGATCGCCGCGGGCTGCAGGCGCGGCATCCATCGCGCACGTGCCGGGGCCAGCTCGGGCGCCTCGTCGCTCGTCGCGATGCGCAGCGCCTCGCGCGCGCCGTAGGCGCGGATGAGCGCACCGGCCACCCCGTCTCCGGGCTCGACCAGCACGTTCCACACGACGCGGGCGTAGACGTCGAGCCGATCGCCGTGGTCGCCGGGGCGCACCGCCGCCAGATCCGCGGCGGCGCGGGGCGAGGGATCGAGGGCGGTCACGTGCGGGCTCCCTGCCGAAGGAACAGCGCTCGGCCGACGTCGTCGGCGCGCAGGTCGTCGTGCCCGGCGAGGTCGGCCACCGTCCACGCGACCCTGACCAGACGGTCGTAGCCGCGCAGGGTGAGGGCGCCGCGGCGCAGGGCCGTGTCGAGCGGACGCAGCACATCGGCCGCGGGCGCTGCGGGTCCGCGGAGCCAGGTGCCGGGCACGTCGGCGTTGCGCCGCCACGGGGTCTGCGCCCACCGATGCGCCGCGCGGGCGCGGGCGGATGCCACGACCTCGCGCGCCTGGGCGGTGCTGGTGGGCTGCACGTCGCTCGCCTGGCGAGCCGACGACACCCGCTGCAGGCGGAGATCGATGTCGATGCGGTCGAGGAGCGGGCCCGACAGCCGACGGGTGTACCGGCGGATCGCCTGCGGCGCGCACTCGCAGGATCCGCCCGCGACCCCGTACTGGCCGCACGGACACGGGTTCGTCGCGATCACGAGCTGAAACCGGGCCGGATAGGTAGCGGACACCCCTGACCGGTGCACCTGGATGACACCGCTCTCGAGCGGTTGCCGGAGGGCATCGAGCACGGCGGCGGGGAACTCGCCTCCTTCGTCGAGGAACAGCACGCCTTCGCTCGCGCGCGCGATGGCGCCCGGACGCACGATGCCCGAACCGCCTCCGATGAGTGCGGCAGCGGTCGCTCCGTGGTGCGGGCTCTCGAAGGGAGGCGTCCGCGAGAGCCGCGTCACCGTCTCGCCCGCGAGCGATCGCACCGAGGCGACCGCCAGCGCCGCCTCGTCGTCGAGCGGGGGCAGGATGCCGGGCAGGCGCCGGGCGAGCATCGTTTTGCCCGCTCCGGGCGGTCCGCTCATGAGGATGTGGTGGCCGCCCGCCGCCGCCACGACGAGCGCATCGACCGCCTCGGACTGTCCGACCACGTCGGCGAGCTCGAGCGGCGCGTCGTCGGCGGCCGCGGCGGGGGGAGCATCGACCGGGGCGAGATCGGGCGCGTCGCACGATCCGCCGTGCCAGCGCACCACCTCCGCGAGGCACACCGCGGCGAAGACCTCGATGCCCTCGACCAGCCGCGCCTCGGCAGCGTTGGCGATGGGCACGACGACCCGCCGCACTCCCCCGCGGTGCGCGGCGACCACCGCCGGCAGCACGCCGGGTACGGGACGCAGCCGACCGTCGAGACCGAGTTCGCCGAGATGCACCGTCTGCGCGACGTGATCGGCGTCCATCCGCACGCTCGTGGCGAGGGCGGCCACGGCGATCGCCACGTCGAACCCCGAGCCGCGCTTGGGCAGGCTCGCCGGCGAGAGGTTCACCGTGACACGGCGCTTGGGAAGGTCGAGGCCGCGGTTGGCGCAGGCGTTGCGCACGCGTCTGCCGGCTTCGCCGAGAGCCTTGTCGGCCAGCCCGATGATGGCGAACTCCGGCATCTGCGGCGACACGTCGGCCTCGACCTCGACGAGGTCACCCCGCAGGCCCGAGAGGGCGACGGCCCAGGTGCGCGCGACGGTCACAGCGCGTCTTCGAGGTGCTCGAGGCGTGCCGTCGCGGGGTCTTCGCCGACGAGTCCGATCGCGTCGATGCGCAGGCCGCGCCCGCGGGCCTCGTCGGGGTGAGCGGCGAGCCACGCCATGGCCAGTCGCCATAACCGCTCGGCTTTGCGGCGGTCGATCGCCTCGAACGGGTGACCGAACGCCTCGCTGCGGCGCGTCTTCACCTCGATCACCACGAGGGTGTCGTCGCGCTCCGCGACGATGTCGATCTCTCCCTGCGGGCACCGCCAGTTGCGGTCGATGATGCGGTAGCCGTCGTCGCTCAGGAAGGCGACGGCGCGCTCTTCTCCGGCTCGGCCGAGGTCGTCTTTCGCTGCCATGCCCGAGAGCGTGGCATCCGGATCATCCCCCGCGTGGGGCGTACGGCGCCTTCTGTGGACAAGCTCTGCAGAAGACCCGCTGGGGAGAAGGCGTCAGTTGTCGAGCGAGAGCTCGTCGGGCAGCTGGAAGTCGTGTCGCGACAGCTCTTCGACGTTGACGTCTTTGAACGTCAGCACCCGAACCGACTTGACGAAGCGGTCGGCGCGATAGATGTCCCACACCCAGACGTCGGTCATCGAGATCTCGAAGTAGAAGTCGTGCTCGGTGTCGCGACGCACGACGTTGACGTCGTTGGCGAGGTAGAACCGACGCTCGGTCTCGATCACGTAGGTGAATTGGCGCACGACATCGCGGTACTCGCGGTACAGGGCCAGTTCGAGTTCGCGGTCGTAATCCTCGAAGACGTCGTCATCCATGGTGACTCCATCCTAGGCGCGCGGCGCCACCGCGGCCGCACGGCGCCGGCGCCCCGGGCGCGTCCGGCCGGCGCGGGCGCGGCGCCTGGTCAGAACAGGGTCGGCGCGGCCGCGATCGCCCACGAGTGACGGTGGTGCACGCTCATGCCGTGAGCGGCGATCGCGTCGCGGTGGTCGAGGCTGGCGTAGCCCTTGTTGCGCGCCCAGCCGTAGGCGGGCAGGTCGTCGTGCAGGCCTGTCATGAGCGTGTCGCGGGCGACCTTGGCGATGACGGATGCCGCGGCCGCGCTCGCGCAATCGCGGTCGGCCTTCACGATGGGCGTCACGCGCAGCCCGGACTCCCCCGCCGGCGTGATGTAGTCGTGGTTGCCGTCGAGGATGACGAGCGCGTCTTCGGGGACGACCCCGTGCGCACGCAGATCGGCGATCGCGCGCACCGCAGCGAGGCCCAGGGCACGGATGATGCCGATCTCGTCGACCTCGACCGAGCTCGCCCACCCCACGGCGCTGTGCTGCACGAAGGCCGCCGCACGCGCCGCGACCTCGGGGCGCCGCGCCTCGGGCACGAGCTTCGAGTCGCGCAGACCCGCCGGCACGCGCTTGCGCGAGCGCGCGGGATCGATCACGGCCGCCCCCACGGCCACCGGGCCGGCCAGGGCACCGCGCCCGACCTCGTCGCACGCGATGATCAGCGCGTGCTCTTTCAGCAGGCGCCGCTCGAGGGTGAGGGTGGGTTCGATCACTGCGCTCCCGGTGCGGGAACCCCCGCGAAGACCTCGTGGTGGAAGTCGATCAGCCCGAACCTGTCGAACGGCCACGTGATGAGGAACGCGCGTCCGACGACGTTGTCGACGGGCACGAAGCCGCGACCGGGCTGGTCCTGGTTGAAGCGGGAGTCGCGCGAACTGTTGCGGTTGTCGCCCAGCACCCACAGCGAACCGTCGGGCACGGTCACGTCGTACGGGACAGGCGAGGGGGCGGTCGCCCCGGGCGCGAGACGGACATACGGCTCATCGATCGGAACGCCGTTGACCTCGGTCTGGCCGAGGGCGTTGCAACACACCACGTGGTCGCCGGCGACGCCGATCACGCGCTTGATGAGGTGGTCGTCGCTGTCGGGAGCAGACAGGCCGAATAGCGAGAGGACCCAGTCGACGCCCTCGACGAACGGCGATCGCGCCGGCGCCGGGGTCTGATCGAGCCAGCCGCCCGGGTCGCGGAACACGACGACGTCGCCGCGCGAATACTCCCCGAAGCGGGGGGTCAGCTCGTCGACGAGGATGCGGTCCTTGATCATCAAGGTGTTCTCCATCGATGCCGACGGGATGTAGAACGAGCGCACGACGAAGGTCTTCACCAGGAACGACACCAGCAGGGCGATCACGACAATCACCAGCAGGTCGCGGAAGAACGCCCCCCATCCACGGCGCCGAGGTGCGGCGGAACGGGATGCCACGGCATCCGAGGTCGAGGCGGTCTGGTCGCTCATGTGATCCTTCACCGGGTCCACCGCCCGTCGGGGAACCGCACAGACCAGGGTCGCATATCCGAGCCGCCGCCCGTGACCGGCTCACCCGCGAAAACGCCGAACGCCCCGTGGGCGGACCCACGGGGCGTTCGAGAGAGCGGACTCAGCGGTCGCGCTTCTCCTTGATCTTGGCCTTCTTGCCGCGCAGGCTGCGCAGGTAGTACAGCTTGGCGCGACGCACGTCACCGCGCGTGACGACCTCGATGTGGTCGATCACGGGGCTGTGGACCGGGAAGGTGCGCTCGACGCCGACCTGGAAGCTGACCTTGCGGACGCAGAAGGTCTCGCGCACGCCGTCGCCCGAGCGGCCGATGACGACGCCCTGGAACACCTGGATACGCGAGCGGGTGCCTTCGGTGATGTTGACGTGCACCTTGACGGTGTCGCCGGGGGCGAAGACGGGGATGTCGGAGCGCAGCGAAGCCGCGTCGACGGAGTCGAGGATCTGCATGATCATCACTTCCTGCGACCGCCACAGGTCGATCGCACGATTAAAGGGGAAAAGGTGAGGCGTACCCGAGGCCGCGGGATGCGGCGGACTCCCCTGAGGCAGAGTCTGTCAGGGCACAATCGTCTATTCTGCCACGCCGCGACCACCCGGCCAAACCGGGCTCAGTCGGGCCGCCGCGTCTCCGACACGACGATGACCTCGCCGTCGACCGGCGTGGCCGGGCGCTCGCGCACGGGCGGGATGTAGGCGGTGCCGTCGCTGGCATGCATGACGGTCACCACCCCTCGCGCCTCGTTCCACAGCTGGGCGAGCGACGACCAGAACAGCAGCAGGGCCCCGAGCACCGAGAGCACGAGCAGCGGGAAGAACACGCGCGAGTCGAAGAGACCGAGCGCCACGATCGCGACGTGCCACACGCCGATGCCGGCCGCATCACGCCACGACACGGCGCGCGATTCGCGCACGGAGGCCCGCGCCCGCACGACCAGCGTCAGGATCAGCTGCGACACGAAGACCGCGGGGGCCGCCATGAACAGCCACAGCAGAGCCCAGCCGCTCCCGCCGGAGAACACGATCCACCCGACGAACAGCCACAGCGGCAGCACGAAGGCCGCGGGGAACAGCCAGCGGAAGAAGACTCGGCGCAGCACCATGCACCGATGCTATGGCCGATCCATGTGCGGTGGCTTTGAGACGCCCATGGCTCGGGCGCGGGGAGGCGCACGTGCATCGGAGAGAATGGAGGTACGACGGAAGGAACACCCCATGATCGAACTGCGCACCCCGGCTGAGATCGACGCGATGCGTCCGGCCGGGAGATTCGTCGCCGAAGTGCTGGCGACCCTGCGCGACGAGGCGAAGGTCGGCACCAACCTGCTGCAGCTCGACCGTCGCGCGCACGACATGATCCGCGCCGCGGGAGCCGAGTCGTGCTACATCGACTACCACCCCTCGTTCGGGGCCAGCCCCTTCGGCAAGGTGCTGTGCACCTCGATCAACGACGCGGTGCTGCACGGCCTCCCCCACGACTACGTACTGCGCGACGGCGACCTCGTCTCTCTCGACTTCGCCGTGTCGGTCGACGGCTGGGTCGCCGACTCGGCGGTCTCGTTCGTGGTGGGCACCGCCCGCGACGAGGACCTCGCGCTCATCGACACCACGCAGCGCGCGCTGGCCGCCGCGATCGAGGCAGCGACGGTGGGCCACAAGATCGGCGACATCTCCGCCGCGATCGCCGCCGTGGCGCACGCCGAGGGCCTCAGCATCAACACCGACTTCGGCGGTCACGGCGTCGGGCGCACGATGCACGGCGACCCGCACGTCGCCAACGACGGCAAGGCCGGGCGCGGCTACCCGCTGCGCGACGGCCTCGTGCTGGCGCTGGAGCCGTGGTTCCTGCAGACGACCGACGAGCTGGTCACCGACCCCGACGGGTGGACGCTGCGCAGCGTCGACGGCTCGCGCGGCGCGCACTCCGAGCACACCGTCGCGATCACGACCGCGGGCCCGATCGTGCTGACCGATCGCTCGTTCCTCGGCGTCGACTGACGACGGTTTCCGGATGCCGCGGCCTCGGGGTCGCGGCATCCGTCACGTCCGGCCCTGCCGGTGTCGTCAGCCGAATGCGGTGAGGCGGCACCCGCGGCGACAGCTCGAGCGCTGCCGGACGACCGGATGCCTCGGCATCCGGAGTCGCACGCGAAGGCGGTGACGCTCAGTCGGCGAGAAGGTCGGGCCGACGCTCGCGCGTGCGCTCGATCTGCTGCTCGCGGCGCCACGAGGCCACGGCGCCGTGGTTGCCGCTCAGCAGCACCGGCGGCACCTCGCGCTCGCGCCACACCGCGGGCTTGGTGAACGACGGGTACTCGAGGAGGCCGTCTTCGTGCGACTCCTCGACGAGGCTCTCGGGATTGCCGACCACGCCGGGCACGAGACGCCCGATGGCCTCGATCATCGCCATCACGGCGACTTCGCCGCCGTTGAGCACGTAGTCGCCGAGGCTGATCAGGCGCACCTCGCCGAGCTCGGACGCGTAGTCGAACACGCGCTCGTCGATGCCCTCGTAGCGTCCGCATCCGAAGACAAGGTGCGGGGCCTGCGACAGCTCGCGAGCCGTCGCCTGGGTGAAGCGCTCCCCGGCGGGCGAGGGGAAGACGATGACCGGTCGCGGGTCGGCGCCGCCGGCGATGTCGTCGAGCGCGAGGCCCCACGGCTCCGGCTTCATGACCATGCCCGCTCCGCCGCCGTACGGGGTGTCGTCGACGGTGCGATGACGATCGTGCGTGAAGTCGCGCAGATCGTGCACGCGTACGTCGAGCAGTCCGCTCTGCCGGGCCTTGCCCAACAGCGACACCTCGAGAGCGTCGAAGATCGTCGGGAAGATCGAGACGACGTCGATGCGCACGTCAGTCCTCGCGGGAGTCGGGGTTCTCGTCGGCCTCGACCGCGGCATCCGCCGGCTCCGGCTCGTCGTCGGCGTCGGCCGGGAGGTCTTCGAAAAGACCGGTCGGCGGGGTGATGACGACGCGGCCGCCGGCGATGTCGACCTCGGGGACGATCGCGCTCACGAAGGGCACGAGCACCTCGCGCTCGTCACCGGAGGGCTTGACGATCAGCAGGTCTTGAGCGGGGAAATGGTCGACCCGCACGACACGGCCGATCACCGCGCCCTCGCGCACCACGTCGAGACCGACGAGCTGGTGGTCGTACCAGGCGTCGTCTTCGGTGGAGGCGGCCTCGGTGTCCTGGTCGATCCAGAGGATCGCCTTGACCAGTTCTTCGGCGGCGTTGCGGTCGTCGACCCCCTGGAAGAAGACCACGGGGTGGGAGTTCATCCAGCGGAACTCGCGGACCGTCAGCTCGCGGCCGTGCCACGGCGAGGACTCCGGAACCTGCAGGGTGAACGTGCTCCCAGGGGTGAAACGCCCGTCGGGATCGTCGGTGTACAGCTCGATCTTGAAGGCGCCCTTGAGGCCGTGGGCCTTGACGAGGCGTCCGACGCGGAGCTGGGTCTTAGCGGGCTGCGCGCCCGCGGTGTCGCCGGTCGACATCAGTCGTCGGCGACGTCGACGCGCACGCGACGACCGTCGGCCAGAGCGGCGACGACCGTGCGCAGTGCTTTGGCGGTGCGACCGCCGCGCCCGATCACGCGACCCCGGTCATCGGGGTGCACGCGAACCTCCAGCACGTCGCCACGCGGGGACGAGCTGGAGCGGATGGTCACGGCGTCGGGGTGATCGACGATCCCCTTGACGACGTGTTCGAGCGCGGCGGACAGCACGGGAATTACTCGGCCGAGGTCTCGGCGGCGGCGTCAGCAGGCGCCTCCGCGGGAGCGTCGGCCTTCTTCTCGGCCTTGGGCTTGACGACCGACTTCTTCGAGGCGTCGGCCTCGAACGCGGCCTTGGGCTCGCGGACCTTGACGGTCGAGACGGCGTCCTTGTCGCCCTTGAACTTGCCCCAGTCGCCCGTGAGCTTGAGGATGGCGGCGACCTGCTCGGTGGGCTGGGCGCCGACCGACAGCCAGTACTGCGCGCGCTCCGAGTCGACCTCGATGAACGAGGGCTCCTCGGTCGGGTGGTACTTGCCGATCTCCTCGATGACACGACCATCGCGCTTGGTGCGCGAGTCGGCGACGACGATGCGGTAGTAGGGCGCGCGGATCTTTCCGAGGCGCTTGAGACGGATCTTGACAGCCACGATGACTCCTGATGATGAAGAACGAACGAACCGGTCGCCTGGAGAGTGGGGTGCACACCCGGCGGAAGCTCAAAAGGGTGGACCGATACTGGATAGAGGGTCGAGTAGCGGGTCCAGCCCTCTATTCTGCCAGATCCCCGGGCCGCCGCGTGACAGGCGACGCGAAACGACACGCGCCGTCGCGCAGGGTAGCGGAGCAGCCCACCCCGCGGGCCCCGTGTCAGACTGACCGCATGAGGCTGCCGTTCGCTGCATCGACGCGTTCGTCCGTGGGGCTGGAGTGGGAGCTCATGCTCGCCGACCGCGGCACGGGCGACCTCGCACCCCGGGCCCCCGAGATCCTCGAAGAGCTCGAAGAGCGCACGGCCCTCGAGCGCTTCACCGTCACCGGAGAGCTGCTCACCAACACCGTCGAGGTCACCAGCGGCGTCGGACACACCGTCGCCGAGGCCGTCGACGACATCGCCGATGCCATCGGCGCGCTGCGCGAAGAGACCGAGCCGCGCGGCGTCGAGCTGCTCTGCGCCGGCAGTCACCCGTTCGCGCAGTGGTACGACCAGCAGGTCACCGACAAGACGCGCTACCACACGCTCATCGAGCGCACCCAGTGGTGGGGGCGCAACATGATGATCTGGGGCATTCACGTGCACATCGGCGTCGACGACGTCGAGAAGGTCGTGCCGATCGTCAACGCGCTCACCGTCTTCCTCCCCCACCTGCAGGCCCTGTCGGCGTCGAGCCCGTTCTGGGCGGGCGAACGCACCGGGTACGCCTCGAACCGCGCGCTGGTGTTCCAACAGCTCCCGACCGCGGGGCTCCCCTGGCAGCTCGAGACCTGGGGCGACTTCGAGGACTACCTCGACGACATGGTCCGCACCGGAGTGATGGCGGATGCCAGCGAGGTGCGGTGGGACATCCGTCCGGCGCCCAGGTGGGGCACCGTCGAGATCCGCGCGTGCGACGGCATGTCGACCCTGCCGGAGCTGGCCGCGGTCGCCGCCCTCGCGCAGACGCTCGTGGAGCACTTCTCGCGCTTGATCGACGAAGGCAAGCCGTTGCCGGGGATCCCGGCCTGGTACGCCCGCGAGAACAAGTGGCGCGCGGCGCGCTACGGTCTCGACGCGCGCGTGATCGTCGACCGCGAAGGTACGCAGCGTCCGGTGGTGGAGCATCTCCGCGAGACCATGGAGGAGCTGGCCGACGTGGCCCTCGAACTGCACTGCGCGAAGGAGTTCGCGAGCCTCGAGACCATCCTCGCCACAGGCGGTAGCTCGGCGCGCCAGATCGCGGTGGCCGAAGCCGCCGACGGCGATCTGCGCGAGGTGGTGCAGCACCTCATCCGCGAGTTCCGCGGCGGTCCCACGCTGCGCGAACACCTCGCGGCCTTGCGTGTCTGAGAGGCGACTCCGCGCTGGTTCATAGGCGCGCGCTCCTAGGATCGCCCCATGGTCTCCGTGCGCCCCCGGTCGACGCCGTCGCTGGTCGTCGTCGCGGCGGGCCTCATCCTGGCCCTCAGCGCGTGCGCGCCCGAGCCCACGGCATCCGCCCCCTCTCCGACCTTCGCGGCCCCCGCGCTGAAGTCGTCGGAGGGCCCGACGCCCGCTCCCGGAACGACCGCACCGCCCCTGCGCGTCGTCACGATCGGCGACTCGCTGATGTCGGGCTACAACCTCGCCCCCGAAGAGGCTTGGCCGGTGCTGCTCGGCGATCGGGCGCACCTCGCGCTCACCAACCTCGCCTGCCCGGGCATGGGCTTCGTCGTGCAGGGCGGGTGCGGAACGACCTACGCCGGCTTCGTGCCCGCGGTGGCGGCGTTGCAGCCCCAACTGGTCGTCGTGGAGTCCTCGAGCAACGACTTCTGGGAGGACGGCGACGAGATCCGCAGCGACACCTCCGACACCGTGTCGCAGATCCACGACGCCGCGCCCGATGCGCGCATCGTGGGACTCAGCACCATCTGGAACGACGATCCCGACGTGCCGGACGACACCGCCGTCACCTCCGATGCCCTCCGCGACGCCGTCGACGAGGTCGGGGGAACGTTCATCGACGTCGGTCAGCCTCTCGTGGGCCACCCCGAGTGGATGCAGGACGACGACGTGCACCCGACCGCCCGCGGTCAGCGGGCGATCGAGCAGACGGTCATGTCGGCGTTGCAGGACGCCGACGTACTGCCGTAGAAGAGCCGGGGCTCAGCCGCGGCCGAGCATCTTCTGCAGCTCGGCGAGGTCAGCCTCGCTCGGCGCCTTCTGCCCGCCCAGGCCGAAGCCCGAGCCGGTGGCGGGGGCGGATGCCGCGATGCCGGCGTTCTCGGCGGCGCGCTTGGCCGGGTTGCCCGAACGCGAGCCCTTGGCCTTCTGCTGCTTGCCGCGCTTGGACGAGGCACCGGGCTTGCCGCCGACGGGGCCCATGCCGGGGATGTTGGGCACACCGCCGCGCGCGACGGTCTTCATCATCTTGGCGGCCTGGTCGAAGCGCTGCACGAGCTGGTTGACGTCGGTGACGGTCATGCCCGAACCGCGCGCGATGCGCAGGCGGCGGGAACCGTTGAGGATCTTGGGGTTGCGACGCTCGACGAGGGTCATCGAGCGGATGATCGCCTCGGTGCGGTCAATCTCGCGCTCGTCGAAGTCCTCGAGCTGTTGCTTCATGTTTCCCATGCCCGGGAGCATCCCGAGCATCTTCTTCATGGAGCCCATCTTCTTCATCTGCTGCATCTGCTCGAGGAAGTCCTCGAGAGTGAAGGTCTCGGTCGCGAGCTTCTCGGCGACCTTCATCGCCTCGGCCTCGTCGAAGGCCGACTGCGCCTGCTCGATCAGGGTGAGGATGTCACCGAGGTCGAGGATGCGGGATGCCATGCGGTCGGGGTGGAACGGCTCGACGTCGTCGAGGCCCTCGCCGGTCGAGGCGAAGATGATGGGGCGGCCGGTGACCGAGGCGACCGAGAGGGCGGCACCACCGCGAGCGTCACCGTCGAGCTTCGACAGCACGACACCGGTGAAGTCGACGCCGTCCTGGAACGCCTTGGCGGTGTTGACCGCGTCTTGACCGATCATCGCGTCGATGACGAAGAGCACCTCGTCGGGCTCGGTGGCCTTTCGGATGTCGGACGCCTGCTTCATCAGCTCGGCGTCGACGCCCAGGCGACCGGCGGTGTCGATGATGACGATGTCGTGCTGCTGACGCGTGGCGTAGGCGACACCGTCGCGGGCGACCTTGACGGGGTCGCCGACGCCGTTGCCGGGCTCGGGCGCGTAGATCGCCGCTCCGGCGCGCTCGGCGACGACCTGGAGCTGATTGACGGCGTTCGGGCGCTGGAGGTCGCACGCGACCAGGAGCGGGGTGTGGCCGTCTTTCTCGAGCATCTTGGCGAGCTTGCCCGCGAAAGTGGTCTTACCGGATCCCTGGAGGCCGGCGAGCATGATGACCGTCGGCGGGTTCTTGGCGAACTGCAGGCGACGCTGCTGACCGCCCAGGATGCCGATGAGCTCGTCGTTGACGATCTGCACGACCTGCTGCGCGGGGTTGAGCGCGCGGTTGACCTCGTCGCCCAGGGCGCGCTCGCGCACCGCGGCGGTGAACTCCTTGACCACGGGCAGCGCGACGTCGGCGTCGAGGAGAGCACGGCGGATCTCGCGCACCGTCCCGTCGACGTCGGCGGGCGTGAGCTGGCCCTTCTTCCGGAGATTGCGGAAGGTCTCTGTGAGCCGGTCGGAGAGGGTGCCGAAAGTCGCCATGATGAGACGAGTTTACGCGGGCCGGGCCGCAGCCGTCGCCCGCCTCGCGCTCATACCGCGGAGAGCGCCTCGGCGAGGGTGTCGGCGAGGGACCGACCGCCCGCGGTGCGGTCGGCCCAGGCCCACACCGCCGCGAGCACGGCGGCCGAGAGCGCACCGGCGCGCACCTGGGCGGCGAGCGGGGTCGCCCCGTCGTGCGCGAGGCGCGAGGCGACCTCGCGCTGCAGTCGGAACTGCCGCACGGCGCGATCACGGTCGAGCTCGGCGGCGATGCCCATCGCGTCGGCGTTCGTGATCGCGAGGGCGAGCGCGTCGGGGGCGAGCCCCCGGCCGATCGCCGACAGGGCGTCGGCGACGGGCGTCCCTTCGCGCAGCAGCGCGATCCCGGCATCCGCCTGCTCGTCGAAACCCGACCACAACACGTCGCTCTTGGCCGAGAAGTAGTTGAAGAAGCTCGAGCGGCTCACCCCGGCCCGGCGCGTGATGTCGGACACGCTCGTGGCGTCGTAGCCCTGCTCGAGGAACAACTCGCACGCGGCCTCCGACAGCACCTCGCGCGAGGAGGCGCGAGGGCGCCCGCTGCGAGGTTCGGTGGTCACGCCAGCCAGCCTAGGCGTCGGGCCGATGTGTATTGTTAGACGCAATCCAACAAGGCGGGAGTCGTCGATGATCGACATCCAGCGGGCGGGCCTCGCCCCGCACTACGTGCCCTATCTCGACGGCTGGGCGCACCAACGCCGCGTGCACGCCGACGTCGTCGCGCGCGAGCGTCCCGACACCCTTCTGCTGCTCGAGCACGAGGCCGTGTACACCGCCGGCAAGCGCACCGAAGCGCACGAGCGCCCAGACGACGGCACCCCCGTGGTCGACGTCGATCGCGGCGGCAAGATCACCTGGCACGGTCCGGGCCAGCTCGTGGGCTACCCGATCGTGCGCCTGCCCGAACCGATCGACGTCGTCGCCCACGTGCGCCGATTGGAAGGCCTGCTGATCGAGGCCCTCTCCGCTCACGGCGTCGACGGTTTCCGCGTCGACGGGCGCAGCGGCGTCTGGGTCCGACGTCCCCTCGGCGTCGACAAGGTCGCGGCGATCGGAGTCCGCGTCGAAAGAGGAGTCACCATGCACGGCTTCGCCGTCAACTGCGACAACACCCTCGCGGGTTTCCGACACATCGTGCCGTGCGGGATCTCGGATGCCGGAGTGACGACGGTCAGCGAGATCGTCGGTGCCGACGTCTCCCCCGCCGACCTCGTCGACGCGATCGAACGCGTGTTCCGCGCCGAGTACGCGGCGGTGGCCGCATGAGCGCCTGCGGAACCGGTGGCGCCGGCGCTGCGGCATCCACCGCCCCCAACGGACGCAAGCTGTTGCGCCTCGAGGTGCGCAACGCCGAGACGCCCATCGAGCGCAAGCCCGAGTGGATCAAGACCAAGGCGAAGATGGGCCCGGAGTACACCGCCCTGCAGAAGCTCGTGAAGAGCGAGGATCTGCACACGGTGTGCCAGGAGGCCGGCTGCCCCAACATCTTCGAGTGCTGGGAGGACCGCGAGGCGACCTTCCTCATCGGCGGCTCGCAGTGCACGCGCCGCTGCGACTTCTGCCAGATCGACACCGGCAAGCCCGCCGACTACGACCGCGACGAGCCCCGCCGCGTCGCCGAGAGCGTCACCCGGATGCAGCTGCGCTACGCCACCGTGACCGGCGTCGCCCGCGACGACCTGCCCGACGAGGGGGCGTGGCTACACGCCGAGACGGTGCGCCGCATCCACGCCGACAACCCGGGCACCGGGGTCGAAATCCTCGCAACCGACTTCTCGGGAAACCCGGCGCACCTCGAAGAGGTCTTCTCGTCGCGGCCCGAGGTCTTCGCGCACAACGTCGAGACCGTGCCCCGCATCTTCAAGCGCATCCGTCCCGCCTTCCGCTACGAGCGCTCCCTCGGAGTGCTGACCGCGGCGCGCGAGGCCGGGCTCATCACCAAGTCGAACCTCATCCTCGGAATGGGCGAGGAGCCCGAGGAAGTCGTCCAGGCGCTGGAAGACCTGCACGCCGCGGGCACCGACATCATCACGATCACGCAGTACCTGCGCCCCACCCCGCGGCACCTCCCCGTGCAGCGCTGGGTGAAGCCGGCCGAGTTCGTGGAGTTCAAGGAGGAGGCCGAGCGCATCGGCTTCCTCGGCGTGCTCGCCGGTCCCTTGGTGCGTTCGTCGTACCGCGCCGGGCGCCTCTGGGCGCAGTCGATGGTGTCGAAGGGCCGCGAGATCCCGCCGCACCTCGCGCACCTGGCGAAGGACATCGCCGCCGCGGACGCGGGGTTCGCGCAAGCGGTGTGAGCGTGCAACGCGCAGGGTAGACCTCTGCGCTGCCCTGGGATAGAGAACACTTCGTTCACCGCCGAGGTCTACCGTGACGCCGGGCCAACCGACCCGCTCCCGGTATCACCCCTCGATCGGAGTTGCGGTGGATCTCACCGTCCTCGTCCCCGTCCTTCTCGTCGTCGCCCTGTCGATCTTCTTCGACTTCACCAACGGCTTCCATGACACCGCCAACGCCATGGCGACGTCGGTGGCCACGGGTGCACTCACACCCAAAGTCGCGGTGCTCATCTCCGCGGTCCTCAACCTCGTCGGCGCCTTCCTCTCCACAGCGGTGGCCAAGACCGTGTCGGAGGGGATCCTCGCCCAGAACGACCAGGGACTCCCCCAGATCACCGTGCCGATGATCTTCGCCGGGCTCATGGGCGCGGTGGTGTGGAACCTGCTCACCTGGTGGCTGGGGCTCCCCTCCAGCTCGACCCACGCCCTGTTCGGCGGTCTCATCGGCGCCGCGATCATCGGCGTCGGCTTCCAGGCCGTGGAATGGGGAGGGGTGCTGTCGAAGATCGTGCTCCCCGCGCTCCTCTCGCCCTTCATCGCGGGAATCGTCGCGCTCGCCGCGACCTACCTCGTCTACCGCATCACCAAGATGGCGACGGTGGCGGGGTCGTCGACCGCGTTCCGGCACGGTCAAACCGTCTCGGCCTCGCTCGTCTCGCTCGCACACGGCACCAACGACGCGCAGAAGACGATGGGCGTGATCACGCTGACTCTGATCGTCGCCGGTTTCCAGGAGGCGGGCACCGGCCCGCAGCTGTGGGTGATCCTGTCAGCGGGCCTTGCGATCGCCCTCGGCACCTACCTGGGAGGCTGGCGCATCATGCGCACCGTCGGCAAGCGCATCACCGAGGTGACGCCGCCCCAGGGCTTCGCCGCCGAGACGAGCGCCGCCTCGACGATCCTCATCTCGTCGACCCTCGGCTTCCCGCTCTCGACCACGCAGGTCACCTCGGGTGCAGTGATCGGCTCGGGACTCGGCAAGCGCCTCGCGTCGGTGCACTGGAACGTCGTCTCCCGCATCGCCTTCGCCTGGGTCGTCACGCTGCCCGCCGCCGCCGTCGTCGGCGGAGGCGCCGCCTGGGCGGCTTCGACCGGCCTCGCCGGTCTCGTGATGGTGTTGGTGGGCGGTCTCGCCGTCTGTGTGGGCCTGTTCGTGCTCGCCCGCCGGCGTCCGGTGTCGGCCGAGAACGTCAACGATGAAGCGGTGGATGCCGATCGCATCGGCCAGCGCCAGACCGAAGGAGAACGCGCATGAGCTGGCTCGGCACCGAGGCAGGGTCGGTCCTGCTGGTCTTCGTGATGGGGCTGGCCGCCACCCTCATCATCGTGGGGCTGTACGCCCTCGGCATCCGCTTCTTCGCCTTCGGCGCCCCCGACGTTCGGGTGCCGGATGGAGACGACCCCGAAGGACCGAACGCGGTGGTCGCCCCGCGCGAGACACCGCGACCGCTGCCCGCCACCATGGCCGGTCTCGTCTGTTTCGCCGGCGTCGCCGCCGCGGTGGTCTACGGGATCTACCTGGTGATCCCGCTCTTCCACGGGAAGTGAGTCAGACCGGCCAGACGTAGGGCAGGTCGTCGGGCACGTCGCCGAAGCGAGGGACGTAGAACTCCGGGTCCTTGCGGACGAGATTCGAGCGGTGCGCGAGGTGGAACGCCTCGTCGCCCACCCACGGGGGCAGATCGAGTTCGTGCTGAGCCAGGCCGTCGACCTCGGGCGCGAACACGCGGATCTTGTCGCGCACGGTGTCAGCGCGCCCCTGCGCGATCCACTCGTCCGTCATGACGAGGCCGTACGAGACGAGCGCCGGCAGGTGGCCGTCCCACATCTTCGCGGCGGGGTGGTGGCTCCAACCGTGGTCGGGCACCGTCAACGCGCGTAACAGCTGGAACGTCTCGACGCGCTGCTTGCCCAGACGCTTGAGATCGAGAGCGGCAGCGGATGCCGCGAACGAGGGGTACGGCAGAAAGGTCTGCACGCCGTCAGTCGGCGCTGGTGACCGACTGCACCCGCCCGTCGGAGGCGAGGTTCACCAGCAGCACGTCGTCGGTGGCGTCGGGGTCGAGCGCGTACTCGAGGACCGCGAAGGGGTCGGCCCCGCCGTGCTCGTCGGCGAGGATCGTCATGCTCATCAGCTGCAGGGCCTTGATGACGTCGATGTGGGTGTCGCCCGTGACGTCGGTGAGGAGGTCTTCGATCTCTTCGCCGAACGTCGCCTGCTGCTGCAGGATGTACTCCGTCACCTCGCTGGTGCGGTCGTCGAGTTCGTTGACCATCGCGTTGCGCGCGGCGAGGTCGATCGCCTCGAGGGACGAGACCATGGATGCCGCGACGTCGAGCGCCTCGACCGAGACGTCGTCCTGGTCGGGAGCGGTCAGGTCGACCGTGACGCTCTGATCGCCGAACTCGACGTTCTCACTCCAGAAGATCGACCCGTCGGGGCCCGACTCGAGGAGTCCGAAGAAGTCGTGCTCGATGGCCATGAGTCCATGTAAGCAGTCCGCCCGCTCTTCGGGAAGACGACCCGCCCGCACCCGCGCATGCGATAGGGCGCGGCGACTCCGCCGTCAGTCGACGAGCGACGAGGCGAACACGTGCGGGGTGAAACCCGTGAGGTCGTTGATGCCTTCGCCCTGGCCCAGGAGCTTGACGGGGATGCCGGTGAGCTCCTGGACCGCGAGCACGAACCCGCCCTTGGCCGACCCGTCGAGCTTCGTGAGCACGAGACCGGTGACGCCGGCGCTGTCGAGGAAGGCCTGGGCCTGCATGAGGCCGTTCTGACCGGTCGTCGCGTCGAGCACGAGAAGCACCTCGCTGATGGGGGCCTGCTTCTCGATGACGCGCTTGATCTTGCCGAGCTCGTCCATGAGGCCGCCCTTGGTGTGCAGGCGACCGGCGGTGTCGACGAGCACGATCTCGGTGCCGGTCTCTTTGGCGTGGGCCACGGTCTGGAAGGCGACCGATGCCGGATCCTGGCCCTCGTGCTGCGGCCGGACGATGGTCGCTCCCCCGCGCTCGGCCCACGTGGCGAGCTGGTCGACGGCCGCCGCGCGGAAGGTATCGGCGGCGCCGACGACGACGGTGCGGCCGTAGCGCTGCAGGAACTTGGCGAACTTGCCGATGGTGGTGGTCTTGCCCACGCCGTTGACACCGACCACGAGCACGACGGCGGGACGCTCGGTGAGGCGCAGCGTCGTGTCGAACTTGGCGAAGTGCTCTTCGAGCGTCTCTTTCAGCATGCGCTGCAGGTCGCGCGGATCCGTGGTGCGGAAACGCTCGACCTTCTCGCGCAGCTCGTCGACGAGCCGCTCGGTGACGTCGGGGCCGAAATCGGCGGTCAGCAGGGCCGTCTCGAGGTCCTCCCACGTCGTCTCGTCGATGGTGGGTTTGACGAACAGCCCGCGCAGCGCGCGGCCCAACGACCAGGAGTTCTCAGCCATTGCTTCAGCTTACGGGGGCGGGTCGGGCGGCACGGTCGCCCACGCGCTGGCCCACCACGGCCGAAACGCCGTCCTGTCGCATCGACACCCCGTAGAGCGCGTCGGCGATCTCCATCGTGCGCTTCTGATGGGTGATGACGATGAGCTGGCTGCTCGCGCGGAGCTTCTCGAAAACACCCAGCAGGCGCCCGAGATTGGCGTCGTCGAGCGCCGCCTCGACTTCGTCGAGGATGTAGAAGGGGCTCGGGCGCGCCGTGAAGATCGAGGTCAGGAAGGCCACCGCCGCCAGCGAGCGCTCGCCGCCCGAGAGCAGCGACAGCCGCTCGATCTTCTTGCCCACCGGTCGCACCGACACCTCGATGCCGGTCGTCAGCGGATTCTCGGGGTCGGTGAGGGCGATGCTGCCGGTTCCGCCCGGGAACAGGATCGGGAAGATCTCGGTGAACGCCGCGCGGGTGTCCTCGAACGCCGCGACGAAGATCGTCTGCATGCGTTCATCGAGCTCGGCGATGATCGTCTGCAGGTCCGCGCGGGTCTGCTGCAGGTCGGCGAGCTGCTCGGTGAGGAAGGCGTGGCGCTGCTCGAGGGCGGCGAACTCCTCCAGTGCCAGCGGGTTGACCCGCCCCAGCTGCGACAGCTTGCGCTCGGCATCCTGCAGTCGACGTTTCTGCGCCGCCCGCTCGAAGGGAACGCCTTCGCCCCCCGTCTCGGGGGGGATGACCTGGTCGGGACCGTATTCCGAAACGAGAATGTGCTCGTCGAGCGCGAGCTCGGACTGCGCGCGCTCGAGCAGGCTCGTCACGTGGAGCTTCTTCTCGTGCATCTGCAGCTCGAGGCCGTGCACGCTCTCGGTCAGTCGCGCGAGTCGCTCGCGCACCACTGTCTCGTCAGCCCGCGCGCGGGTCAGCTCAGCGGTGACGGCCGTGCGGGCGGCCTCCGCCGCAGCGAGCTCGACGCGCGCCTGACTCACCGACCGGTCGATCGCGTCGAGCAGCGCCGGCAGGTGACCGGCAACCTCGGCGGCGACCTCGCGCTGAGCGCGGCGGATGACCGCCCGGCGAGCGGCCTCCTCGGCCGCCGACCGCTCCCGCTCCCGCTGCTGCTCGAGCTGCACGATGCGCGCCTCCCCGGCCCGCACGCGTTCCTTGAGCGTCTCGATGTCGAGGCGCGCCCGCATCTCGACCTCGCGAGCCGTGTCGACGGCGGCGGCCATCCCCTCGCGCGCCGACGCATCGAGCAGGGGGCGCGGCGCCTCGAGCGCCCGGGCGAGGGCCTCGTCGGCTCGGCGGGCGGCGTCCTCGGCCTCGGCGACCGCCGTCTCGGTCTGCGCCAGTCCCGCGGCCAGTCGTTCGCACTCCGCGACGGCGGCTTCGTGACGTACCGTCACGCGGTTGACCTTCTCGGCGTGGGCCGCCAGTGCCGCGTCGTGCTCGCGCAGGTGGGCGAGCGCGTCCTTCGTCTTCTGGCGTGCCTCGGTCAGCACGCGCTGCTCGTCGGCGAGGGCCTCTCGCAGCGAGTCGGCCACGACGACGATCTCTGCCAGACGCTCAGCGGCGGCATCGCGCTCGGCGGCGAGTTCCAGTCGCGATCGGCCCGCACCCGAGCCCGCGCGCACGGTGTGCGCGGTGAGCAGCTCCCCTGCCCGGGTGACCAGCGTCACGCCGGGCTCGAGAGACGACTGCGCCGCGCGCGCTGCCTCGAGGTCGTCGACGATCACCACGCGCGAGAGGATTCCGCGCACGCCCGACGACGCGGTGACGACGTCGACGGCCGGCGTCCCCTCGGCGACTCGTGCGGGCTGTGCCCCCGCGGCATCCGCGATCGCGATGTCCACGACGCCCAGATCCGCCTCGCTCGCGGTCTGCGCCGCCGTGAAGGCCGCCGCAGCGTCGTCGACGAGCAAGCCCTCGGCCAGGCCACCGAGCGCCGCGGCGATCGCCGCCTCGTAGCCGGCGGTGACCTTGACGTCATCTCCGACGAGACCCCGGATGCCGCGGCCTCCGGCGGCGATGAGGTCTGCGGCGGCGTTGCGCACATCGAGGGCGCGGCCGAGAGCCGTCGTCTGCGCCTCGAGGGCATCGCGTTCGCGTTCGGCGGCGTGCAGACGCTCGCGCAGCCCGGCCACGCGCGTCTCGACGTCGTTCGCCTCGCGCTGCGCGCGCTCGTAGGCCGCAGCGTGTTCGGCGCTGGCCGCCTCGGGGGCGACGTCGGGATCGAGCCCCGCGCGCGCCTCCTCGGCTTCGGCACGACGCACCAGTGCGGCGTCCAGCGCCCGCTGCTGTCGATCGACGCCTGCGCGCACCGCGGTGAGGGCCGAGTTCGCGGCATCTGCCGCACCGCGCAGGCTCGTCAGGCGCATGTCGTGCTCCGACACGAGGGCGCTCTGGGCGGCGATGTCGACGTCGAGCGCATCGAGCTCGGCGCGCGATCGCGCGACTCCGCGGGCGGCCTGCGACGCGGCATCCTGAGCATCGCCCAGGCCCGCGGCGATGTCGTCGATCTCGGCCCGGACGTCGTCGATCATCGACTGCGTGACGGTGGGCGCGAACCCTCCCCCGCCGTCGCCGTCGTCGGCGAGCAGGGCGAGACGCTGACCGGCGAGCGTGTAGAGCCCGCGCACGCGCTCCTGCACCTGCTCGAGGGCGAAGGCCACGCTGCGCGCACGGTCGACGGCCTCGGAACGCTGGTCGTTCTCGAGGCGTTCGACCCGCCCGCGAAGCCCTTCGGCCTGCTCCTGCAGGCCGAGTCGCTCGGTGTGCCGCTCGCTCTCCGCCCGCGCGGCGTCGGCGAGCTGGGTGCGCAACAGCACGAGCTCGTCGGCGTACAGTCGCGCCTTCGCGTCGCGGACGACGGCGGCGATGGTCGCCGCCTCGCGCGCGATCTCGGCCTGTTTGCCGAGCGGTTTCAGCTGACGCCGCAGTTCTCCGGCGAGGTCGCTGAGACGGGTGAGGTTCGTCTCCATCGCCTCGAGCTTGCGCACGGTCTTCTCTTTGCGGCGGCGATGCTTCAGGATGCCGGCGGCCTCTTCGATGAACCCCCGTCGATCCTCGGCCGTCGCCTGCAGCACCGTGTCGAGCCGCCCCTGCCCGATGATGACGTGCATCTCGCGGCCGAGGCCGGAATCGCTGAGCAGCTCCTGCACGTCGAGAAGACGGCACGTCTGACCGTTGATCGCGTACTCGCTCGCTCCGGTGCGGAAGAGCGTGCGGCTGATGGTGACTTCGCTGTAGTCGATCGGCAGAGCGCCGTCGGCATTGTCGATCGTGAGCTGCACCTCGGCGCGGCCGAGGGGGCCGCGGGTCGAGGTACCGGCGAAGATGACGTCTTCCATCTTGCCGCCGCGCAGGGTCTTGGCCCCCTGCTCGCCCATCACCCACGCCAGCGCGTCGACCACGTTGGACTTGCCCGATCCGTTGGGACCGACGATGCACGTCACCCCCGGTTCGAGGGCGAAGGTCGTCGACTGAGCGAACGATTTGAAGCCGCGGAGGGTCAGGCTCTTCAGATGCACGTCACCCTCCCTCGATCGACCCGGCGTCTCACGCTAGCCGAAAGGCGCGGAATTCCGCGGCGCCGAGCCGATCACAGGCGTGCGACGCGCCCGGGGACCAGCCATTTCTGGACGAGTGCTTGACATCGGCTGAATGCCTTCGCTAGCGTCGGCAGTCGCAACCGACGTCGAGAGGAGGTCCTCCCATGATTCGCACCAACACCGGCTTCACCGCCACCGGCTTCATCGCCGTTCCCGTGCTCTCCGCACCCGTCACCGGAGTGACCACCGCCGTCGGCATGCCCTCTCGTCTGGGTTGACCCGTCGCGTCGAGACGCCCTGCGTCTCCGCCTCCCGTGAGCCGTCCTCCGACGCCGCTCCCGCCGGATCCCCGTGATCCCGCCCGCGCTTCGCGCGCCTTTTCACTCGCACTCCTCTTCTTCACGGAGCCTCCGCATGAACGCCTTGTTCGCGCGCGCGCCGCAGCACACGACGGCCGCGCCCCCCACCACTCCCACCCCGTCCACGATCACCTTCGACACCACGGCCTACCGGCCGCTGGGCCTGTTCGACCGGCTCTCGTTGCGTCTCGGCCTCTGGCTGCTGACGCGGCACGCCGACCGTGCACGGGCCCTCGACCATCGGGCCGTCGAAGCCCTGCGGGCGCGCGACGCCGCCGCCGAGCGCGATCGCCGCGAACGCGCGTGGCAGAGCGCCGCTGCGTTCAGCCGCCCGCCGTTCTGATCCCGGTGGGGTCGACCACTCGGTCGACCCCACCCCTCCGTCTCCTCCTGCGACATGGAAGTCACGACATGACCACCCTCACGGCCGGCCTCGAGCTCCGCCCCCTGCACGTCCCCACCTCGATCGATGCACCGGATGCCGCGGACTTCCGCGACATGGTGCGCCTGCGCAACCTCATCTACGCCGAGATCTCCGGCCACGACGACGGGTCGATGCCCGCCGACGAGCTGTTGCCGATGTACCAGCCCAAGCCCGACGTGAAGCGCTACGCGTGGATCGTCGTCTTCCACGGGGAGGTCGTCGGCCGCGTCGGCCTCGAGTTCCCGCAGGAGGAGGGCGCCCGCACCGGCTTCTGGCACATCGACCTCCGGCGCTCCGCGTGGGGCCACGGCATCGGCCGCACCGCCCTCGCCCTCATCGAGAGCGTCGCCCGCGAGGAGGGACGCACGGTCCTGCAGTCGTGGGCCGAGCACCCCGCCGCCGAGGGACCGCAGGTCGCGGCGCCGACGGGATTCGGCGCGATCCCCGAAGATCACGCGGCCCGCTTCTTCCTGGCATGCGGCAACACCCTCGAGCAGATCGTGCGGGTGAGCGCCCTCGACCTCGAGGGCTCGCGGCCCCACCTCGAGAATCTCCTCGCTGCGGCTGAGGGAGCTGCGGCCGGGTACCGCGTGGTGCAGTGGACGCTGCCCACGCCCGACGAGTTCGTCGATGCGTTCGCGTGGATGAAGTCGCGCATGGTCACCGACGCCCCCTCGGCCGGACTCGAGTTCGACGAGGAGGTGTGGGATGCCGCGCGCCTGCGCCGCTACGAGCGCGATTACCTCGACGCCGGTCGGCACCTTCTCGTCACCGCGGCGCAGCACGTCGACACCGGTGAGCTCGCCGCCTTCAACGAGCTCGTCATCGGAAAAGACCGCGCGGCCGCCACGCACCAGGAGGACACCCTGGTCGTCGCGAGCCATCGCGGCCACCGCCTCGGCATGCTCGTGAAGTGCGCGGGCCTGCTCGCCTGGCACGAGGTCGCGCCCGACTCGCCTCGCGTGATCACCTACAACGCCGAGGAGAACCGGCCGATGCTCTCGATCAACGAGGAGATCGGCTTCCGCCCCCTCTCGTACGAGGGCGTGTGGAAGAAGGTCCTGGACTGATGGATGGGGGCGTCGGCTTTACTGCCGGTGCCCCGGTCCGCGCGGTCGCCGTCACCTCTCAGCCGGGGGTGGTCCCACGCAGACCGCACCCGCGGGGCGGGTGACCGGAGACGTTCAGAACCCGATGACCGCGCGCGCGCCGTCGACGTCGGCGGTCGCGAGGTCGTCCGCGTACTGCACGGCGCGCGCGCCGGCCGACCTCAGCGACGCCGCGGTCTGTCGGAGCGAGACATCGGTCTGCGCGTGCCGACCGACGAAAGCGGTCTGCGCCTCTCCTGCCCATTCGCCCTGCAGCGTGCGCGAAGCGGAGGCGAGGGCGTCCAGGTCTGCGGAGAGGGCGGCCGCCGAGCTCGACAGCGCTCGCCCCATCGCGGCGATCGCATCCGTGTCCGCTTTCACATGCATGCTCGGCCTCTCATGACGAGTGCGGACGGGAGGGCGGGTAACCCGTGTCGGCGTCGCGACGCAGGCTCGCAGCGATGTCGGACTCGGCGCCGAACAACTCGGCCCCGCGATCGGCGAGACGGCTCATCGCGGCGTGCTGGGCGTCGGCGATGGTTTCGGTCGTCAATCGACCGAGGGCGTCGAGGTCGAGGCGTGCGGCCTCGGCGGCGAACGAGACGTCCTGCACGCGTCCCCCGACGCCGGCGCGCACGGTGACCTCGCCGCGCGGGCTCCGCGCCTCGGCGGTGATCTCGTGCACGTCGTCGGCCAACGCGTGAGCGCGCGCTGTGTTGTCGTGCGCGCGGGCCCGGATCTCGCTCAATCGACGACGCGCGTCCTCGAATCCGGCATCCATGCCGATGAAAGGGTCGGTCATCTCGTCTCCTCGTCTCAGCCCGCAGCGGTCAGGTCGGTCGGAGCGGCCGGCACCGCCCCGGGCCAGTCCCCCAGGCGTTCACGCGCCGGCGAACCGTCGCGCACGCTGATGGCGGCGACCGTGAAGCCGTTCGATCCCGGCACGGGTTCGCGCGGCTCGATCCAGCCCGCTTCGGCGGCAGCGGCGGCCGCGTCGAAGTCTCCGCCGGGGGCGTCCGTCACGCTGATCGAGATCTGCGCGTTCGGCATGTACCCCTCGCGCACCGACCAGGCCGACTCGGTCAGGAAGTCGATCAGAGCCGGGCCGTCGGCGATGCGGTAACCGGGCGCGACGGTCACCGCGATGTCGTAGCCGGTGTTGCCCTTGACGTTCGGGGCGCCACCGCCGGTGATGTCGACCGCGAGGCCGGGGATCTCCGACACGGCGGTTCGCATCTCGCTCAGCGTCTGTCCCCCCGATGGGGCATCGTGCGGGACGTCGTCGCGCCGCGCCTGCGTGCAGGCGGTGAGCGAGGCGATTCCGCCGACGACGAGCAGCGCCGCGATCCATCGTTCAAGACGGGCCATAGTTGATCATGTCCTCGAGTCGGTACTGCATGTCGGCCCAGATGCTGACATCGGAGATGCCGGCATAGGCCCCGTTCGTGTCGCCCCCGAAGCCCAGGCCGCTGAGGATGGTCTCGTCGTACGCCCCGGTCACCTCGAACACCGCTCGTCCGTCCACGTTGCGCAGCCGGAACGCCACTTCACCCGGGTACTCGGGATGGCCGGGCTGGGCAGCGATCACGAACCCGTCGTCGGTGATCTGCTGCACCTGGATGTCGCCGGCCGTGACCCCGGGGATGCCCATTCCGAAGAGCGACGTCTTGATGGTCTGTCCTTCCCCGGTCAGCTGCATGTTGAGCTGCGAATTGTCGCCCTCACGTGAGGGGAGGAAGACGTGACCGAACTGATCCCGGAGCATCTGGTTCAATTCCGCGGTGGTCATATCCGTCGTGCCCAGGTCGTACTCGTGCTGGTACCCCAGGGGGTAGTCCTGCCGGAAGCGCTGGTCGGAGCCGGGATAGGGCTCCGGCCCGGGGTTGTCGATGTCGCCGAAGGTCCCGTCGTTCGGGGCGAGCCCGGGAAGTCCCCCGACACCGGGGATGCTCCCCGGAGGGAACGTTTCGAGCAGCTGACCGATCAGGTTCTCGAGGTTCTGATGAAACGGCACAATCGCGCGGTAGAGGTCGGTGAGCAGACGAACCAGCTCGCGCAGGGCCTGCAGCACGCGGTCGATGTTGGCCACGACCTCGTCGATGACGACGGCGCAGTTGTCGGCGAAGTCGCTGATCGCCTGGGCCTTCTCGTCGAGTTCCCACGGCCAGCTGCCGAAGAGTACGTCGCCGATGACGCCCGCGGCTGACGACAGCAGCTCGAATCCACTGCACACGAGCGAGCGCATGATCTCGACGGCGCGGACGCAGAGCTGCAGCGCTTGGCTGACGACCTTCGACCAGTCGGCGATCGAGTGGGTCCCCGCCGCGAAGAGAGCCAGTGACCCCTCGACCACCGTCGCCGTCAGGCCCTGGACATGACCTTGGATCTGCCGGAGAGCGTCGGAGTAGAGCTGGGACACCTGTTGCACGTCGCCCGCGTAGACCTCCCAGGTGTGGGACGCGTGGTACAGCCCGGCGGGGTCTCCGGTGACCTCCTCGAGCAGGTCCTCGAGCGGAGCGACGAAACGCGCGATGACGGATGCGAATCCCGAGAGTCCGCTGCCGCAGTCGTCGCCGCCCGCGCCGGGGGCGGGCAACTGGCTCTGCCAGCCGGCCGCGGCCAGGACGGACGCGGCGCTGTCCGCCTCGGGCGCCACGGCGACGGCGGACATCAGAGGTCGCTCTCGAGCCGCTGCGCGTCGGCCTGCGCGGCATCCTCCACGTGCTGGAATCCCGACAAGGCCGTGGCGATGCCCTGCGACGTCCGCTGTGCGCGCGCGCCGACGATGGCCGATGCCCCCTCGACGACACCGCCCAGCGCGTTGAATCCCGGAGGGATGAAGGCCGCGAGCGGGCCGAAGGCGAGACCGGGGACGGCGGAACCCAGCGTGCCGCCGGCGGCGCTCAGTGCGTCAGCCGCCTGGGCGAGTGTCTGACGCGCACGTTCGTACGCGTCGCTGTCGACTTCGATCTGTCCCATGCGTTCTCGTCCCCTGAGTCCGTCGGCGTCTGTGCCCTCGAGCGATCCGCCCGAGCGTAACATTCAGCGCCGCTTCTGGCAGTGCGGGCAGAAGTGACTCGAGCGGTTCATGAACGACACCCGCACGATCGGCCGCCCGCATCGCGGACACGGTTGCCCCGTGCGCCCATAGGCGTTCAGGGAGTGCGCGAAGTAACCCGCCTGGCCGTTGACGTTGACGTACTGGGCGTCGAAACTCGTGCCGCCCTCGGCAAGGGCCTTCTCGAGCACCGCCTGCACCTCGCCGAGCAGTCGATTGACCGCCCGGGTCGACAGATCGCGCGCCGAGGTCTCGGGGTGGATGCGCGCCGCCCACAGCGACTCGTCGGCGTAGATGTTGCCGATGCCGCTGGCCGCCGTCTGATCCAGCAGCACGCGTTTGATGCCGGATGCCGTGCGCGCGAGCCGCGCGCGGAAGCGCGTCGCGCTGAATGCGGGGTCGAGAGGGTCTCGTCCGATGTGCGCGACCTGCGTGGGAACCCGCGCGAGCGCGGATCCCCGACCACCCGCCGCACCGTCGGGGGTGTCGACGAGACGGTCGATCGCGAGGGAGCCGAAGGTGCGCTGATCGGCGAAGACGGCCGAGAGGGCGCCATGCTCCGGGTGTTCGAGCTCGATGCGGATGCGCTCGTGCCGTTCCTCGGGGGACCCGGGCAGGCGCAGCAGCATCTGTCCGCTCATACCGAGGTGGGTGACGATCGCCTCGTCGTCGCCGACCGGCATCCACAAGAACTTGCCGCGCCGCACGGCCGATGCGATGCGCCGGCCGGTCAGCTCCGCCTCGAAGTGCGCCGCTCCCCCGGTGTGCCGGGTCAGGGCGCGCTCGTCGCGCACGTCGACCGACGAGATGAGGGCGCCCGTGACGGCGGGCTCGAGACCCGCGCGTACGACCTCGACCTCGGGGAGCTCAGGCACGCGCGTCGAGCTCGCGCCACGCCGTGAGGGCGGCGGCCATCTCGGCCTGCTTCTTGCTCGACCCCTCGCCGGTCGTCGAGACGTCGCCCACCGTCACGGTGGCCGTGAAGCGGCGGTCGTGGTCGGGACCCGTCGCCTCGACGCCGTACAGAGGCGCAGACAGACCGAGCCGCGCGGCGATCTCCTGGAGGCTCGTCTTCGGGTCCATCGCGGCGCCGTAGCGCTCGGGGTCGGCCATGAGCGGTTCGACCAGACGCAGGACCATGGCGGACGCGGCATCCGGACCCGCCGAGAGGAAGGTCGCGCCGATCAGCGCTTCCATGGTGTCGGCGAGAATCGAATCCTTGTCGCGGCCCCCGGTGAGGACTTCGCCGCGGCCGAGCCGGATGTGCGCCCCGAGGTCGATCGTCCGCGCGATCTCGGCGAGGGCGACCGTCGACACGACGCTCGCGCGCCTCTTGGCGAGGCTTCCTTCATCGAGATCCGGATGCCGGGTGAACAGGCGCACCGTGACGGCTTGGCCCAGCACGGAGTCGCCGAGGAATTCGAGCCGCTCGTTGTGCGGGACGCCGCCGTTCTCGTAGGCGAACGAGCGATGCGTCAGAGCGAGTGAAAGAAGCTCGGGGTCGATGTCGACCCCGAGCTTCTCGGTGAGCGCTGCGCGCTCGACGTTGTTACGCGTCACGAATCGCCGATCAGACGTCGGCGACCTTGCGGCCCTTGTACTCGAGGAAGAGCTCGGTGCCCTGCGAGTCGGTGACGACCTTCGCCTGGTGGGGGCGGCTGTAGACGACCTTGCCGTTCTCGATGGTCTTGACCAGCGCGGGGGCTTCAGCCTTCCACTGCGCACGACGCGAGCGGGTGTTGGAGCGGGAGACCTTCCGCTTCGGGGGGTTACCTGCCATGACTAGCTCTTCTCTGTCTTGGGGGCGGCGCGGAGCGCATCGCCGTCGTCTGGGGTGTACTGCTGGAGCGCTGCCCACCGGGGATCGGCAGGCGTCTGCTCCGTGTTGCCGGGGCTTTCCGTCAGCCTCTCGCCCGTGTTCGGGTCGAGCCCGGGGCAGTCCGGCTGACACACCGGCTGGAACGGAAGCGACAGGACAATGGCATCCCGGACCAGATTTTCAAGATCCACGTGGTCGTCTTGAACGTCGTAGTCGCTCGCTTCATCCCCAGGATACGCGAAAAGTTCTTGGAACTCGACTTCGACAGGCTCGGTGATGTCGATCAGGCAGCGTCCGCACACGCCCATGGCCGTGGTGTCGACGGTGCCCGAGACGAGGATGCCCTCGTGCACCGACTCGAGACGCACGTCGAGCTCGAGCGTTTCGCCCTCCGGGATGGAGAGCAGCCCCTCGCCCCACTTCTCGGGGGTGGCGAGGTCGAGGCTGTGCTCGCGCATCTCGCCCGGGTGGCGCTCGATGTCGCGCACGGGGAGCTGGAAGGGTCCGGGTCGGTGGGTTCTCACGGTCGTCAATGCTACCGGCGGGCGCCTGAACGGGGGCCGGGCGGCACGCGGGGGCGAACGCCGGGCGGATCGCTCGGCCTGCAGCGGCGTCTCAGATGCCGCGGGCGCCGGTGTCGAGGAAGCGGGCGACGGCCGGCGGCACGTAGGGCGACACGTCTCCGCCGAGTCCTGCGACCTGGCGCACGAGCGAGCTCGAGACGAGGGCGTGTGCGGGATCGGGCAGCAGGAACACCGTCTCGACATGCGCGAGGTCGCGGTTGACGATCGCCATGGGCGTCTCGTAGGCCACGTCGACCTGCGAGCGGATGCCCTTGACCAGCACCTTCGCCCCGACATCGGTGGCGTAGTCGACGAGCAGGCCCATGCTCCACGCGGCGACGATCACGTCGCCCTCGACGCCCGCCTCCGAGATCGACTGCTCGAGCAGCTGCTGACGCTGGGCGATGGGCAGCATCGCCTCTTTGCCGGGGTTGTGCACCACGAGCACGTGCAACTGGTCGAACAGACCGGCGGCACGACGGATGACGTCGAGGTGACCGAGCGTGGGCGGGTCGAACGAGCCGGGCACGACGGCGATCCGGGGATCCATGTCGCCAGCCTACCGATCGCCCCGGCCGAGGCGGCGGGCGCTCAGGACTTCGCCAGCGCGGCGCGCTCCTCGACCCCGACTCGGCGTTCGAGGGCGGCGGCGAGGGCCGGATGCCGCTGCAGAGCCGGGTCGTCGGCGAGAAGCTTCTCGCCCTCGGCGCGGGCCTCGACGATGAGCTCGGAGTCGGTGATGACCCGCAGCAGCTTGAGCGAGGAGCGTGCCCCCGACTGCGCACCACCGAGCACATCGCCCTCTCCGCGTAGTTCGAGGTCGACCTCGGCCAGCGCGAAGCCGTCGAGGGTCGCGGCGACGGCCTCGACACGCGAGCGCGCCGAAGTTCCGGGCGCGGCCTCGGTCACGAGCAGGCACAGCCCCGGCAGGCCCCCTCGACCGACGCGACCACGTAGCTGGTGCAGCTGCGACACGCCGAAGCGGTCGGCCTCGAGGATCACCATCGTGGAGGCGTTGGGCACGTCGACGCCGACCTCGATGACGGTCGTGGCGATGAGCACGTCGATGTCGCCGCGGGCGAAGGCCTGCATGACGGCGTCCTTCTCGTCGGCCGACATCTTGCCGTGCAGGATCTGCGTGTGGATGCCGCGGAAGGCGGGCAACTGCGACAGCAGGGCCTCGACCTGCACGACCCCCCAGCGCGTGCGCGCTCCCTCGGCGGCGGTCGGAGCGGGTGCATCGGGCGCGTCGGCGGGTTCGTCGCTCTTCCCGTCGGCCACCTGATCGGCGTCGATCGCGGGGCAGACCACGAAGGCCTGTCGGCCGAGCGCGACCTCTTCGGTCACGCGATCCCACACCCGGGCGAACCAGCCGGGCTTCTCGGCGAGAGGGGCGACGAACGACTGGATGCCCGCGCGACCGGCCGGCATGGTGCGGATGGTCGAGACGTCGAGGTCGCCGAACACCGTCATGGCCACCGTGCGCGGAATGGGCGTCGCGGTCAGCACGAGGGTGTGCGGGGAGTCGCCCTTGGAGCGCAGGGCCTCGCGCTGATCGACACCGAAGCGGTGCTGTTCGTCGACCACCACGAACCCGAGGTCGGCGAAGGTCGTGGTGGCGCTCAGCAAGGCGTGGGTCCCGACGACGATGCGCGCCTGGCCCGACGCGACGCGCAACGCCGCCTTGCGGCGCTCGGCCGCGGGCATCTGCCCCGTCAGCAGTGTCGGCATGAGCTCGGGCGCGAGCTCGGGACCCAGCATCCGCGCGATCGACCGCAGGTGCTGACCCGCCAGCACCTCGGTGGGCGCGATGAGCGCGGACTGCCCGCCCGACTCGGCGACCTGCAGCATCGCCCGCAGCGCCACCAGCGTCTTTCCCGAGCCGACCTCGCCCTGCACGAGACGGTTCATCGGCCATTCGGCCACGAGGTCGGCCTGCAGTTGCGCCCCGACGGTCTGCTGGTCGGGGGTCAGCTCGAACGGGAGGATCGCATCGAACCGCTCGAGGAGCCCGCCGGGGCTCGCCGGCCTTTTGGTCGCCGACAGCGCGCGCACGAACTGCCGCTGCTGCAGAAGCGCGGTCTGCAGCACGAAGGCCTCCTGCATGCGTAGCGTCTGCACCGCGGGAGGGATGTCGTCATCGTGCTGCGGGCGGTGGATGCTCTCGAGCGCCGCACGCGCGGGGAGCAGCCCGCGCCGGGCGCGGAGGCTCTCGGGGAGCGGCTCGTCGATGTCGTCGAGCCCGTCGAGCACGAGCGAGATGGTCTTCTGCACGAGGGTGCTGGGCACCGAGCTCGTCGCCGGATAGATCGGGATCGGCCGCTTCGCCGTGACTTCTGCCTCGGCGCGGGCTTCGGCGAGGTCGTCGAACAGCTCGTAGTCGGGGTTGGTCAGCTGCGTCTGGCGGCGGTACTCGCCGACCTTGCCCGAGAAGATGCCCCGTCGGCCCGGCGTGAGGTCTTTCAGCCGCCACGGCTGGTTGAAGAACGTCAGCGACATGCGCCCGTCGCCGTCGCTGATGACGACCTCGAGCAGCGAGCCGCGCCGGTTCTGCATGCGGCGCTCGCTCGCGCTGACGACCTCGGCCACGATCGTGACGGGTTCGCCCAGCGGCAGCGACGCGATGGGCGTGAGTTCGCCGCGCCGCGCGTACCGCCGCGGATAGTGCTCCAGCAGCTCGCCCACGGTCTTCACGCCGAACGCCTTGTCGAACGCCGTCGCCGTCTTGCCGCCGATGGCGCCGTCGAGGCGCGACGCGAGCGAGAATCCGGGCATGCTCCCGAGTCTAGGCAGGGCCTCCGACACCGACGGCCCTCCCGGCGGCGACGGCGCCCGGACCCTAGGCTGAGACGGTGACGCGCATCATCTCCGGCCGCGCCGGCGGCACCGTTCTCGACGTCCCCCCGAAGGGCACGCGACCCACCAGCGACCGCGTGCGCGAGTCGCTGTTCGGCGCGCTCGAGGCGGCCGGTCTGCTCGACGACGCGCGCGTACTCGACCTGTACGCCGGATCCGGGGCCCTGGGGCTCGAGAGCCTCAGCCGCGGCGCGGCGTCCGCTGACCTCGTCGAACTGTCGGCCCCCGCCGCGGCGCTCATCCGCAAGAACGCCGACCGCCTGCGCACCGCGGGCGTGAACGCCCCCGCGCGCGTGCACCGCGCGAACGTCACGACCTGGCTCACGGCATCCGTCGCCGAATTCGACCTGGTGTTCCTCGACCCGCCCTACGACGTCGGCGACGACGAGCTCACGCGCGCCCTGGTCGCCCTCGCTCCGCGGTTGAGTCCGGATGCCACGGTGATCGTCGAACGCGCGAAGCGCTCCCCCGCGCCCGACTGGGCCGCCGCCGGCCTCGAAGCCGATCGCGACCGTGCCTACGGCGACACGACGATGTGGTGGGGGCGCCCCGCCTGACTCAGCCGCGCCCGGCGTCCCAGTCGCGGTACGGGTCCCAGCCGCCGCGACCCGTCCAGGCGCGTCCATCGACCGTGACCGCCTCCGCACCGCGCGGTTCGACCGTGCCGACGCGGCGACCGAGAGGGACGGCCTCGGCGGGGAAGGTCACGAGGAAGCCGTGGTCCTCTCCCCCGTCGAGCGCGAGGCCCGGGTCGTCTCCCAGCGTGGCGCTGTCGAACGCGATCGTGACGTCGGAGGCATCGGCCAGGCGCGTGGCGTCGAGGACGAGCCCGTCGGAGACGTCCATCATGGCCGTGGCTCCGGATGCCGCGGCCTCCAGCGCTTCGGCGATGGGTGGGCGCGGCCGGAGCTGGCGCGACAGAGCGCGGGCCTCGGCCGAGTCGAGCAGCGCCGGATCGACCGGGACCGGGGCTCCCTCGGCATCCGTGAACCGTCGGAACAGCACCTCGAGCCCGCGCGCGGCCTCGCCCAGCTCGCCGATCACGTAGACGCCGTCACCGGCACGCGCGCCCGAGCGGCGCACCGGTTCGCGGCCGTCGAGGCTGCCGAGCGCCGTCACCGCGATCGTGAGGGTGTCCGACACGGTGAGGTCGCCGCCCTCGACCGCGCAGCCGGGAGCAAGCTCCGCGCAGGCGGCGGCGAGGCCGTCGGCGAAACCGCGCACGAACGACACGGGGGTGGCATCCGGCATCGCGAGGGCCACGAGCAGGGCGATCGGTCGGGCCCCCATCGCGGCGACGTCGGAGAGATTCACCGCCGCCGCCTTGAATCCGAGGTCGAAAGGCTGCGACCACGCCAGGCGGAAATCGGGTCCGTGCACGAGCGTGTCGGTGGTCGCGACCACCCGCCCGTCGGGCACCGCCAGCACCGCGGCGTCGTCGCCCGGCCCCACCGGCGCGGTCGAGGGCGGGAGGCGGTCGAGGATGCCGCGCAGGATCTGCCCCTCGGACAGCTCCCCCACAGTCGTTTCGCGGGTGGTCTCGGCGTCGGTCACCTCCCCACGCTATTAGCCTGGAGGGGTGCCCCGCTCCTCCCGCTCCCTCGCGCTCGTCGCCGCCCTCGTCCTGCTCCCGGGACTCGCGGCGTGCAGCACGACGGTCGCGATGGAACCGGCGAAGCAGGCGAACGACCCCGCCTGCGCCGCCGTCATCTCACGCCTGCCCGACCAGATCTCGGGCCAGCAGCGCCGGTGGACCGACGCGCAGTCGACCGGCGCGTGGGGCGACCCCGCCGCGATCCTCATGACGTGCGGCCTCGAGACCCCCGGCCCGTCCACCCTCCCGTGCCGCCCGTTCGACGGCGTCGACTGGCTCGTCGACGAATCGCAGGCCGACCAGAACCGCTACACGCTGACGACCTTCGGGCGCAGTCCCGCGATCCAGGTCTACCTCGACTACGAAGAGGCGAGCAGCGCCGACGTGGCCCAGGCCCTCGGCCCGCTGATCAGCCAGTACCTGCCGTCGACGGGTGCCGTGTGCACCTCGGCATCCGACACGACCCCGACGCCGACGCCGACCCCCTGAGCCCGGTCAGACCTTCGCGAGGGCGGCGTCGAGCAGGTCGCTGATGAGGTCGGGGTACGACAGGCCCGAGGCGATCCAGCAGGTCGGGAACATCGAGATTGGCGTGAACCCCGGCATGGTGTTGACCTCGTTCACGTAGAACTCGGTGCCGGTGTAGAAGAAGTCGACGCGGGCGAGACCCTGACCGCCGATCGCCTCGAACGCCTGAGCGGCGATGCGCTGCATCTCGGCGAGCTCGCCGTCGCGCAAGTCGGCCGGGCACACGAGCTCGACGCCGGCGGCCCCGAGGTACTTCGCCTCGAAGTCGTAGAACTCCCGACCGGTCACGACGATCTCGCCGGCGACGCTGACCCGCACCGGTCCGCCGTCGCGCCCGGGGAGCACGCCGCACTCCACCTCGCGACCGACGATCGCCTTCTCCACGAGCACCAGGCCGTCCTCGGCGAAGGCGGTGTCGAGCGCGGCGTCGAGGTCGTCCCACCGGGACACCTTCGTGACGCCGACGCTCGATCCGGCCTCGTTCGGCTTGACGAACACGGGCAGGTCGAGCGCGCGGATGCGGCGCTCCCACAGAGCGCGGTCGCGGGCGAGGTCGGCGCGGGTCACCGCGACCCACGGCACCACGGGCACGTTCGCCGCGCGCAGCACCTGCTTGGTCACGTGCTTGTTCATGCCGATCGCCGACATGAGCACTCCCCCGCCGGCGTACGGGATGCCGAGCAGCTCGAGCAGCCCCTGCACGGTGCCGTCCTCACCGAAGCGGCCGTGCAGGATCGGCAGCACGACGTCGACGTCTCCGAGGGAGCGGGTGCCCTCGGCATCCGTCACCGTCCATTCGCGTGAGAGCGTTGAATCGGGCAGGCGCACGCGCGTGCCGTTGTCGCGCACCTCGGGCAGCGCGTCGGGGATCAGCGCGAACTTGTCGGGATCGTCGTCTTCGAGTACGAAGGCGCCGTCACGCGTGATGCCGACCGGGATGACCCGGAAGCGGTCACGGTCGATCGCCCGCAGCACCCCGCCCGCCGTGGCGGAACTGATCGAATGCTCGCTGGAGCGCCCGCCGAAGAGCACCACCACCACCGGTTTGGTCATTCTGCGTCCTCTCGCCCTGCGGCTGGTCGTCGTCTGTCGTCAGGTGCGGTGCGATGTCGCGCGGGTCCATGGTCCCGTCGAGCACCATCTTGACCTGCTGCACGATGGGCATGTCAACGCCGACCTGCTTCGCGAGCTGCAGGACGGGGGCGACGGATGCCAAGCCCTCCGCGGTCTGCTGCATCTGGGCCACGACCTCTTTGTAGCCGTAGCCCTGGCCGAGCAGGCGCCCGGCGGTGTTGTTGCGACTGAGCGGCGACTGGCACGTCGCGATGAGGTCGCCGAGGCCCGCGAGGCCCTGCAGCGTCTCGGGCTGGGCGCCCTGCGCGACGGCGAAGTCGGTCATCTCGACCAGACCGCGCGTGATGATCGAGGCCTTGGTGTTCTCGCCGTAGCCGACGCCGTCGACGATGCCGATCGCGACGGCGATGAGGTTCTTCAGCACGCCGCCGAACTCGGTGCCGATCACGTCGGTGTTCACGAACGAGCGGAAGTACCTGTTGCGCGCGCGGCGAGCCACGGCCTCGGCGGTCTCGGGGCTCAGCGAGCTGATGACCGCGGCGGTCGGCTGTTCGCGCGCGATCTCGAGGGCGAGGTTGGGACCGGATGCCACGGCGATGCGCGCCGGGTCGCACCCGAGCACCTGCTCGATGACCTGGCTCATGCGCAGACCGGTCGACTTCTCGACGCCCTTCATGAGCGAGACGAGCGGCACGTCCGTGTGCGCGACGAGCGGACGGATGGCCGCGAGGTTCTCGCGCAGCGACTGGCTCGGCACCGACAGGAAGATCTGCTCGGCGCCGTTCAGCGCCTCGGCGAGATCGGTCGTGGCGGTCATGGTCCGCGGCAGGTTGATGCCCGAGAGGTAGCGACTGTTGCGCTTGGACTCGGTGATCTCGGCGGCCAGTTCGGGGCGGCGCGCCCACATGACGACGGAGGCCCCGCCGTCGGCGAGGATCTTGCCGAACGTCGTGCCCCAGCTGCCCGCGCCGACGACGGCGACCTTGGGACCGGTGGTGGGCACGACCGCCTTACGCGTCAAGGCGGCCCGTCTCGTTCTGCCCGTGCTGCGACGGGTTCCAGCGCTCGGTCGGAGCGGAAAGGCCCCGGATGCCGGCGAGCATCTCGGTGATGCGGTTCATCATCGCGTCGGTGGCCTTGGCGAGCGTGGCGGGCTGGGTCGCGGTCGCGGTGTACTCGCTGAGGTCCATCGCGGGTCCGATCTCGACGATCACGTGCGAGCGACGCGGGAACTTGAGCTTGCCGTAGCGCGGGAGGATCTGCTGCACGCCCCACTGCGCCATCGGGATGAGCGGCAGGTCGGCGGCGAGGGCGAGGCGCACGGCGCCGGTCTTGCCGCGCATGGGCCACAGCTCGGGATCGCGCGTGAGGGTTCCCTCGGCGTACACGATGACGCCGCGGCCGTCGCTCGCGATCTGCTGCGCGGCCTTCATCGACTGGTTCGCGCTCGTCGAGGTGCGCGGCACGGGCACCATTCCGGTGGCCTTCAAGGCGGCCCCGAGAACGGGGACCTTGAACAGGCTCTCTTTCGCCATGAACCGCGGTGCGCGCCCGAGACGCCACACCGCGACCGCCACGATGATCGGATCGAACTCCGAGTTGTGGTTCGGAGCGATGACGTACGCGCCCTCGCGCGGGAGGTTCTCGGCCCCGCGGATCTCGATGCGGGCGAACAGGCCCGTGATGGGCACGATGATCGCCGCGAGCGGCCAGAAGGCGCTCGGCTTCGTCTTCTCGGGCGAGGCGGCCACTGGTCAGCCCACGACGTCGAAGTCGGCGTCGAGAGCGGTCAGCTTCTCGAGGAACTTCTCGTAACCACGGCGGATGATGCCGATGTTGCGCACCGTCGACTCGCCCTCGGCGGCCAGGGCCGCGATGACGTAGCTGTAGCCGCCGCGCAGGTCGGGCACCTCGACGTCGGCGCCGTGCAGGGGCGTCGGGCCGTTGATGACGGCGGCCTGCTCGAGCGAACGACGCGGGACGCGGCGGTCGGGGCTCGAGATGCCCTTCGGGTGCACGGTGATGTCGGCGCCCATCTTGTTGAGGGCCTCGGTGAAGCCGAGACGGTTCTCGTACACCGTCTCGTGCACCGTCGAGGTGCCGGGCGCCTGCGTGAGGGCGACGATGAGCGGCTGCTGCCAGTCGGTCATGAAGCCGGGGTGCACGTCGGTCTCGACCATGACGGGCTTGAGGGCGTCGCCGCGGCGGAAGAGGATGCCGTCTTCGCGCACGTCGAACCATCCGCCGGCCTTGCGGAAGACGTTGAGGAAGGTCAGCATGTCCTGCTGGCGCGCGCCCTTCGCGAAGATCTCGCCGTCGGTCGCGAGCGCGGCACAGGCCCATGACGCGGCCTCGTTGCGGTCGAAGATCGCGCGGTGGTCGTAGCCGACGAGCTTGTCGACGCCCTCGATGAAGATGACGCGGTTGGGCTCGTACGAGATGATCGCGCCCATCTTCTGCAGCACGGCGATGAGGTCCATGATCTCGGGCTCGATCGCGGCGTTGCGGAGCTCCGTCACGCCCTTCGCGCGGACGGCCGTGAGCAGCACCTGCTCGGTCGCACCGACGCTCGGGTACGGCAGCTCGATCGAGGCGCCGTGCAGGCCGTTGGGCGCCGTGATGCGGATGCCCTCGTAGCTCTTGTCGACGACGGCGCCGAAGGCGCGCAGGGCGTCCATGTGGAAGTTGATCGGTCGGTCGCCGATACGGCATCCGCCGAGGTCGGGAATGAGCGCCTCACCCAGGAGGTGCAGCAGCGGGCCGCAGAAGAGGATCGGGATGCGCGACGCCCCCGCGTGGGCGTCGATCTCTTCGAAGTGCGCGGCGACGGCGCCCGAGGGGTCGAGGTGGAGCGTGCCCTCCTCGTCACCCTCGGTCACCGTGACGCCGTGCACCTCGAGGAGCGAGCGGACGACCTTGACGTCGCTGATCATCGGCACGTCGCGCAGCGTGCTCGTGGTCTCGCCCAGGAGCGCGGCCACCATGGCCTTCGTCACCAGGTTCTTCGCGCCCTTGACCTCGACGGTTCCGCGCAGGGGCCGGCCGCCGCGGATCGCGAGGGTCTCGGCCGCCTCCCAGTCCGGCTGTCCGGGGTTCTGGTCTCCGGAATCGGTGACGAGTGTGCTCATGGGGGGTGGACCTCACTTCGTGGACGAGGGGCGGCAGATCGACCCGATCGGGTCGATCGGGCTCAGCGGACCGGAAGGGTCTGCGGCCGCCATGCCTCGCGGCGCGCCTCGAACTGCGTGATCTTGTCTTCGTCACGCAGCGTGAGCCCGATGTCGTCGAGCCCTTCGAGAAGCCGCCACCTAGTGTAATCGTCGATCTCGAAGGAGACCGTGAGGTCGCCGACCGTGGCGGTCTTCGCCTGTAGGTCGACGCTCATCTCGATGCCGGGGTTCGCCTCGAGGACGGCCCAGATCTGCTCGACCTCGTCTTCGGTGATCACGCCCGTGACCAAGCCCTGCTTGCCCGAGTTGCCGCGGAAGATGTCGGCGAACTTCGGGCTGAGCACGACGCGGAACCCGTAGTCGCGCAGCGCCCACACCGCGTGCTCGCGGCTCGATCCGGTCCCGAAGTCGGGGCCGGCGACGAGGACGGATGCCGAGCGGTAGGCGTCCTGATTGAGCACGAACCCGGGGTCTTGGCGCCAGTTCGAGAACAGGGCGTCTTCGAAGCCGGTCTTGGTGACGCGCTTGAGGAACACGGCGGGGATGATCTGGTCGGTGTCGACGGCCGACCGCTTCAACGGGGCCGCGATTCCGGTGTGCGTGGTGAACTTCTCCATGTCAGGCCTCCGCCCCGGTCGAAACGGTCTCCGCAGACCCGGTCCCTGAGCCTGTCGAAGGGCCGAGATCCGCCGGGCTCGACAGGGTGCCGCGCACGGCGGTGGCCGCGGCGACGAGCGGCGACACGAGGTGCGTGCGCCCACCCTTGCCCTGGCGCCCTTCGAAGTTGCGGTTCGAGGTCGACGCGCAGCGCTCCCCCGGGGCCAACTGGTCGGGGTTCATACCCAGGCACATCGAACACCCGGCGAAACGCCACTCGGCGCCGAAGTCGGTGAAGATCTTGTCGAGGCCCTCGGCCTCGGCTTCGAGGCGCACGCGTGCCGAACCCGGCACGACCATGACGCGGACGTTCTCGGCCTTGGTACGACCCTCGATGACCGAGGCGAAGGCGCGGAGGTCTTCGATGCGGCTGTTCGTGCAGGAGCCCATGAACACGGCATCCACCGGGATGTCCTTCATCGGGGTGCCGGCCCGCAGGTCCATGTACTCGAGCGCCCGCTCAGCGGCGGCGCGCTCGTTGGGGTCGGCGATGTCGGCCGGGGTGGGAACGACGTCGCTCAGCGAGACGCCCTGACCGGGGTTCGTGCCCCAGGTGACGAAGGGTTCGAGCTCGGCGGCGTCGAGGAACACCTCGGCGTCGTAGACCGCGCCCTCATCGCTCGGCAGCGTGCGCCAGTAGGCGACCGCGTCGTCCCAGTCCTGCCCCTGCGGCGCGTGCGGCTTGTCCTTGACATAGGCGAAGGTCGTGTCGTCGGGAGCGATCATGCCCGCGCGGGCGCCGGCCTCGATCGACATGTTGCACATCGTCATGCGCCCCTCCATCGAGAGGGAGCGGATCGCGCTGCCGCGGAACTCGAGCACGTAGCCCTGACCGCCGTTGGCGCCGATCTTGGCGATGATCGCGAGGATGATGTCTTTCGCGGTGACGCCGGGCTTCAGCTCGCCCTCGACGGTGATCGCCATCGTCTTGAAGGGCTTCAGCGGCAGCGTCTGCGTGGCGAGCACGTGCTCGACCTCGCTCGTGCCGATACCGAACGCCATCGCGCCGAACGCGCCGTGGGTGGAGGTGTGCGAGTCGCCGCACACGACCGTGATGCCCGGCATGGTGAGGCCGAGCTGCGGGCCGACCACGTGGACGATGCCCTGCTCCTTGTCGCCCAGCGAGTGGATGCGCACGCCGAACTCCTCAGCGTTGCGGCGCAGCGTGTCGATCTGCGTGCGGCTCGTGAGGTCGGCGATCGGCTTGTCGATGTCGAGCGTCGGGGTGTTGTGGTCTTCGGTCGCGATCGTCAGATCGAGCCGGCGCACGGGGCGACCCTCGGCGCGCAGACCGTCGAAGGCCTGGGGGCTCGTGACCTCGTGCACGAGGTGCAGGTCGATGTAGATGAGGTCGGGCTGACCGTTCTCACCTTTGACGACGAGGTGGTCGTCCCAGACCTTCTCGGCCAGGGTGCGAGGGTTCTCGGGAATCGTGCTCATGTCTTGCGTTTCTCCTCGGAAGGGGGTGTGAGGCCCGCGACGAACTCCGCGACGAGAGAGGCCTAGGACAAGGTCTCGTCGCGGCCGCTAAGGAGGAGGCGAGCGATCCGCACGTCGTCACGATACCACCGGCGTCCGACACCCCTGCCGTCACGAAGAGGCACCGGATGCCAGGGCGGCGGTGTCACAGAGCGACGCACGTTTCGTCTCCCGGCGCCCGCGCGTGCGAATCTGGGCCGACCCGAAGGAAGGAGAGCGCCATGGCCGCAGGCGCCGACACCGGTTTCTCCACTCGCCAGGTCCACGCAGGATCGGCGACCGCGCAGGCGAGCCCCCGCGCGACCCCGATCTACCTCACGGCGGGCTTCACGTTCAGCGACCTCGACGAGTCGGCCGCGCACTTCGGCGAGGGCACGGGGTTCGGGTACAGCCGCACCGGCAACCCCACCGTGCACGCCGTCGAGGAGCGTCTCGCCTCGCTCGAAGGCGGCGACCAGGCCGTGCTCGTCTCGAGCGGCCAAGCGGCGGTCACCGTCGCGCTCCTCGCCCTCGCGGGTGCGGGCGACCACGTCGTCGTGTCGGAGCACATCTACGAGGGCACCCGCGGCCTGCTGCTCGACAACCTCGCGCGCCTGGGGGTCGAGACGACCTTCGTCGACACCGACGACCTCGACGCCTGGCGCGCCGCGATCACGCCCCGCACGCGGGCCCTCTTCGCCGAGACGCTCTCGAACGCCCGCAACGACGTGCTCGACGTGGCCGCGGTGGCCGCGATCGGCGCCGAGCACGGCATCCCGCTCGTCGTCGACAGCACGTTCACCACTCCCTACCTGCTCCGTCCGATCGAGCACGGGGCCGCCGTCGTCGTTCACTCGGCGAGCAAGTTCCTGGCGGGTCAGGGTGCCGTGCTCGGCGGGGTCATCGTCGACGACGGCCGGTTCGACGCCGCGGCATCCGGTCACCGTTTTCCCCACCTCGTGCAGACCGACCGCCTGGGCGGGGCGAGCTACGCCGAGAAGTACGGCGCCCGCGCGCGCGGGCAGTACATCCGCGAGAGCGTGGCCCCGCGGTTCGGCCCGTCGCCCTCGCCGCTGAACGCCTTCCTCATCGGCCAGGGGATCGAGACGCTCAGCCTGCGCGTCGAACGGCAGTCGCAGAACGCCCTCGCCGTCGCCCGCTGGCTCGAACAGCGCCCCGAGGTCGAGCGCGTCGACTACATCGGTCTCGCATCGCACCCCCATCACGACCTCGGTGAGCGCTATCTCACGCGCGGCTTCGGCTCGGTCTTCACCGTCACCCTGCGCGGCGGGCTCGAGGCTGCGCGACACGTCGTGCAGTCGGTCGAGGTCATCACGCACATGACCCACCTCGGCGACGTGCGCTCGCTCGTGCTGCACCCCCAGAGCACCTCGCACGCCGCCCGCACCGTCGCCGAGCGCGAGCGCGCAGGGGTCTTCCCCGGCACGATCCGCCTGTCGATCGGCATCGAGGACATCGACGATCTGCTCGCCGACCTCGACCAGGCGCTCGTCGGCGTCCCCGTCCTCGAGCGCGAGACGGTCGTGCTGTGAGCCGGCTGCAGCACTTCGGCTGGTTCCTCGCGCGCGGATTCGGTCCGCACGGGTGGGGCCACCCGTACCTGCGCTGGAACCACCGCTGGACCGAGCCCGGCCTCTACCAGGACTCCGCCCGCACGCTCGAGCAGGCCGGTTTCGACCTGCTGATCATCGAAGACGCGCCCTCGCTCGGCAGCGCCGACACGATCGACCTGCGCGTGCGTCACGCCTTCGGCGGGCCCAAGCACGACCCGCTGCTGCTCGCGCCGTATCTGTTCGCCGCGACGCGCCACCTGGGCGTGGTGCCGACGGTCAACCCGGCGGCCTATCTGCCGTACACCGCCGCCCGGCAGTTCGCGACGCTCCAGCACCTCAGCGGCCACCGTCTCGGCCTGAACGTCGTGACCGACACCGGCAGCGCGCGCCACTTCTCCGCCGCGCCGCAGCTCGGGCACGACGCGGCCTACGACCGCGCCGAAGAGTGGCTCGACGGCATCCGGAAGCTCTGGAACAGCTGGGGCGAGGGCGCTCTGGTCGCCGCCGAGGAGACGGGTGTCTACGCCGACGGCACGAAGCTCGAGGCGGTGCAGCACCGGGGCGAGCACTTCGGCTTCGACGGGCCGCTCAACGCCGTCCCCTTCACCGACGGCGCGCCGGCGATCGTCTCTCCCGGCGGATCGGGCCGCGGCCTGTCGTTCGCGGGGCACAACTCCGACGTGCAGCTCGCGCTCGCGCCGCTCGACGAGCAGAGCATCCGCGCGTATCGCGGTCGCATCCACGCGGCCGCCGAAGCCGCGGGCCGCACCGCGGCCGACATCAAGATCCTCTTCGCAATCCAGCCCGTGCTCGTCTCGTCACCGGAGGAAGCCGACCGTCTGGTCGCGGCATCCGCCGATCCGACCGAAGAGGCGCTGGTCGCCATCGCGCGTAAGCAGTCGAGCGATCTCGAGACCGATCTCACCGGACTCGACCTCGACAAGCCGCTCGACCGCTCGATCTTCGGCGAGCACGTATCGGAGGGCAGCATCCGCCGCCTCGTCGGAAAGCACGACGACGACGCTCCCCTGCGCACGATCCTCGCCGCGCACGCGCGCCTGGGCCGGTTGAACGACGGCTCCGGCTTCGTGGGGACGGCCGACGAGTTCGCCGACCGCATCGAGGAGCTCGGCGACTGGGGCAACGACGGCGTGCTGCTGTGGGGCGACCTGCACCCGGTCACCGTGCATCGTGTGCTCGACGACCTCGTGCCGATCCTGCGTCGGCGCGGAATCCTCCGCGAGGAGTACGTCGACGGCGGCCTGCAGGCCAACCTGCGCGCGTTCTAGCGGGGCGGATGCCGTGACCTGAGGCGACTGCGCCTGCCGAGAAGGTGGCTGAGCCTGTCGAAGCCACATGGGTCGCGCAGGCCCCCCACCAAGGTGGCTGAGCCTGTCGAAGCCACTGCAACCCGCATGTCCCGGACCCTTCGACAGGCTCAGGGTCCTCGACGACCCGCCCTCACCGTGGGACCCGGAACCCTTCGACAGACACAAGGGTCCTCGACGACCAGACCTCGGCGTCAGTCGCGCTCGGGCTGCTCCACGGTCGCGGGCGTTCCCTTCTCGTCGGCGACCTCCGCCGCCGCCTCGTGACGGTCGTTCGCCGACGTCTCTTTGCGCGACGACGCCAGGCTCGCGAGGGTCGCGACCGCCATCGACAGCACGATCACTGCGAGCGAGACCCACGTCGAGATCTCGGGCGCCCACTCGATGGGCTCGCCGCCGTTGAGGAACGAGAGCTCGTTGACGTGCATCGCGTGCAGGATCAGCTTCACGCCGATGAAGGCGAGGATGAACGCGATGCCGTAGTGGAGGTACTTCAGGCGGTCGAGCAGATCGCCGAGCAGGAAGTACAGCTGGCGCAGACCCATCAACGCGAACAGGTTCGCGGTGAAGACGATGAACGGGCTCTGCGTGATGCCGAAGATCGCGGGGATCGAGTCGATCGCGAACAGCAGATCGGTCACACCGATCGCGACGAACACGATGATCATGGGCGTGAAGACCTTCTTGCCCTTGATGCGCGTGATGACCTTCTTGCCGTCGTACTCGTCGCTCATGGGCAGCACGCGACGCAGCGTCCGCACGATGAGGTTCTCTTTCTGCGAGTCGTCGTCGTGGTCGTCGCCGGGGAACGCCTGGCGAATCGCGGTGTAGATGAGGAAGGCGCCGAAGAGGTAGAAGATCGGGCTGAAGTTCTCGATGATCGTCGCGCCGACCAGGATGAACGCCCCGCGCAGAATGAGCGCGATGATGATGCCCACCATCAGCACCTCCTGCTGGTAGCGCCGCGGAACCGAGAACTGGCCCATGATCAGCACGAAGACGAACAGGTTGTCGATCGACAGGCTGTACTCGGTGAGCCAGCCCGCGACGAACTGACCCGCGACCTCTCCCCCGGCGACGATCCACAGCACCCCGGCGAAGATCAGCGCGAGGGTGACATAGAAGACGACCCACAGCGTCGACTCCTTCGGTGCCGGGATGTGCGGGCGTTTGAGGATGATGAGCAGGTCGGCGATGAGGATGACGACCAGCACCACCAGCGTGATCGTCTGGAAGAGCGGGTCGAGCTGCAGCTCCATCGCGGGGCCTTTCGTCGGGGGAAACGCTCGAGTTTATCCGGTGCTCCCCGTCGGCCACCGCCTTATGCAACTAGTGCTCATAACGTGCGTACATCCGTGAGACGATCCGCTCGGACCGGACACTTCTGTAGTGAGAGAGTGCTCGCAGAGCCTCGCCCGATCGGGAAGTGGATGCCGATGACCGACGACGTGATCGACGACAGGGCGCTCGTCGCGCGCGCCGCGGCCGGTTCCGAGGCGGCGTTTCGCACGCTGTACCGCGCGTACGTGCGGCCCGTGTACTGGGTCGCGTTCGGTCTGCTCGGCGAGACGGCGGATGCCGAGGACGTCGCGCAGGAGACCTTCGTCGTCGCGTGGCGGAAGATCCCGTCGCTGCGTCTCGAGGGCGCGTCGCTCCTGCCGTGGCTCGTGACGGTGTGCCGACTGCAGGCGCAGAACAAGCTGCGCGCCCGACGCCGCCACGGTTCGCACGCGGCGCTCGACGACGAGATCCCCTCGGCCGTCGACGTCGAGGCGCAGGTCGTGCAGGCGCAGACGGTCGCCGCGATCCTCGCCGCCGTGGAACGTCTCAGCGAGCTGGATCGCGAGATCTTCCGCCTGTGCGCCGCCGAGGGCTACGGCTACGAGGCGGCCGCCGCGTCGCTCGGCGTCTCGCACGGCACGGTGCGCAATCGCCTCTCCCGCATCCGTTCCCGGGTGCGCGCCACCGCGATGGAGACGGAGACCCCATGACCACCCCGACCCTTCCCCCTCTCTCCCACGACCGCGTGGAGGCCATCGAAGCCGCCGTGTTCGGTCGCATCGCCGACGAGCGCGACCGGCGGCGTCGGCGACGCCGCGGCGTCTGGACCGGTGTCGCCGCGGCCGCGGCCGTCGTGGTGGTGGCCGCGATCGTCGGGCCCTCGCTCGGCGTCACGGAGGGCACCGGCGCCTCGAGCACCGCGATCGAGGCCGGAAGCGCCCCGGAGTCCGGATCGCGCGATCAGTCCGCGGGCGGTTCGGTCGCCGACACCGCGCCGGTCGCCCCGGGTCCGGATGCCGGCACCTCCGGTTCGGCGGGTGCGAGCTCGACGGAACAGGGGTCCGCGGCATCCGGAACCGCCACGGCCGGACGCGACATCGTCGCCACCGGATCGAGCACCGTCGAGGTCGACGACGTCGCCACGGCGATCGCCGCCATCAGTGCGACGGCGACCGGAGTCGGAGGTTACGTCGAGTCGTCGCAGGTCGGCGGCGGGCAAGTGGTCATGCCGATCGACGGCGCCGCGTCGAGCGCGACGCCCACCTCCTCGGGCTGGATCACGGTGCGCGTTCCCGCCGACACCCTGACGCAGGTGATGGACGGCCTCGGCTCCGTCGGCGACGTCATGGCCACGAGCGTGACGCGCTCCGACGTGACCGAGCAGAGCGTCGACCTGCGCGCCCGCGTCGCAGCCGGCGAGGCCTCGGTCGCCCGTCTCACGGAGCTGCTCGCGCAGGCCGCGTCGGTCTCCGACCTCGTTACCGCGGAGTCGGCACTCGCCGATCGGCAGGCGCAGCTCGACAGCGACCGCCAGGTGCTGCAGAGCATCGAGTCGCGGGTCGCCCTGTCGTCGCTCAGCGTTCAGCTGAACGCGCGCACGGCCACGGTCACCGCGGATCCCGCGGGCTTCGGCGACGGCCTGGTCGCCGGGTGGAACGGCCTCGTCGCGACGCTCAACGGGCTCGTGATCGGCCTTGGATTCCTCCTGCCCTGGATCGTCCTCGCCGGTGTGGCGTGGGCGGTCGTGTGGGGCGTGCGGCGCGTGATCCGGCGTCGCCGCGCGTCGCGCGAGGGCTGAGCGGCGCGCGGAGCCTCCGGGCGGTGGGGCCCAACCCGCGCACGCAGCTCCTCGTCCTGCCGCCGTCGCCACAACGAAAAAGAGCTCCGACCATTCGGTCGAAGCTCTTTTTCGTGTTGGTGACCCCAGCGGGATTCGAACCCGCGTTACCGCCGTGAGAGGGCGGCGTACTAGGCCGCTATACGATGGGGCCGCGTCGTCAACCATTCAAGTATGCATGACGGTTGACGCCCACGCAAAATCGAGGCCGCGGCATCGACTTCTCGGGCGTGTCCGGCCACCGTACCGCGCGAGCACGCGCGACGGAAGAGGCATTAGACGCTGTTCACCCGATGCGCCAGCGCTTGCCGTGCCCCGCCGCCGGGAGTTGACTCGCCTCATGCGTCTCACCAAGCACGAACACGCCGCACTCGTCGTCTCCGAAGCCGGACACAGCCTGGTCATCGATCCGGGCAGCTTCACCTCGCCGCTCGACGACCTGGACGGGCTCGTCGGCATCGTCATCACGCACGAGCACGCCGACCACTGGACCCCCGAGCACCTCACCCGTCTGCAGAAGGCACACCCCGGCGTGCCCGTCTACGGCCCGGAGGGCGTGCGTGAGGCCGCCGCCGGCTTCGACGTGTCGGTGGTGAATCCCGGCGACACGCTGGATCTGGGTCCGTTCCACCTGGAGTTCTTCGGCGGGAAGCACGAGGTCATCCACTCGTCGATCCCCGTGGTCGACAACGTCGGCGTCCTCGTCAACGAGTCCCTCTACTACCCCGGCGACTCGTACGCCGTCCCCAAGCACAAGAAGATCGCACTGCTCGCGGCGCCCGTCGGAGCCCCGTGGCTGAAGGTCGGCGACGCCATCGACTACGTCCTCGACGTCAAGCCCGAGCGGGTGTTCGCCACGCACGACATGACCCTGTCGGTCGCCGGCAAGCAGATGGGCGACGCACGCCTCACCTGGGCCGTCGAGCAGCACGGCGGTTCGTTCGTCGACCTCAAGCCGGGCGACTCGACGGAGATCTGACGGGCCCGTCTCGATACACGAGAACACCGGATGCCGCGAGCCCTGGGGCCCGCGGCATCCGGTGTTCTGATGCGAGGTGCTTACTGCGCGTCGAGGTCGGTCTCGAGCAGGGCGACGAGCTCGTCGAGCGCCTGCTCGGCACCCTCGCCCTCGGCCTTGAGCGTCACGACCGTGCCGTGACCGGCGCCGAGACCCATGAGCGACAGGATGCTGCCGGCGTTGAGGTCGGCACCGCCGTCGGCCGAGATGGTGACGGGCACCTTCTTCTCCTGCACGGCCTGCACGAAGAGCTTCGCGGGGCGGGCGTGGAGTCCGGAGCTGCTGGCGATGGTGGCCTGACGTTCTGCCATGGTGAATCCTTCCGATTCGACGGGGGTGTTTACGCGGCGACCGTGGCCACGGGAGCGGCCTCGGTGACGGCGGCGTCCTGCGTGCTGCGGCCGATGCCCTTGAGGGCGACGACGATCAGCGCAGTCACGACGGTACCCGCCACGATTGCGAGGGCGAAACCCCAGAAGGGGTTGATCGCGAAGAAGACGAAGACGCCTCCGTGAGGTGCGAACGACTGCACGCCGATCAGCATGCTCAGACCACCCGTGATCGCACCGCCGACCATCGACGCGGGGATCACGCGCAGCGGGTCGGCCGCAGCGAACGGAATCGCGCCCTCGGAGATGAACGAGGCGCCGAGCAGCCACGCGGCTGCGCCGTTCTCGCGCTCGACGGGGGTGAACTTGCCCCGGGCGAGGACCGTCGAGGCCAGCGCCATGGCGAGCGGCGGCACCATGCCCGCGGCCATGACCGCGGCCATGATGAGGTACGGCGCGGTGTTGGTCTGGGTGGCTGCGGCGAGGCCGGTGGTCGCGAAGACGTAGGCGACCTTGTTGACCGGCCCACCGAGGTCGAAGCACATCATCAGGCCGAGGATCACGCCCAGCAGGATGGCGCCGGCACCGCTTGCGGCAAGCGAGGTGAGGCCGTCGGTCAGCGCCGCCATGAGGGCGGCGATCGGACGACCGAGGAAGAGGATCATCAGACCCGACGCGAAGATCGACCCGAGGAACGGCACGATCACGACGGGCATCAGGCCGCGCAGCCAGCGCGGGGCGTTGAAGCGTCCGAGCCACCAGGCGATGAAACCGGCCAGCAGACCGCCGATGATGCCGCCGATGAAGCCGGCGTTCATGAGCACGGCCACGGCACCGGCGACGAAGCCGGGCGCGATGCCCGGGCGGTCGGCGATCGCGTAGGCGATGAATCCGGCGAGCACGGCGACGATGAAGCCCATCGAGGTAGAGCCGATCATGAACGCGACCGACCCGAGGTACTGGCCGAGGCCGCCCGCGGGGAGTTCCCACAGCGAGTTCTGGATGACCACGTTGGCGGCGTCCTGCGTGACCTGGTAGCCACCCAGCAGGAAGCCGAGGGCGATCAGCAGACCGCCACCGGCGACGAACGGGATCATGTAGCTGACACCGGTCAGCAGCCAGCGCTGGATGCGGCGACCCACCGACTGCTGCGCGACGGGCGTCTCGGAGGCGGATGCCGCTGCGCCCGCGCCCGGCACGCGCGCGGCGTTCGGGTTCTCGCTGGCGGCGAGGGCGTCGGCGATGAGCTGCTTCGGCTGCTCGATGCCGCGCTTGACGCCCGCGCGCACGACCGGCTTGCCGGCGAAGCGCTGCGGCTCGCGCACGTCGACGTCGACCGCGAAGATCACGGCGTCGGCGTCGTCGATCACGCTCTGAGGGAGCGCCTTGTAACCGCTCGAACCCTGCGGCTCGACGATCAGCTCGACGCCGTCCGTCTCGGCGCCGGCGGCGGTAAGCGCGTCGGCGGCCATGAAGGTGTGGGCGATGCCCGTGGCGCACGCGGTGACCGCGACGATCTTCTTCGTCTTCGTGGCGGTGGTTCCCCGCGACTCGGCGCGGGTCGCGGCGGGTGCAGCGGCGGGCGTGGCGGCCGCGGCGGTCGCGGCGGCCGGGGTGATGGCATCCGTGATGATCTTCACAGCGTCGGTGGACGTCTGCGCCGCGCGCAGGCCCGACATGAAGTCGTTGTTCATGAGGCTGCGGGCGAGCTGCGACAGAACCGAGAGGTGCGCCTCGTCGGCACCGGCGGGTGCGGCGATGAGGAACACGATGTCGGCCGGGCCGTCGGGGGCACCGAAGTCGACGCCGGGCGTCAGGCGGGCGAAGGCGAGCGTGGGCTCGGTCACCGAAGCGCTGCGCGCGTGCGGGATGCCGATGCCGCCGGGCAGGCCCGTCTCGTCTTTCTGTTCGCGCGCCCAGGCGTCGTCGAAGAGCTCTTGCGCGCTCGTCGCGCGGCCCTGCGCGACGACGCGCTCGGCCAGGGCACGGATCACCGACTGCTTGTCGGCGCCCAGGGGCGCGTCGAGGCTGACGAGCTCCGGAGTGATGATGTCGGACATGGTCGTGACCTCCGTGGTCAGGATGTTGCGGTGGGGGTGGAGAAAACGGAAACGGCGATCGGGCCCGCGGGCAGATCGGCCGGGGTCGGGGGCTGCGTGCCCGGCAGGGTCGCAGCGGCGGCGCCGTAGGCGATGCTGCGGGCGAGGCGGTCGGAGGCGGAGGCCCCCTCGAGGTCGGCGAGCAGATAGCCGGCGAGCGAGCTGTCGCCCGCGCCGACCGTGCTCGCGACCTGGATCGTGGGGGCGTGTCCGCGCCAGGCTCCCTCGGCCGTGAAGAGCAGCGCTCCGTCGGCTCCGAGGGTGACGAGGGCGGATGCCACGCGCTCGGGCACGAGCTGGTGCGCGCGACGGGTGGCTTCGGTGATCACGTCGACGTCGCCCGCGGCGTCTTCGCCGACCAGTTCGGCGAGCTCTTCGTGGTTGGGCTTGATGAGGTCGGGCCGCGCGGTGGCGACGACCTCGGCGAGGGCGGCGCCGGACGCGTCGACGGCGATGCGGGGGGCGCCTGCTCCCCAGCGTTCGCGGACGGCCCTGACGAGGTCGGCGTAGAACGAGGCCGGGACGCCCGGAGGAAGAGACCCCGCGAGCACGAGCCACGTCGCGCCCTCGGCCGCGGCCACGACACCGTCGGTCAGCGCCTGCGCCTCGGCCGGCGAGAGCTCGGCGCCCGGCAGGTTCAGCTTGGTGGTCTCGCCCGCCGGGTCGGTGATGGTGAGGTTGGCCCGGGCGCGACCGGCGACGTCGACGAGGTCGAGGGCGATGCCGGTGTCTTCGAGCAGCACCCGGTAGGGGTCGTGCGCGCCCACGGGAACGACGGCACGGGCGGGAGCTCCGGCGGCGGCGACGACGCGCGCGACGTTGACGCCCTTGCCGCCGGCGTCTTCGCGCGACGACAGCGCGCGCTGCACCTCACCGGGCGCGAGGGCGTCGGAGAGCACCACGGCGCGGTCGGCCGAGGGGTTGGCGGTCAGTGTGACGATCATGCGATGCGCACCTCGATGTCGGCGTCGGCGAGGGCCTCGGCGAGCGGAGCGGGCGGGGCCGCGTCGGTGACGAGCACGTCGAGCTCATCGAGGCGCGCGAAGCGCACGAGCAGCTCTTCGCCGAACTTGGCGGCGTCGGCCACGAGCACGATGCGTCGCGCCGACTGGATGATGGCGGCCTTGACCGCGGCCTCTTCGGGATCGGGCGTGCTGAGGCCGAACCCGGCGCTCAGTCCGTTGGTCCCCACGAACGCGATGTCGGGGCGCAGTTCGCCGATCGCGCGAACGGTATGCGCGCCGACGGCGGCGCCGGTGACGCCGCGAACGCGCCCGCCGATGGTGGTGAGCGACAGGCGCTCCTCCCCGGCGAGCAGGTGAGCGGCCTCGAGCGAGTGCGTGACGACCTCGACGTCGTCGATTCCCGCACCCAGCGCCTCGGGCAGCAGGCCGGCGACGGCAGCGGGGGTGGTTCCGGCGTCGATGAAGATCGAGCCGCGGAAGTCGGGGGTGAGCAGCGAGGCGGCGGCGGCCGCGATCGCGCGCTTGGCGTCGCGGTGGCGCTCGCGACGCTCGGTCAGGGGCGACTCGGCGGTGCTTCCCCGGCCGATGTCGACCGCTCCGCCGTGAACGCGGCGCAGGGTTCCAAGACCTTCGAGGCGGTCGAGGTCACGACGCACGGTCTCGGTCGTGACGTCGAAGCGACGGGCGAGGTCGACGACGCTGACGCGTCCGACGTCGCGCAGTTCGCGCTCGATGAGCTGCTGGCGCTCCATTGCGTACACGGGGTTCTCCTTCGAGGATTCCCACACGATACAACACAAAACAACACAGAGCAACAGAAAGGCGAATCCGTAGACTACGGCGGGGCCGCGGCGTCATCCGCCCCGGCCCCGCCGTTCTTCGCGCTGGTCAGGGCAGCGAGATCCCGGCATCCAGGAACTGATTCGTGGCCAGATCTTCGGGAGTCAGACCCTGCTTCACCTCGACGCCCTTGTCGGCGAGGATCGGCGAGACGATCTGCTGCACCTTCGCCACCCGGTCCGCGTCGAACGACCCGAAGACACCGTCGGCGCCGTTCGCGACCAGGCCCAGCTCCCGCTGCTGCGTCGTCGAGTTCTCGGCCTCGGCCGCCGGGTACACCCACCCGTTGTCGTAGGCCTCGACCGCGCGCACGAGCAGGTCGTTGGCCGCGGCGGAATCGGCGAAGTAGTCCACGCTCGCCTGCTGCACGACGGGCACGAGCTTCTCGAGGCAGTCCTTCTTCGCCGTCACGTCCTCGGCCCGCACCGACAACGCCACCGCGTAGATCGGGTACCCGGTGTCGGCGACCAGCTGGTACGACAGGGGCCGACCCCACTCGGCGATCGCGTTCTCATAGACCCACGGCTCGACGGTCGCGAAACCCTGCTGCGCATCCTTCCCGTCGGCCGCGACGAAGCCGGCGGGCGTACCGTCGTACGAGCCGTCGAGCTGGTCGGCGCGGAGCTGTCCCGACCCGACCAGGTAGTCCATGTACGTCGTTCCGTCGAAGTAGCGGACGGTCGCCGCGGTGCGGCCGATGTCGGCGATCGTGCGCGCGTCGGGGTAGGTCTGCGGATCCCACATGATCGCCCACGGCGCCTTCTCGAACGTCGACATGACGGCCGTCGTCAGCAGTGCATCCGACGCGGAGATCGCGTCGTCGGTGTTGACCCACCCGAGCAGGATGTCGGGGTCGGTGTACATCTGCGAGGGCACACCCTGGAACCCGATCGCGGGGCCGCCCGCGCGGATCTCGACGTCGACACCGGTCCACTCGCCCTTCGACATCAGCGGACCCGACACGCTCTTGCGCGCGGCGTCGATCGTCGCGTCCGCTCCGAGCAGGGCGAAGAGCCCGCCTTGTTCGGCCTGCGGGTTCCAGTCGGTCTGGATGACGACCGTCGAGGGGCAGACGCTCGAGAGGTCGACGGAGCCGATCTCGGCGCCAGACGACGGCGGGGCGGCGGGGCCGGCCGCGCTTCCCGCGCCCGCACAGGCGCTGAGGGCGAAGGCGGCGACGGCGAGGGTGGCGATGGCGGCGGGGCCGCGGCGATACGGGGACATGGGTGCTCCTTGCGGGTTGGGGTGGTGCTCAGAGAGTGTCGAGGGAGGTGGATGCCGGCTGGCCGACGAGGGTGAATCGGTCGATCGTCGTGGTGTAGAAGCTCGCGCCGAACCGTCCGATCGGGGCGTAGTCGGCGAGGCGTACGCGCATGAGCTCGCGGTCGATGAGCCCCGACCGCGTCCGCAACCGTCGGATGCGGCCGAAGAAGATCTCGCGGCTGGGGATCTCGAGCCGCTGCCACAGCTCGCACTCCAGGGCGACGGGGGCGGCGGCGATGACCGGCGGGCGCACCATCTCTGCGGCCACCGTGTCGACGCCGACGAGGGCGAGTTCGTCGACGTGGGACGGATGCCGGGTGCTCGTGGCATCCATCTGCTCGGCGAGCGGGCGGTCGACCAGGTGCACGACGAACTCCCCCGTCGCGTCGATGTTGGCCGCCGTGTCCTTGCGACCACCGTCGGCGGGGCGGTCGATGCTCACCATCAGCAGGGGCGGGTCCTCCCCCACCATCGCGAACATCGAGAAGGGCGCGGCGTTGACCACCCCGTCGGCGTCGACCGTCGTGATCCATGCGATGGGGCGCGGGACGATGAGACCGGCGAGCAGCTTGTAGCGCTCATAGGGCGGCAGGGTGTCGAAGTCGTCGACCTCGTGCGGGGCCGTGGGTTCAGGCATGGCTGGCCACCCACCAGCTGATCAGCAGGTCGCGCAGAGCCGCCTCGTCGTCGTCGCCGTACAGGTCGCGGCGAGCGTGCGCCTCGAGGAGCGCTACCCCGGCCGCATCGAGCGACACTTCGACGCGCTCGGTGGTGACGGGCGTGCGCGCGAACGCCGGCGAGTACTCGGGGTCGCGCCGCAGCGATCGCTCGGTGCGGATGAGGGGCTGCGCGAACGCGGCGGGCGTGCGCTGGGAGCGGTGCGCGCGCAGGCCGGGGACCGCGGCGAGGTCGGCCTCCGCGGCATCCATCACCGTGACGTCCAGAGGACGCAGCGCGTAGTTGCTCGTGCGGAAGATGTCGTTGCCGCAGACGTTCGGCACGGCCAGCACGTCCATGAGGGCGATCAGCTCGACGAACGCGTCGGCCGGGGTGTGCTGGTGCACGACCTCACAGGTGCCGTCGGGGTTCACCCGCGTCGCCATGAACAGGTTGAACGAGTCGTGCACGTCGTCGGGGGTCAGCCCGTACTCGCGCTGCGCCTCAGCCTGCATGTCAGCGCAGTTCGTGTGTTCGTCGAAGCCGAACATCGACTCGTACATCGCGGCGCTGCACCGCGGGAACAGGGTGTCGTTGAGCCCGGCGTCGTCGGTGAGCAGATACATCATCGCCCGCTCGCGCGGCGGGGCCGACCACAGGAATGATCCCTGGTCCGGATGGATGCCGTGCAGGGTGCGCGTGCGGCCGACGTGCATCGCCTCGCGGTAGTCGTGCAGGTTGAAGACGTTCAGGTCGGCGCACTGGTCGCCCGACACCTGCGACACGCGCAGGATCTGGCCCGCGCGCACCTCGAAGGCCCTACCCGTGCCGGGCTCGAGGCGATGCTTCTCGCGCACGACGCGCTGAGTCGACGGGGTGAAGGCGAGGTCGTCGCGCCACGTCCACTCCGTGGGCTGGACGCCCGGGAGGGGCCGGCGACGGATTCCGGATGCCGTTTCGGTGAGAGCCGTGCGTGCGAGGTCGTCGAGGTCGAGTGCTTCGCCGGCGGAGAGGGAGCGGTCGAAGAGTTCGCGCTGCTGCGCGGTGAGGGTGACGTACACGTGGCGTCCTTTCTGTATACAGACGCATTCCTATCTCGTATACAGGCCGCACGGGTTTCACCCACGAGTCGAACAGGTTTCGGCCTCTAGGAACCGGGAAGGAGAGACGCCTTCCGTATACAGTCGAGCCATGCCACGATCGACGCCCGCAGACGACCCTCGCCCGTCTGAGCGCGCGGAACGCGCCTACGAAGCTCTGCGCGCCGCGATCATCGAGGGAGCGCTCACGCCCGGAACGAAGCTCGGCGAAGAAGCCCTCGCCGCGCACTACGGCGTGAGCCGAACACTCGTGCGCACGGTCCTGCAACGCCTCGTCGGAGACGGCGTGGTCGACTCTCCTCCGGGTCGTTCGGCCGCCGTCGCCCGACCGACCATCGACGAGGCGCGCGACGCATTCACCGTGAGGGCTGCCCTCGAGCGCGAGGGCGTGCGCCTGGTCGCCGAACGCCGCGACCCCGCCGCCCTCGCACGGCTGCGCGCCCACGTGCGGGCGGAGCGCGAGGCCTGGGAGGCCCGGCGCCCGACCGTGTCGGCGCGGCTCGGCGGCGAGTTCCATCTGCTCATCGCACGTGAGAGCGAGAATGCCCTGCTCGTGCGCTACATGTCGGAGGTCGTGTCGCGCACGGCCCTGATCCTGTCGATCTACGGACGCGACATCGATCAGGAGGTCTCGATCGCCGAGCACGAGCAGCTGCTCGAGATGCTGGAAGCGGGCGACGTCGACGCCGCGTGCGCTCTGGTCGAGCATCACCTCGCCGATGTGCAGCGCAAGAGCCTCGGGCGAGAGGCGGACTCCGGCGAGGAGCTGCTCGCGGTGCTCTCGCGCTACTGAGCCCGCCCCCGCGCTACGGCGCGACGACCGAGATGCGGAACGACTCCGTCTTCCCGTCGGGTCCGGTGAGGATCGCGGCCGTGGTCCCGAGGGCGCGGGCGATGAAGCCGGGACGGAAGACCGCTCCTTCCGAGGGACCTCCCCCCGAGAACTCGGCGATCGAGACGTCGTCGGTGGTCCCCGTCCACTCCGCCTCCGTTCCGTCGGGCACGGCCAGCACGAGGGAGGTCGCGATGACGACGGAGACGTCCGTGCCGTCGAGATCGCCGGGAGTGACCACCGAGGGGGCCAGGGCCTGATCAGCGGATGCCGCGGGGCTCGGCACCACGGCGGTCGGGGTCACGGCATCCGGAGTCTCCTGCGTGCACCCCGTGAGAAGGGCCACGACGGCCGCGGACGCCAGGAGCAGGCTCGCGCGCGTGGCGGTGCGGCGGCGGATCACGACGGATCGCCGTCGAGCGGGATCTCGATCGAGGTCACGGGAGCGTCGACCAGGCCCAGCAGGCCGCCGGGCGACGCCTCGGGCTGCTCGTCGTCGGGCAGCATCTCGGCTCGCGTCTTCGGGCGAGCGGGCTCGCCGGGCAGGCCGGCCCACTCGCCGGGTTCTTCCGGTCGCTGTACGAACAGTCCCATGGCGACATTGTGCCCCTGTCGTCACCGAGGAACGTGACCGACCGGCGGCGTCATAGCGGGTTCACGGCTGAGCGCCGTCAGCGGGTACGCGAAAGGCCCGGGATCTGTGCGATCACCGGGCCTTTTCGTGAAGCTGGGGTACCTGGACTCGAACCAAGAACAACGGAACCAGAAACCGCCGTGTTGCCAATTACACCATACCCCAATGGCTTCGAGCCGTAACTCGTGCCGAGGATCAAGCTTACGTGACGCGGAGCGATGCGCCAAACCGGGGCCCCGCCCCGCGCGTCCCGGGCGCGTCCTGCGCAGACCGTCGCGCGGGCGCCGATGTGGGAGATGCGACTCGAGAATCATCGAATCGCGGCGCATCGTCCGCGTTCCGCTCCCCCGCGCCGAAAACGCGCGATCCCCGCGACGGGAGAGTCGCGGGGATCGTCGGGGCGTCTCAGCCCAGGTGCGTCACGAGGGCGCCGAGGCGGCGGAGCGTCTCGGTCTTGCCGAGCAGTTCCATCGACTCGAACAGCGGCGGCGAGATGCGACGGCCGGTCAGGGCGACGCGCGGCGGGCCGTAGGCGACGCGGGGCTTCAGGCCGAGCTCCTCCACGAGGGCCTTCGACAGGGCCTCCTGCACCGCGGCGGCGGTGAACTCGCCCTCGGGCACGAGCTCGAGAGCGCCGACGGATGCCACGAGCACCTCACCCGCGTTGGCGGGGAGCCCCTTCATCGCGTCGTCGGCGTAGTCGACCTCCGACACGAAGAGGAAGCCGAGCATGCCGGGGACCTCGCCCAGCAGCTGCACGCGCTCCTGCACGAGCGGCGCCGCCTGAGCGATGATCGCGCAGTGCTCCTCGCTGGGCTGCTCCGCGATGAAACCCGCCCCCGCGAGATAGGGCACGATGCGGGCGGCGAAGTCATCGGCATCCAGCATGCGGATGTGATCGCCGTTGATGGCCTCGGCCTTCTTCTGGTCGAAGCGCGCCGGGTTGGGGTTGACGTCGGCGATGTCGAAGGCGGCGATCATCTCGTCGAGCGAGAACACGTCGCGGTCGCTGGCGAGCGACCAGCCGAGCAGCGAGAGGTAGTTGAGCAGACCCTCGTGGATGAAGCCCTTCTCGCGCTGCAGGAAGAGGTCGGCCTGCGGGTCGCGCTTGGAGAGCTTCTTGTTGCCGGTCTCTCCCAGCACGAGCGGCATGTGGCCGAAGCGCGGCACGAAGTCGGTGACGCCGGCGTCGAGCAGCGCGCGGTACAGCGCGAGCTGACGAGCCGTGGAGGGCATGAGGTCTTCGCCGCGGATGACGTGGGTGATGCCCATGAGCGCGTCGTCGACGGGGTTCACGAAGGTGTAGAGCGGGACGCCGCCGGCACGCACGATCACGAAGTCGGGGAACGACCCGGCCGGGAAGGTCACCTCGCCGCGGATGAGGTCGACGAAGGTGAGGTCTTCATCGGGCACGCGCACGCGCCACGCGGGCTCGCGACCCTCGGCACGGAACGCGGCCTTCTGCTCGTCGGTGAGGTCGCGGTCGAAGTTGTCGTAGCCGAGCTGCTTCGCACGGCCGTTCGCCTCGTTGCGCGCGTCGATCTCTTCGGCGGTCGAGTAGCTCTCGTACACCGCACCCGCGGCGATGAGCTTGTCGAGAACCTCGCGGTAGATCTCGTGGCGCTGCGACTGGCGGTACGGGGCGTGCGGGCCTCCGACCTCGACACCCTCGTCCCAGTCGATGTTCATCCACCGCAGCGCCTCGAGCAGCTGCTGGTAGCTCTCCTCGCTGTCGCGCGCGGCATCGGTGTCTTCGATGCGGAAGACGAGCTTGCCGCCGTTGTGCCGGGCGTAGGCCCAGTTGAATAAGACGGTGCGGATGAGACCGACGTGCGGCAACCCCGTGGGTGAGGGGCAGAAGCGGACGCGAACGTCGGCGCCGGTGGCGGTCGTGGTGCGGGGATCGGGCGTGGCAGACATCCCCTCGATCCTACCGGCGGGCGGTACCCATGCCCGTGGAGTCGAGATGGCGGGCCAGCACCTCGCCGACGACCTCGAGCGCCGCCCCCACCGCGGGCACGTGCTCGGCGCCGCGAGCGGTGACGACGTGGAGCGTTCGGGCCTCCGCACTCGGCAGGCGCGGTGCCGCGATGCCCGAGAGCATCGGCAGCGAGACGACGGCCATGCGCGGAAGGATCGCCATGCCCACCCCCTGCGCCACGAGGTTCTCGACCGCGATGAAGTTGTCGGTCTCGAACGCGATGTCGGGCGTGAATCCGGCACGACCGCACGCCTCGAGCAGGTGCCCGCGGCACTGGGGACACCCGGCGATCCACCGCTCCCCCGCCAGCTGCGACAGATCGATCGGGTCGTGTGCGGCCGCCGGGTGACCCGTGGGGACGACCACGACCGTGTCGTCGTCGCCGATGACTCGGGAGGAGAGACCGGATGCCGCGGACTCGAGGTGTTCGCGTCGATCCCCGGGGTAGCTGTAGGTGAGGGCGATGTCGGCACGGTCTTCGCGCACGGCGGCGATCGCCTCGGGCGGCTCCGCCTCGACGAAGCTGATCGACACACCCGGGCGACGCGCGGTGACCGCCGCGATCACGCGGGGCACGACGATCGAGGACGCGGAAGGGAACGCGGCGATGCGCACGCGCCCCGCGCGCAGTCCTCGCAGCTCGGCGAGGTCGCCGGCGGCGGCGTCGAGAGCGGTGGTGACCGTGGCCGCGTGCCGAGCCAGCACCTGCCCGGCCTCGGTGAGACGCACGCCCCGGCCCACGCGCTCGACGATGGGCAGACCGGCGCGGCGCTCGAGGCGGCGCAGCTGCTGGCTGACGGCGGGCTGGCTGTAGCCGAGGGCGCGCGCGGCGGCCGTGATCGAGCCGGTATCGGCGATCGCCTTGACGACCCTCAGTCCGTGGGCGTCGAGCGGGTCGTCGATGTCGGCCATGCGGATACATAAGCAGACCGCATGGTTCCCATGCAACACCTGCTCTAGTGCAATGTCAGACGCGACGGGATCCTGGATCCATGAGCAGCCTCGCCTCGCACTTCGCCGGCGGCCGCGACTACCTCGCGGCCTGCACCCTCGGTCTGCCGACGCGCGCCACGGCCTCCGCCGTTCGCGCCGACCTCGAGTCCGCGGCATCCGGTCGCCCCGACGTCATCAGCGCCTCGCTCGCCGTCGAAGACGCCCGGGCCGCGTACGCCCGCCTGGTCTGCACCCCCGTGCGAGACGTCGCGATCGGTTCGCAGACCTCGGTGCTGGTCTCGCTCCTCGCCGCGTCGGTGCCCGACGGCGCCGAGGTGCTCTGCGCCGAGGGCGACTTCGCCTCGCTCGTCGCGCCCTTCGCCCACGCGGGCCGCGGAGTGCGTCTTCGCACGGCTCCCCTCGACCGACTGGCCGACGCCGTCTCGCCCGACACCTGGCTCGTGGCGTTCTCGCTCGTGCAGTCGGCGACGGGCGAGGTCGCGGACGCCGTGGGCATCGCCGCCGCTGCCGCCCGTGCCGGTGCGCGCACCCTGTGCGACCTCACGCAGGCCGCCGGCTGGCTCCCCGTCGACGCGACGATGTTCCAAGCGACCGTCTGCCACGCCTACAAGTGGTTGTGCTGCCCGCGCGGAGTGGCGTTCCTCACCCTCTCCCCCGCGTTCGCGAGCGAGATCCGCCCCGTGCAGGCCGGCTGGTACTCCGGCGACGACCCCTGGTCATCGTGCTATGGAACGGGCGGAACGCTGGCCTCCGACGCCCGCCGCTTCGACGTCTCGCCCGCGTGGCAGGCGTTCGTGGGCGCGGCGCCCGCGCTGGCGCTGTTCGCCGACGCCGACATCACCGCCGCGTACGTCCACACGACGGGTCTCGCCGCGCGGTTCCGTGACGGCTTGGGGCTCGCGCAGCCCGAGCGCCCGTCGGCGATCGTGACATGGCCGGATGCGACCGGCGAGGCGCTCGCGCAACTGACGGCGCACGGCATCACGGCGTCGGGTCGCGCGGGCCGCGCCCGCGTGGCGTTCCACGTCTTCAACGACGAGCTCGACGTCGACCGTGCCCTGCACGCCCTCGGTGTGCGTGGGGCCTCAGACCTCTCGGCCTTCGACGGCCTGGTCTACGCGATCTGAGCCGCGCGTTTCGCGGCGACTCACGCGGAGGGTGAGGACCGCCGGGCTCCGACGACCACAGCACCGACGCACACGAGCGCGACGGGCACGAACGCCCACAACGCGAGCCCGCCGTATCCGACGAGGCCGAGAATGACTCCTGCGAGCACCGAGCCGCCCGCCGCGCAGGCCGTCATGAGGGTGTCGCTGCGGCCCTGACGCCGAGGGCGCAGGGCGAGCGGCGTCGCCTCGGTCAGCAGCGCGGAGCCTGCAACGGTCGCCGCGCTCCACCCCAGCCCGAGCAGCACGAGGGCGACGAGCACGCCCGCCTGACTCTCGGAGAAGGCCGATGCGACGGCGAGGGAGGAGGCCAGCAGCACCTGTCCCAGCACGATCACGGGGATGCGTCCCCACCGGTCGGCGAGCACGCCGAACACCGGGGACAGACCGTACATGCCGAACACATGCAGGGCGATGGTGACGCCGACAGCGAGGGTCACGGCATCCGGAGCGACGATGTGCGAGAGGTGCACCGGAGTCATCGCCATGACCGAGGCCATCGTCACGTGCGAGGCAGCCACCGCGAGCATCGCGAAGCGCGCGGTGCGCGGGCGGTCGACCTCGGGGGCGGGTGCGAGAGCGGATGCCGTGCGCTCGCGGTCGAGGCGCTGGGCGAGTAGCAGCGGGTCGGGGCGCAGGACGAGCACGTACAGCGCGAACGCGCAGACCTGCGCGGCGAACGAGAACAGGTACGCCCCGGTGAGCGGCGGCATGCCGATGCTCGCGCCGATGAGCTCGCCGGGCGCGAGCAGAAGCGGCCCGACCACCCCGCCCACGGTGGTCGCCCACACCACCGTCGCCAGGTCGCGCCCGCGGCGCGTGGTGGTCGACAGGTCGGTCGCGGCGAACCGCGACTGCAGGGTCGCGGCGTTGCCCGCGCCGATGAGGGCGATGCCGACGAGGAGCAGCGGGAAGATCCGCAGAGCTGCCGCGGCGATCACCACGGTGATGCCGATGAGAGCGGCGATGTTGCCCGTCGTCAGCGCCACGCGGCGTCCGCGACGGCCCGCCAGCCGCGCGAGCGGGATCGCGGTCAGCGCCGCTCCGAGGGTGACGGATGCCGTGGCGAAGCCCGAGAGCGCCTCTTGCCGCGACAGGTCGGCGGCGAGCAACGCCCCGAGCGACAGCGTCGCACCGAAGGCGACCCCCGTGAGCACCTGCCCCGCCGCGAGCACCCGCACCGTGCGGCGCTGGGCGGCGGCGAGGTCGATGCCCGCGGGTGCGGCGGTCTCAGGCATCGCGCGCGGTGTTGCGCAGCACTCCGATGCCGTCGATCTCGACCTCGACGACGTCGCCGGCGTCGAACGAGCCGATGCCCGCCGGCGTTCCGGTGAGGATCAGGTCGCCCGGGAGCAGGGTGAACACGGCGCTGGCGTAGGCGATGAGCGCGGGGATGTCGTGGATCATGTCGGACACGGGACCCTGCTGACGCATCTCGCCGTTGACGCGCGTCGTGATGGACGCGGTCTTCAGATCGAGGTCGGTCTCGATCACCGGGCCGACGGGGCAGAACGTGTCGAAGCCCTTCGCGCGCGACCACTGGCCGTCGGTGGCCTGCAGGTCGCGCGCGGTGACGTCGTTGGCGACGGTGTAACCGAAGATGTACTCGCCCGCGCGCTCGGCGGGGACGTTCTTGGCGATGCGGCCGATGACGACGGCCAGCTCGCCCTCGTAGTCGGTGCGCGAGCTGAGCTTCGTCGGCCGCACGATCTGGTCGTTCGGGCCGATGACCGAGGTGTTGGGCTTGAGGAACATCAGCGGCTCGGCGGGAGCCTCTCCGCCCATCTCGGCGGCGTGGTCGTGGTAGTTCTTGCCGATGCAGACGACCTTCGAGCGCGGGATGACCGGCGCGAGCAGGGCGACCTCGGACAGGGGGATGCGCTCCCCCGTGGTGCCGAAGCCGGCGAACATGGGGTCGCCTTCGAGCACGACGAGGTGGTCGTCGTCGACGATGCCGTAGCGGAGGGCGTCCTGGTGGCTGAAACGAGCGATCTTCACGGTGCCAGCCTATCCGCGGCCTCCGACACCGGTGAGGGTCCGGCCCTTCGACAGGCTCAAGGACCCCCATCGACAGGCTCAGGGACCCCGCCTCCCCTCGACCCCACGGCGGGAGGGGGGCTGAGCCTGTCGAGCCCCCGAACACACGACGGAGGGGCCCCCGGCATCCGGGAACCCCTCCGTGAGACGACGCGGGTCAGGCGTCGAGGCGGTACAGCCAGCCGTGCTTGTCTTCGGCGCGGCCGTACTGGATGTTCGTGAGCTCTTCGCGCAGTTCGAGCGCGAGGGTGCCCGTGGGCTGCTCATCGATGAAGTCGCGGCCCTTGAGCACGCCGATCGGGGTCACGACCGCAGCGGTGCCGCACGCGAACACCTCGACGATGTCTCCGGATGCCACGCCCTGGCGCCACTCGTCGAGCGAGACGTTGCGTCCTTCGACGTGGTGGCCACGGTCGCGGGCGAGCTGCAGGAGCGAGTCGCGCGTGATGCCCTCGAGGATCGAGTCGGACTGCGGGGTGACGATCGTGCCGTCTTTGTAGACGAACACGACGTTCATGCCGCCGAGCTCTTCGACGTTGCGGTCCTGGTCGAGGAACACGACCTGGTCGCACTCGTTCTCGTACGCCTCGGACTGCGGCAGCAGGCTCGCGGCGTAGTTGCCGCCGGTCTTGGCCGCACCCGTACCGCCCTTGCCGGCGCGCGAGTAGTCCTCGCTGAGCCAGATCGACACCGGCTGCACGCCGCCCTTGAAGTAGGCGCCGGCGGGGCTGGCGATCAGGTAGTAGGCGACCTTGTGCGCGGGGCGGACGCCCAGGAACGCCTCTTTCGCGAACATGAACGGGCGCAGGTACAGGCTCTGGTCGTCACCCGACGGCACCCACGCACCGTCGACGGCGATGAGCTCGCGCAGCGACTGCAAGAAGTACGGCACGGGCAGCTCGGGAAGCGCCAGGCGACGGGCCGAGCGCTGCAGGCGGCGGCCGTTCTGGTCGGGGCGGAAGGTGTGGACCGAGCCGTCGGCGTGACGGTAGGCCTTGATGCCCTCGAAGATCTCCTGGCCGTAGTGCAGCACGGCGGCCGCCGGGTCGAGCGAGATGGGGCCGTAGGGCGAGACGCGCGGGCGGTGCCAGCCGCCGCGCACCGACCAGCAGATGTCGACCATGTGGTCGGTGAAGCTCTGCCCGAAGCCGGGGTTGGCGAGGATCGCGTCGCGGTCGGTCGTGCTCTTGGCCGCGAGGTTGCGCGTGACGGAGAACTCGAGCGGGTCGAGTCCGGTGTCGGGATCGGTGTCGATGGTGGTCATTCGTTTTCCAAAGCTTCTCGAGTGCCGGAGGCGATGCTCGCCGATCGGTCCAGGTTACGCCTGGACGCGTTCGGCGATGGCGTCGCCGATCTGAGCGGTGGTGCGGACCCCGTCGCGGCTCGCGATGTCGTCTTCGACCGCGCGGGTGACGCGGGCGGATTCGTCGGTCAGCCCGAGGTGGTCGAGCAGGAGGGCGACGGAGAGGATCGCGGCCGTGGGGTCGGCCTTCTGGGTTCCCGCGATGTCGGGCGCCGATCCGTGCACGGGCTCGAACATCGAGGGGAAAGCGCCGTCGGGGTTGATGTTGCCCGATGCGGCGAGGCCGATGCCTCCGGTGACGGCGCCGGCCAGGTCGGTGAGGATGTCGCCGAAGAGGTTGTCGGTGACGATCACGTCGAAGCGGCTCGGGTTCGTGACCAGGAAGATGGTTGCCGCGTCGACGTGCAGGTAGTCTACGTCGACCCCGGGGAACTCCCCCGCCACGGCATCGACGATGCGCTTCCACATGCCGCCCGCGTGGACGAGCACGTTCGTCTTGTGCACGAGCGTCAGCTTGCGGCGGCGGCGCTCCGCGAGGGCGAAGGCGTAGCGCACGACGCGCTCGACGCCGTAGGCGGTGTTGACCGATGTCTCGTTGGCGACCTCGTGCGCGGTGCCGCGGCGGATCGAACCGCCGTTGCCGACGTACGGGCCTTCGGTGCCTTCGCGCACCACGACGAAGTCGATGTCGCCGGGCTCTGCCAGCGGACCCGCAGCCCCGGGGTACAGCTTCGAGGGACGCAGGTTGACGTAGTGATCGAGTTCGAAGCGGAGCTTGAGCAGGAGGCCGCGCTCGATGTTCGCGTCTTTCAGGCGCGGGTCGCCGGGCACTCCGCCGACGGCGCCCAGCAGGATCGCGTCGTGGCCGGCAATCGCCGAGAGGTCGTCGTCGGTCAGGGTGTCGCCGGTCTCGAGGTAGCGACCGGCACCGAGCGAGAAGGGCGTCTTCTCGAACGTGACGCCGGAGGCGGCGGTGACCGCATCGAGTACCTTGACGGCCTCTGCGACGACCTCGGGACCGATTCCGTCACCGGGGATGACGGCCAGTTTCACGACACGCGACATCGCTCTCCTCAGAGCTCGGGCACGTCACTGCTTCGACGTGCTGCGGGATCCTCCCAGGGTAGTGGCAGCGATCACGCCGGCCACGACGATGAGTCCGGCACCGATGAGGGCGGTGACGACGACACCGGAGTCGAAGGCGTGCGCAGCGGCGGTGCGGAGGGCCTCGGCCAGCGTCGGATCGTCGAGCGTGTTCGACACCGCCACGGCGCCCGCGAGGGTCTCGCGCGCGGCCTGGGCCGCGGCATCCGGCAGCCCCGCGGGGAGCACCAGCTGCGCCCGGTAGAACGCGGCCAGGATGCCGCCGAGCACCGCCGTCCCGAGCACGGCACCCACCTCGTAGGCGGTCTCGGACACGGCGCTCGCGGCGCCGGCCTTCGCCGACGGCGCGCTCGAGAGGATCAGCTCGTTCGACACCGTCTCGGCCGCGCCGATGCCGATGCCGAGCAGGCCGAACGCCACGATCAGCAGGACGAGGTCGGCGGTCGAGAACGCCACCATCACGTAGGCGACGACCGAGAACGCCAGCGCCGTGGGCACGACGACCCGCGGAGCGAAGCGCTTGGCGACGGGGACGACGGCGAGACCGGCGACGATCATGAGCACGAGCCCGGGCAGCAGCGCGAGACCGGCGACCATCGGCGACAGGCCGACCACCAACTGCAGGTGCTGCGCGACGAAGTACAGGAACCCCACGAGCCCGACCACGCTCAACAGGTTGACCAGGATCGCACCCGAGAAGGTGCCGCGCCGGAACAGCGACATGTCGAGCATCGGGGAGGTGAGGGCGCGCTGACGGCGGACGAACAGCCAGCCGAACACGATGCCGACGACGAACAGCACCGGAGCCAGCGACATCGGACCATCGACGGCGAGCTTCTTGATGCCGTAGACGATCGGGACCATCGTCGCGAGCGAGAGCACCACACTGGTCGGGTCGAAGCGACCCGGCGCGGGGTCGCGGCTCTCGGGCACGAAGAACGGCGCGAGGATCAGCAACGGCACGAGCACCGGCACGGCCATGAGGAAGACCGAGCCCCACGAGAAGTGCTCGAGCAGGAATCCGCCGACGATCGGGCCGAGGGCCGCACCGGCGGAGAAGCCCGAGGCCCACACCGCGATCGCGAACCGGCGCTGATCGCGGTCGCGGAAGATGCTGCGCAGGAGCGACAGCGTCGACGGCATGAGCATCGCCCCGAATACGCCCATGAGGGCGCGACCGGTGATGAGCAGAGCCGCGGTGGGCGCGAAGGCGGACAGCGCCGACACCACGGCGAACCCGGTGGCGCCGATGAGCAGCATGCGGCGGCGCCCGAAGCGGTCGCCCAGGACACCCATCGTGACGAGGAGACCGGCGAGCACGAGCGGGTAGACGTCGATGATCCACAGCTGCTCGATGCTCGAGGGCTGCAGCGCCACCGAGATCTCGGGCAGAGCGAAGCTGAGCACCGTGTTGTCGACGGAGACGAGCAGCACGGGCAGCATGAGCACGGCCAGCGCGAACCATCCGCGCCAGCCGGCGCGGGTCACGGTGATCTCATGGGTGGGCAACGACGAGGTGAGCATGTCTTCGAGTTCCGTTTCTAAACCGTCTAGCCGGTATAGTATCAGAGGAGAACAGACGCCCGCCAGTACGATCGAGGAACCATGAGTCGTCCCCCTCTCGCCCGCGACGCCGTCCTCGACGCGTTCACCCGCATCCTCGTCGACGAGGGCGAACGGGCGGCGACGATGGACGCCACGGCCCGCGCCGCCGGCGTGTCGAAGGGCGGACTGCTCTATCACTTCGGTTCCAAGAGCGCCCTCGAAGAGGCCCTCGTCGCCCGCCTCGAGCAGCTCGCTCGCGACGACGTCGCCGAGATCGAGAACTCCGACGAGGGCGTGGTCGCCGCGCACCTGAGGTCGTCGCAGAACACCGGCTCGCCGCTCGACGTCACGATCCTCGCGGTCTCGCGCCTCGCGCAGAACGGCAGCGACGCGGCATCCGCGTGCCTGCGCCGCGTGCGTGAGCTGTGGGAAGAGAGCCTCCGCGCGCACACCCGCGACGAGACCGCACTCCAGATGGTGCTGCTGGTCAGCGACGGCCTGTACTTCAACGCGGTGCTCGACCTCAACGCCGTGCCGGGCCCGACCATCGAGGGTGCGGATCTCGACAAGCTCATCGACGCCGTCGTCGCCGCCACCACCTGAGACAGCCGCGGGCCACAACCGCAATCCCGGCTCGTCCGGCCGCGCAGCGCCAGGGCCCGCCCGGCGAACGACGAAGGGGGCCGCTCTCGCGACCCCCTCCCCCGGTACAGCTCAGGGCATCAGCTCTCGACGATGTCGATCTGGCGGAACAGATCCGCGCCGACGGCCTCGCGCATCGCGACGAGGATCTCTTCGGGCACGGGCGAGTCGACCGTGAGCACCGAGAGGGCACGGCCGGTGGCATCCGGAGCCGCCACCTGCAGACCCGCGATGTTGATGCCGGCTTCACCCAGCTTCTGGCCGTAGATCGCCACGATGCCGGGGCGGTCGGCGTACCGCATGACGACGTGGTGCTGCTCGATGGGCACCTCGATCTCGTAGCCGTTGATCGAGACGACCTTGGGCACCATGCGCGTGCCGGCGAGCGTGCCCGCGACCTCGAGGGTCGAGCCGTCGGCCAGCGTGCCGCGCAGGATCGTGATGTTGCGGTACAGCGGGCTCTCGGCCTCGACGACCAGGCGGGCCTCGACGCCGCGCTGCTCGGCGAAGAGCGGGGCGTTGACGTACGAGACGCTCTCGCTGACGATGCGGCTGAAATAGCCCTTTAGCGCGGCGAGGCGGTAGACGCTGACGTCGTACTGCGCGAGCTCGCCGCGCACCTCGATCTCGAGGCTGGTCAGGGCGCTGTCGGCGAGGCCGCTGAAGAACTGACCGAGCATCTCGACCAGCGCGATACCGGGGCGCACGAACGGGTCGATCGCACCGCCGGCGACGTTCACGGCATCCGGAACGAGATCGCCCTCGAGGGCGAGCTTGACGCTGCGCGCGACCGAGACGCCCGCCTTCTCCTGCGCCTCTTCAGTGCTGGCGCCGAGGTGCGGGGTGACGACGACGTTCGGCAGGTCGAGCAGCTTGCGGGCGGGGCCGCCTTCGGCGGGAGGCTCGGTCGAGAACACGTCGAGGCCGGCGCCGGCGATCTCACCGGTGGTGAGGGCGTCGAAGAGCGCCTCTTCGTCGATCAGGCCACCGCGGGCGACGTTGATGACGTAGGCGGTCTTCTTCATGCGGCGCAGCTGCTCGGCGCCGATCATGCCGGTCGTCTCGGGCGTCTTCGGCATGTGGATCGTGACGAAGTCGCTCTGCTCGAGCAGTTCGTCGAGCGACACCAGCTGCACGCCGAGCTGCTGCGCGCGGGCGGCGGTGACGTAGGGGTCGTACGCGATCACGCGCATGTCGAAGCCCTGCAGGCGCGCGGCGATGAGGGCGCCGATGCGGCCGAGGCCGATGATGCCGATCGTCTTCTCGAACAGCTCGGTTCCGGTGAACGAGCTGCGCTTCCACAGGCCCTGGGCGAGCGAGGCGTGCGCGGCGGGGATGCGGCGCGCGAGGCTCAGCACGTGACCGACGGTGAGCTCGGCCGCCGAGATGATGTTGGAGGTCGGGGCGTTGACGACCATGACGCCGGCCGAGGTGGCCGACTTGATGTCGACGTTGTCGAGGCCGACACCGGCGCGGGCGACGACCTTGAGCGACGGCGCCGCGGCGAGGGCCTCGGCGTCGATCTGGGTGGCCGAGCGCACGAGCACCGCGTGGGCGTCGGCGAGGGCCGACAGCAGCGCGGGGCGATCGGTCCCGTCGACGTTGCGCACGTCGAAGTCGGGGCCGAGCGCGTCGATCGTGGCGGGAGAGAGTTCTTCGGCGATGAGCACGACGGGCTTCGTCACGGATACGTCCTTCGAAACGGTGCTGGGGACTGACGCGCACCGTCGCACACCGCCGGCGCGAACCGGGCGCGCGACCCGTGCGGGCCGTCTGTCAGCCTAGCGCGGAGCCGTGTGGCGCCCCGACCGTGTGACGCCCCGCGACGGCGCTCAGGCGCACACGGCAACTCGTCCGAGCAATGCGGAGCCGGGCAGACCTCGCGCCGACACCCGCCGGGCGTGCGAACACCGCGAGACTGCATCTCGCTGACGAACCCGCGTCAGCCTGACGCACGGATGTCAGCGAGATGCAGTCTCGCGGTCGCAGGGGTGCCAGACCGACCCGGCCGAGAAGAACGCGATCCCGGATGCCGGGACCCCGGCGTTCAGCCGCCGTAGAGGCCGTACGAGGTGGTGCCGTACCCGACGATCGCGAGCCAGAACGCGGCCGACAGCGTCAGGCCCGCGAGCAGCACGATCGCAAGCTCTCCGGCCTTGCGACGTTGCCCGATCGCGAACGAGACGCCGAAGGCGGCGAGGGGGAAGACGATCGGGAGGATGTAGACGAACCACCCGAGACCGTTGAGTCCGAGCGGACCGTTCACCTGCTGGATCAGCAGCGCGACCGAGCTCCACACCACGTAGGCGTAGAACAGGCCGAAGAAGCCGGCGATCGTGACGAGCAGCCACGTCGGAAGGACACGGGTGCGGGCGACGGTGCTCACAAGAAGGCTCCCAACGACAGGAACGGCCACGGGATGAGCAGGACGATCCCGAGCAGCAGCAGCAGGAACCGCTGCCAGGTGCGCCAGCTGCGCGTGAGCACGAGGACCGTGACGAACCACACGAGAGGGGCGAGACCGGCGCCGATGGTCAGCGCGACGATCGTGACCTGGGGAACAGGGAGTCCGAGGTCGACGAGGCGGAACCCGGCGAGCAGCCAGCCCACGGCGAACAGGATGAAGGCCATCGCGATCATCCCGATGCCCACGAGACCGACGTTGCCGAGGGGAGCCGACGGCCCCGCGTGCGCCTCTTCTGCGTCGGGTGCGGGATCGACGAGCGTTTCCGGATGCCGAGCGGCCGGCGTGGACTCCGAGGCTGCCGGTTGCAGCGGCTCGGGCTGCAGCGGCTCGGGCTCGAGCGGCTCGGGCTGCAGCGCCTCAGGCGCTGAGGCTCCGGACGCTGCAGGACGGGCTGCGCTCCCCCGGCCGGGCACGTGCTTCTCGCCGACGTCGAGCGTCGGGTCGTCGTCACCGCCCCACGAGAGGGCGTCGTCATCGCGCGGAGTGCTCACGCGACCACGCTAGCGCGGCTCCCCCGCCGCTTCGTCGCGCCCCGCCGGTCGCGGGAGGGCACGGCATCCGGAACCCCGAGACGCCGCGGAAACGCCGAATGCCCCGGGGCCAGAGGCACCCGGGGCATTCGAGACGACGAGACTCAGCGCGCTGCGGAGCCCTCGACGTAGTCGGTGTCCTGCTGCTTCCACGCGAAGAGGCCGCGCAACTCCTTGCCGGTCGCCTCGATGGGGTGACCCTGCTCCTTCTCGCGGAGCTCGAGGAACTCGGGGGCGCCCTTGTCCTGGTCGGCGATGAAGCGCTCGGCGAAGGCACCCGACTGGATGTCGCTGAGGACGGCCTTCATGCTGGCCTTGACGTCGGACGAGATGACGCGGGGGCCCGAGACGTAGTCGCCGTACTCGGCCGTGTCGGAGATCGACCAGCGCTGCTTGGCGATGCCGCCCTCCCACATGAGGTCGACGATGAGCTTGAGCTCGTGCAGCACCTCGAAGTACGCGATCTGCGGCTGGTAGCCCGCCTCGACGAGGGTCTCGAAGCCGGCCTGCACGAGGTGGCTCATGCCACCGCAGAGCACGGCCTGCTCGCCGAACAGGTCGGTCTCGGTCTCTTCGGTGAAGGTCGTCTTGATGACGCCGGCGCGGGTGCCGCCGATGGCCTTCGCGTACGAGAGGGCGGTGTCCCAGGCCGAGCCCGAGGCGTCGCTCTCGACGGCGATGATGTCGGGGATGCCGCGGCCCGCGACGTACTCGCGACGCACGGTGTGACCGGGGGCCTTGGGGGCGACGAGGATCACGTCGACACCCTCGGGGGCGTCGATGTAGCCGAAGCGGATGTTGAAGCCGTGCGCGAAGGCGAGCGTCTTGCCCTCGGTGAGCTTGTCTTTGATCGAGTCGGCGAAGATCGAGCGCTGGTGCTGGTCGGGCGCCAGGATCATGATGAGGTCGGCCCACTCCGCGGCGTCGGCGACGTTCTTGACCTCGAAGCCGTCTTCCTGCGCCTTGGCGGCCGACTTGGAGCCGTCCTTGAGCGCGATGACGACCTGAACGCCCGAGTCGCGCAGGTTCTGCGCGTGGGCGTGACCCTGCGAGCCGTAGCCGACGATCGCGACCTTCTTGCCCTGGATGATCGAGAGGTCGGCGTCGTCGTCGTAGAAGATCTCTGCCATGAGGATGTTTCTCCTTGTGTGAGGTCCCCGAGCTTGTCGAAGGGACCGGGGGTTTGGGATGTGAAGTTCTCGGGGTGTCGGGCCCTTCGACAGGCTCAGGGACCGACGGGTTCAGCTGCGCAGGACGCGCTCGGTGATGCTCTTGCCGCCGCGACCGACGGCGAGCAGGCCCGACTGCGCGAGCTCCTTCACGCCGAACGGCTCGATCGCCTTCAAGAAGGCGGCGACCTTGCCCGAGTCGCCGGTGATCTCGATCACGATGGCGTCGGGGGCGTAGTCGACGACCGACGCGCGGAAGAGGTTGACGACCTCGAGCACGTTGGAGCGGCTCGCGTTGTCGGCGCGCACCTTCACGAGCACGTGCTCGCGCTGCACGGAGCTGGCGGCGTCGAGCTCGACGATCTTGATGACGTTGATGAGCTTGTTCAGCTGCTTGGTCACCTGCTCGAGCGGCAGACCCTCGACGTCGACGACCACCGTGATGCGCGACAGACCCGGCACCTCGGTGACGCCCACGGCGAGCGATTCGATGTTGAAGCCGCGACGGGCGAACAGGCCCGCGACGCGGGTCAGCAGACCCGGCTTGTCCTCGACGAGGAGGCTCAGAACGTGACGAGACATCTCAGTCCTCCTGCTCGTTGAAGGCGGGCGAGTGGTCGCGCGCGTACTGGACGTAGCTGTTGCTGACGCCCTGCGGCACCATCGGCCACACCATCGCGTCGGCGCTCACGACGAAGTCGATCACGACCGGGCGGTCGTTCGTGTCGAGGGCGAGCTGGATCGCCGCGTCGATCTCGTCTTCCTTCTCGACGCGGATCGCCAGGCATCCGTAGGCCTCGGCGAGCTTCACGAAGTCGGGGATGCGACGCGTGCCGTGTCCGGTGTTCAGGTCGGTGTTGGAGTGGCGGCCGTCGAAGAACAGCGTCTGCCACTGGCGCACCATGCCCAGCGAGGAGTTGTTGATGATCGCGACCTTGATCGGGATGTCGTTGATGACGCAGGTCGCGAGCTCCTGGTTGGTCATCTGGAAGCAGCCGTCGCCGTCGATCGCCCAGACGGCGCGCTCGGGCTGTGCCACCTTGGCGCCCATGGCCGCCGGAACGGCGTAGCCCATGGTGCCGGCACCGCCGGAGTTGAGCCACGCGTTCGGGCGCTCGTACTTGATGAACTGCGCCGCCCACATCTGGTGCTGGCCCACACCCGAGGCGTAGACGCCCTCGGGACCGGTCATCTCGCCGATGCGCTGGATGACGTACTGCGGCGAGAGCAGCCCGTCGGTGGTCGGCGTGTAGCCGAGCGGGAACTCCTCGCGGAGGCCGTTCAGGTAGGTCCACCACTCCGTGTAGTCGTGCGGGTTCTCGGCGTCGGCGGCGCGGAAGGCGGCGTCGAGGTCGACGAGCACCTCCTTGAGGTCGCCCACGATCGGCACGTCGGCCGTGCGGATCTTCGAGATCTCGGCGGGGTCGATGTCGACGTGCACCACCTGCGCGTTCGGGGCGAACAGCGCCGCCTTGCCGGTCACGCGGTCGTCGAAGCGGGCGCCGAGCGAGACGATCAGGTCGCTCTCCTGCAGGGCGAGGACCGCGGGCACGGTGCCGTGCATGCCGGGCATGCCGAGGTGCTGCTCGTGCGAGTCGGGGAACGCACCGCGGGCCATCAGCGTCGTGACCACCGGGGCACCGGTCGCCTCGGCCAGCACCTTCAGCTCGGCCGCGGCGTTGGCGCGGATCGTGCCGCCACCCACGTACAGCACGGGCTTCTTCGCGGTGGCCAGCAGCTGGGCCGCGGCCTGAATCTGCTTGCCGTGCGCCTTGGTGACGGGCCGGTAGCCGGGCAACTCGATCTTGGGCGGCCAGACGAACGGCGCTTCGGCCTGCTGAGCGTCTTTGGTGATGTCGACGAGCACGGGGCCGGGGCGCCCGGTCGAGGCGATCTCGAAGGCCGCGGCGATCGCGCCGGGGATCTCGTCGGCCGACTTCACCAGGAACGAGTGCTTGGTGATCGGCATGGTGATGCCGACGATGTCGGCCTCCTGGAAGGCGTCCGTTCCCATGAGGGTCGAGAACACCTGGCCGGTGATGCAGACCAGCGGCACCGAGTCCATGTAGGCGTCGGCGATCGCGGTGACGAGGTTGGTCGCGCCGGGGCCCGACGTCGCGATGGCGACGCCGACCTTGCCCGAGGCGGCGGCGTAGCCCTCGGCCGCGTGACCGGCGCCCTGCTCGTGACGCACGAGGATGTGGCGCACGTGCTCGTCGTCCATGAGCGGGTCGTAGACGGGCATGATCGCTCCGCCCGGCAGACCGAACACGTCGGTGACGCCGAGCAGGTCGAGCGAGCGGACGACCGCCTGCGCACCCGTCATCACGGGCGCGGCGGCGGCGCGGGCGGGCGGCCGGGGAATGGCTGCCGTGGAGGAATCGATGGACATGGGAGTACCTCGAGAACCGGGAGAAAGGTGAGAAGGGGGACGGCCGTCAGCCCGTGACAGCGCCCTCGGCGGCGGAGTGCACGAGCTTGGAGTACTTGGCCAGAACGCCACGGGTATAGCGCGGGGGAAGCGGTTCCCAGCCTTCGCGGCGGGAACTCAGCTCGGCGTCATCGACGATCAAGTCGAGAGTGCGAGCGGCGATATCGACCCGTATCAGATCACCATCGCGCACGAAGGCGATGGGACCTGCGTCCACCGCTTCGGGAGCTATGTGGCCGATGCACAGGCCGGTTGTGCCGCCTGAGAATCGTCCGTCCGTCAACAGTAGTACATCTTTTCCGAGGCCCGCGCCCTTGATGGCCGCGGTGATCGCGAGCATCTCGCGCATGCCGGGACCACCCTTGGGGCCCTCGTAGCGGATGACCACGACGTCGCCGGCGGCGATCTCGCCCGCCTCGAGGGCGTCCATCGCCCCGCGCTCGCGCTCGAACACGCGGGCCGGACCCTCGAAGACGTTTCCGTCGAAGCCGGCCGACTTAACGACGGCACCCTCGGGGGCCATCGAGCCGTGCAGGATCGTGATGCCGCCGGTGGCGTGGATCGGGTCGTTGAACGAGTGGATGACCTTGCCGTCGACCGGGTCGGGGTTCAGGTCGGCGAGGTTCTCGGCGAGGGTCTTGCCCGTGACGGTGAGCGCGTCGCCGTGCAGCAGGCCCTCGTCGAGCATGGCCTTCATGATCACCGGGATGCCGCCGTGGCGGTCGACGTCGTTCATCACGTACTGGCCGAAAGGCTTCATGTCGGCCACGTGGGGCGTCCGGTCGCCGATGCGGTTGAAGTCGTGGAGGTTCAGCTCAACCTCGGCCTCGTTCGCGATGGCGAGCAGGTGCAGCACGACGTTGGTCGAGCCGCCGAGCGCCATGGCGAGGGCGATGGCGTTCTCGAACGCCTCTTTGGTGAGGATGTCGCGCGTGGTGATGCCCTGACGCAGCAGATTGACCACGGCCTCGCCCGAGCGGTGCGCGAAGTAGTCGCGGCGACGGTCGGCCGAGGGCGGGGCGGCGGAGCCGGGGAGGCTGAGGCCGAGGGCCTCGGCGACGGATGCCATGGTGTTGGCGGTGTACATGCCACCGCAGGCGCCCTCCCCGGGGGCGATCGCGCACTCGATGCGCTTGAGGTCGGCCTCGCTCATCTTGCCGGCGAGGCACGCGCCCACGGCCTCGAACGAGTCGATGATCGTGACGTCTTTCTCGGTGCCGTCGCTGAGCTTGACCCAGCCCGGGGCGATGGAGCCGGCGTACAGGAAGACGCTCGAGAGGTCGAGGCGCGCGGATGCCATGAGCATGCCGGGGATCGACTTGTCGCAGCCGGCGAGCAGCACGGAGCCGTCGAGGCGCTCGGCCATCATCACGGTCTCGACGCTGTCGGCGATGACCTCGCGCGACACGAGCGAGAAGTGCATGCCCTCGTGGCCCATCGAGATGCCGTCGGAGACGGAGATGGTGCCGAACTGCAGCGGGTAGCCGCCGCCGGCGTGCACGCCCTCTTTCGCGCCCTGCGCGAGGCGGTCGAGGCTGAGGTTGCAGGGGGTGATCTCGTTCCAGCTCGACGCGATGCCGATCTGGGGCTTGTCCCAGTCCTCGTCACCCATGCCGACGGCGCGGAGCATTCCGCGCGACGTGGTGGCTTCGATGCCATCGGTGACGACGCGACTGCGGGGCTTGATGTCGAATTCGCCGGTGTTCGGATTCTGCGGTGCGGGCATTCTCGAAGTCTATTGCGCGGGTACGACACCCGATGCGCCGCAGACCCGTGAACGCTCGATCAATCGGCGCGCGCTAAGAGATGTGGGCGCTCCGTAGCCGTGACACGTTCTCGAGCACCTCGACGAACGCGTCGATGTCGGGCACCCGCAGCGTCGCGGCGGTCTCTCCCCCGCCGATGCGCACGCCGAGGTCGCCCGGGCCGAGCGAGCCGAGGGCGTCTTCGTCGGTGACGTCGTCGCCCGCGAAGAGCACCGAGGTCGCGGCGACGCGGTCGCGCAGGTGCGCGACGGCGGAGTCCTTGCCCTCGTGGCGGAACGAGAACTCGAGGATGTCGTGCCCGGTGCGACGCCGCCACGACGGCGCCTCGGCCGCGAGCAGCTCGTCGGCCCTCTGCTGCGCGGCGGTCGAGGCCGCGGCATCCGCCGTGCGGGTGTGGATGCCGAGACCGAACTGCTTCGGCTCCACGCGCACCCCCGCCAGGTCGGCGACGGCGTCACGGATCTCGGCGGTCAGCCTGTCGCGCAGGGCGAGCTCGTCGGCGTCGTCGGTCGACTCCCCCGCGCCTGTGCCGGGCTCCCACGACTCCGCGCCGTGCGAGCCCATGAGCCACCAGGGCGACGAGTCGTCGTGCTCGGCGATCTCGCGCAGGTCGGCGAGCGTGCGGCCCGACACCAGCGCGACGGTGGTGCGCGGCAGGGCGGCCAGAGCATCGAGCGCCGCGCGCGCTCCCGGAGTCATCCGCGCCGACATCGGCTCGTCGACCAGCGGCGAAAGGGTGCCGTCGAAGTCGAGCGCGATCAGCAGGGTGTCGGTCGTGGCGACGGCCTCGATCGTGGCGTCGGCGGCGGTCACGCGGCATCCACCCCCCTGCTCGTGTTCGGGGCGTTCACGAGTGCGGCGGTCATCCGGCGTCCGTCTCGTCGATGGGCTCGCGCTCGGGCGTCGAGCCGTCGTCGTCGCGGGTGATCTCTTCGGCGGCGGCGCGCGACGACTTCTCGTGGAACACCGAGAGCGCCTCGAGGAAGTCCTGCGACCAGTCCTCGACGTCGTGGTCACGCACGCGCTTGCGCAGCGCCCGCATGCGACGCCCCTGCTCGGCGGCGGGCATGTCGATCGCCCGCATGATCTGGTCTTTCAGACCGTCGATGTCGTGCGGGTTGATGAGCAGCGCGCTGCCCATCTCGTCGGCGGCGCCGGCGAACTCGCTCAGCACGAGAACGCCGCGGTTGTCGATGCGGCTGGCCACGTACTCCTTCGCCACGAGGTTCATGCCGTCGCGCAGGGCGGTGACCAGCATGACGTCGGCGGCGAGGAAGAGGGCGACCATCTCCTCGCGCGGATACGACTGGTGCAGGTAGCGAATCGCGGTGTGCGTGGTCGTGTCGTAATCGCCGTTGATGCGACCGACGGTCATCTCGATCTCGTCGCGCAACTGCACGTACGCTTCGACGCGTTCGCGGCTGGGGCTGGCGACCTGCACGAGGGTCGCGTCCTCGACGCTCGCGCGTCCGTCCTCGAGCAGTTCGCCCCAGGCCTTCAGGCGGTGGCGGATGCCCTTGGTGTAGTCGAGGCGGTCGACACCGAGCAGGATCTTGCGCGGGTTTCCGAGTCCCTCGCGGATCTCCTTGGCGCGCTGCTGGATCTCGGGCTTCTGCGCGAGCTCGATGTACGACTCGGCGTCGATCGAGATCGGGAACGCCTTCGCCAGGGCGACGCGGGTGCCGCCCTCGGCATCCGGAACGAGGATGCCGCTGGCCTTGGTCTCGTAGCGCAGCTGGCGGCGCACCGCGCGGGCGAAGTTGCCGGCATCCGCCACCCGTTGGAAACCGATGACGTCGGCGCCGAGCAGTCCCTCGAGCACCTGCTTGCGCCACGGGAGCTGCGCGTACAGCCCGTAGGCGGGGAACGGGATGTGGTGGAAGTAGCCGATCGTGAGGTCGGGGCGCATCTCGCGGAGCATCTTCGGCACCAGCTGCAGCTGGTAGTCCTGCACCCACACGATTCCGCTGTCGGCGGTCACGTCGGCGGCGGCCTGGGCGAAGCGCTGGTTGACCTTGACGTAGGCGTCCCACCAGGCGCGCTTGTACGTGGGCTCGGCGATCACGTCGTGGTACAGCGGCCAGATCGTGTCGTTCGAGAAGCCCTCATAGTACAGCTGCACATCGGAGGCCGACAGGGTCACCGGAACGAGATGGGTGCCGTCGAAGTCGAAGGGCTCGACGGTGACGTCGGCCTGCCCGGCCCACCCCACCCACGCGCCCTCGGCGCTGCGCATGACGGGTTCGAGAGCGGTGACGAGACCGCCCGGTGAGCGTCTCCACCCCTCGCCGTCGGGGGTGCGATCGACGGGCAGGCGGTTGGCGACGACGACGAAATCGGCCTGGGTCACAGGTCCTCCTCGGGGGATCGTTCTCAGGCTAACAGCGGGCCCGATCCGCGCACGGGGGTGGACGGGATGCGATAGGTGCGTTCTCGAACGCGGGCGTGCGGCACTCCGCTGTCAAGGTGCGGCGCCGGATCACGCCTGTCGATAGGTTGGGCGCATGCGGCAGTACATCTTCGGAACCGGTCTTCTCAGCGCCATCACCGGCGGCGTCACGCTCTTGCGCGGCCTCAAGAACGACGAGCCGTTCACGTGGCGCACCGCGCTGGCGTGGCTGAGCTGGGGAATCACCCTCGCCCTCGCCGTCGGCGCCGTGGTCGACACCCGTCGCGCACGCCGCGGCCGGGTCATCGCGGGCGACTCCCCCGTCCAGAAGAAGCAGAGCAAGCTGCTGAAGAAGCGCCTCGCGCGCTGAGCGTTCCCCACCTTCTGTTTCCGGATGCCGCGGCCTCGAGGTCGCGGCATCCGTTCGTTTCGGGCCGGCCCTAGCGGGTGAGGATCAACGCGTCGCCCTGACCGCCGCCGCCGCACAGCGCCACCGCGGCCGTGCCGCCGCCGCGACGCACCAGCTCGTGCACCGCGTGGACGACGAGCCGGTTGCCCGACGCGCCGATGGGGTGACCGATCGCGATGCCGCCACCGTGCGGGTTGACGACCTCGTCGGAGACGCCGAGCTCGGCCTGCGACCGCGCGACCACGGCCCCGAAGGCCTCGTTGATCTCGATGAGGTCGAGACCGGATGCTGCGATGCCCTGCTTCTCGAGCGCCTTCGCGATCGCGCGGGCGGGCTGGGCGTGCAGGGAGTTGTCGGGGCCGGCGACCTGACCCGACGCACCGACCACGGCGAGGACGTCCCAGCCGCGCTCGTCGGCGATCGCGCGGGTGGTGACGACCACCGCCGAGGCGCCGTCGGAGATCTGCGAGGCGTTGCCCGCGGTGATCGAGCCGCCCTCGGCGAAGGCGGGACGCAGCTTCGCGAGCGTCTCGACCGTCGTGTCGGCGCGGATGCCCTCATCGGCGGTGACGACGACCGGGTCGCCCTTCCGCTGCGGGATCGACACCGGCACGATCTCCGCGTCGAAGATCCCCTCCGTCTGCGCGGCTGCGGCGCGCTGGTGGGAGCGGGCGGCCACGGCGTCCTGGTCTTCGCGCGTGACCTCGTACCGGGCGTTCGCGCGCTCGGTCGAGGCGCCCATGCTCTCGCGGTCGTAGGCGTCGGTGAGGCCGTCGTACGCCATGTGGTCGAGCACCTCGACGGAACCGTAGGAGTAGCCGTCGCGCGAGTTCATCAGCAGGTGCGGGGCGCGGGTCATCGACTCCATGCCCGCGGCGACGACGACCGTCGCATCGCCGAGGCGCAGCATGCGCGCGGCGTCGATGATCGCGGTGAGGCCCGACAGGCACACCTTGTTGATGGTGGCGCTGTGCACGTCCCACCCGATGTCCGCTTCGATCGCGGCCTGGCGCGCGGCGTTCTGCCCTGCTCCGGCCTGAAGAACCTGCCCCACGAGCACGGCGTCGACGGCATCGGCCGCAATACCGCCGCGCTCGAGCGCCCCGCGAATGGCGGCAGCGCCCAGCTGCACGGCGGTGAGCGGGGCGAGCTGCCCCTTCAGGCGGCCCTGCGGGGTGCGGGCGGCGGCGACGATGACGACGTCGTTCTGTGCGCTCATGCGTGCTGCTCCTCAGCGAGTCGGACGGTCAAGGCGGGCTCGGTGGCGGCCCGCACCTCATCGACGCTCACCCCGGGGGCGAGCTCGACGAGCACAAGGCCATCCTCCGTCACATCGATCACGGCGAGGTCGGTGATGATGCGGTCGACGACGCCGCGGCCGGTGAGCGGCAGCGAACACTCGTCGACGATCTTCGGCGAGCCGTGTCGGGCGACGTGCTCCATCAGCACGATCACGCGGGCGGCGCCGTGGACGAGGTCCATCGCCCCGCCGGGGCCCTTCACCATCTTTCCGGGGATCATCCAGTTGGCCAGGTCTCCGGATGCCGACACCTGCATCGCCCCGAGGATGGCGGCGTCGATCTTGCCGCCGCGGATCATCCCGAAGCTCAGGGCCGAGTCGAAGAACGCCGACCCCGGGAGAGTGGTCACGGTCTCTTTACCGGCGTTGATGAGGTCGGCATCCACCGCGTCTTCGGTCGGGTAGGGACCGACGCCGAGGATGCCGTTCTCGGACTGCAGCACGACCGTCACCCCGTCGGGCACGTAGTTCGGGACCAGGGTGGGCAGGCCGATGCCGAGGTTGACGTAGGCGCCGTCGGCGAGCTCGCGAGCGGCGCGGGCCGCCATCTCGGTGCGGGACAGGGGCATGTCAGTTCTCCTCCGTAACGGTCAGGGTCGGTGCGGGCAGAAGTCCCTGAGCCTGTCGAAGGGACCGGGGGCCGCAGCTGTTCACCATCACTGGTCTCCCTCCCGAACAGTGCGCTTCTCGATGCGCTTCGGAATGTCGGGCCCGACCTCGACGATCCTGTGCACGTACACGCCGGGAAGGTGCACGGCATCCGGGTCGAGCTCTCCGGGTTCGACGAGGTGCTCGACCTGCACGATGCAGGTGCGTCCGGCCATGGCGGCGAGGGGGTTGAAGGCCCGCGCGGCCTTGCGGAAGACGAGGTTGCCGTGACGGTCGCCCTTGTAGGCATGCACGAGCGAGAAGTCGGTGGTGATGGCTTCTTCGAGCACGAACTCGCGTTGCTCGCCGTCCACGTCGAAGGTGCGCACGTCTTTCACCGGGGATGCCACGGCGATGCCGCCGGCGCCGTCGTAGCGACGCGGCAGGCCGCCCTCGGCGACCTGGGTGCCCACACCGGTCTGCGTGTAGAAGGCCGCGATGCCCGAGCCGCCGGCCCGCAGCTTCTCGGCGAGGGTTCCCTGCGGGGTGAGCTCGAGTTCGAGTTCGCCGGAAAGGAACTGCCGCTCGAACTCCTTGTTCTCTCCGACGTACGACGAGGTCATCTTGCGGATGCGACCGGCCCCGAGCAGAATGCCGAGCCCCCAGTCGTCGACGCCACAGTTGTTCGAGACGACCGAGAGGTCGCGGGTCCCCTGGGCGAGCAGCGCCTCGATCAAGGCGATGGGGTTGCCCGAGAGGCCGAACCCGCCGACGGCGAGAGACGCCCCGTCGGGAATGTCGGCGACGGCCTCGGCGGCTGAGGCGACGGTCTTGTCGATCACGCGAACTCCTTCGTAGCGGCGTCCCTCCACCTTGGGATGCCGCCGGATGCGGCCGCGAGCCGCTTCTTGTCATGTGGATGCCGCGGGGCGTAGCGTCCACATCGTGGACACTCCGAAACTTAGCGTCGACGTCGCCGCGGCAGGCGCCCCCCACGCCGCGCCCGGATCTGCGCGGAAGACGGGGACCGCCGTTCCCGGAGCCCAGGCCATCGCGCGCGCGGCGCACCTGCTGCGCCTGGTGACGGCGGCGGGTGGCACCGGCGCCTCGGTCGGTGACCTCGCCCAGGACGCCGACCTGACTCGCCCGACCGCGCATCGCCTGCTCAGCGCCCTGCGCGCCGAGGGTCTCGTCGACCGCGACGATGGGACCGGGCACTGGCTCCCGGGGCCCGAGCTGTACCTGATGGGCAGCGTCGCGGCATCCCGATTCGACATCACGGCGACCGCGCGCGACATCGTGCGCTCGCTCGCCGTGCGCACTGAGGAGAGCGCATTCCTCTCGGTGCGGCGCGGCGACGAGACCGTCTGCCTCGTGCGCGAGGACGGCAGCTTCCCCATCCGCTCGTTCGTGCTCTCGGAGGGCGTGAGGTTCCCCCTCGGCGTCGCGTCGGCGGGGCTGGCGATCCTCGCGTTCCTCCCGCCCCAGGATGTGGACGCCTACCTCGAGCGCCACCCGGAGCTCGCCGAGCGCTGGGGCGCCTCTCACTCCCCCGCGCGACTGCGCACGCGCATCGCCGACACGCAGGCCCGGGGCTACGCGGTGAACCCCGGCCTGATCGTCGAGGGCAGCTGGGGCGTGGGCGCCGCCGTCTTCACGCGCACCGGCGACCCGCAGTGGGCGCTGAGCCTGACGGGGGTCGAGTTCCGCTTCGGCGGTGAGCGACTCGCCGAACTCGGGCGGATCCTTCTGGCGCACGCGCACCAGCTGTCGACGCGGATCGCCGCGCGGTAGTCGCAGCGCGCCAGACCACCGTCGCACGCGGCATCCCCGATTTAGATACCAACGGTATATAACAGGGATATACTTTTGGGTATGACCCGTGACGACGACCTCCAGCGCCTGCTGCTCGCGGTGCACGCGCTCACGCGTGTGGCCGCTCTCGACACGAATTCCGACGCGCCGGCGGCGCAGTGGCGCACGCTGACCTTGCTCCGCGACCACGGCCCGCAGCGCCTGGGCGACCTCGCGACGCTGAGCCGTGTCACGCAGCCGGGCATGACCCGGCTGATCCGGCAGATGGATGCCGCGGGGCTCGTCTCGCGCCGCAGTCACCCGGCCGACTCCCGCGTCAGCGTGGTGGCAGCGACTGAGGACGGTCTCGACGCCCTCGAGCGGTGGTACGAGCTCTTCCGCTCCGCTCTCGCGCCGCACGTGGCCGACCTGTCTGACGCGGAGTGGGAGGCCGTGCGCATCTCGGCCTCGGCCCTGTCGCGGCAGGTCGGGATGGTGCCCGTCGGGTCGAACGATTTCACCGAGAACCCGAACGACGGTGCGCTCGCCTCGCGCGGCGCCGCACGTCGTTCCGAAGAAGAAAGGGAGGTGGTCCGGTGAGTGCCGGTACCGCAGCTAACCCGGCCGAGAAGGCCCCCAGCGTCTGGAAACAGCCCGCACAAGTCTGGGCGGTCGCCTTCGCGTCGGTCGTGGCGTTCATGGGCATCGGGCTCGTCGACCCGATCCTCCCCGCGATCGCCGATTCGCTGCAGGCGAGCCCGGTGCAGACCGAACTGCTCTTCACGAGCTACCTCGTCGTGACCGGCCTCGCGATGCTCATCACCAGCTGGATCTCGAGCCGCATCGGCGCGAAGGCCACTCTGCTGGTCGGCCTCGGGCTGATCGTCGTGTTCGCGCTGTTCTGCGCGCTGAGCGGCAGCGTCGACGCCGTCATCGGCTTCCGCGCCGGGTGGGGTCTGGGCAACGCCCTGTTCATCTCGACGGCTCTGGCAACCATCGTCGGTGCGGCCTCGGGCGGCACATCGTCGGCCATCATCCTGTACGAGGCGGCTCTGGGTCTCGGCATCGCCGTGGGTCCGCTGCTGGGCGGCGTGCTCGGTGAGGTCAGCTGGCGCGGGCCGTTCTTCGGCGTCGTCGTGCTCATGGCGATCGCGTTCATCGCGGTGGCGGTTCTGCTCCGCGGACCGAAGCCCGCGCGTACGCCCCTTCCCTTCAGCGCCCCGTTCCGCGCGCTGGGTCGCCCGGCGCTGGCAATCCTCGCCGCGACCGCTCTGTTCTACAACATCGGCTTCTTCACCCTGCTCGCGTTCTCGCCGTTCCCCCTCGGCTTCGGGGCGATGGGCATCGGCCTGACGTTCTTCGGCTGGGGTGTGGGCCTGGCGATCACGAGCGTGTGGGTCGCGCCCCTGCTGCTGCGTCGGCTGCGGCTGACCACCGTGCTGCTGATCGCCCTTCCCCTGCTCGCGATCGACCTCGTGGTCGCCGCCTTGACGGTGGCCTCGGCCACGGCTCTCGTCGTGTGCATCATTGTGGGCGGTCTCGTGCTGGGTGTGGTCAACACCGCCCTCACCGAGGCCGTCATGGAGGCCACCGACCTGCCGCGCTCGGTCGCGTCGTCGGCGTACTCGGCCGTGCGATTCCTCGGTGGAGCCGTCGCTCCGCCGCTCGCCGCGTGGCTGTGGCACGCCTACGGCGCCGACGTGCCGTACTTCATGGCCGCCGCCTCGGTGTTCATCGCCGCCGCCTGCATCCTGTTCGGCCGCCGCCTGCTGGCCCACGTCGACGGCTCGCACCCCGACGCCGCAGACGAGGGTGCCGCCGTGCTGGTCGGAGACGCCGCGTAACGACATCACTCCCCCGCGAGGACTTCTCGCACCACGGCCTGCGCGCCGGGTGCCGACATGACGATCGAGTAGTGATCGACATCCGGCACCCGGCGCGTCGCCGTCAGAAGGGGGAACCGGGCGCGGATGCCATCGAGGTCGGGATACAGCGGCGGCACCTCGGCGAGCAGTCCCCGCTCGGCCGCGACTAGTCGGGTCGGGCGGCGCAAGCGTTCGAGAGCCACGGCGATCGCCTCGCCGGCGTTCTGATCGAGGGAGTCGCCTTCGACCGTGGCGAACGTCGTCGCCGGGCGCAGCGCGGGGGGCTGCCCGACCAGGTCGTAGGCGAAGTAGGCGTCGAGCAGGGGATCTTCCCGGCCGACGAACGCCGGATGCGCCCGCCAGAAGTCTCGGTACGCGCCCTCGCTGTCGAACCGCAGGTCGAGCCGAGCGGCGGTCGGGCCGAGCACGTGACGCACCGCCTCTCGCGGCTCCATGCCGGGCGGCAGGTTCAGAGGCAGACCGCCGTCCACGAGGACGATCCGCTCTACCCGCTCGGGGTGACGGTCGCCGAGCACGGCGGACACGAACGCCCCCATCGAGTGCCCAACGACGACCGCCCTCTCGACGTCGAGGGCGTCGAGCACCGCGGCCAGGTCGTCGGCGTGCTGCGCCAACCCCGTCCGTCTCGCCGAGGCCGTGCTGCGGCCCCGCCCGCGCAGATCGGGGGCGATCAACCGTGCCGAGCTCTGTTGTGCGACCCATGCCCACGCCAGGTGCGACGCGGTGACGCCGTGCACGAGCAGCCACGGGGTGCCCTCGGCATCCGGATGCCATTCGCCGACGCGCAGGGCCCCCTCTTCGACCGCGAGGTCATGCGTGACGTACGTGACGGGCGAGGCATTCTCGATCGGCATGGCGACATGGTGGCACGGGGGTCCGACATCGGGCTCCGTCCGTGCGCTCGGCTCAACGAGCGGCGCGTTTCCCCATGTCCGCTACCCGCTCCTCGAGCGTCTCCCAGAGCTGTTCGAAGCGCGCGTTCCACGGCGTCGCGAACCCGCCGTCCTCCCACCGACGCCGCACGACGTCGAGAGTGACCCACTCCGACTCGAGGACTTCTTCCGGGTCCGGCACCGGCACGGGCTCCCCGTCGACGCGTGCGACCCACAGGTCGAAGAGCGCCCGCTCCTCGATCACACGCCCGACCAGCACGAGGTCGTCGCGGCCGACCCGCATCCCGGTCTCTTCGGCGAGCTCGCGGACCGCACCGGTCCGGCTCGTCTCACCGCGCAGGGCGCTCCCGGCCGGGAACTCCCACGCGAGCGGGTAATCCTTGCCCGCGGCCCGTCGACTCATCAGCACCCGGCCGGTCGACGACACCAGACAGACGGATGCCACGATGTGGAACGACCCGGCCGGCACCGGGCCGTCACCGCGCCGGTGAAGGGTGCCCGTGGGCGTGCCCTGAATGTCGGTCACGTCCCACATCTCGTCGTCGGCCATGCCGCTCCCCTCGTTCGGATCGCTCGCTGACGATCGTCCTCTTCATCATGCCGACCGCGCCATGCAAGCCGAAGGGATTGCGCTTCGTCCTCCGCTGACGCTCGACCCGACGCGGGAGGCGCCCCCGCTTGGCGTGAGAACCGCAACGGCGAGACCACGCCCGCACCGCCTCAGCGGCGCCCGCCGTTCCCTCAGGTACGCCGCTTTGCACGCCCTTGCGCGACGAAGTGGATCAGTGCGCCGAGCACCGCGAGGGTCACCCCGCCCCAGAGGCCGAACACCGTGCTCTGAGCGCCAGTCGACGCGAGCGAAGAGCCGGGTGAGCCCGCGTGGCCCGCGCCCCCGGTGCCGGGCGGCGATGCTGCGGGTCCCGGCGCGATCGCCGTGGGAGTCGGGTCGGATCCGGGATCGCCGCCCGCGCCCGGCCCCTGCGAGGGACCGCTCGTCGGAGTGCCGCCGGGGTCGGGCGTGGCCGTCGGCCCCGGCGTTGCGGTGGGTTCCGGCGTCGCTGTCGGGCTCGGCGTCACGGTCGGGCTCGGCGTCACGGTCGGGGCGGGCGTAGCGGTCGGCGTCACCGTCGGGCTCGGCGTAGCGGTCGGCGTCACCGTCGGGCTTGGCGTTGCGGTCGGGCTCGGCGTAGCGGTCGGCGTCACCGTCGGGCTCGGCGTAGCGGTGGGCGTCGGCGTAGCGGTCGGCGTCGGCGTAGCAGTGGGCGTCGGCGTAGCGGTCGGCGTCGGCGTAGCGGTCGGCGTCGGCGTAGCGGTCGGCGTCGGCGTAGCGGTCGGCGTCGGCGAAGCGGTCGGCGTCGGCGTAGCGGTCGGCGTCGGCGTAGCGGTCGGCGTCGGCGACGGACTCGGCGCGACGACCGAGATGGGGTCGACCGTCGCGGCGGCGCAACCCACGGTCACGGAGCGTGACGGCGGCGTGACCTCGGCTCCGTCTGCCGCGTCGACGGTGATCTCGTACTCACCCGGAACCGTGTTCGCGAAGGCGTACGTCCCATTCGCACCCGTCGTGGTCTGCGCGGCGACGCCGTCTCCGGTGAGACGAACGGTGCGGCCCGCGACGAGGTCGCTCGGGCCGGTCACCGTGCCCGAGACGTCGAACGACGCGGTGGCGGTGAGATCCGCTGACCCGGGCACGGTGACGTCGCCTTCGGCGGTCGAGACGACGACACCCGGCGGGACGGTCGCCGATGCCGCGCGCAGCACGTAGTCGTCGCGCGTCACCAAGGGATCGAATGCGAAAGTTCCGGTCGACGCCACCACTGTCGTGGCCACGATGTCGCCGTCCACGACGAGCTCGACCGCTCCCGGGAGCGCGCCGTCGCAGTTGGCGAGGATCGTGCCCTCCACGCGGTCGGCGAGAGTGGCGAACCACACCTGGAGCGCCGGGATCCCCCTCTTCCAGGCAGACGTCACCGTCAGCGATGACAGTTCTGCCGTGGGCATGAGCCAGAGAGCCTCGCCGGTGGTGTTGCAGCGGTCGGCGTCGGTCGGGCAGGCGAGATCGGCAACGGTCACGGTCGTTCCGTCGTCGCTGACGGTGGGGATCACGTTGCCGGATGCCGGCAGGCCCGAGCAGGTCGAGGGGCGCGGCGACGCATCGCAGTAGTTGTAGGCGTCCTGCAGCCCCAGCTCCGCGACGGTGGCGGCACGCGCTCCGACGGTTCCGCTGATGGTGACGGTCTCGGCGTCGATGTCGCCGAGATTGATCCCCCAGGTGCCGGAGGGCGCCGGCTCGTCGAAGACGAACGTGGTCGTCGATGGAGATGCTGCGTTGTTCGCGGCCGGGGCGACGGAGATGTACGGACGCCCCTGGCTCTGGCCGAACTCGTCGGCGAAGGGCGTACCTGTCGGGAGCCACGACGAAGTGCCGCCCGATACGTCGAGCGTTCGAGAGTCGGAGACGAACGACGTCGCCGGGAACCCGGTGGGCAGATCGACCGACCCGGAGAAGGCGTTGGACGAGCCGGTGACGTTCCATGAGGCGTAACCGTCACCCGGCGCCGCGACCGCGACCGAGGTCGTCCCGAGCGCCAAGACCAGTCCCGCGACCCCGGCGAAACTCAGAATTCGCCCTGACGTGCTCCGCTTCATGAGGCCCCCACCTGATCGACGTCCTTCGACTCTCGCACACGACGAGCGCGAAATCATCTGCTGACCACCGATGGCAGGGCGCCGTTCCTTGGCTCCAGCGTCCGCGGCGATTAATAGTCAACGCTGTTGACTATTAGAATCTTTAGCAGCAGGATGCCGCGGTTGAAGCCCGCGCACCGGACACGGCCGCACACTGTGCGGCGCGGGCCAACGCGTGCGGCAGAGCGCCCACCCCCATGGCTTGACGTCCCTGCCGCACCGAACCCACTCGAACACCTGAGGAACCCCGTTGGGCCGATTGATCTACCAGGAGCGTCACGTCCTCGACATCGAGGACCGTCTGCTCTCGCACTTGCGTGTCGTCATCATGAACAAGCTGCGCCGACAGGAGCCGTTCATGCTCATGGCCCCGCACCCCGAGCAAGGCACCCTCAGCCTGTGGCTGCATCCGGCAACGCCGCTCGTGATGCAGTTCTACGGCAGCCGCCCACCGAAGCTCGACGGTCAGCTCATCGAACAGATGATGCAAGACGCCAGCGGACCCAACGGGCTCGTTCTCGGCGCGACGACCTGACCGACTCTGCGGCCCCCTCGAGATGACACATGTCGAGGGGGCTGTCGTCTCCGATGAAGGTCGGGGCCACCGGCACACCAGGAGTCGTGCGTGGTGTCGCTTCGCGAGCAATCACGCGTGTCGCCGCCGACGCTATGGCCGCCTGATCCTTCGACGGCGAAAGGCAGCCGATTCGGCGGAAGGCAGCCGAGTTGCGGTGAACACGAAGAAGCCCCGGAACCGTGATGATTCCGGGGCTTCTTCGTGTGGTGCACCCCCTGGGACTTGAACCCAGAACCCACTGATTAAGAGTCAGTTGCTCTGCCGATTGAGCTAGAGGTGCGTATCTTTCGGCCGGAGTTTCGCTCCCCGCGCCGAGGAATGACGTTACCAGGCGTGACGCGAGCACACCAAATCGGCCCAGCATCGCCGGTTATCCTGGGGCCGTGTCCCGCTCTGATCAGCCCGCCGCGTCCTCCCCCGACAGCACGCCCACCGGTGCCTTCGCCGACGACCTCGCCCTGGCCCTCCGCCTCGCCGACGCCGCCGACGCGGTGGCGATGCAGCGCTTCGACGCGTCCGACCTGCGCATCGACACCAAGCCCGACCGCACGCACGTGACCGAGGCCGACCTCGCGACCGAGCGCGCGATCCGGCAGATCCTCGACGCCGAGCGCCCCGCCGACTCCGTGCTGGGTGAGGAGTACGGCACCTCGGGTGACACCGCGCGCCGCTGGGTGATCGATCCGATCGACGGCACGCACAACTACATGCGCGGAATCCCCGTCTGGGCGACCCTCATCGCCCTGACGGTCGACGGCGTGCCGCAGGTCGGCGTCGTCAGTCAGCCTGCCCTCGGCCGCCGTTGGTGGGCCGCCACCGGTCACGGCGCCTGGACCACGACCTCGACCGGCGAGACCCGCCGCATCCACGTCTCGGCGATCGACGACATCTCGGCCTCGAGCATCAGCTTCCAGAGCATCGAGCAATGGGACGACGTCGACCTTCTCCCCACCCTCGAGAAGCTCTCGCGTGCGGTGTGGCGCGATCGCGGGTACGGCGACGCCCTCCCCTACATGTGGCTCGCCGAGGGGCGTCTCGAGCTCGTCGCGGAGTTCGGCGTCAAGGAGTACGACATCGCCGCGATCGCCCCGATCGTCCGCGAGGCCGGCGGGAGCTTCAGCGCGTTCGACGGGTCCGACCGTCTCGACGCCGAGTCGTCGCTGGCGACCAACGGCGTGCTGCACGACGCGTTCCTCGACCTGCTGCACGAGGACGACGCCAGATGACCCGCCGTGCGCCGCAGGCCGCGGCGATCGCCGCCCTGGCCGTCGTCACCGCTCTCGCTCTGGCGGGGTGCTCGGCATCCGCCACCCCCGAAACCGCGCCCAGCGTCGCCGCCACCGCGAGCGGACCGCCGGTCGAGGGCACCGCCCCCACCGACTCGCCCGAACCCGAAGACGCCCCGAGCGTCGCGCCGACCTGCGAGAACATCATCCCGAAAGCCACCGCCGACGACTTCACGAGCCTGGGCTGGACGTCGCAGGAAGAGCCGTTCCGTGTCGGCGCCGAGGCGCTCGACGAGGGCATCCAGTGCAAATGGGGCGACCAGAACATCGCGTCCGACCGCGTGCAGATCTTCGGCTGGGCGCCGATCGACGACGCCACCGCCGCTCAGGCCGTCAGCGACCTCACCTCCGCGGGCTGGAAGGTCGAGAAGGACACCGACGGCACCTACGTCACCGAGAACCCCGACTGGCTCGGCGGGCGCGGCGTCGACGGCTACGGCCTCACCTACCTCTTCGGCGACGGCTTCGTGAAGTTCGCCGACACCCGCCAGAGCCTCCTGCTGGTCGACAGCCCGCGCGCGTCCTGAGCCACCGGCATCCGGAGAACAAGATCCCGGATGCCGCGACCTCACCTCGCGCGGAAGCTCGGCCTCACCGGTAGGGGTTCGCCGCCCCGGCGTCTCGCGCCGCCGAGAAGCCCTCATCCCATGCGTCGCCGCGCGCCTCGACGTCGCGCCACAGCGCATCGGCCTGCAGCACGCGCTGCGCGAAGGCGACCCACGCCGTCCACTGCGCCGTGATCTCGGGCGGCTCCGCGTCGGAGGCGTCGCGCGCCGTCGCCGTCCACGTCTCGGCATCCGGAGTCGGCAGCAGGTGGAACGGACCGACGTCGATGCGCAGCGCGCGAGGATCAGGCATCCCTCGACGCTAGACGCACCGCCCGGCGTCGCGCCACGATCCGCTCGCGTAGGCTCGAGCATCGTGGCTATCGGCTCGACCATTCACACCTTCACGGTGCAACTCTCCGACGTCGACCGCGGTGTCTACGACGAACTGCAGCTGCGCGTGGCTCGGCATCCGTCCGAGACCGCTCCCTACATGCTCACGCGCGTGCTCGCGTACTGCCTCGAGTACGAAGAGGGCATCGGCTTCAGCGAGGGCGTCGCCGCGACCGACGAGCCCGCCGTGATGGTGCGCGACCTGACCGGCGCTCTGGTGGCGTGGATCGAGGTCGGGGCTCCGGATGCCGCGCGCCTGCACACCGGCAGCATGAAGGCCGAGCGCGTCACGATCTACACGCACCGCGATCCCGAGAAGGTCGCCGCCCCGTGGGCGGGCAAGCGCATCCACCGCGCCGACGAGGTGCTGCTGCACAGCTTCGAGCCCGGGTTCGTCGAGAAGCTCGCGGATGCCATCGAGCGCCGCAACACCGCCACGCTGACCCGCACCGAGGGCCGCATCTACCTCGAGCTCAACGGCGTCTCGGGCGAGACCGACGTCTTCACGCGCACCGCCGGCTGAGCCCGCACGGAAACCAAGAAAGCCCCCACCCTCGCCGAAACGGGCGAAGATGGGGGCTTTCTCACGTGACGATGGTTCGTGGAGCTGGGGGGAATCGAACCCCCGTCCAACGCTGGGTCTCCGCGTTTTCTCCGGGCGCAGTCTGTGCAGACGTTCTGCTCGGCTCCGACCTTTGTCACAGACACCTAAGTCGACAAGCCCAGCCTGGGAAAAGTCCCGCGTGACGTCCAGACGCCGTCACACAGCAAGACCCCTAAATGACGCCAGATTCCGTGGCGGGGTCGCACACGGCCTGACGGACTATCGGGCTCGCTTACGCAGCGAGGGCGAAGTCAGTGCGCTTAGCATTGGCACTTATTGTTTTGCAGGGAGCGTTTACGAGATAACCCCACATCCTCGGCCCGCTTCTCGCGGGTTCGCAGGCGCTGTCGAAACCGATCAGCCCCGGGAACTCCGTGAAGGAGCGACCATCGTCACGCTGTTGAGTTACCACCTCGGGAGCCGAAGCGCCCGAGCGTCCCAGTCTATAACGGATCCCGCGGCCCCGTGATTCCCGTCGTCCCGCGTGCGAAGGGAAGGTGGCTGAGCCTGTCGAAGCCACCGCGACCCGCGGGTACCGGTCCCTTCGACAAGCTCAGGGACCTGGGACACACTCAGCGACCTGGGTCGGTCACGTATGCTCGCGCCATGACTGCCGTCGTCATCACCGTCCGAGGCGAGAGCGAAGCGCGCGTGCGCGCCGAAGAGGCCGCCGTCCGCGTCACCGTCACCACCGACGGCCCCGCCCGCGGGCCGGTCGTCGAACGGGCGCAGGAACGCGCTGCGATCGTGCAAGACGGCTTGGTCGCGCACCTGCGTTCGGGCGAGGTGTCGGAGTGGTCGAGCGCGCGCGTGTCGGTCTGGTCCGACCGCCCGTGGAACCACGACGGCGCGCAGCTCCCGCTCGTGCATCACGCCAGCGTGGAGCTGTCCGCGACGTTCATCGACGCGGGCGCCCTGTCGTGGTGGCTCGGCGATGTCGCCGAGTCCGACGACGTGCAGGTCACCGCTGTCGAGTGGCGCCTCTCCCCCACCACCCGCGCCCGTGTCGAACGCGAGGTCGCCGCGGCCGCGGTCGGCGTCGCCGTCGAGCGCGCGAGCGCGTATGCGGATGCCCTGGGCTTGGCATCCGTGTCTCCGGTCGAGGTGGCGGATGCCGGATTGCTGACGACCCGGCCTGAGGCTCAGCACCCGCTGGCGGCGCGCATGATGTCGGCCGACCACGCCGGCGGGCCCTCGTTCAGCCTGCAGCCGTCGGAGATCGTCGTGACCTCGGTCGTCGAGGGACGCTTCCGCGCCGAGTGACGGCGAGAGCCGCGATCGAGCTCAGTCGCCCAGGCGGTTCTTCGTGCGCATCGCGCGCTCGGCCTCGCGCTTGTCTTCGCGCTCGCGGATCGTCTGACGCTTCTCGAACTCGCGTTTGCCCTTGGCGACCGCGATCTCGACCTTGGCCTTGCCGTCGAGGAAGTACAGCCGCAGCGGCACCAGCGTGTATCCGCCGGCCGACACGGCGTGCGAGAGCTTCACGATCTCTTCCTTGTGGAGGAGGAGCTTGCGCGTGCGCTTGGCCGAGTGGTTGGTCCAGTGACCCTGCGAGTACTCCGGAATGTGCACGGCGTCGAGGAACGCCTGACCGCCGTCGATGTAGGCGTAGCCGTCGGTGAGGTTCGCCCGCCCCTGGCGCAGCGACTTCACCTCGGTGCCGGTCAATACGAGACCGGCTTCGTACGTCTTCTCGATGGCGTAGTCGTGACGCGCCTTCTTGTTCGACGCGATGAGCTTTTCACCTTGCTCACGAGGCATGGTGCCACCTCCTCATGATCAAGGGCACACAGAGCCCTACAGTCTATCGCACGGCAGACGCCGAGACGGCGGCGTGCTAGGCGCGCAGCCAGCGGCGGATCGCGAAGCTCGCGCTGAGCGCGGCGAGCAGAACACCGATCACCACGATCGCCGGGATCACGAACGCGACGTCGCCCAGGGTCACCCACGAGGTGATGAAGCTGATGCGGTCCCGCAGGTACTGGTTGACCCCGACGCCGACGATCGCCCACACCGCGACACTCGCGAGCGCCGAGCCGATGAGCGCGGCGAGCACACCCTCGACGATGAACGGCGTCTGGATGAAGCGGTTCGAGGCACCGACCAGGCGCATGATGCCGAGCTCCCGCCGTCGCGCGAACGCCGACAGGCGGATGGTCGTCGCGATCAGCAGCACCGCCGCGATGAGCATGAGACCGGCGATGCCGACGGCGACATAGGTCGCGACCGTCAACGCCTGGAACAGGGGCTCGAGGTACTGCATCTGGTCGGTCACCTCCTCGACGCCCGCTTGGCCGCTGAACGCCTCGGAGATCACGTCGGACTGACTCGAGTCGACGAGGTTGATGTTGAACGTCGCGTTGAACGAGTCGGCCGATACCACGCCGAGGATGCTGTCGGGCAGCTGGCTCTTGGCGCTGTCGAACACCTCCTCGCTGGTCGAGAAGGTGTAGTCGCGGATGAGGGGCGCGAGCGCCTCACCGTCGAGCGTCGCCTTGACAGCGTCGATCTGGTCTTGTGTGGCCGCCTGACCGGTGGTGCAGGTCGGCACGTCCGACACGGACGCGCACATGAACACCGCCACCTGGGCGCGGTCGGCCCAGTACGACTGCATCTTGCCGATCTGCATCTGCATGAGCATCGCGGCGCCGACGAAGGTCAGCGACACGAAGGTCACGAGGATGACCGAGATGACCATCGACGCGTTGCGCCGCAGGCCCGTGAAGGCCTCGGAGAGGATGAGACCGAACCTCATGACGTGGGTCCTACTTCGTCGTGGCGGTCTTTCGATCCTCCGAGTCCGAGCCGGTCGGCCAGACCGAGGGCGTCGACGTCGGGGCGGGTGACCGGAATGGAACGTGTGTTGGTGCCCGGCTCGCGCTCGGCGTTCTGCTGCGTGACGGCGGGGGCGGATGCCGCGGGCGCGGCCTCTTCGCGCGGTTCGGCGTTCTCGCGCGCCGCCGACGTCGGCGCCGCGGCGGGCTGAGCCTGCGCTGCGGCGGGCCGCTCGGCATCCGGAACGCGAAGCGGCTCGACCGGGCCCGTGAGCCCCGTCACCTCTCGTTGCACCTCGAGCACCGCGGTGAGGGCTGCGACGGCTGCCGCTCCGCGCTCGACCTCGGGCGCGAGGCGCGGCAGGCTCGACGTGTCGCCGTAGCCGCCGTGTCGCTCGTCGCGCACCATCTCTCCGCCGCGCAACTCGATCACGCGACGCTGCATCTGGTCGACGAAGCCGGCCTCGTGCGTGGCCATGACGACGGTCGTGCCGCCGGCGTTGATGCGCGCGAGCAGGCGCATGATGTCGATCGAGGTGCCGGGGTCGAGGTTTCCGGTCGGCTCGTCGGCCAGCAGCACCTGCGGACGGTTGACGAGCGCGCGGGCGATCGCGACGCGCTGCTGCTCACCGCCCGAGAGCTCGTGCGGCAGACGCTTCTCTTTGCCGTCCAGGCCGACGAGCGCCAGCACCTCGGGCACGGCCTGCTGGATGAATCCGCGCGAGGCGCCGGTCACCTGCAGCGTGAAGGCGACGTTCTGGTGCACCGTCTTGTTCGGCAGCAGCCGGAAGTCCTGGAAGACCGAACCGATGTGGCGCCGGAAGTACGGCACCTTGCGGTTCGACAGGCGGCGCAGGTCGCGACCGAGCACGACGACGCGCCCCTCGCTGGGGGTCTCGGCGCGCAGGATGAGCTGCAGGCACGACGACTTGCCCGAGCCCGAGGCTCCGACGAGGAACACGAATTCCCCGCGCTGCACCTCGAAGTCGACGGCGTTGAGGGCGGGCTTCGCGGTGCCGCGATACCGCTTGGTGACGTTCTCGAACCGGATCATGGCTCGATGAGCCTAAGCGCGGGCTTCGAGCAGGCCGTCAGGACGCGCCGTGTCGTGAAACCGAGAGAGCCCTATGGATGCCGAGGTGATCGGCATCCGCAGGGCTCAGGCTCGGGCGGAACGACGGCTCAGTCGTCGTCGTCCTTGCGCTTGCGCCAACGGATGCCGGCCGCGATCAGACCGTCGAGGTCGCCGTCGAACACGACCGCCGGGTTGCCGACTTCGTACCCGGTGCGAAGGTCTTTCACCAGCTGCTGGCCGTAGAGGAAGTACGAGCGCATCTGATCGCCCCAGCTCGCGGTGATCGTGCCGGCGAGCTCCTTCTTCTTGGCCGCTTCTTCTTCGCGCTTGAGCAACAGCAGGCGGGTCTGCAGCACGCGCATGGCGGCCGCGCGGTTCTGGATCTGCGACTTCTCGTTCTGCATCGAGACGACCAGGCCCGTCGGAAGGTGCGTGATGCGCACGGCGGAGTCGGTCGTGTTGACCGACTGGCCACCGGGGCCCGACGAGCGGAACACGTCGACGCGGATGTCACCCTCGGGCACCTCGACCTCGACGGCTTCTTCCATCACGGGGATGACCTCGACGGCCGCGAAGCTCGTCTGGCGCTTGTCGGCGCCGCCGAAGGGGCTGATGCGCGCGAGGCGGTGCGTGCCGGCCTCGACCGACAGCGTGCCGTAGGCGTAGGGCACGTCGACCTCGAAGGTGGCCGACTTGATGCCGGCGCCTTCGGCGTAGGAGGTGTCCATGACCTTGACGGGGTACTTGTGACGCTCGGCCCAGCGCAGGTACATGCGCAGCAGCATCTCGGCGAAGTCGGTGGCGTCGTCGCCGCCCGCGCCGGAGCGGATCGTGACGACCGCGGAGCGCTGGTCGTACTCGCCGTCGAGGAGGGTCTGCACCTCGAGCTGGCCGATCACGTCTTTCAGCGACGCGAGCTCGCGGCGCGCTTCGTCGGCCGACTCGTCGTCTTCCATCTCGATGGCGAGTTCGACGAGCACCTCGAGGTCGTCGAGGCGCTGCTCGATCTCCGAGACGCGCTTGAGCTCGGCCTGCTTGTGGCTCAGGCTGCTGGTGACTTTCTGGGCCTTGTCGACGTCGTCCCAGAGGTCGGGGGCACCGGCCTCTTCGCTGAGGCGATCGATGTCGGCTTTGAGTGCGTCGACGTCGACCACGGCCTGGATATCGGCGAAGGTCGAGCGCAGCGCCTGGATGTCGGCGGTCAAATCGAGTTCGAGCATTTGACATCAAGCCTATCGTGGAGACAGTGACAGCCGACTCTCCCCGGAATGTGCTGGTGCGCTTCGCACCGATGATCTACGGCCCCACCCTGCTGTTCGCGCTCGGCGAGGGCGCGGTGATCCCCCTGATCCCGGTGATCGCGAACCGCCTCGGCGCCGACGTCGCTCTCGCCGCCCTCGTGGCCGCGGCGCTGGTCGTCGGCCAGCTCTGCGGCAACATCCCCGCCGGGTGGGCGGTCGCCCGCTTCGGCGAGCGCATCACGATGGGCGTGGCCGGCATCGTCGTGCTGGCGGGACTGACCGGCATCGTGTTCGCGCAGTCGCTGGCGTTCTTCACCGCAGCGGTGTTCCTCATCGGTTTCTGCGCGGCGTCGTTCGCGCTCGCGCGTCATTCGTTCATGACCACGCGCGTCCCGCTGACCTTCCGGGCCCGCGCGCTGTCGCTGCTGGGCGGCACGTTCCGTCTCGGCATGTTCGTCGGCCCGTTCATCTCGGCGGGCCTTCTCGCGATCTTCGGCGACGAGACGGCATCCATCGTCTTCTTCGCCGTGTGCCAGGTCGCCACGATCCTGCTGGTGTTCTTCGGACCCGATCCCGAGAAGGCCGTGCCGGTGGGCGCGGGCTCCCCCACCCGCCGCAGCACCGGCGACTCCCGCGATGCCGAAGACACCGGCGAACCCGTCACCGGCGCGATCCCGACCGTCGAGCGCGAGGGGGTGTTCCGCACGATGTGGCGCTTCCGCGGCGTGCTCGCGCGGTTGGGCCTCGCGGCGGCGTCGTTGTCGGCCGTGCGCTCGGCCCGCCAGGTGGTGCTGCCGCTGTGGGGCGTGTCGCTCGGACTCGACGCCGGCACGATCGCCGTGGTCGTCGGCGTCTCGGGCGCGATCGACTTCGCCCTGTTCTACGCCAGCGGCCAGGTGATGGACCGCTTCGGACGCCTGTGGGCGGCTCTGCCCGCGATGGTGCTGATGGGCGCGGGCTTCCTGGCGCTGTCGTTCACGCACGAGCTGGGCTCGGCGGCCATGTGGTACGCCATGTTCGCGGCCGTGCTGGGGGTCGGCAACGGCTTGTCGAGCGGCATTCTGCTCACCCTCGGCGCCGACATCGCGCCGCCCACCGAGCCCGCCGCGTTCCTCGGCTCGTGGCGTACGTTGACGGATGCCGGCGGCGCCATCGCCCCGCTGATCGTGTCGGCCCTGACGGCCGCGGTCTCGCTGTCGGTGGGTGTGGGTGCGATGGGTGTCATCGCCGTCCTGGGCGCGGCGGGCTTCATCCGCTGGGTGCCGCGGTACGTCCCCCGCTCCCGCTGATGCTGTCCCCCTCCCCCTCGCGTGAGGGGTCACTTTCTGTCGCTTCCGGAGCCCTCCAAGCGACAGAAAGCGACCCCTCACGCGCGCCGCGACGGCCCTCCGCAGAGCCCCGCCCGTGTTACGTCGCCGTAAACATTCCGGCGACTCTTGCCGGATCTGTCGATTCCCTATGAGAATCATCGGACGTTCGCTTCCCTCTTGAAGCAGCGTGTCATTCCCCCTGGATGATGCGGGCGTCGACGCCCGCAGAGAGGTGCCTTCGTCGTGCCCCGATACACCCTGCATTCCCCTCCCTCCCGCGCCCGTCGCGCCTCCGCGGTGCTCGCCGCGGGTGCCCTCGTCGGCGGCGCCCTGCTGTCGGCACCGGCTGCGTTCGCCGCAGCCGCGCCGGGCGACTCCCCCGAAGACCTCGGCCTCACCGGCGCCGACGTCATGACCCACCTGACCGAGCTGGCGCGCATCAGCGAGTCGTTCTCCGACGACGGCTACCGCGTCTGGAACGGCCCCGGCTACGAGGCCGCCGCGCAGTACGCCGAGAAGGTGCTCGAAGACACCGGCGCCTTCACGGTCTCGCGGCAGGTGTTCGAGGTCGACACCCCCGAGTTCGGTGAAGCATCGCTCACCGTCGACGGCACCACCTACGAGAGCTCGCACTTCGACAACAGCGAGGGCATCGACGCCCCATACACGGGCGCCCTCGCCCTTCCCCTCTCCGCAGACGGCGGCCGCCTCGGGTGCGAGCCGACCGACTTCGCTGACATCGCGGCCGGGGCGATCGTGCTCGTGCAGCGCGGTGTCTGCTCGTTCGAGCAGAAGATCGACAACGCCACCGCCGCTGACGCCGGGGCCGTCTTCATCTACAACAACGAGCGTCCGCCCGAGGAGGAGGCCTCTCCCGACGACCAGCTGACCAACGTCACCTCGGGAGCACGCAACCCCGAGGACTCCCCCGCCGCCACCCTCCCGCAGTCCAGCGGCGACACCCTCGCCGCGCTGATCGAGGCGGCTCCGGCCGATGCCCCGGTCGAGGGCACCGCGGTGATCGAGAAGCAGTTCCTCGTCACGCAGACCTTCAACGTCATCGCCGACTCCATCGCGGGCGACCCCGACGACACCGTCGTCATCGGCGCGCACCTCGACGGTGTGGCCGAGGGACCGGGCGTGAACGACAACGCCTCGGGCTCGGCCGCCGTGCTGGCGCTGGCCGAGAAGATCGCGGCATCCGACGTCCCCAACGACAAGCGGATCCGCCTCGCCCTGTGGAGCGCCGAAGAGGTCGGTCTGCTGGGTTCGACCGCCTACGTCGTCGACCTGGTCGAGAACGACCCGGCCGAGTGGGAGCGCATCTCGGCGTACCTCAACTACGACATGATCGGCTCCGAGAACTTCACGGTCGGCGTGTACGACGCGAACCGGTCGACCTACCCCGCCGAGGGCGTCACGATCCCCGAGGGGTCGGCGGAGATCGAGCAGGTGTACACCGACTACTTCGACGCGATCGAGCAGCCGTGGATCGACACCGAGTACTCCGGTCGCAGCGACTACCAGGCGTTCATCGACAACGGCGTGCCCGCCGGTGGCCTGTTCTCGGGTGCCGACGACATCAAGACCGCCGAGCAGGTGGAGCAGTTCGGCGGCACCGCGGGTGTCTTCATGGACCGCAACTACCACGCGGTCAACGACACCCTGGCGAACGTGAACACCGACGCGATCGACATCTTCGCCCCCGCGATCGGTCACGCGACGGCTGCCCTCGCGTGGGCCGCCGTCGAGGAGCCGCCGGTGGAGCCGTCGCCCGAGCCCACCCCCGGTGAGCCGTCGCCCGAGCCCACCACCGAGCCGACGAGCGAGCCGTCGCCGGTTCCGTCCGAGGAGCCGGCCGCGGTTCCGAGCCCGTCGCCCTCGGTCACGACCGGTCCCGGCGCGAACGGACCCGACCGCGGTGATCTGGCCGCTACGGGATCCGACGTCGAAGGATCCCCGCTCCCCGCGATCGGCCTCGGCATGCTGGCGATCGGCGTGATCGTCGCCGCTGGCACCGCGATCGTGCGTCGACGCGCGCACGAGTGACACGGTAAGAACGAAGCAGCGCCGGGGTCTTCGCGGACCCCGGCGCTGTCGTCGTTTCGGCTTATTCGCCCACGCGAATGAGCACCTTGCCGGTCGCTCCCCGCTCGACGGCATCGTGCGCGGCCGCCGTGTCGGCGAGATCGAAGAACGTCAAAGGAAGCCCCGCGTCCTCGCCCACCGGCAGGGCACCATCGGCGACCGCGGCCGCGACGTCTTCAGCAGCGGCGAGAAGCGCCCGCTCCCCCACCGTGTAGAGCAGCAGGCCCTGCCAGCGCACGTTCTTCGCGAAGCTCACGCGCACGGGGGCGGTGAAGTCGTCCCCACCGTTGTCGGCGTAGTAACCGACGGTGCCGTGGTTCGCGATCACCTCGACGTCGAGGGCGGCGTTGTCGGCGATCGCGACCTCGACGATGTGCTCGACGCCGTTCGGGGCGAGTTCGCGGATGCCATCGGCCAGCGAATCGCTCGGGTACTGCAGCACGTGGTGGGCGCCAGCCGAACGCGCGAGGGCTTCCTTCTCGTCGCTGCTGACCGTGGCGATGACCGTCGCGCCGGCCCAGACCGCGAGCTGGATGGCGGCGTGACCCACCGCTCCCGCGCCGCCCTGCACGAGCACCGTGCGTCCGGCGAGGGCGCCGGGGGCCAGGCGCGAGGGTCCGTCTTCGTGCACGGTGAGCGCGCGGTGCGCCGTCATCGCGGGCACGCCGAGGCTCGCGCCGAGCTCGAACGAGGCGTCGTCGGCCAGGGGCACGGCGCGCGCGGCGGGCAGGATCGTGTACTCGGCCGCCGTGCCGAACGGACGCTGGTGCGCCGCGAGGTAGATCCACACCCGCTGGCCGACCGAGAGCTCGGTGACGCCGTCGCCGACGGCATCCACCACTCCCGAACCATCCTGGTTGGGCGTCACCTCGTCGAACGGCAGGGGGCGGCCGGTCGTCGCGCGCGCCTTCCAGTCGGTCGGGTTCACGCCCGAGACGACGACGCGCACGCGCACCTCGCCGGGTCCGGGTTCGGGCAGGGGCTTCTCAGCCAGCGAGAGGACGGAGGAGTCACCGGGCTGGGAGTACGTGATCGCCTTCATGGAGGAGTGAACGGATGCCATGGCGTCCAGCATTCCCCCGCGGCGTGTCGCGCCGGGTGTACGGCCGTGGGCTTGACGGCTCCTTCACATCGTGAGAGCGCCCCGCCTGTTTAGAATGAGCACACTCGCGGGAGTGGTGAAATCGGTAGACACGCAGGATTTAGGTTCCTGTGCCTTCGGGCGTGGGGGTTCAAGTCCCCCCTTCCGCACTTTTCGCCCTTTCCGCACTGCCTTCTCGACCCGACGGGACCGATGTGATCCACACCACCAGCGCGCTGCTCCCGTGGCTCGACCCTGCTGCGATCATCACCAACTCGCAGCCCTGGGCTCTGCTCGTGGTGTGCTTCATCATCTTCGCCGAGACGGGCCTGCTGATCGGGTTCCTGCTTCCCGGCGACACGCTGCTCATCATGGCGGGGCTGCTGTCGCACTCCACCCCGGCCGCCCCCAACGGCGTCTTCGGCCTCAACGCGTGGTGGGTCGCCCTCGCAATCGGTGTCGCCGCCTTCATCGGCGGTGAGGTCGGCTATTTCATCGGCCACAAGGCCGGTCCCTCGATCTTCGAGCGCAAAGAGTCGGGCATCTTCAGCAAGAAGAACGTCGAGCGCACGAACGCGTTCTTCGAGCGCTTCGGCGGTCTCACCGTGATCCTCGCGCGCTTCGTGCCGGTCGTCCGCACCTTCGCCCCCATCGCCGCGGGCGTGGGCCACATGCCGTGGAAGAAGTACTCGCTCTACAACCTCATCGGCGCGATCCTCTGGGGCATCGGCCTCACGATGCTCGGGTACGCGGTCGGGTACATCCCGTTCATCCGCGACATCGTCACCGAGTACATCGACGTGATCCTGCTCGCCGCGGTCGCCGGCACCGCGATCTTCATCGCGATCCACTACTTCCGCGAGCGCGCCGCCGCCAAGCGCGAGGGTGCCGTCTCGCACGCTGAGGCCGAGTCGCTGACGCTCGACCCGAAGACGCTCGAAGACGGAGATCAGCCCGCGCGCTAAGACGCCTTCGACGTCTTCTTCTTCGCGGGGGCCTTCTTCTTCGGCGCGTCCTCGGTCTTCTCGCCGCGCGCGGCCCGGCTGCGCTCGACGCTCGCGCGCAGAGCCTCCATCAGGTCGATGACCTCGCCGCCGTCCTCTTCCTCCTGCTTGCCGAAGGTCGCGTCGGTGTCGAGGGCGTCGCCCTGCTCGAGCTTCGCGTCGATGAGAGTGCGCAGCTCGGCCTGGTACTCGTCGGTGAACTCCTCGGCGTCGAAGTCCTTCGAGAAGCTGTCGACGAGCGAGGCCGACATCTCGAGCTCCTTCGCCGAGATCCGCACGCTCTCATCGAGTGCCGGGAACGCCGCCTCGCGCACCTCGTCGGCCCACAGCAGCGTCTGCAGCACGAGCACGTCGCCGCGCACGCGCAGGGCCGCGAGCCGTGTCTTCTGCCGCAGCGAGAAGCGCACGATCGCGGTGCGGTCGGTCTGCTCGAGCGTCTTGCGCAGCAGCACGTAGGCCTTGGGTGACGACGAGTCGGGCTCGAGGTAATACGCCTTGTCGAGGGTCAGCAGGTCGACCTGATCGCTGGGCACGAACTCGACGACCTCGATCTCGCGGCTGCGCTCGCTCGGCAGCGACGAGAGGTCGTCTTTGGTGAGCACGACCGTCTGCTCGCCGTCGTCGTAGGCCTTGTCGATGTCCTGGTAGGGAACGACCTCACCGTCGATCTCGCAGATGCGCTGGTAGCGGATGCGCCCGCCGTCTTTGTTGTGCACCTGGTGCAGAGAGACGTCGTGGTCTTCGGTCGCGGAGTACACCTTGACGGGCACGTTGACGAGGCCGAACGTCAGGGCGCCTTTCCAGATCGATCGCATGCCCCCAGTGAACACCGAAAAGGTTCCGGATGCCGAGCCCCTTGCGCCCCGCCAGGTGGCTGAGCCTGTCGAAGCCACCGGACCCCCGCGAACCCTCAACCGAGGTGGCTGAGCCTGTCGAAGCCACCGGACCCCCGCGAACCCCCAACCGAGGTGGCTGAGCCTGTCGAAGCCACCGGACCCCCGCGAACCCCCAACCGAGGTGGCTGAGCCTGTCGAAGCCACCGGACCTCCGCGAACCCCCGGACCCTTCGACAAGCTCAGGGACCTCTCCACCCGCAACCCCCTCGGCACCCGCCGCCCCCACCGCTCTACGCTGGGGCGATGACGGAGCAGACGGTGCGCATCGGCGGTCGCCGCCTGCGCCTGTCGAATCTCGACAAGGTGCTGTACCCCGAGACGGGCACCACCAAGGGCGAGGTGATCGACTACTACTCGCGCATCGCGCCGCTGCTGCTCCCCCACGTCGCCGACCGTCCGCTGACGCGTAAGCGCTGGCCCGATGGAGTCGGGACGGATGCCGACCCGGGTGAGCCCTTCTTCGCGAAGGCCCTCGAGCCCGGGGCTCCGGCGTGGGTGCGGCGCTTCCCGATCGATCACTCGAGCGGCGCCAAGGACTACCCGCTCGTCGACGACCTGCCCACGCTCGTCTATCTCGCGCAGGTCGCGAGCCTCGAGCTGCACGTGCCGCAGTGGCGCTTCTCCTCCGACGGCGAACGCCAGAATCCCGACCGACTCGTGCTCGATCTCGACCCGGGCCCGGGCGTCGGCCTCGCCGAGTGCGCCGAGGTCGCCCGGTGGGCCCGTGCGATCCTGCAGGACATCGGTCTCGAGTCGCTCCCCGTCACCAGCGGCAGCAAGGGCATCCACCTGTACGCGCGGCTCGACGGACGCCAGTCGAGCGATGCCGCGAGCTCGGTCGCGAAGGAGCTCGCCCGCGCGATCGAGGCCGACCACCCCGACCTCGTCGTGAGCCAGATGGCCAAGGCCGCGCGCCCGGGCAAGGTCTTCATCGACTGGAGTCAGAACAACGGCTCGAAGACCACCATCGCGCCCTACTCCCTGCGCGGGCGCCCGCGTCCCTACGTCGCCGCCCCGCGCACATGGGATGAGCTCGCCGACCCCGACCTGCGGCACCTGCTGTTCAGCGAGGTGCTCGAGCGTCCCGACGATCCGCTGGCTCCGGTCGACGACGCGCACGGTCCTCTGCGCGCGTACATCTCGAAGCGCACGGCCGGGAAGACCCCCGAGCCGGTACCCGAGGCCCCTCATGGCGAGCCGGATCCCGAGGGTCTCCCCCGCTTCGTCATCCAGGAGCATCACGCCAGCCGCCTGCACTGGGATCTCCGCCTCGAACGCGACGGCGTGCTCGTCAGTTGGGCGGTGCCCAAGGGCGTGCCCCCGACGACCGCGAAGAACAGCCTTGCCGTAATGACCGAGGACCACCCGCTGCAGTACCTCGACTTCGCCGGAGAGATCCCCCGCGGCGAGTACGGCGCGGGCATCATGACGGTCTGGGACACCGGCACCTACGAGCTCGAGAAGTGGCGCGACGACGAGGTGATCGCCACCCTCGAGGGCCGTGACGACGGTCCCCTCGGGCGCGTGCGCCTCGCGCTTATTCGCACCGAGGGACAGGGCGAGAAGTCGCAGTGGCTGCTGCATCGCATGAAGACGGATGCCGAGGGTAAGCCGCAGAGCGACGGAGCCCCGGTCGTGGCGCTCGACCACGGATCCCCCGCCCCCGAGCCCGCCCGCACCAAGGCTGGGTCGAGAGCCGACGCCCCGTCAAGCGCGGAAGCCCCGTCGACCGCTACGCCCCCGTCGACCACCGACGCCCCCACCGTCGCCGACCTCCAGCCGATGCTCGCCACCGCCGCCACCGCGGGCATCGCCCGCGCCGCGGCCGAGCGCTGGGGCGGTTCCCCCTGGGTGGAGATGAAGTGGGACGGCATCCGGGGTCTCTGCATCTGGGACGGACACCGCCTACGCCTGCGTTCCCGTAACGGCAACGATCTGACCGCGGCGTATCCCGAGCTGACCGGCGTCGACCTGGGTCTCGGTACCGAGCCCGCGGTGCTCGACGGCGAGATCGTCGCGCTCGACGAGAAGGGGCGTCCGAGCTTCCCTCTGCTGCAGAAGCGCATGAACCTCGCCAAGCCGCGCGAAATCGAGCACGAAGCCGCGCGCACGCCCGTGCACCTCTACCTGTTCGACGTGCTGGCGGTGAACGGACGTGATGTGGCATCCCGCCCCCTCTCCGAGCGCCGCGAGCTGCTCGAGCTCCTGACCGCGGAGACCGGGGCGTCCGTCGTCGTGCCGCCCGTATTCGACGACGTCGATGCCGCCATCGCCACCAGCGGCCGTTTCGGCCTCGAGGGCGTCGTCGTCAAAGATCCCGGGTCGGCGTATCGACGCGGGGTGCGCTCGGAGCAGTGGCTCAAGGTGAAGCACTCCCGCACGCAGGAGGTCGTGATCGGCGGCATCCGCCCCGGCAAGGGCAATCGCTCGGGCACGATCGGCTCCCTGCTCGTGGGCGTGCACACCGCTGACGGTCTGCAGTACGCCGGCCGGGTAGGTTCGGGCTTCGGCGAGCAGACTCTCGCGAAGCTCTCCGCGCTGCTCGAGCCCCTGCGCACCGACGCCGATCCATTCGAGGGTGTTCCGGATGCCGATGCCCGCGACGCCCGGTGGGTGCGGCCCGAGGTTGTCGGCGAGGTGGAGTTCGCGGAGTTCACCCCCGGCGGGATCCTGCGGCAAGCGCGGTGGCGCGGCCTGCGGCCGGAAAAGGACCCGGCCGAGGTCGTGCGCGAAGCGTAAGGATTGACAAGCGGAGCACCGGACTGACCTCGAAGTTGGCGCTCGGCGAGACGAGGGTCTCGTCTGCTCAGCAACGACTGATTCGAGGGTGAGTATGAACCGGGGGATGAGTTGCGGCCGCCGGCGTGTCTTGAAAACACTTCTCAACAGGAATTTCCACGATTCGGCATGGGCGGTGTTGATTCGGCGTGAAGCGGCACGGGCAGTATGTCGAGGCCTGTATCCGTACCGCTCTCCCATCTAAGGAGCCTTCCGTGTCAACCAAGTCGCATGACGCAATGCCACCCCTCAACACCTCCGATCAGGCGGAAGAAGGCGTCGCCCGCCGGACTGTACTCGTCGGCGCTGCCTGGGCTGTACCTGCAATCGCGGTGACAACGACCACGCCCGCATTCGCTTCCTCAACGGACGTCACCCTCGCGTTCTCGCGCTCGTCATACCGCGGCGCGACTTGCTCGACAATCACCGGTGCTCGAGTCACGGCTTCCGAACGAGGCTCGGCAAGGGCTGGGGTGTCCGTCACGGCCTCTTTGTCGAACGGTTATGTTTTTGCGGACGGCGGCACTTCGTCGACAGCAGTCACAGGATCCGACGGATCGGTGACGCTACCCGACATCACGGTTCCCGCCGCCGGTGGAACCGCGGCCCTGTCAGCGACGGCGTCGGGAGCCGCATCCACCTCCGCCTCGCTCGGGAGCGTCCCGCCCTCCGCTGCGGTCTACATTTCCAACGGGACGAAGAGCTCGGCGACACATGTTCCCTCAGGATCTACGCCTGTGGGCGCGTCCCTATATCTCTCTCCGGACGGGCAGCTTGTCGACGCCGCGGACGGTGGCCGCGTCATCTCGTCGGACGTTGCGAGTTATGGACAGGTGCTCGCGGCGTTCGGATCGTGGTCCATTCCCGTCACCAAGATTGATGGCACGGGCGTCTGGATTTTCAATGGCGCCGAGCAGGTAACGAAAAATGTCCCTTCGGGGTGCAAGCCGGTAAGTGGGTCCTCATTCCTCACATCTGACGCTCGCCTGGTGCGAGGAGACCAAGGCGTGAATCTCATCACTGACGTGAAAGCGTACGGTCTCGTGTTCTGGGACGGTTCGGATTACTACCAGCCCTTCCAGAAGACGGACGACTCGTTCGTGTACCTCCTCAATTCGACCGAGACGTCTGCCTCAGGCGTCCCCTCAGGTTCAGTCCCCGTCGTCGCGCGCTTTTTCCTCGCCCCTGACGGCCGCCTCGTAGACGGCGGGGACGGCTCTGTTCTTGCGACGGAGGTCGAAGCATGCGGCATGGTTTCGCGCGAAAACTCGTCGTGGCTTCTGACGGCGCGTCAGCGGAATGGGTGCTGCATCCTCATTCGGCCAGGCTCGGTGACAGTTGCTGCGGGTGTCCCGGTAGGTTCGGCCCCCGTGGGCGCCGGTGTGTTCCGGGCCCTCGACGGACGCCTCATCGATGGCACGGGTGCCGGCGCGATCATTGCAAGCGGCATCGGCCAAGTCGGCGCATTCGCAGCCATGCCGGATTCGTGGCGTATCCCCCTCGGCGTTCCGACCACCACGGCGAAGGTAGTGAAGGAAAATACGACCCTGGCGACTAGCGGCGTTCCGTCGGACGCGACCCCCGTGGGCGGCTCTCTTTTTCTCGCACCCAATGGTGACCTCCTCGACGGCAGCAATAATGGGAAGGTCATCGCGTCGTCTGTCGCCGCGTTCGGCGAGTTTGCCGCACAACGCAACGCGTGGTCTCTTCCAATCCGCCTTCAGGATGGAACCTGCCGCTGGATTTACAACGGGGAAGACCACAGCCCGAGCAACATCCCCGCGGGTTCTCTTCCCACGGCCGGCGGTTCTTTTCTCACGTCCGACGGGCGTCAGTTGCGCGCGGACGGCTACACGGAGATATCAAACGTCAAGCAGTTCGGCGGTGCGTACTACGACGGTTCCCAATACTTCATGCCCTTCCTGCAGTCCGATGGCACATTCGCCTACATCGAGAACAGCGTTCAACACACCGCCGTCGGAGTTCCTTCAGGATCAATCCCCGCCACCTATCGCCTGTACTTGAGCAACGACGGTCGTCTCATCGATGGTGCGGACGGGACTGTGATCGCTTCCGACATCGCAACATGCGGGCACATCGCCACGCGCAATGGCGGATGGATCCTGCCTGCCAAGAAGCTCGACGCAACTTTCGCGACGATCACGACCAGCGGCGCAACCGTCGTTTCGGGCGTTCCCTCCGATAGCACTCCCGTCGCTGCGGGCATCTTCAGGGCACCGGACGGCCGGCTCATCGATAGCGCGAATGGTGGCAGCGTCATCTCGGCGGACGCCGCCCTCGTAGGAACGTACTTCGAGATGTACGACACAACCTGGAGTCTGGCGTACACGGCCCCGTCGCCGGGTTGCTAATCTCGGCGGCTCGCGGTCTTCCCGGTGCTGTCCCGCCGGTCGGGATCGCGCGCACGGACGGCCTCGGCGAATCTCCGAAAGAACACACCGCCAACCGTTGAAGGTGGGGCGGCTCTCCACAGAGTCCGCCCCACCGGACGGTTCGGCCTGGGGCATCGGCGCGCCCGTGAACCGAGGCGCGCGAGGCAACGGTTGAGCGGGGCGAGCCAGATGACGAGCGGACCGGCGTGAGGCAACTGGTCCTGTCGCAGCCGCCGGAACAGAAGGGCACTCGCGCATTCTTCTCCTCGGACGAAGCCGAGGGGCGTGCGAAGAAGCGGGCGGCTTCCGCCCTGAGTAATCCGGAATTCCGGTGTGGCCACTCAGGTTGGCCCGGAGCGTTCTGTCCGTCGACCCGCATTCATCGACCAGTCACAGCACCATCTGGCGACCACTACACCAGTCGTCGCGCCTGCAGAGATAGTACGCACGAGGTCCACCCGGGGGCCGATGCGTGCCGGGCCGCGGGGGCCGCTCGCCGCTCCGGGGAGCCTCAAGTAAACCGCAGCGAAACCCTGCCCGGCGGCGCTTCCCGCTCGAGACGCCAGATGCCGGTACTGCGCAACTGACGGCATCCGCCAAATACCGAGTGAGGCTGCTTCGCTGAAGGAGTGTCGATCCTGCTGGCTCCTGCGATGGGTCGATCGGGCCAGCGCGGCTACGAGCAGCCCTGGGTGAGATGACGGGTGAACACCAATGGTCACACCCTCGCAGACCGATAAGCGAGTCGCTGATCAACTGGCTTTTCATTCATCACCACCCCTTGAGCGGACACTGATCCGCGTGTTCTGAACGGGCCATAGGGCGTAGTCGGCTGACACTTGCGCCTCCGAAGGGACCCCACGGTGACGAACAGCACGACCGACAACTTCTCCCCCGAGCCCGTTGACCGCGCCCCGTCGTCGTCGGTCTCGCGCAGATCCGTCCTCTCGTCATCGGCGCTCGCCGTCCCGGCCATCCTCCTGACAACCTCGTCCCCGGCCTTCGCCGCCTCCGGCATCTCCCTCGCCTTCGACCGTTCGTCATACCTCGGTGTGGACTGCTCGACGATCACGGGCGCCACCGTCACCGCCTGCGACAACGGGGCGGCCGCCGAGGGCGTCGCCATGTGCGACCCGAGCTGGTCGGCGAAGTCGAGTTCGCGGAGTTCACCCCCGGCGGAATCCTGCGCCAGGCCCGCTGGCGCGGCCTCCGGCCGGACAAGTCCCCGTCTGAGGTCGTGCGGGAAACCTGACGCACCCCAGGTGGCTGAGCCTGTCGAAGCCACCGGCACTCAGTGGGGCCCGGTCCCTTCGACAAGCTCAGGGACCTCCGAACCGAGGTGGATGAGCCTGTCGAAGCCCCCAGACCCCCACGCGCGCTCGCGAGACGCGGGGTGAATTCCGAAAGCCGGCCCCTCCCCCGCGCCTCATCGAATTTGCCGATCATCAGGCAATCGCTCGATTTCACCTTCACTCCCGTCAGGCCACGTCCCCGTCCGAGCGACATGATGCAAGGGCATGTCTACGTGTTCTCCCACCGCACCGCGAAACTCTCGGGAGCGGATCCCGGCTCGCCCGAAAGGACCCACCCCCATGTCGACCCGTCCCCCTCGCTCTGAACACATCTCCACCCCTGCACATGAGCCCGTCCGCCTCTCCCGTCGCACGCTGCTGGCCGCGTCGGCGTGGTCGGTCCCCGCTATTGCGCTGACCACCTCCTCGCCGGCCCTCGCCGCGTCGGGGCTCACCCTCTCCTTCGACAGGACGTCGTACAGCGGCACCGGGTGCTCGACGATCGACGGCGTGACGGTATCTGCCACCGACAGCGCCACACCCGTCGGAGGGATCGTCGTCACCGTCATGCTCAGCGACGGCTACACCTTCGCAGGCGGAGGCACCAGCGCAACGGGCACCACCGGCTCCAACGGGGTCTTCGCACTGCCCGACATCGCCGTTCCCCGCGACGGCGGCGTCTCTTCGATCACCGCGTCGGCCTCGGCGGCGCATTCTGCGACAGCCTCACTTGTCGGTTCGTCAGGACTCTTCCGCTACGTCGAGGCCGGATCGGTTGTGACAGCTCAGGGTGTACCGAGCGGCTCGCGCCCGATCGCGCACTCCGTCTTCTTCTCCCCCGACGGGCGGTTGATCGACGGATCGACCGGGGCAACCCTTTCATCGAACGTCGACACCGTGGGCCAGATGATCTACGCGGCGGGAACGTGGCGCATGCCGATCCAAAAGACGGACGGCACCTACGTCTACCTCGAAAACGGGACGGAGCTCTCAACCACCGGCGTTCTCAAAGGGACACCGCTTGGCTATTCCATCTTCACGTCCGACTTTCCCACCGATGGCGCGTCCGGGAGGATCCTGACCCAGAACGTGCGGCAGTCGGGCGAAGTCATCTCGAACGGCGTCGGTGTGGTTTTCCCCGTGCGCAATTCCGACGGCGCCACCAAGTGGGTGACTCTGCAGAAGGCGACAAACGGCGGATCCAATTTCACACCGGTCGCCGGTCGCATCTTCTTCACGACCTTCTCGTCGTTGATCGATGGCAGGGCCGACACCACCCTGGCGAATGGCGTCAAGTCATATGGCAGCGCGTACAGCGACGGAACGCATTACCGGCTGCCCCTCGAGAAGACCGACGGCTCATTCGCGTACCTGCAGGACGACTCCGAGATCGCGGCCGTCGGCGTGCCGGCCGGGTCGACTCCCGCGTCATCGTCGTTCTTCCTGACCAGCGACAACCGTCTCATCGATGGCGCGTCAGGGGGCGTTCTTGCAACTGGCATTGACCAGCTCGGCAAGAGCGCGTTCAACGGCTCGACGTCTCGAACGCCGTTCACTCTGTCCCTCAGCAGTTGCTGAGGTGACTGAGCCCGTCGAAGCCACCCGACCCGCCGACATGGCTGAGCCTGTCGAAGCCACCGAACCCGCGCGGTACCGCCCCGCCGACAGGCTCAGCAACCTCCGCACAGCCGACGGACCGTGGTTTGCCGCCCAATCCCTCAGTCGTCGATGACGGTCCACTCGCCGAAGCGGCGGAATCCGGATGCCAGGGCCAAAGCGACCGACGGCGCATTGTCGAGCTGGCACCGGTATTGCGGCTCGTAGCCCTGCTCGAGCGCCTCAGCGGCCATGGCGAGCACCGTCGCCCGGGCGAGACCACGACCCCGGTACTCGGGCAGTGTGATGACGCCCAGGTCGGCGAGACGCGTGCCCTGCCACGGGTACATGCTCGCGGCCGCGGCGAGGCGCCCCTCCACGAAGGTGCCGAACACCAGCCAGTGATCCAGTTCGACGAAGGCCTCGTCGAGCTCGTTCTCGGGCGCGGCGGCCGCGAGAACGGTGAAGGCGTCGGCGTCATCACCGGTGAGGCGGCGCGTATTGCCGTCTGCCGTTTCGGCCAGCACCGCTGCCTGCTCTTCGACCGGCAGGTAGAACAGGTGGTCGGGGTCGTTCAAGGAGATCCCGGCGGCTGAGATCCGCTCCGTCGCCTCGTCCGCCACGATGAGCTCGCCATGCGAATGGCCGAGGTGAGCGGCTCGAGCCGGCGACAGGGAAACGACGGTCGGGCCGTCTTCGACCTGCAGCACCGACACCGACCGATTCTCGGGAAGGTCGGCGTCGACGACGACGACTCCGTCCCCTTCATCGAGATCGGCGGCAGCGGCGGGCAACCAATGGTTCATGACGAGCGACGAGAACACGGGAACCTCCGGGGGTGTGGGTACCTGCCCGCAGGCTAGCGGAGATCGACTCGCCAGCCGAGAGCCATCTGACGCGACCAGGTCTACGCGTGACGCGAGTCGTGCTCCACATGCCCGGCCGGCTCCAACTGGAACGTCGAGTGCTCGACGTCGAAGTGATCCGCGAGGCACGTCTGCAGCGACGCGAGGATCGCGGCGGCGCGACCGTCGGTGAGGGCTGCGTCCTCCACGATGACGTGAGCGCTGAACACCGGCGCTCCGCGCGTGAGCTGCCACACGTGCACGTCGTGCACGTCGACCACGCCGTCCGCCTCGCGCAGGTGCTCGCGGATCTCCGCGACGTGCACCCCCACCGGCGCCGATTCGGTCAGCACGACGACGACCTCGCGAAGCAGTCCGATCGCACGCGGCACGATGAGCACCGCGATGAACAGCGAGGCGATGGCATCCGCCTTCGTAAATCCCGTCGTCACGATCACGACCGCCGCGACGATCACCGCGGCCGAGCCGATCAGATCGCCGAGCACCTCGAGGTAGGCGCCGCGCACGTTGATGCTGCGCTTCTGCGCCCGCGACAGCAGAAACATCGACACCGCGTTGGCGACGAGCCCGGCGATCGCAACGACGAGCATCAGTCCGCCCTGCACCTCAGCTTCGCTCGGCGAGAGCAGACGCTGCACCGCCTCGATGCCGACCCACGCGCACAGCAGGATCAGGATGATCCCGTTGGCGAGGGCACCGAGCACCTCGGCGCGCTGGTATCCGAAGGTGCGGCGGTCGTCAGCAGGTCGGGCGGCAATCGCCGTCGCGATCAGGGCGACGACGAGCGCCGCGGCGTCGGTGAACATGTGCGCCGCGTCGGCCAGCAGTGCCAGAGAGCCCGAAATGATCGCGCCGACGATCTGCACGACCATCACCACGGTGGTCAACCCGAGAGCGGTAGCGAGCAGGCGTCTATGACTGGCATCCCGGATGCCGCCGCCCGGCGCGTGATCGTGCATAGCTCCAGGCTAGGCGGGTGACCAGCTCGGAGGTGTTGGTTCGGGCAAGTCGGGAATGAGAACGGGTGTCGGTCTCGCTGGGAGGTGAGTTCCGAGGTGATTATCGCCGCGAAGCATCAGGCCGTGGCGTACGGAGAGGACCGGAATTCCGCACAAGTTGGCCTCCTCGCCCGGGGGTATTGGACTCGGCCTTCCGCACACCTCTACATGCGCATGCCACCGTTGTGCCAATCAACGGCGCACCATCCGCGAAGGGTTCGTTCTCTTGTCCACTCGTCTCCACCCCGCATATCGGCTTCACCTGCCGAGGTGCGCGGCGCGTCAACGACGTGCCTGTGGAGAACTCGCGCGGCGGCACTCGCAAACTCACTACATTCGCGGTCATGACTACACGGCCGAACTGTCCCACCTGGTGCACGATTCATCAGGACCCATGGTGGACGGGGGCCCACTACGGCGATCCCCTGGAGCTCGGCGCGGTGCTCGACATCGGCGGAGTCGCGCAGCCAGCGACACTCACGGCGGTACGCACCAAGACCTCCTCTGGCGAGTGGATCGAGGTTTCGACCGAGGAGCTCCGCCACCTCCACATCCGCATCGACCTTTCGGGCGCCCTCCGCCTGGCGGAAGCCCTCCACGCCGTGGCGGGGAGTATGGCGCAGTCGCACTGGGACCAGTGGCTGCAGTGACGCGAGCGCGCTCGTGAGCCACTCGAGCTCACGACACGTGCTGGCTCACCGCCGCGATCTAAGCGACCTAGGTGACCCCAGGGGTGATCTTCTAAGAACTCCGTCCAGGCCGTCACCCCGTCGATTCACCCTCTGATCAGGAAAGCACCACCTTCACCCGTCGGTGAGGGTGGTGCTTTCGCTGTGTACGGACGGTGAGCCGGTCAGAGTGCGGAGAAGTCCTGCTGCCACTCCCGACCTGTGACCCGCCCGTGGTCCCAACGGCACGTTGATCGAAAGGATCTTCCGTGAACGACCAGTCTCCTGACCTCGACCTCTCCACATTGGCCGACGCCACCCGCGGCCCCCTCTCGCGCCGAGCTGTCCTTGCCGGTACGGCGTTTGCAGTGCCGGCCATCGTTCTGACCGCATCGACCCCGGCGTTCGCCGCTTCCGGATTGACACTTGCCTTCAATCAGTCCTCGTACAGCGGCCAAGGGTGCTCGACGATAACCGGCGCGAAAGTATCGGTTGCGAGCGGAGGCACCCCCAGGGCCGGTGTGGACGTCACCGTTTCGCTCTCGAACGGCTACACATTTACAAGTGGCGGCACCAGCTCGACGGGCGTGAGCGGCTCTGATGGGTATGTCACTCTGCCCGGCATCAACGTCCCGGGCAAGGGTGGCTCCGGTACCGCGACGGCGACGTCGTCTGGAGCATCCGCAGTGTCCGCGGCTCTCTCGGGAACAACTTCTGAGTCGTTTGCTTGGATGCAGAACGTCGCCTCCAATCCGACCGTCGGCGTACCCTCCGGATCCACACTCGCCTGGGGCGCCGTCTTCCTCGCCCCCGACGGGCGCCTCCTCGACGGCCGCAACGGCAACCTCATCGTCTCCAACGTCGACAGCTTCGGCCAGAACGTCCCGGGCGCAAACGGCGACACCTTCGTGCCGCTGAAGATGCGAGACGGCTCCTTCCGCTGGATGCAGAACGTCGCCTCCAATCCGACCGTCGGCGTACCCTCCGGATCCACACTCGCCTGGGGCGCCGTCTTCCTCGCCCCCGACGGGCGCCTCCTCGACGGCCGCAACGGCAACCTCATCGTCT
>NZ_JAMAXZ010000039.1:0-383 GCF_023712585.1 Microbacterium sp. P26 | reverse complement strand
AAACTGATTGGTATCGACATTGTGACGATGCCAGGCGTCGCGGGGCATGCGTGATGAGCGGAACCTTTCTCGGCTTTGACTTTGGCACCAAAAGCATCGGCGTGGCGGTGGGACAACGCATCACCGCGACCGCACGACCATTACCGGCGCTGAAGGCGCAGGACGGTAAACCGGACTGGAACGTCATCGAAAAACTGCTTAAAGAGTGGCAGCCTGAGGCGGTAATCGTCGGCCTGCCGCTCAATATGGACGGCACCGAGCAACCGCTGACGGCGCGCGCGCGTAATTTCGCCAATAAAATTCATGGCCGCTTTGGCGTCGCGATCCTTCTCCACGATGAACGGCTGAGTACGGTTGAGGCCCGCGCGGGCCTGTTTGAACAC
>NZ_JAMAXZ010000038.1:0-398 GCF_023712585.1 Microbacterium sp. P26 | reverse complement strand
CCCGCTTGACGTGCGCGGGCAGCCCCAGGTCCTTGGTCACACGCACGTCCGGACCGGGCGCGAAGAACCCGGTGCAGGACACCGTGACCACGTGGGTCACGTCCGCCGCGGTGATCCCGGGGCCGACGCCGCTCAGCGCCGCCCTGCCCGCGGTCACGAACAGCTCCCGGGCGTTCTCCGTGTAGAGCCGGTTCCTGGCGTGGGTGCCGGGTGAGAGCAGGTGACCGGTGACGGGATCCACGAACGGCGACGTCGCGGCGTCGTCACGCGTGGGTTCCCCGTGCGGCGCCCGCGGGGGCGTCGACTGCCCCCGCTCCCGGTCGTCCTCCGGGCCAGCGTTGGGAGCGTGCGACGCGCGGGCGGCGGCCTCCGCCAGCTCGGGGAGCACGGTGTGGCGC
>NZ_JAMAXZ010000037.1:0-402 GCF_023712585.1 Microbacterium sp. P26 | reverse complement strand
TTTCAGGAGCACTTTGATGGTTTTCTTTAGTAACACAGATTTGATTTGTATTCAGTTGTCAGAATTTTTGTTGGGGCCGACTTGAATGCGGCATCTGGTCAAACTATTGTCCCATAGGTTGTGATGAGTTTTGCAGTAGCTGTAAGACTTGGTTTTAGGTTAGCATAGAGAGCCACTATAGGATAAATATGTTCAATGTTTCTAACAAAAAGTTCATGTTTCAGCTGTGTCTTGATTGTGACGAGTCTTTGCAGACTGGCAGTCCCCATTGATTTTATTTTCCCTTTCCTTCTTTCTTCCAGAATCTAGTTCATTTTACTGAGAGCACACACAGTTACACATAGATGCGGATATCAGATGCACGAGTTGGTGTTTTTCCGTCTGATGTCGCCTTATTAGCGC
>NZ_JAMAXZ010000036.1:0-407 GCF_023712585.1 Microbacterium sp. P26 | reverse complement strand
CTGCATGTGCCGCGCGGCCGGCGTGTGCTGGCCGCGCGGCACATGCAGGTTGATCGAGAAATTCGGCAGGACGGGCAGGCCGCCGCCGGCCGGCAGGATATCGAGGTCAGTCGCCGCCGCCTGCGCGGGACGATCGCAACGGCAGCCGCAGCGTCGTCACGAAGCTTGCCGCATGCAGCGCGCACAGCAGGCCGAACGCCCACGCATAGGCGACGGCCTGCGTGCCGCCGGCCGTCGTCGATTCGGCCTGCAGCCGCCACGCGAGAAACAGCGTGCACAGCGTCGTGAACGTCGGGCCGCCGAGCCGCTGCACGATATTGAGCGACGTGGTCGCCATCGGCAAGTTGCGGCGCTCGACCGACGCGTACGCGGCGGCGATCGACGGCGCGCCGATCGCGCTCTGGCCC
>NZ_JAMAXZ010000035.1:0-418 GCF_023712585.1 Microbacterium sp. P26 | reverse complement strand
AAAAACAAGGGAACGCGATTCTAAGCAGTTTAACTCAAATATTACCTGATGCTCAACCGCAATCAGCTCCTGAGATAGCATTGCTTCAATCAAGAATGATACTTGGTAAAACAGTTGATAATTTAAATTTGCAAACGCAAATTGAAAACAAATATTTTCCCTTAATTGGCCGTGGAATACATCGCTTGACAGGTGATGTAGGCGGGAAAATAGTTATAGAAAAACTTTATCTACCTGAAAATGGTGAAAAGGCTCCTAAGATTGTATTGAATGTTATTGATGACAATTCTTATTCAATTGAAGGTGACGGTTTTACCTATAAAGCTAAAGTCGGTGAACTTATTGAAAATAAAAATGTAATCATTAAGGTTGCGAAGATTGATGCTAAGCCAAATGAAGAATTTTATGTGTCTTACTT
>NZ_JAMAXZ010000034.1:0-421 GCF_023712585.1 Microbacterium sp. P26 | reverse complement strand
CCAGGAGTATTTCCTCGTGTCGGCCACGGTGCAGGATATCCTGAGTCGCCATTACATGTTGCATAAGACCTATGACAACCTGGCGGACAAGATTGCCATTCACCTGAATGACACCCACCCGGTGCTGTCGATACCGGAGCTGATGCGTCTGCTTATCGACGAACATAAGTTCAGCTGGGACGAGGCGTTCGAGGTGACCTGTCAGGTCTTCTCCTATACCAACCACACCCTGATGAGCGAAGCGCTCGAGACCTGGCCGGTGGATATGCTGGGTAAAATTCTGCCGCGCCATCTGCAAATTATCTTCGAGATTAACGACTATTTCCTCAAGACCTTGCAGGAGCAGTATCCGAACGATACCGACCTCCTCAGCCGCACCTCGATTATCGACGAGTCTAACGGCCGCCGTGTGCGGATGGCC
>NZ_JAMAXZ010000033.1:0-422 GCF_023712585.1 Microbacterium sp. P26 | reverse complement strand
ATCTGAACGCGGGCAAGGTCGTGATCATCACGGGCTTCCAGGGCGTTGATCCGGACGGCCACATCACGACGCTGGGCCGGGGCGGCTCGGACACGTCGGCGGTGGCGGTGGCGGCTGCGCTGGGTGCCGAAGAGTGCCTGATCTATACCGACGTCGACGGCGTCTACACGACCGATCCGCGTGTCGTCGAAGAGGCGCGCCGCCTCGATCGCGTGACGTTAGAGGAAATGCTGGAAATGGCCAGCCTCGGCTCGAAGGTCCTGCAGATCCGCTCGGTCGAATTCGCCGGCAAATACCAGGTGAAGACGCGTGTGCTGTCGAGCCTGACCGATCCGCTGATTGCGCTCGACGAAGAAATGCGCTCGGGCACCCTGATTACTTTTGAAGAAGACGAGACCATGGAAAAGGCAGTCATTTCCGGC
>NZ_JAMAXZ010000032.1:0-427 GCF_023712585.1 Microbacterium sp. P26 | reverse complement strand
CCGGGGGGTGTGGCCGGGCGCCCGGGGCCCACGCCGCGCACCCCACCTGAGCGCGCAACACACCTCAACCCCGCGCTCAGCGCCGAAACCCCGGCCATCCGTCGCCTCGGGGCGCCAGACGTGGCCCCGGGGCGTAGAAGGTGGCCCCGGGGCCACACCGCGCACCCCGCCTGAGCTCGCAACCCACCCCAACCCCGCGCTCAGCGCCGAAACCCCGGCCATCCATCGCCTCGGGGCGTCGAAAGTGGCCCCGGGGCGGGGAAAGGGGCCCCGGGCCCACGCCGCGCACCCCGCCTGAGCGCGCCGTCGAGGGGCGGGGCGCGACCGGGGCGCCAGACGTGGCCCCGGGGCGTGGAAAGTGGCCCCGGGGCCACGCCCCGCCCCCCCCCCCCCCCCCCCCACCCCCCCCCCCCCCACCCCCCCCCCC
>NZ_JAMAXZ010000031.1:0-431 GCF_023712585.1 Microbacterium sp. P26 | reverse complement strand
ACCTGGCTGAAATCAAACTGATCCCGCAAAAAGCGGAGGAGGAGCGCCATGGCTGATAAAATCGCGGTGCTTTTCGGTGGAACCTCCGCTGAACGTGAAGTGTCGCTGAATTCAGGCGCGGCGGTGCTGGCCGGGCTGCGTGAAGGCGGGGTGGACGCCCATCCGGTCGACCCGCGCGATGTTGATATTACCCAGCTAAAAAAGCAGGGCTTTAAGAAAGCGTTTATTGCCCTCCACGGCCGCGGCGGGGAAGATGGCACTCTGCAGGGGCTGCTGGAGTTAATCCAGCTGCCTTATACCGGCAGCGGCGTGATGGCTTCGGCGATTTCAATGGATAAACTGCGCAGCAAGTGGCTGTGGCAGGGTGCCGGATTACCGGTCGCGCCGTGGGTGGCGCTGACCCGCGCCCAGTTTGCCGCCGGGCTGTCTAC
>NZ_JAMAXZ010000030.1:0-434 GCF_023712585.1 Microbacterium sp. P26 | reverse complement strand
ACCGAAGGTCCGGCGCGCGCTGCGCATCGCAGCTATCTTTACGCGATGGGGATCACCGAGGAAGAGATCCACCAACCCTTCGTCGGCGTCGCCACCTGCTGGAACGAGGCCGCGCCCTGCAACATCGCGCTGAACCGGCAGGCGCAGGTCGTCAAGATGGGCGTCAAGCGCGGCGGCGGCACCCCGCGCGAATTCACCACCATCACCGTGACCGACGGCCTTGCCATGGGGCACGAGGGGATGCGGTCGTCGCTTGCCAGCCGCGATGCCATTGCGGACACGGTCGAACTGACCATGCGCGGGCATTGCTATGACGCGCTGGTGGGCCTTGCGGGCTGCGACAAGTCGCTGCCGGGGATGATGATGGCGATGGTGCGGCTGAACGTGCCCAGCGTCTTCATCTATGGCGGCTCGATCCTGCCCGGCCGCTATAA